>JASEJD010000050.1 GCA_030016715.1 Methanobacteriaceae archaeon | reverse complement strand
TTCAGGGTCGTTCTGACAACATAAGATCTTCTCGGCGGCTTTCACGACTTCTACAAGATGGTCTTCAAGCTTGTTGGCACAAGCCAGGTCTTTCAAAAAACGCCAGAAGCGTTCAATCGGATTGAGATCCGAACAGTAGGTAGGAAGCCAGATCACCATCACACGATGTTCAAACAGGCTCAAGGCAGCTAGTGCAGAAGCGCTCTTATGGTAAGAAGCATTGTCCATCACCAACACCACTCGACCGGTTGGGTAACACTCAACCAGCAGATGCTCCAGAAAGGTAATGAAGCTGGCGCTGTTCTTGGTCTGTGCTACCGTCCAAGCAATCGTATCTTGCAGCCAGTTGTAGCCACCAAAGATGTGCTGCTTTTGCTTTTTGCCAGGCCGGGTGGCCGGAATGCGGGTCTGCTTTCCGACCTTCATCCAGCAGGCTCGCAGCGGCGGATCCAAGGTCAGGGTCGTTTCGTCCACAAAGACGAGCTCGAAATCGTCTCCGACGACTTTTTTTTCAACTCTTCGAGCAGTTCTGCCGCGTTGGCCTTGGCTTCCTTGTCCTGCAGATGGCCCAAATCATACTTCGGCCGGCGGTATCGGTATCCTTTGCGTTTCAGCAGCGCCTGGAAACGGCTTTTGCTCAAGCTGACACCGGTTTCCTTTTCCAGATGGGCTCGTAAGCGATCGATGGTCCACACGCTGAACTCGTACCCAAACGTTTTCGGCTCCTTATCCATCGCTTCCATCAATGCCAAGCTGTATTCATCATCCGCCTTGGGCGGTCGTCCACTCCGTGGCTTGTTGACCAGACCTTCGACCCCACCTTCACGCCAGCGGTCAATCCAACTGTATATCGTGGGCTTACTGACTGCTTGCATTTTGGCAACTTGTTCCGGCTTGTATCCCAGATGAAGGAGACGGATGGCGGTGCATCTTTGCCGAACTTCAGGTCGCTTGTCATGGCGAATGGCTGCTTCAACTGCCTGCAAATCTTGTTCGTTCAAATGGTAATCTCGGGCTTTTGGCATGCCCAAAGTTTACCACAGTTG
>JASEJD010000049.1 GCA_030016715.1 Methanobacteriaceae archaeon | reverse complement strand
GGTTCAAATCCCGGCGGGTCCGCTCATCCTTTGAAAAAGGATGAACCCAAATAAAATGCGAATTCTAAAATAAAGAAAACCCAAAAGAATTCTTAAAGCGAACTATTTATTTTAAAAATGTTAAACGATGCTATGATGAGTGGATCTAATGGAAAAGAAATATAAAGATGATTATGCATCTAAAATATTCCTCAAAGACCAAGAACCAAAGAAAGAAGAAGAGAAAGAAATAGTAAAGAATTTTCTCCTTAGATTACAAATAGAATACATCGACATCATAGAATCAGAGAAACCCGATTTAATCATCAAATTTCCAAGTAATTTAAACGTTGGATGTGAAGTCACAAAATATTATTCAGACCAATTTTTCGAGGAAAACCCTAATAAAGGCAAAAAATTCTTTGTTGAATGGAAAAGATTTGCTCAAAAACTGAGGGATGAATTATTAAAAAGAAATGAATCTTATAAGCACATATATGGCGTAATACATTTCAAACAAAAGCAAAACTTGAATCATTTAATATATGGCGATTCTTTCATCAGAGAATTAGTTAATATTGTTGATAATAATTATATGGATTTAAATCCTTCAAAAGGCATATATACTCATAAAATTGAAGGAAAAAACTTTGATTTAGTAAGAAAATATGTTGAATATATTTATTTAAAAAATATTTATCCAAAAGATCAATATTTATGGTGGCCTGCTCATTTACAGTCAAGTCTAATATCTAATTCAGAAGAAACCGTCGAAAGCATTATTTTACATAAAAATAAATTATCCTCAAATTATATAAGGAAAAATTTAAGCCAAAAATGGTTAATAATCTTTGCAGAAGGTTTAGGATTAAATGATATTTGTATCATTGGTAATTTGAAACAAAAAATCATTGATGACGTTTCTTACTTTTCAAATATATTTATTTTCGATAAATTTACCGAAACAATAACTCAAGTTTATCCCGAATACGAAAAAGTGTTCGACTGGTCTAAAAAAGCAATTTATGTCAAATATCTACCCATTATTTGATAATAGAATAATAAGATGAAATATAAATAACTATTTAATCACAATTTTTCTCAAAACACCATCATAAAACTTTAAAAACCGCTCTGCTTCGTTTACACGGCAATCATCATCCTCACACTTCTTGTTTACAATGATTATCACTTCATCAGCAACAGGAACGTGTGTCAATACAACACTTTCATCATATTTCTT
>JASEJD010000048.1 GCA_030016715.1 Methanobacteriaceae archaeon | reverse complement strand
TATTAATAAAATGGAGATATTAAATTGAATAATTTATTAAAGAAATTTGGATGGAATGCCTTTTTTGGTGAACATTTTAGGGAGTATGTAGGGTTATATGAACCAGCAAGGGTCTCAACTGTATATAAAAACGGTTATAAAGTGTATACTAAAGCTGAAGAGGTCCGTGCAAGAGTTTCAGGTAATTTGCGTCAAAATGGAGAACTTCCCGCAGTAGGGGATTGGGTGGCCATATCTAAAGATGACATAGGTTCTGCTGTTATACATGTAATTCTACCTCGAAAAACAAATTTTCCAGGAAAGGAGCGGGGAATGTTACCGAAGAACAGATAATTGTCACAAATATTGACACTGTTTTCATAGTTACCTCATTAAACAAAGATTTTAACTTAAGAAGGATAGAACGATACATTGCTATCGCCAATGAAAGCAAAATAGAGCCAGTAGTGGTTCTAAGTAAATTAGATATTTGCAAAGATGTTGAGAGTAAAATAAGAGACGTTCAAGAGATTGCACCTAATACAAAAGTGGTTGCTATTAGTTCTATAGAGAATGAAGGCATTGAACAACTATCACCTTATCTTAAAGATGGTAAAACAGTGACACTTTTAGGATCCTCGGGTGTGGGCAAATCTACACTTATCAATATTCTTGAAGGTTATGAAAGACAAAATGTCGGTGAAATCAGGGAAAAAGACAGCAGAGGAAGGCATGTCACAACTGAAAGAGAAATAATCCTTTTAGAAAACGGCGGTTTAATTATAGACAATCCCGGAATGAGGGAACTGCAGTTATGGGATGCTGGAGAAGGATTGATTGATCTTTTCAGTGATATTGTAGAACTTGAGATGCAGTGTAAATTTTCTGATTGCTTGCATGAAACCGAACCTGGATGTGCCGTTAAAAAAGCAATAAGAGACGGAACACTGTCAAATAAAAGACTGGAAAGTTACAGGAAATTACAAAGAGAAATGCTGGCTGTTGAAAGGAAAAAGAACCCTAAACTTGCAGAAAAAAAGAAATGGAAAGATATAAAAAAATTGGCCAAAGAGATTAAAAAAACCAGGAAATGATTGTATTGAATATCCTATCCTTTCCTGCTCATTTTAGATTGATCATGTCAACCATTTTCAGATATAACGCCCCTGTGGCTAAAACTAGTCGAGTTATTACCCCAAGGGGCTAAAAAATTAAAATATTAACAACATAAAACATATAATTCCCAAATAAGCAGATAATAGTTTAAAATGAATAAAAGACTGAAAATAGATTTAAATTTGATTAATCCATAAAAAAATAAAGCAAAATGAAAATTAAACATCATATAAACTAATATGAGAAATATAAAATAAAGAGTATAAAAATTTTGTAGTTTGAAAAACACTAATTAGCCGTCAAATCTTAAATACTTTTTGGTTAATATCATATCTACATCCCATTAATGACTATAAACACGCAAAAAGTAT
>JASEJD010000051.1 GCA_030016715.1 Methanobacteriaceae archaeon | reverse complement strand
GAGAAAGGCGATGACAGGTGATGGAAGGAAAACTCCAAGTCTGTTCGGATCTACCAAAAAGAAAAAGAAATAGGCGGAATTAGAGGTTAATCTATGAATATTAGCTGGGTTACTGATCTAATTTTTTGGATAGTAGTTATTGGAGTTATTTTAATAATTGTGAAAAAATTCTATGATGAGCTGTTGGGAAAAGGCCGATAAAAATTATTTTCTAATTATTGTGATGTTATTCTCATACTGGCTTGTGATACCCTCATACCATTCGATATATCGTGTTTCATTTACTTGGACTTCAAATAAAACAACCACTAGATGCGGATAATATTTTAAATATCGAAGGCACTTATCGGCTATTGTTGCTAGATCTTTGGCTCTGGTCGGCCCTTTCACTTCAATACTGAGGTCTTCTCCAATAACAATATCGGGACGGGAGCGTCCTGTCTGAAGTTCTATCTCAACATTGGGGAATTGAGCTTTTAGATATCCATTTAATTCTATGTGGTATCCAAATTCATCCTTGTAAGGTCTGGCTGGTTTAAATTCTTCAATTGCTTCAACTACTTGAGCTAATAACTCAGATTCATCGCTAGCATTTTTTGAGAGGTCTGTTTGTATTTGAGCAGTATCCGAGATATTTTCATATTCAGGATATTTTTCTAAGCGAATCTGTCTAAGTCTATTCTCTTTCTCAATGGCAGGTCTGACATTTTTACGCTTTTTAATTGCATATTCTCTCATGTCCTCAAGGGACACATTCTTCATGGCGTGGTCAATCCAATCTTTGGTATTAGGTCTAGGATGGTAAATTTCACCTTTAGAGTTGATTTCGGTGCGGCTAGGCTCACCTATATTGAAATATCTGCATAATTGCCGAATTTCTTCAGGTTTAAATAAATCAAGAATGTCATACTTAACCGATTCTCTGTCCTTATTTACTGCCCATTTATATTGAACTAAACGCCCACCTTGTTTTATTGAACTGCCAATTTTAGAAAAAATTCCCATTG
>JASEJD010000047.1 GCA_030016715.1 Methanobacteriaceae archaeon | reverse complement strand
CAGCAAATGCCAGCGTAGAAAAATTGAAGAAGTTGAACATAGATACTGTTTATCCGGGACATGGTGAGCCGTTTTCGATGGATATGTTATAGAAAAACAGTAGGAGAATTAAATGATGTGATTTTGCCCGTAAAATTGTTATTGCTTACGACAGCGAGGTTGAATTTTATAGAAAATGTGGATTTGAGGTTGATGAAGATAAAAGCCCAATGTTTATTACTTATTTAAAAACATAGAGGAGAATCCAGATGATTACACATATAGTACTGTTTAAATTGAAAGATAGAAGCATGGAAAGTCTTGAAAAAGCCAGAAATATTTTAATGGGCATGGAAAATAAAATTCCTGAGCTAAAACATATTGAAGTTGGTGTTGGCATTAATAATTCAGATAGATCGTATGATATAGCGCTTTTAACAAAGTTTGAAAGCTTAAAAGACCTGAAAGCTTATCAGAATAACCCATTACATTTAGAAGTAGCAGAATATGTATTTTCTGTTGAAGAATCACTGGCTGTAGTGGACTATGAATCTTCTTAACAATTTAGACCTGTTTGAGGTCATTTTATGCCGCCACAATGTAAAATTACAATTTTAAAGACAGATGTTAATAAAGAATTTGCAAATGAATATTGCAAAAATGAAGTAACTGCATGTCCGCTTTTTAAGGAAGGACAGGAATTCATTGCAGGATTTGAGAAACCTGAAGGATTCTGCGACTGGGCATGGAACGATATTTACAGATTTGTTGCAGTACTGCTTTCAGGAGGTAACTTTTCAAATGAACACTTTGAGGGGTGGATGAAAGACGATAAAACAATGATAGCATGCTGCACTGATGCAATAAGGCCTGTAACTTTTAAGATTGAAAGAATCGACTGATAAAATTATTAAGGATAAATGAATTCAAAGATTTGATGAAAAATAGGGGAAATTATGGTGAATTTATTTATAAGGGCTTTATTTTCTTTAGTTTTACCACTCACTGCGGCAGTTTTAATGCCCCTAGTTTGATTTCTAATTATAATAATCATCTGCTTGCTTTTAACTCGTTTTTATCTGGATTCATGTTAATTACAGGGGTAATATTAATTATTCTTGGATCTCTGTTTGTTATATATATTAATAAATCCTTTCTAAAGATAGGTAATGGAACACCGGCCCCATGGGACCCTCCAAAGAAGCTTGTTGTAACTGATCTTTATAGATATGTTAGAAATCCCATGATAAGCGGGGTTTTAATGATTCTTTTAGGAGAAACACTGATTTTTGCTTCAATTGAACTGTTATTATGGTTTGCAACTTTTTTTATTATAAATCATATTTATATTGTTTATTTAGAAGAACCAAGATTAATTAAAAGATTTGGTGATAAATATATTAATTACATGAAAAATTTTCCAAGATGGGCTCCATATTTAAAAAGTGATTAAAATGTTTGAAACAAAAAAGGAAGACTGGTATTTCATAATTATATCATATTTAATCTTCTTTTTATCTTTAATTGTATCTATACTGGATTTTATTTTAATTCAGAAAATGAATTTTGGCGTTATGAATGTTTTGGGGCTAATTTTATTCTTGATTGGATTAACAATCCGTTTGAGTGGAAAGAGAACTTTAGGTAAATATTATTCTTATGGTTTGGAAACATCACCAGATCATGAACTCATTCAAAAGGGCTTTTATAAATATATCAGGCATCCTATTTATCTTGCAGTTATAATATATGGTTTAGGGGTTCCAT
>JASEJD010000046.1 GCA_030016715.1 Methanobacteriaceae archaeon | reverse complement strand
TAATATTTTCAAAATTTTTTTCAAAAGTTCCAACACCCCTAAACTTTACAACCCCTTTTTTCCTGGTTTTTCTGGATACCACCTATCTTAATTGGTCAAGGAGTAGCTTTTCCCACAATCTTAACTGATTTTTTTCTGGGGCCCTTTAATTTAGGTGCCTGGGGTCCCTTTATCGCCGCATTTTTATTAACCTACTACAATCATGGTAAAAATGGTGTTATTCAATTAATAAAAAGAGGAGTAGACTATAAATTTCATAAAATATGGTATTTACCAATCTTATTACTGATGCCCTTTATTGCCGGGGCCGCACTACTTATTGCCTCACTTCTGGGAGATCCCCTTCCGATTTTAAGTATTTTCTATGAACCCTGGTTAATATTCTTCTGGTTTTTTTATCTCTTGCTCCTGGGAGGTCCCCTACAGGAGGAATTTGGATGGAGAGGCTATGCTCTGGACCGCTTGCAATCAAACCGCAGCGCACTAACATCCAGTATCATTCTGGGTGTAGTGTGGGCGGTGTGGCACTTTCCCTTAAACTTTGGCACGGGAGCAGCCGGACCACAATATGGCATGGCCCTATCCCTATTTATAGGGGCTCTTATAACCATGAGCTTAATGTCCATCTTATTTACCTGGATATACAATAATACAGGTAGAAGTATCCTGGCTGTTTTACTATTCCATGCTTCTTT
This sequence comes from Methanobacteriaceae archaeon, assembly GCA_030016715.1. Taxonomy (GTDB): domain Archaea; phylum Methanobacteriota; class Methanobacteria; order Methanobacteriales; family Methanobacteriaceae; genus UBA117. Next base: position 1,059 of record JASEJD010000046.1, on the reverse strand, counting down.
GAATTTATCCACCTTTATTCTATTCCCGGTTTTTGAAGTACAAAGCGCTCTGCTCTTTTATTTGATATTGATGTTAGGTACCGTGGTGGTGGTTCTGATAATCTGGGGTAAGAAAACTTTGATGAAGGATAAAAAAGTTGAGATAATATAATAATTACCTTAGAATAAAATTAGAAAAATCGGGGCTAAGGATGAGTCCTTATTATTTCTATAATATTTTTTTTAAAAGTTAAGTGTTTATAAACGATATTAGAGTTAATGAATTGAATCTGGATTATTTTATAAATTTATATTTTTTAGCTATCCTACACATAGCATTATCTTTTAAGATTATTCTCTGTGCTTTATGCCGTCCACTTTTTACTATTATGATTGGATCTGAAATTTTTCTGGCTTCTGAGACGATTTTATTCCCCTTTAAGGTGTCACCTTCTTTAGTGTAAATTTGGCTCATTTAGTTACCCCTAAACGTCCTTCCCGTTCCAGTTCTTCGGTTATTTCACAAACCAGTTCATAATCAAGTTCCAGATCATGAGCAACTTCATAGTCATAGGCTTCTTCATAGCTACGGTAATACCCCAGAATTTCACTTTTAGCCGATTCGTAGTCAATATCTCGAACTTTTATAACTTTAATTGCACGAAGTTTATCTCTAACAGCTTCTCTTATAAAATCGGAGACACTAAGATATATTCCTGCATCAATTAAACCATTTATTTCTTCAATTTCTCGGGGGGTGACTTTAGTACCTATGGCTTTGGCCACCGGTGTTTTTGATTCTGATTCGGTCCCTGGCATATGAAGTTATATATGGTTAACTATATATAAATTCTTCATTTTTTTTTGCTAAATTAGAAAAAAATGAGTGAATTTTAAAAATTTGAGAAATATTATCTATCTTAATAATCTAATCTATATGGGGTAGTTCACATATTCAGGATCTGGATAATTTTCATTTGTGAAAAATCAGTTTTGAAAGAAAAAATAGGTAACTTCGTTTAACCTAGATATTACGAATTACACTGATAAAATTTTATTATGCCCTGACTTCAAATTAAT
>JASEJD010000045.1 GCA_030016715.1 Methanobacteriaceae archaeon | reverse complement strand
TTTTTTCAATTTTCAATTTAACCATAATTAAATATTTTAAAAGTCATATTTAATAAAGAACAAATTTTTTGGTTTTCGAGGTTGAAGAAAAATCTTTAGAATTTTTCTGAACCCAAATTCGAAGAATTTGAGGTTGAAGAAAAATCTTTAGAATTTTTCTGAACCCAAATTCGAAGAATTTGAGGTTGAAGAAAAATCTTTAGAATTTTTCTGAACCCAAAAAACAAAGTTTTTGAGGTTTCCAGATGCGTATAGTAATTATGGGTGGCGGAAAAGTAGGATTAAATTTAGCTTCTTTTTTAATTTCTGACGGTCAGGATGTGGTTTTAATTGAAAATGACATTCAGCAATCCTCAAAGGCCGCTGCCGAATTAGATGCTGTAATAATAAAAGGTACTGGAACCGATACCAAAACTCTGGAGGCTGCAGGCATCCATGATGCAGATGTGTTTGTAGCAGCCACTGGAAACGATGAAGCAAACCTTTTGGCATGTTTACTGGTAAAAGATTATAATGTTAAAAAGATTATAGCCCGAATAAGCGATTATTGTCATTCAATGGCTTTTAAAGAGGCAGGTATTGATTATGCCATAAGTCCAGAACTTACAACTGCCAGTTATCTTGAAAAAATCATATTACGGCCCCAAATAGCTGATTTAGTTGTTTTAGGAAAGGGAGATGCTGAATTATTAGATATAACTGTGGAAAATGAAAAAATTGATGGGGAAAGAATTGGTGATATAAGTCCGACCAATCAATATATAATCGTCGCTCTTTATAAAAATGGTGATATAGTTATTCCAATGACAGATACAGTCTTAAAAAAAGGTACAAAAATTTCTATACTGGTAAAAACGGGTTCAATTAAAAAAGTACTTAAGAAATTTACTAAAAAAAGTTAATGAATAACTTTATCGACTTAAAATGTGATTAAATGGGCAAATTCGAATTTTCAGAGAAATTAAGGGAATATATAACAAAAATAGAAACTGAAACAGGACGAAATGTCAGAATTCTTGAAAGTCCTCATCTCGGACTGAAGGGAATGTGGGCAGGCTTTAGATATCATCCCGATTTCATTATAGTTATTATCCGCTCAGGGATTAATAAGCCAGATGAAACTTTAGAGCGTTCAATTGCCCATGAAGCAACTCATGGCTATATTTTATTTAAAGAGAATTATTGTATGGCTGAATTTGATGAATCCATTACTGATAATGATAGGAAAGATATACAACTCATATTCACAATGGTTGATGATATTGTTGTAAATAAAATAATATCTCAGAATGGTTTTATGCCCTTTGGATCCGAATATTTAGATGTGGTTCAAAAGGAGATTGATGCCATGATTTCAGGTCAGGATTTTTATAGACAGTTTTCAGATGACCTTCTTTTTGATGATCTGTTAATGATTTCCCGTTACATAATAGCCTGGGGATTTTTGGAGTATTTTGATTTAAACACAGATGCATATGAACTGATTAAAAAATTTACCGCTGTTTTTAAATACTCATACCCAATACAATACCGTATTGCAGATGAAATAAGGCAAATAATTATTAAAAATGATATTTTTACCAGCGAAGGTCATTGTAAAGCCATGGATGAGATTTTAGAGCTTTTAAAATTTAAAAATCTAGTTGAAATAGTAAATATAAGTTAATTTCAAAAAATAATTGAATGGAATCCCATTAATTTATCAAAATTATTTCAATATAGCTAATATCATAATCATATTCTTTTTAATTAAATT
>JASEJD010000044.1 GCA_030016715.1 Methanobacteriaceae archaeon | reverse complement strand
GATGATAATGCAGGCCATACAGATGATACAGGGACAATTACAGTCAATGTAGGTGTCCTTCACCATATCACCATCCGGGATGCTGCAGGTGGTGGAGGAGATGAGGTCGGTACCCACACCATGACTACCGATGAGACCTTGACAGTCTTTGCAGCAGGCTATGATGCAGACAATAACTTTATCTCTGATATCTCAGTTACCTGGTCTGGAACAGGAATAATCACAGGTAATCTTTCACCAACAACTGGTACATCAACCACCTTCGACCCAACCACTACAGGCACAGGCACAATCCATGCAGATGATGGGGCAGGCCATACAGATGATACTGGGACAATCACTGTCAATGTAGGTGTCCTTCACCATATCACCATCCGGGATGCTCAAGGTGGTAAAGGAGATGAGGTTGGTACCCACACCATGACTACCGATGAGACCTTGACAGTCTTTGCCGCAGGATATGATGCGGACAATAACTACATAGGTGATATCTCGGTCACCTGGACTGGAACAGGTGTAGTTGAAGGAAACCTCTCACCCACAACTGGTACATCAACCACCTTCGACCCAACCACTACAGGCACAGGTACCATCCATGCAGATGATAATGCAGGCCATACATATGATACAGGGACAATTACAGTCAATGTAGGTGTCCTTCACCATATCACCATCCGGGATGCTGCAGGTGGTGGAGGAGATGAGGTCGGTACCCACACCATGACTACCGATGAGACCTTGACAGTCTTTGCCGCAGGGTATGATGCGGACAATAACTACATAGGTGATATCGAGGTCACCTGGACTGGAACAGGTGTAGTTGAAGGAAACCTCTCACCCACAACTGGTACATCAACCACCTTCAATCCAACCACCACAGGCACAGGCACAATCCATGCAGATGATAATGCAGGCCATACAGATGATACAGGGACAATTACTGTCAATGTAGGTGTCCTTCACCATATCATCATCCGGGATGCCAAAGATGGTAAAGGAGATGAGGTCGGTACCCACACCATGACTACCGATGAGACCTTGACAGTCTTTGCAGCAGGCTATGATGCAGACAATAACTTTATCTCTGATATCTCAGTTACCTGGTCTGGAACAGGAATAATCACAGGTAATCTTTCACCAACAACTGGTACATCAACCACCTTCGACCCAACTACTACAGGCACTGGCACCATCCATGCAGATGATGGGGCAGGCCATACAGATGATACTGGGACAATCACTGTCAATGTAGGTGCCACAACTTCTATAAAAATAGAAGACCTTGGAGGTAGAGAGATTGGTGATCATATCATGACCACCGATGATACCCTGACCTGTTATGCCAGACGCTATGATGCTAAAGGCAATAAGGAAGATATCTCAGTCGCCTGGTCCACCACTAGTACCCTTAATCCCATCCCGGCTGGTCCATCAACTAATGTCACCTTTGACCCAATCACTACAGGCACTGGCACCATCCATGCAGATGATGGGGCAGGCCATACAGATGATACAGGGACAATTACTGTCAATGTAGGTGTCCTTCACCATATCATCATCCGGGATGCCAAAGATGGTAAAGGAGATGAGGTCGGTACCCACACCATGACTACCGATGAGACCTTGACAGTCTTTGCCGCAGGATATGATGCGGACAATAACTACATAGGTGATATCTCGGTCACCTGGACTGGAACAGGTGTAGTTGAAGGAAACCTCTCACCCACAACTGGTACATCAACCACCTTCAATCCAACCACCACAGGCACAGGCACAATCCATGCAGATGATAATGCAGGCCATACAGATGATACAGGGACAATTACAGTCAATGTAGGTGTCCTTCACC
>JASEJD010000015.1 GCA_030016715.1 Methanobacteriaceae archaeon | reverse complement strand
AAATTAATTATTTTTCTGTAATTTCTTTTTTTATCATTTCAAAAGAAAGGGTTTTGGTCTTTATTCATTCTGTTATTAACTTCTTTAAATTCCGTGTAGCACGTTAAAAGTTTAAAAAAACCTTATAATATTAAGGAGTAATAAAAAATCCCTATTTGTTAGTGAGTAGTAAATTATATTAGCGGGTTCCATACAATCTAATTTCAGGTGTTTTCAATTGGAAAATAGACTAAAAATAGGGATAATAGTATTAATTTTAATTTTAGCCGTATCAGCATACACCCGAAACCAGCCATCCACACCAAATTTAAGCCTGATAAATTCAAATAACACCACAAATGATGATACAGATAGCATCAGTTCAGACAATTCAAAAAAAAGCGATCAGGAGAAAAGAACAGTCTGCCCTGAATGCAAGGGCAAAATATGGCTGACCTGTAGCTTATGCAAGGGAACCGGCAAATCAACATGCCTGATATGCGATGGAAAGGGATACACCATAGATCCAGCTACTAAATGTGAAAACTGCAAAGGAACCGGAATAGCAGATTGCACTGGAAACCAGCCTGGCTGTGAAAATGGTAAATATAAATGTGTGGTTTGTAACGGGGACGGATACCTGGACCCTGGTGATGGAACAATGAGCTGATAAAAGCTAAATTAATGCCCCTGCAGGAGGTGTAAACATGGAAAAAAGGAATATCTCCATTATAATAGCCCTGGTTGTTGTTATATCTGTAGTTGGATATTTTGCAATCAGTTCTACTCAAAACCCGGTAAATCAAACCTCCAATAATACCCACCAAATTAACCAAGACGATTCCAGTAATAATATCCAAACAAATAAAGTAAATAAAACCAGAAAGACACAGAATTCATCTAAAACCCCCATAGTTTCTTCAAATGAAGGCCCTGATACAAAATGTCCTGATTGTGGATCATTAGAGTACTATGATACATCCTATGATTACGATGAAGCAACAGGCGTCACAATATGGTATTTAAAGTGTTTAAAATGCAACTCAACATGGACGGTTAAAACAATAGAAAAACCTGTTGGTGGAAAATGAAAAATAAAAATCTTATGATTATTGGCCTGATTATTGCTTTGGTCGCTGTTTCAGCCTTCTCCTTTGGATTTATATCCAGATCAGATAATGAAATAGATGCAAACGATGATCCAGTTAAAAGCGTCTCCTCAAAACAAACTCCATCAGTTAAACAGACTTCAAAAAAGAGCACAAAAAATGGAGTAGATTTGGAAGGCTATAAATTGATTGATACAAGGTCAGGTACAGATGCTGGCAGTATTCAATGTGAATATTGTGATTCCTGGGAAGTTCAGCGTACAGTCTATGAGTATGTTAATGATGCAGGGGATACAGTAATGATTGGTGAAAATTATTGCACTAATTGCGGCCGAACAACCAAAGACATGTGGCAGGATGCTGAATGGCGCGATATCTAAGTTCATCTCAGATATTTAAACATTTTTTTTATGATTATTAACTTAATCAGTTTTAGATTGTACATATGGTTGATATATGCAGTTTTTATTCTCAAAATAATAATCTATAAATCATACTTAATACTGAATAGTATAATAGTATTATCAAAGAGGGTGATAAATCTAAGATTAGTATTCTGTAAATCTCCTTTATGATCCTAAATAATTATGATATTAATCATATTTATAACCAAAAAAAGGAGGTTTAAGAGTGTTTTGCCCAAATTGCAGGTTAAATTATCTGGAAAACATCGAATTCTGTACCAGATGTGGAGTAAGATTAGTGGAAGGAACGGTAAAAGATAGAATGCGCTGCCCCTATTGTGGAGTTCTAATTTCATCCGAAGATTCTAAATGTCTAAATTGCGGTGAACTGCTTAATAAATCAGATTCAAATAAATTCACAGCTCTATTATTATTAATATCAAATATACCCCGGGAATTAAAGAATTTTAAACTTGATGATAGATTTATAAAGACTAATCTTCTGATAATCCTTGGAATTCTGGGTATAGTGGTTATTATGATGCTGGCAATGAATTATTTATAAATAACATCTGATTAGAAAAGGCTTTTAAAATAGGTATAAATACTGGAGTGATTTTTTGGATAAAATAAAGATTTGTCTGGTTTCATTTCTTTTTCATAATGCATTTATCCCTCCGCTTTCCAATTTAGAAAAAATATTATGTAAAATATCTTATCTATATAGTGTTGAGGGATCTTTCAAGAATCTGGATGTTAATTCAGATGATGCTGTTAAATACAGGATAATTCATGAAAAAAAGGGTAACCTATTTTCAAGATTAATCTGGCTTACTGTTTTACAAATAAGAATGTGTTTGAGGCTTATTAAATTATCTCGAAAAATTGATGTGGTCATTGTCTTTACAGGAGAATGGGAATTTTTATTTGTATTAACCTCAAAGCTGTTAAGAAAAAGGGTTATATGGTTATTGCCATCCTATCTTCCACATATGCTGAAATATAATGGTAATTATCCCATCTCTACCAGATTACATTTTAAATTTATCATATTATTTCAAAATATTAGTTTTTATTTATCTGATTACATTGTTCTTCATTCGCCTCAATTAATTAAGGAATGGAATTTAGAAAAATATGAAAGAAAAATGATCTATGCACATGAATATTATATAGATCCTGGAAAATTTGAAATAAAAAATGAATTTGAAGATAGAAAAAATGTTATTGGCTATGTAGGACGCTTAAGTGAGGAAAAGGGAATAATGAATTTCATTAAATCAATTCCTTTAATTTCTAATTATAATGAACTTCAATTCTTAATCATTGGAGACGGTGATTTAAGAGATGAAATTCATGATTACATAAATAGGAATAATCTTGAAAATGTAGAACTGAAATACTGGATTGATAATGACCAGCTGGTAAAATATTTAAATAAATTAAAATTACTGGTGATTCCTTCATACACAGAATCAGGCCCCCTGATCGCATTAGAAGCTATGGCATGTGGAACACCTGTATTAATTAGCAATGTGGGTTATGTTTATTCATTAATAAAATCAGGAGAGAATGGTTTTATTCTGGAAAATAATTCGCCAGGTTGTATCGCTGATAAAATAAACGAAATTCTAAAAAATGATAGTTTAGATAAGGTTGCTTATAAAGCTTATAAACTGGTTCAACAGGAATTCAACTTTGCAAAGACAGTAGAAAACTGGAAAGAGAATATTGGTGATTTAAATAACAAATGATGGTGTAATTTTATGCCTGCTTTGATTTATATAAAGTTTAAAGTTAATTATGATTTAAAAAGGCATGAATTTATTGAAGGTTTTGAGGAATATTGGAAAGAATTAGAGTATATTGAAACTCTTAATAATGAATTAGATAATGTAGTGGATGAATCTGAAGAATTAAAACTTGATTCCAGACTATTTTCAATTTCATTTTTTAATTTTATTGTAATATTTATTATTTCTATCAGTCTGCTGTTTTCTATTTTATATTTAAATTTAATTAATTTAGTTATAGATTACAGTATGCAAGTGTCCTTAATACTTATAATATTCTTGGCTTTTAGATATGTCTTCAATGAAAGTAACATAAACAATGCAATTTTAAAATTCGTGGCAGATAGATCCATATTTTTTATGGTTCCACTGTTAATAATATTTATATTAATTGTATTATATAATGCTATAAATGCTTAAAGTAATTGGGATGAGACTGAAAAGACTAATTTTAGGGACTTTTTTCATTTTATTACTCGTTCTATTATGTTATAATTATGTATCTAATGATAATTACAGGGATCATATTGTAGGCGGCCTTTTAACGGATTATTCAGAAAATCAGATAGCTGTATCAGGTGAAGTAACCAGAATCTATAATGATGGTTTTGAAATTTATGTATTTTCAAATGATAAGTTTTATCGTATAATTGCTGATTCAAAAGTGAGTTTAGGAAATGATGCCTATATTTCAGGGACTTTGAATTCACATAACGAAATCATTGCTAATAAAATTGTGATCACCAAAGGGGATGAAATAATTTTTGTTATTTTCAGATCATTATTTGGCGCTATTATGTTTTTATTAATTTTTGGTAGATACTGGAAATTTAATAGGGAAAAAATGCTCTTTTTAAGGAAATACTCTGATTTTCCAGACCAAAAAATCCTCAAAAATCCCCGGCGTTGGGGACATCAAAAATCAATAGTTCCTGAAAGGTTAGGAAATGCAGTGCATGTGAAAAAATCTGTTTTTGGGGTTGCAAAACTCGTTTTGCAAACATCAAGATTTATAATTTTGACCGCATTTTCTAAAATTTTTAAAAAAATTTTGAGGAGAAAGTAAATGCCGGACTGGATTACTCACATATTGGTACCATGGACATTAATAACAATTCTGGGATTTAAATTTAAACAGTTCAACCAGCAGAATGCTGCTATAACCATTATAGGAGCCTTGATACCGGATATATATAAAATATATATTCCCCTGGAAATCTTTGGAATTCATCTGGAGAATTTTCTTAACCCAATACATTTTCCTGTGGGATCCCTGTTAATTGCAGCTTTTTTATCCCTTTTTTTTATTGAAAGAAGATTGATTTTTTCTTTCCTGACATTGGGAATCATTACACATTATGCACTTGATCTATTACTATTTAATGGTGGAATATGTCTTTTTTATCCATTTAGTCCCCTTGAATTCCAGGTAGGAATTATTTCTGTAACTGACTATAATATTACAATCGCGTCAATTATCGCTGCTTTTATGGTTTACTTTATTTATAAAAGAGCAAACAAATAATTTTTCTAAAATTACTTCTTTAAATACAGATATTAAACACTTGGAGATAAAATCTAGTTTTTTTAGCTTAGATCTCCCCATAATCCACATAAATTTAATTTAAGTATATGGAAATCTTTGAATCCATCAATTCTATTTAATTGATATAAATCGTTAACCGCATTTACAAGTCCAGAGATAGTTGTTACAGAAGAATTAAAACCAGAATCTCTGACTAAAGACAATATTTCCTCATTAAAATCACCATTGGGATATGCAAAGGATTTAACTTCTGTGTTTAGAATTTCTTCAATCCGATTTTTAGAATTCATAATTTCCATTTTTGCTTCATCAAGGGGAATATTTGTTAAAATGGGATGATTTACTGTATGGGCACCAAAATCAATCCCATTTCTATTCATTTTTTTAATCTCATTCCATGATAAAATATTTTGCTTACCTAATCTACTGGGAATATTTACACCAGTTAAATTAATCAAATCCTTTATTATAAACTCCTTTTTATTGTTCTCCATTTTCTTTAGTTTTTCAACAACACTTATGCTTGCTTTGATTTTATCTTCATCAGAATTTAACTGATAGGTTCCAATATCTTCTATATCAATGGATTTTAATTCTGTATTAAGTAAAACATAACTTACCTCATCAGACCAGAATAATTTCTTCTGTTCAATAGGGCCTGTAGAGAGAAATATGGTTGCTGGTATGTCATATTTTTTTAGTATAGGGAAAGCATATTCATAGTTATCTTTGTATCCATCATCAAATGTAATGGCAACTGCTTTTTCAGGAATCTTACCATTAGCAATCATTTCAGTTAAATCATTAAGTGAAATTATATTAAAGTTTTTAATTAAATATTTCATCTGTTTTTCGAATATTTCTTGATGTATTAAAGGATTAAGTATCCATTTATCAGTCATTGGACCTGTTCTATGATATGTTAAAATGATAACCTGAGATTTAGTAATTTTTCTTCTTAAACCACCATAAAGGTCAAAAACACGAGTTTTATCCATATAGTTTACCAAATGATTTAAAAGCATTTAATATCTCCTAAGTTATAAGGGCGTAAATTAATAATCATAAAACTCATATAACGTAATTTTATAAATAACTGGTTTAAATTCTTTAGATGCATTTATTGAACTTTTATTTCTTTTTTCAGGTGTTATTAAGGTAATTATTAAATAATATAAATTATTAATATATTATTAAATATTATTAATTAATCTTTTTAATTGTATGGTCAAAAAGTTTCGAATCATAAAAATGAAAAAAATTGGGTAGATATATATGAATCTCAGTATTGAAGAATTAAATGATACTAATATTGATCTGTGGGAGGAATTTAACCAGAAAATGGAGGAAGGAACTTTTTTCCACACCAATAAATGGAAGAAAATATTGGAGTCGGTGGGTTATAAATCTCATTATTTCCTAATTTTTGATGATGAGGAAATAATTGGTATATGTCCTTTTTTTGAGACCAATATCAAAGGTTTTAAAGGCATTGCAACTTTACCATTATCAGACTATAACCATCTGATTGTTAAAGATAACAATGAGTACGTAATGGATTTTATTAGAAGGAGGTTAGAATTAAAAGCTAAAAATAATTCATGGTCCTTTATATTATTAAATTCCTTGGATAAAAATTTTGAAAATAATTTTAATAAATCCTATTTGAAATACACCCCTTCAGGGAATATGGTATTAGATCTGGAAAAATTAAACCCCGATAAAATTTGGAATGAAGTTTTTACGAATAAGAGAAAGCAAAGAAATCATATTAATAAATTTGAAAATGATGGATTTAAAATAAAAGATTTAGATTCCTCTAATGATATGAAAATATTTTTTAAATATTACCTGAAAAACATAAGATACATTAAGGGAATAGAATGCCCATATTCGCACTTTATGGATTTATATGGAGCTTATTTTCCAAAAAACATGCAAATTACTTTATTGCATAAAGAGGACTTAATTGCAGGGGGTTTATTAAGTTTCTTAGATGAATCAAAGAAAATCATGTATTTACGATATTTAGCACTGAATCGTGATATACCAAATAGGTATACTCCCCCTTATTTTTTATTTTGGGATGCAATTAAAAGGGCTGATAAGCTTGGGTTTAAAAGAATATGCTTTGGTACCACTCCCAGTGATGAAAATCACCCTGCTTATAAATTAAAGAGAAATTTTGGTTGTGAATATGAAAATATCTATTCAGTATTAATACCCCTATCAAAATTGTTTAAATTAGGTTATAGGACTTATACATCTATTTATCCACTGAAATAAAAATCTACATAAACTCTTTTTATGGTTCCATTATAAAAAATAACGCTATTTGGTTAATATTGCCAGCTAAAGCAATATATTGCACTGATCATTATCCTGCAATATCTTTCATCTTTGGTTTGAAAGCAGGCAGCTATGAATTGTGCTTAAAAAGAAGTATATTTCAATAATTATTTCTTTTTAAGGGTAATAACCTGTCTGATTAAATCAAAATCTTCATCTGAAAAAGTTTTTAAAATCAAGAGGGTAAAGAAGTAAATGCATGTTGCTGTGAAAATTTGAAGATAAAGATTCATATCCATATAAAAAATGAATAAACCCATTACTAGACTCGCGATGATGGGCTTAATAATAATTTTTTTAATTTGAACATTACAGATTAATTTAAAAAGGAAAAAAGAAAATAAGGATAATTCAGTTAATTCAGTGATTATCGTAATTATAGAGGCAGCATAGAAGCTAAAATAGGGAATAAAGATAGTATTAAGTACAACATTTATAATCATTGACAAAAGAAATATTTTTACGGCTATATTCTGTTTATTTATTGAGATAACTATGGTTCCTGAAAAATAGGTTAGGAAAATCAAAGGAATAGCCCATATAAGAATTTTAAGTGCTATTACTGATCCAGCAAATTGAGATCCATAGATTAGAAGGATAATCTTATCAGCTAATAGAGTTACACCAGTTGCAATTGGTAAACCCAAAAAGGTGAGATATTTAAATGAAGTTTTATAAGCTTTTTTTAAGGATTCTTGGGAAGATACATGAAATCTAGAAACTACAGGATATATGGAAGCTACAAAAACTGTTGGAAGAAATATTAAAATCTCTATTAACCTGTATGCTGCACTGTAAATTCCTACTGCAGTGTTACTATCTAACATTGAAAGTAGAACTATGTCAATTCTAAATGCTATTGAAGAAAAAATGATCAATATTGATAAAGGAAGCGCCTTCTTTATCAGTTTTTTCCAGAAATCTAAATCAATTTCCATTTTTGGTAAAACATATCTACATCTGCATACAGTGAAATTATATGAAAAAACAATTAGTCCCACAATGAAATAAAGTAAAGCAAAGCCCATAATATCAATTTTGTTAAATATTAAAAAAAAGGCCCCTAAAAGAAGTAATGATTGGTTTAAAACCTGTCCTAATGATTGATATTCCAATTTTTCATGGGCTTGAAATAAAGAGTAGAACATTATAGACAATGAGCTAAATAGAGAATATAAAGTGATTAATACCGTAATTTTAATTATTTCTATGTTATAGCCCATAATTAAGATAATTATGAAACTGGATAAAAGGGTAAATGATAATAATATAATTTTTAAAGACAGTATATTTTTGATATATTTTTCTGTTAGGTTTTTATCTCTTGATACTTCTCTTATCATCAATGTACTTAAGCCCAAATCAGCAAAAAGCATCATTATTCCTGAAAAGGCAAGTGCAAAGGATAAAATACCGAAATCTTCAACTCCCAAATATCTTGCTGAGTACATAATGAAAACAAATCCTAATGCATAGGTTATAATTTGAGATATGGACAATAAGATGGTGTTTTTTGCTATTTTTTGGACAGTATTCATTTTTATCACATATTATACAAATACTTTTAAGTACTATTTTATTAAAGCATTTCAACCAGTTGACCAAAGCATTATTTCATTTTATTTTATCTAAAACCGGATTTTTTACCTTAAATTAATATATCTTGTATTTTCTATACTTCAATACAGTCTGCCGATATCTAAAGTTTGAAAATGTGAACCAGAGCTATGAATATGGATAAATACTATTTTTCAGAAGTTTTATAGACTTTTATAAGTTTTTAAAGCTAATATTTAATATTTTATAGAATGTTCTTGAAATTTTGTTTAATTGTTTTTGAAGATTTTAGTTGCTCCATTGGAATAGATTAAGTTAAAATCTTTTAAATGATATAATTGTGAATCTGTACTGCATGCCTTTTCATCTTCAAACTTATTTTCAATCCTCATAACATTTCCAACGTTATTAGCATATCCTAAAAAGATATAACTTTCTGGAGCAATATCTTTGATTGTAGATTCATTCAAATCTACAAAGGAACCTTGAACGTCCCCTATTCCATAGTCCATTAAAAGTTGCTGGCTTATTCTGTCGGCGTAGATTCTATTATTTGGCCCCAATTCAGTTTTTTCATTTAACCAGCCAGTACCATATTCATCCTGCATAAACTTATTTAAACAGATATAAAACTGCCCTCTATCTTGAACATAATTACTGCTACGTAAGTTATTCTGGCTTATAGCATAAGAAGTGGGATGATCATTCATAATTTCATAAATGAATCCTGAATTAAAGAGGAAAAAAATTACCACAAATATAGATATTATCTGTAGATATCTTGAGGTTTTTTTATCATCCCATGATATTTCAAGTGAATCATGGGTAATTCCATATAATTTAGAATTTAATGCTTTAATATCTTGGAATGATTTTATTTTAATGGCCTTTTTTATTTTGAATAACTTGAATTGTTTTATATTTTTTAAAATTATTATCCCGCCTATTATACAGAAAGGAGACAGAAAGATAAGTGAAATATGATATATTCTGGATGTATTTAAAGCACTTGCAAAAAAGGGAACTGCAACCGATGAAAACAATATTATAAGACTTACTAATGCAAATGGAAAAAATTCTCTATTAAAATTCATTCTATTAATTCTAAGCATTAATCCGACAAATCCAACTAAAATAAATAATTGGCTGATTAAATGAATATATTTACTAATAATATGAGTAAATGATGGCATGGTACTTTTTATTATAGTAAGCCCCTGGCCATTAAAAAAATCAGTTAAAAAATTATTAAAAATACTTTTACAGATGTCAGCAAAAGCAGTGAAAGTATATGAGCTTGAAACGAATATATACCATGTTAATCCAAAAGTTACGAACAGAAATACAAAATCCAAATTGATCATTTGTTTTGGGGATAACTGGCTGTTTACAGGAATCGGATTTATTTTTTTTAATGTTGATTTGTTGGTAATAAATAAAAAAAACCATGCAATTGCAAGATAAAACATAAAAATATATGAAAGACTGTAATGTGATACAATAATTGAAAATGCGAATAATATAAATATTATTGATTTTTTAAAGGCGTTAATACTTCTATTAATTAGTATTATCAATATTAAAATTAGAAATAATTCTGCAATTTGTTGTCTTGCTAATGAAACCATTTCTGTATAAAAGGTGAATAATGAAATAAAAAAGAAACAGGATAAAAAGGCTATTTCCTCATTTGTTTGGCTTTTAACTATTTTATATAATCCTAAAGGGACCATTGCAAAAATAAAAGGGTAAATGATCTTAAAAATCCATGTAACTTCTAATCCTGTAATTATTGACATAATAGGGGCTAATATTACAATGGAAAGCATTGCATTATAATGTATGTGGATGCCTGAATCCCAATAAGAATTATTTAACACCAGATTGGAGAGGTAATATTCTAGGTGGATATCCCAGCCATTTAAATAATTTGAAATTAAGGAATTATGATAGAGAAGTGAAAGTGCAATTGTAAAAATTATTAAGGGATAAAAGCGCTTTGGAATTATTTTAAACGCTGATAAAACAACTATTAATGAAATTATAAGAATCAAAGCCAACAAAAGAAGATTATCACTGTAATAATTAACCATATATGTGCCAAAAACAGCTAAAAATGGAAATAAGCATAAAAATAAAGAAAGGGGAGATAACATGTATTTAGTTAAATTTACATTAGGGAGATCATTATCTCTAATCAAGTTATAAAACCATAATATCAATGTAAAAATGGTGATTGTAATTAGTAAAGGTAGAAAAGATATAGGTTTTATAATTCCAACCAAAGGATAAATAAAATTGATTAGAAATCCTAAAAACATTATACTTGTAATACTTAAACCAATAGAAAGTAAAATGGTTTCAATAGTATCCAAGTTATTTAGTTTAAGAATCATAACAATTAAAATACCGGGAACAAAAATCAGATAAACAGTTGAAATTAACTCCCTTAAAATGGGTAAATTTAAACCTATTAATTCCAGCAATATTGTGGCTAAAAAGGCAATCTGAATCATCAATGTTACTTTCGACAATTTTGAGGTATTCCAAAATAAGAAATTAATTGTAATTCCCCTTTATCGTTTGTATTTGATTATATTCATTTAGAAGTCTTTTTTCCATTATCTTCCAGCTATATTTATTTTCATAAGCTTTTCTACCATTATTTCCTAATTTTTCACATAGTCTGGGGTCATTTATAAGTTTCAATAATGCATTTTTGATATCATTTACATTCCCATAGTCTACTAATAATCCACATTTCTCATTTTCTACTATTTTACTTGCAAGAATGTCTTTATTCATTATAATAGGTTTACCAGCCATCATTGCCTCAAAAAGTTTATTTGGACATATATATCTGCTTCTAGAAATTTTAGGATCACTAAAAATAAATAAAATATCAGCTTCTATTGTCCTGGCAAGTATTTCATGGTAAGGTATCCATCCTATTAAATTAACTTTGTCTTCTAAATTCTGACTTTTTGCTGCAATTATATCTTCATAAGGTCCTGTACCGGCTATTATTAATTTAACGTTTTCTAGATCTTCTATGGCTTTAATTATATAGTTAAGGCCCTTTACTTTATCAAGCATTCCTCCATAAAATATAACGGATTCTTTGCGGGAATCAGAGTTATTCTGGTTAGTTTTTAGAAGATCAGGAGGGGAGTTATATATGTAAACCAGGTTTTTAATTTTAGTGTTTTTTATTTCTTCCAGTCTATGTTCACAGGTTAAAAACAATGCATCAACTTTTTGGATTAAGAAAATTTCAGTATTTGCAACCATTATTTTAATGAAATTCAATATAAATTTGTTGACAAGATGATTTGCATAAAAATCATATATGGTATAGAATAAGGTCTTTTTATTAACTATTTTAACAATTACTGCTGGAAGTAATGTATCTAAATCACATGCATGTATTATATCTGAGTTATTTTTAAGAAGAAAATAAAATTCGTAGATCCACCATAATGGAAGATAGAAAAGTACCCATGCATTATCGTGGGATGCTTTTACATTAAATGTACTGATTTTAAATGGATAAGTATTATCTTTTAAACTTTGCTGTCGATCCCATACTAATAGATGTACATAATGTCCCTTTTGATGTAATGTTTCAGCTACTTTAAATACTGCTGAATCGATTGCCCTTGAACGTAGGAGTATTATTTTCATTATTATTATTATTTTATTACTAATACTTAATATCTTATGTTGTTGAGAACAAATATTAAAAATTAATAATTTATAATTGATTTTTATTAAAAATTTACTTATCACTTATCTTATCCCTTTATGAATAAAACTAATTGTTAAAGTTCAAAATAAGGAATAATTTCCAGTTTAATTCAAAAAATTCGTTAGCAATAATTTTGAAGGTTTCATCTAATTTAGAGTATGATAACTGATCTAACGGAATTTTGGTATCTAATGATCTAAAAAAATTATCTCTATTAAATGTATTACAATTCATTTTAGTAACCTTGGCTGGTAATCCGTCCTTAATAGCTTTAAATTTATATTTAAGTCCTTTAGGGCCAAATTTAAGAGAATAACCAAAGGCTAAAGCTTCTGCCATTATAAGTGAAGGTAATAAAAGAATTAAATCTTTAGCGGTCATGTATTTCTTTAAAATAAGATATCTTCCTTTTTCGAGATGATATATCTTTTCTGCCGGAACAATAAGGTCATAATCATGTTTAACAATAGCAGAAGGTATGAATTGAATTTTAAAGCCATTTAGATGGGCCCTGTAGGATAGATCTACATCTTCTCCATACATAAATATATTTTCATCAAATCCACCGAGATATTTAAAATCTTCTTTTTTAATTGCAAAACAACATCCAAATATCCCGTTTACATATTCTATTTCAGAAAATAATTTTTTTTCAGATCTAAATCCTCTTGTAAAGCCTAAACCTGTAAAATGAATTATAAGACCACATGCATTGATCTTTGAACCATCATAAATCAATACTTTTGGGGTTGTAATTAGTTTTTTATTTTCTGTAAGAGGTTCAATTAATTTTTCTAGCCATCCTTCTTCTACAATGGTATCAGGGTTTATTATAACAAGATATTCTCCATTGGCATTTTTTGCGCCTAAATTATTTCCATTACCATAACCATTATTTTCACTATTTTTCACGATTTTTAAAGAAGGAAACTTTTCTCTTATAAAATCATAGGTTCCATCTGTAGAAAGGTTTTCCACAATCACAATCTCTACAATGTAGTTTTCCGGGTATTTTTGCTTATTAATTGAATTTATGCACGCTTCTATATGTTCCCTGCTGTTATAGGTAACAATTATGATGGAAATATATTTCTTTAAAATTTTCATTTTAAAACTCTTAAGCATAAAATTTATTAATAAGTCAATAAGAAATAATTTTCTTGTTTATTGGGCTTATTTTAAAATCTATCGATTGTTTTTTTCATGTTTCACGCCCGTAAGCTTTTTTAGTAACATTATACTTATTTGTACCATTATTTGGAGACATGATTTTGTATTTCCAGAGTGTTCTAAAGATTTTCCATCCATCCTCTATTGAATTCAATTTTGGATAGTCTAAACGAGATCTGTATTTTATAGGAGTTTCTATAATCTTAAAATTATTTTGATAAATTTTTATAAACATCTCAACTTCTAACTCAAAACCAGAAGAATCAATACCATTTTCAAGAATACTGTCTATTACTTCTTTTTTAAATGCCCAATATCCAGTACAAACATCTGAAACTTTTGAATATAGTAAACTTGCCGTTAAACTCAATAAGTAATTACCAAAAAGGTTAAATGTGGATATTGATCCATTTTCTCTATTTCCATTTAAACGAGAGCCTAAAACTACATCCGCTTTATTTTTTTTTAATAAATCTATGAGTTTTTTTGCTTCAATGGGATCATATGTATTATCGGCATCTAACATTACAGCATATTTGGTTTTTATATTTTTAAAGCCGTTTTTTATGGCATGACCTTTTCCTTGTCTAAATTCATAAAGAATTTGTGCGCCATATCTTAACGCAATGTGCAGTGTTTTATCAATCGAATTATTGTCTACTACAATAATTTTTGATTCAGGAAAATTATCAGCGATGCTTTTAAGAGGGTTTTCTATTGATTTTTCTTCATTATATGCTGGTATAATAAATGTTACATCATTCATTTTTATCCCTCCAATATCATAAAATAATAATTATTATTAATAAGTTATTAATAATATATAAAAATTTTTAATTATGTGATGAAATTCACAGTAAATTCATATATTTTATAAAAAAAAGTTCTTTAATTCACTAAAGAAAATAAAGTTCTAATACAAAATAAATAACTTGAAATTTATTGATGAGTTTAAAAACAATATAATTTAAATACAGGTTCAATAAGAGATTCAACGAGAATTTAATACTAATTACATGAAATTCATTATAATTTTATAAGTTCTTCTAAGTTAAAATAAGCAAATTTAGAACATAAGCAAAATATAATAATAATACTTAGAATATCATCAATCAATTAGTTATTTCCAGTAATATCCTTAAGACTATATTATTCTTTTTATTGAA
>JASEJD010000043.1 GCA_030016715.1 Methanobacteriaceae archaeon | reverse complement strand
AAGTCACATTACCGAACAATTTCTCTGCAGGGCTTGTATTTGAACCCCACCAGTTTTTAGTAGCATCCACTGTTCCGCCATCATTGTAGATTGCACTGCCTTCAGATGCAGTGTTACCAACAATCCTGTTGAAATTCAAATTAGCAATTGCATTACCCCACCGATTATAGATGTAGATGGCACCGCCCCTAGAAGTTGCTAAGTTGCGGGTAAATGTACTGCCAGTTACAGTCAAAGTACGCCAATTATAGATAGCGCCACCGTTATTTGCAGTGTTGCCTGTAAATATACAGCCCATCACATTCAAAATACCTTCATTGTATATTGCTCCACCTATTTCAGGTGCACTGTTGCCTGTGAAAAAACTGCCTTTTACAGTTACATTACCATCATTATTGTAAATCGCTCCGCCAAAATATAACGCGTTATTGTTAGTGAATATGCAGTTATCAACATCTAACAATTGATCGTAATTTAAGTTGAAGATGGCGCCGCCCCTCACTGCAGTGTTATCTGTGAAAGTGCTGCTTTTTACAAATGATGTACCATGATTGTAAATAGCACCCCCTAGTTTTCCTGCATTATTAGTGAATATACTGTTATTCACATTCAAGGTAGCATATGGAGAATTATAAATAGCTCCCCCTACACGTGCATCGTTGTTATTGAATATGCTGTTATTCACAGTTAAAGTTCCTTGGTTATTAATAGCTCCACCATAATTTGTGCTTGTACCATTCCAACCTGCAGTATTGCTGGTGAATATACAGTTATTTACAGTTAAAGTACCATTATTTTGAATGGCTCCGCTACCGGTGTTGTTTCCATTGATGAATGTTAAATTATAAATATTGACATTCACTCCAGATGGAATAAAAAATATTCTGTTAAGATTCTCTCCATCTATTATGGTTCCGGCCTGACTTTCACCGATAATGTTCATGTTCCTATCGATAGTTATGTTAGTGTTGTTTACTCCGCCATATATTCCGTTACCAATTTTTAGTGTTCCATTATCTTGAATTGAACTTATACCTTTCTGTATGGTGAAATATGGATTCCCTGCACTACCATCTCCAGTATCATCGTTTCCAGTAATATTTACATAAACTTCATTAGCAGAGATAGTACCCATACAAAAAAATAAAACTGACATTATAAGCATTATGGGAATAAAAAACTTGATTTTACTGGTAATCTTCTGTTTTCTTATTTTTTCACCTCCTTTAAATTTATTAATTTAATTTTTGAATATTATTTAAAATTTGTTGTATGGTGCACCTCTAAAAGGTAATTGAGGTGAAATTAAGCCCATAATCTCTGGATTATTCTTTATTATTACTTATTCTATAAAAAAAGTGTTAGTTATAACTTATATTAATATTTTACTAAAATAATACAGTTCAGATTTAGGATTATATTTTATTATGAAACATAAAGAACTTTAAACATCAAATTACAAGATAATCAAACATAAAACCATAAATTTCTCCACAATTTCATAGTATATGCATAAAATAAATTAGAAAATAAAAAAATAGTTAATATATGCCCATAAGCATAGAGAAATTGCTAATAAAATCAATCAATGAAATACAATTTTTTAATAAATTCTTTTCAGAATGTTTTTTTTTATCATAAAAGAATCCTATAATCATTGTAATTATGAACACCATCCAAAATATTATATAATATAACTAGAGGCATATCCATAATACTCCTTTTCTAAATAACTATAAAAAATGTAGATAAGTAAAGTAGAAAGCACTTATAATAAAGATATTAATATACAAAAACAGTGATTTTAAATTAGCAATAAAGTAAAAAATTTTATAGTATTAGTGTTAATTCTAATATTATTATTAATGTTTTTTAGAATACGGATTTTTTCCAAGCATTATCTATGTAAAATCTAATCTAACCCCGCGAATAGCAAAAAAAGAGTTAAAATAAAAGAAATTAAGGGATTTACCCCTCATAATTTTCAGAAAGTTTTCTTTTTTCTTTTCTACCGCAGTTCAGGCATT
>JASEJD010000042.1 GCA_030016715.1 Methanobacteriaceae archaeon | reverse complement strand
AAAGGAATGGCCACAACCAATTTCAAAAATTTTATCCCCTGCCAGCTTAACCAATTCTTCATCATTACCTGCTTTACGAACAAGACATGGACCTGAAGCTTCACAGAATGCAAGACCAAATTCAGCTTCTGGTACTGTGTTAACAATCGCTTCATAAAGATCTTCCACAGTTTTAATGAAATGGCTTTGGCCTAGAATTAAATTAGAATCCTCTGGAACCTTTATTGTCACTATATTCATTTTTATATCCATTTTATACCCCCAGTAATTTGTTAATCTACAGTTAATAATTAATATTTTAATTTTAAATATATTACTGGTGTTACTTTATGAAAAAATCAATTGGAGCCACAACAATAATATATCCAACTCCCGTTTTTATAGTTGGAACTTATGATAAAGATATGGAACCAAATGCAATGAACGCTGCATGGGGCGGGATATCGTGCTCTCTTCCTCCTTGTGTTTCTATTTCATTAAGAGAAGCTACATATACTCATGGAAATATAGTTGAAAATAGAGCTTTTACCATCAACATACCTTCTGAGGAACATATTAAACAAGCTGATTACTTTGGAATTGCCTCAGGAAGGAATGAAGATAAATTCGCCGCTTCTGGTCTTACCCCAGTTAAAAGCGAACTTGTAAATGCCCCATATATAAAAGAGTTTCCTCTTATTTTAGAATGCAAACTGGTTGATGTGCTCGAGCTTGGATTACATACTCACTTTACTGGTGAAATAATGGATATTAAAGTTGATGAAGATGCAACTGACAGTAAAGGAAACCCGGATATCGAAAAAATAAAACCATTCTTATATGATCCGTCCTTTAGATCATATTATGGGATTGGAAAGTCTCTTGGTAAGGCATTTTCAATTGGAAAAAGTTTAAAACGTTGATTTACTAATATTTTGTGTTTTATAATAAAAACAAAGAGTAAGTAATTTTATTTTTTTATTAAAATAAGTCTTAAAAAATGATTTACGGCTTTAAATCATTATTATATTTCTTTTTTCCTAATTTAGGGATTATAAAATATGAAATTGCATTTGTAGATTTCTAAGCAAATAATAAACCATGAAATAAATGTTTATTTTCTTAAAATAAACTTAATTTAAGCTTATTTCTCTAAAATACCAACAGAAGAATATTAACTATTTCATGGAATTATGAAAACTTCTTATCGTGTTTTAAATCCAAAAATAAGTTTAAAAAAGGTGATTTTCACAATTTTAGACCAAAAGATTTATATATTCTGTGAAAATGAACATTATTTTGTCCAGAAATAATATAGAGTTTCTGATTATTGTGAATTAATATTCATAATATATGAAATTCTAACATGTGGTTTCTGGACACGGAGGCGGTACAATTTCGAAGAGAATGCTTTTAGCAATGATAATCGTTATTAATGTGTCGTTGCTAAGTTTAGGTAATATATCTGCCACTACAAACGATTTAAACGAAACAGAACTCAACATAACCCATGAAACAGTCGAAAACATAAATAATTCTTATAATGACACAGATCCTCAACCAACTAATTCAAGTAACAATTCAGGAAGTACAAATACCAGTACAGTGATCATTCATAATACAACCGAAGCCGCAGGAGGAGATGATTACTCCAACGTACACGGTATCTGGCTAAGTTCATCTGATGTAAAGAATCTAGATGTAGATGCATTACTAAAAGCCAATATAACCGATATATTTGTTAAAACCAACCGAATTTCTGACCCTACATATCAGAGCGTGCTGAATGCAATTTTAACCAAAGTTAACGGTACATCTTTAAGAATTCATGCATGGATAACCTGCTTTAAAGATGCAAGCGGTAACTGGATTGATCCACAGGGAAAATACAGCTATCAAGTCTCAGTACCCTACACAGAAACCGTTAAAACAGCTTACCAAGTATGGTACAAAGGTTATTACTATAAAGCGTACAAAGTAAAGGTCAAAAAATGGTATAAAACAAAATACCAATATAGAGGCAAATGGAGAACCAAATGGAAATACAAATGGACATATCAAACAAAATACAAGAGAGTTTACGGCTGGACATACAAATGGGCCTATAAAACCAGTTATGTAACAAAATACAAAACCGAAACAAGATATGGATACAGCAGCG
>JASEJD010000041.1 GCA_030016715.1 Methanobacteriaceae archaeon | reverse complement strand
ATGCGACACGATACTAGCCGATAATTTACTTAAAGAAGTCAGAGGTTACGATATATTAGACACTTATCGCGTTTATGAGTTCAGCAGTTTGAATAATTATTATGCAGTGCTTCTTATCCCTACAGAATGGCAGTATGAATGGATGGAAGCATTCTTACATGTTTTGGGACGTGAAGAACTTATATTTGCAGATCATGAACTTAATGGTGGCAAAAAAGGATATTCAAGAGTCGGAGGATGTTATTATACATGTAAAATGGCTATTCTTGAAGCTCTTGCACGTGAAAAGAAACAGGCGGGTGCAATTGTTTTAAGAGAAGCATATAATGGATATGTGCCTTTGGGGGTATTCAATGTCAGAGAAAATGTCAGAAGTGCAATGAATGAGATTCCAAGGGAATTTGAAGATATGAAAACTGCTTTAAATTATATTGAAACTAAATTAAAACTACCATTGGAGAGGTTTAAAGAAACAAGTACTCTTCTTCAAGAGTTAATCAGATCCAGACAAACAACACTGGATGGATTTTTTAAGGCTTAATTTTTAACCTAATTTATTAGTTTCTCCAATTTCAAGAAGTTTAACTTTAATATTTGACTTCTCTTCCACTAATTTTTTAAATTCTTCAGGATTCGCGTCCTTCATATGCATTGGAATCGCTATTTTTGGTTTAATAACTAAAATAGCTTCAACAGCTTCTTTAATGTTCATAGTAAACGTTCCACCAATTGGGATTAAAGACAAATCAATATCTCTAAATTCTTTCATTTCAGGTATAAAATCAGTATCTCCAGCATGATAAATTGTTTTATTATCTACAGATAGTATATAGCCAACATTTTCTCCTTTTTTATGGAATTTTTTAGTGGAACTTCCTTCTGGAGTGTTATATGCATCAACAGCTTTTATTTTTATATTATTAAATTTTAATTCTTCATTGGGTTTAATTTCTTTCCCGTTAATTCCATTTTTTAATGTTTGTGGGGCTAAAACAATAGTATCTGGACCGTAGATTTTATTTAATGCTTCTTTTTGTAAATGATCTGGATGAAAATGAGTTATCAATATTAAATCTGCTTTTTCTTCTAATTCTTCTTCAGGGATCTCTTGGTTTTCAAAATCGCCAATGTAACCGGGATCAATATGTATAATATTATTTTTTGCTTTAATTTTAAACCATGAAGATCTAGATAACTTTGTTATTAAAACTACCATTTTTGCCACCTTATATATTATATTAATTTAATAAACTAAATATTTAATACATAGAAATATTTTTAATTGAATAGGGATGATTTTATTGGAATTATATTTTAAAAAACCCTCAAAGGAAACCAAACATGCAATGTCTGAAGCAGTGATGAATATAGACTATGCATCAAATAGAGGATTTGAAGAAATTAGACTTGCAAGGGATCGAATTAGTGATTTAACAAATCATGAACATGTAAATATGGTTAACAGTGGAAATTCAGCTATTTTGGGGGCTATGAGTATATTTAAAGGTAAAATAATGATTCCAGATCAAGGAGGCTGGACTGGATTTAAAAATATTGCTGAATTTTTAGGTCTTGAAACTGTAGAAATACCTACAGAACTTGGAATCATAGATCCTAAGGATTTAGAAGAATCTATAAATAAACATAAGCCAGAAGCTCTTTTTATAACAAGTTTTGCAGGATATATAGCTGAACAGCCAGTAAAAAAATTATTTGAAGTCTGCGAAGATAGAAATGTAATTTTGGTTGAAGATGCTTCTGGAGCAATTGGAGATCCACAAAAAAAGTTAGCTAATGGCTCACATTCTCATATAATTGTAGCTTCAACTGGCTCTCCAAAAATAGTTAATGTTGGGAATGGTGGGTTTATCTCAACCGATGATAATGAACTTTTCAGAAGATCTAAGTTTATTTTAAAGACCCTCAGAGCCGATCCAATAACCTGTGCTGGAATAGCTGAAGAAGTCAAAAATGCGCCTGAAATATTATCTAATACCATTGAATCATGTAATTTAATCAAAAAACAGTTTGAAGAAGCAATTCATAAAAATAAAAGAGGAATTTCGGTTGCTTTAAAAACAGATGATCCTAAAAAAATTGGTTATGAACTTAGAAAAAAACTAAATGCAGAAGGAAGAAGTATTGTAACAACA
>JASEJD010000040.1 GCA_030016715.1 Methanobacteriaceae archaeon | reverse complement strand
AATTTGA
The DNA here is from genome assembly GCA_030016715.1 of Methanobacteriaceae archaeon. Taxonomy (GTDB): domain Archaea; phylum Methanobacteriota; class Methanobacteria; order Methanobacteriales; family Methanobacteriaceae; genus UBA117. Next base: position 2,304 of record JASEJD010000040.1, on the reverse strand, counting down.
ACATTTATTCACTTCAAGCCTTATATCGCCGGTTATAAATTTACAGAGGGATGCTACATTATACTCCTTTGCTTTTTTATTTGCTTCCTCAATAAATTCTTTAACTGCATCAATCCCAACGCATCTACAATTTAGTTTATGTGCTAATTTAATGGATACAGCACCTTTTCCGCATCCTAAGTCCAGTACTTTAAGTTCTGCAGGCTTTTCTTTATGTTTTTTGATAAGATCAATTATGATTTCTGGATCTGATCCAATTTCCCATATATCCTGTAATATATAGGGTAAATATGGAAATAATTCACTATCAGTACCATCCATCGCAGTTACAACGCTTTCTTCAACAGTTTTCATTTAATTCCTCCCTTAATTCTTTTTATAGCCGAAAGACTGCATTATGGCAGAATTTATAATTAAATCATTGAATTCACCAGATTCCTGGCAATATTCGATATCTTACTTCCTCTGTATAATCTTTATATCCTTTCAGTTCCTCCAGTAAGGTTTTATCTTCCAGATAAGTCCTTATAAATAGCAAAATCAGCGAAATTAGCGTAGGAATTAACCCCCAAAATGAACCAAGTAGAAGAGGAGTAGCTACTGAATAGAGCAGTCCTCCCAAATATCCTGGATGTCTCACAAATTGATATGGGCCGCATTTACAAACTGTTTGACCTCTATCCTTTTGAACACGGACAACCGATGAGAAGAATTTATTCTCCCTTTTTGCCCATAATACGATTATCTGCCCTATTGAATACACTAAAGCTACTATAATAATCACGAAAATAGGAATTCGTGGCCCCCATCCAAACCGCCCCCCATCCAGGACTGAAATTATAAGAACCGCGAAAAAAACAGGTGCAGAAACTATGTAAAAGGTTTTATCCCATGTCTTCATACCTTCTTTGGGTTTTAACCTTTCCTGTATTAATTCAGGAGGTAATAAGAAATAAGAGAGTAGGAGAAAGATAATGTTCAACCCGATGTACGTCCATCCCTGCCAGTAGTCAAGACGCCCTGCCAGAATAAACGTTATTGCTGTTATAAAGGCCATGAAAAAAATGGATCTTAAAATTAATTTTCCCTCAACTTTTCCAAGCTTTCTTTTTTGACTCATAATATAAATTCTTTACAAAGGTTTTTACTTCTATTTATATGAAATTATATCTATTCAATTTTTAAACTTGCAATATATTCATATCCTTCAGGAGCATTCTTTTCCGCTCCTTTATCAGATAAAATCTCAGCTCCCTTATCAAAATGTTCTGCTGCAACCGTTATGTGGTAAATAGCAATTCCCATACTTATGGTATTGTATCTTTTAATTATTTCATGGGGATAATCCTTTTTAGGATATGCTTTAGAGGTATATGTATGAATCAAGCTTTTATCTCCTGTAAAAAACCATGGCTGAGTGTTACCAGAAGATGGGGCAAGACGGGCTGCTTCAAGTAATTCATCTGCATTTTTAACCGTGCTAATTTCTGGAAGAGATTTTCTTTTAAATTCTGAAACGCTCCTTCTATGCATTGAATCTGGATATTTAGGCTTTCCAAAGGACATTATAATAACAAATTCCAGATCTGAACTTTTTAACGCCTCTTCTTTTGGCTGTGGAGACCCCTGCCAGCAGCTGCCAATATCATTTCCAGATAGAAACAGATCCATCCTTTGCAGCATAAAACCAACATTAGCCAAGTAATTATCCTTCGGATCAGAAAACACTGCCAGATAATGCGGTGCTTGTTTCTTTTTCTTCTTCACCTCCACTTCATCTAAGGACAGTATCTTCACTTCTGTTTTAATGTCATCGTACAAGGGTTTTAAATTATTTAACTCGTTTGAAATTTGTGCAAGTGTATTATCATCAAGTGGGGTTAAATCATATCTTTTAACTGATTTTCTTTTAAATATCATGGAGTAATAATCAACTTTTTTCATTATTTGACCTCCATTAATTCAATTAGAATTTTATTACTAAACTTGATAATGTTATGTTTGACTTTTGATATATTTATGATTTAAAAGAAATCAAAATTTTATAAAATAACATAAATTTTCAAAGATTCATTTCTTAAACTTCGTTATAGTATAATTTAACGAAATATGAATCTATGTAACCTCTAAAATATCATGTAACCCCATCTAATATTATCTAACTTTTTCTATTTACTAAAAAACGTATAATACTTATATACTTATGAACAATTCTTAATTCAGTAAAAAATTAATAAATTATCAGAGCAAGGATTTAAAAAGCTGAACACTGCCATATTAATAAAATGGAGATATTAAATTGAA
>JASEJD010000039.1 GCA_030016715.1 Methanobacteriaceae archaeon | reverse complement strand
AGTTTGTTATGAGAATATACTCCTACAATACCACATTTATCCTGCAATTTAAGATTCTCCCATCTATAATATGTAAAATATTTATTGAAATTATAATTAAGCATTATGATATTTATTAAACCATTTTAATCAAATTATAAAATATTTTTATATTCCAGCTTATTTTTAAATCAATTAGAAATTAGATATTAACTTGGTGATTTGATTAGTTTAACAATTTTTAAAAAGTAATTATGATTCCCAAATATGTTTGTAACCTGAATCATGAGTTGAATCATTTTCTGAATTATCTTCTTTTGCATCATAAAATATTAATGCGGTGCGAACTATTTTAAGCCATTCTATTGCTTTTTCTTTAGAAACAGCACCAATATGTCCTTGGCCTACAATAATTTTATCGGGTCTAAATTGATTGGTGGCATAATATATTTGATCTTCATCTTTTAATTCAGATCCAAATGTTTCATCCCATAAGTCAACCAAATTAAACAATTCAAAAAGAGGTTTAGTTCTAATTTTTTCAATTTCATCATTTAATTTATTATATTTTTGTTCAATATTATCTGATTTTTCTCTTAGAATATCCAATTCTTCGGTTAATTCTTCATTCAGTTTTTGGATTTCTTTAGAATTAACGGATAATTCATGATTTTCAGATTGCAGAACACTATTCTCATCATAAATATTGTTTAATTTTTCTTTCAAATCTATTATGTTATCTTCAAGTTTTTTCATCTTGGAGATATTGGTTATTGATGTTAAACCTGCCCTTATTATAGCATTTTTTATCTCATCACGTATTAGGGATGGATCAATGTATTCTACATCATGACCAAAGGGAAATTTCATGCGCTCTACATGGCCCACTTCATCTATTAAAAGTTTTTGAAACTTATCAGCCAGTTCTCTGCCAGGTCCATCAACATCAGTTGCAATTAAAACAAGATCAGCTCCTTTAACAGCCCTTTTGGCTATATCAGAGCTAGTAGTTGGAATTATGGAGGATATGGTTATGTGGTATTCAGCTCCCAGTGCCACGTTCTGCATGGCCTTGGAAACACTTTCCACATCCGATGCTCCTTCCACTATTATCCTTACATCAATAGGACGTTTATTATCCATCTATTTCAACCTATATCCTGAAATTTTCTTATTTTGCCAGCTGTATCTTCTAATTCTGCTGGATCTTCCAAATCCGCATGATGCGCAGTATTTTTTTCTGGCATGGAATGCGTTTCTTCCACATCTTCTACATCTGATATGGGTCTTTTTATTCCTCTTACCAAATGAGGGGGTACCTTTCATTATTATCCTCCTTATAAAATTAATATTTAATATTTATTCAGATTCAGATTCAATATAACACATTTATCTTAATATCATTTAATAGATTAGAATTATATACCTTTTTAAGGTGATATGTATACTATATTATCTCCTCGTATAAGAACAGTTCCTAATCTTCTGGTTGATTCACCGTTTTCTATTTCTTCAGCGTCATTCAATACTAAATTCATATGCAGGTCAAAACTCTTTAAAATCCCTCTGAACTCTCTTTCACCTTTAAGTTTTATGAGAACGGGGGAGTTTAAGGATTTACCTAATGCATCAAGTGGTCTTTGTACATTCACTTTTTGTGCATTCACATTATCACCTATCCTATACCTTCAATGTTGGTGGGATTTATATTTAAATGTAACGATGATAATTATATAAGAATATAGGTGTTTCAAATTGAAAATCAGAAAAAGATATTATCTGAAAAAAAGGAAACTTAAGGATTTGATAAAAAATCTCGGGGAATACTCCAAATTAATCCCAGCTAAAAGTAAGGTTGAGGAAATAGAAACTGACCTTCACCATTTTATACTTGTTGATGGAGAGCCTTTAATTATTATTTTAGATGGAGAACCATTACCCACCCTTAAAGCAGCTTTAAAGTTAGAGATTGACCACCAATACGCTGTAGTGGATATGGGGGCGGTGAAATTCATGATTAAAGGAGCTGATGTCATGAGCCCTGGAATTGTGGATGCTGATAGAAAATTGAAGAAAGGAGATATAGTATTCGTGGTGGATGAACAGCATAAAAAGCCTCTGGCCATTGGTAAATGCCTCATATCTGGAGATGAAATGATTGAAAATAAAAAAGGAAAAGCCATAAAAAACTTGCACCACATAGGTGATAAAATATGGGATTTCAGAATATGAATTATAACTTATTTTCATGAATATGGCGTGATTATATGGTAAAACTTAGATATTCTGCTGGAAATATTATTTCCCCTGAAGTACATAAAATAGGGGTGTTGGCTATTGGGTCACACCTTGAAAATCATGGCCCTTGTCTGCCTATTGACACTGATGCTAAAATTGCCTCACACTTGGCCCTCCAAGCAGCTTTAAGAACCGGTGCCAAATTCTTAGGAGTTTTATATGCAGCAACAGAATATGA
>JASEJD010000038.1 GCA_030016715.1 Methanobacteriaceae archaeon | reverse complement strand
TTTTTGATCCTTGATCAGAGGGTGTTCAATCCATTTTTCCATGTGAATATATTGGACATGATAGTATAAAAATTAAATTTTATAATTAATGGATAATTTAAAGAGATTGTCAGGATAAATATTAACGCTTTTATAATCTATATAAAGCTCTAATTTTAATATATTTCATTAATTAACCTTTTAAAATTCAAATTATCTCTTTTATCATATTAAGTTTTTCTATTTAATAAATATAATAAATATTAAAATTATGTTTTAACTTATACAGATTTATATTGTATATAAAGTGTAAAAAAAATATATAATGTGAATATATGAAATATGAAGTGTTTGCAGATGATTTCTATATAGATAAAAAATATATTGGAATAGGATGTTTATTTGTTCCAGAAAGTAAAAAATTGGAACTTGTTAATTCACTGATTAATATGCGATGTATGGGAAAAAGCGATATTTTTACGTGGAATTTTAAAGATTGTCCGTTCCATACTTCTTGTAGAGAAGACTATCATCGTAATAATAACTGTGAAATTCATTATCGTAGATTAAGCAATAGTTCAAGTCATTCTAAACAGAATATTTCTAAAGAATGGATTAAATTTCTTATAAATAATAACTTAAATAATAAGGGGCTTGTTTATTTTAAAATTCTTTATATTAATCTAAGTAATTTAGATAAAACTGTTTTTGGGGAAGAAGGAATACATGAAAATATATATAATCGCTTTTTTAGAACTTTAATTAAAGGTTCTAGATTTTTTTTTGGTAATGGCTTAAAAGAAATCTCTAGAATTTATCATGACAATGGTGAAAACCATGAAAATCATCCATATTTTCCTTGGCATGTTGGAAGTAGGCTTAATATGGATGAAGAAGATTTTAATGTGATTAATGAAGAAATTCAGTTTGTTGACTCTGATCATAAGTCCTATTTTGATAGAAATGAGAAATTGGTATATGAATCACAGTTAATACAGTTTATTGATTTGATAATGGGGACAGTATCTCGAAATATTTTTGAAAAATTATCTAATGACTCATTTAAGATTAGTTTGGCCGAGATGATGAATCCTTTAGTTGAAAGACTATTAAAAAGTCCTAATAATCCCTATAGTCGTTATAATTACTATCAAAAACAAAGTGTGGATTTCTTCCCTAAGAAGAAAGTTCAGCACTTATCACTTTTGGGGGAACTTGTTGAAGAAAAATGCACTGGTTTTTATAAAGTCAAAAAAACAGTTAAATTACCAAGATGTACTCAAGGCCCTCTTGATAAATGGTTAAAGTGAATTAGGTGTATAGGAAAAAATAATTAATAGGTGAAAAAGCTTTTAATAAGCTTTCTATTTTTTCAACATTACTTAGGTGCAGAATTATTAAATTATTCTCCATTAATATTTTACATAATAGTATATGAAAGTAATTTCTTTTATTATTCATAGATAGCGGTTAAATAGGAAATAGGATTTAAATATTAATATGCTTTTAGAAAAATTAGTATCAAAGGATGAAATAGAAAAAACACTTGCGGAACACAAAGCTGCTAAAGAAAAGTTCATTAAGATATTTCCAATACTATTTCCTTCTGATGATCCAGAAAAAGAGATTGAAGAAACCAAAAAACTCAATGAATTATTGAAAAAAAATGTATTGAGTCGTTTAATCAAAGAATCTAAGAAAATATCTAAGAATAAAATAAAAGCAAGTGATTTGATTTTAATTATTGATTATACAATGGCTACGATGAATAATTTAGATGCAGTAGGTATATTAAACAAGAATTACTGTAATGGATGTGGTAAATGCTGTATTGTAACAGCCCCTATTATAATTGCTCCAGAGGAATATGTATATATATATGACAACAATTGAACCTGATTTGATATTTGATATAGAACCAGATCTCGAGAGGGGAGAATTCAAATTCATAGAAGATACCCCGTGTAAATTTTATGATGAAACTAATAAAAAATGTAAAATATATGATTTAAGGCCTAGTGTCTGTAAAACACATCCTGTATCTGGAGGAGGAATTGTAGGTGCGGGTGATTGTGAATATATGGTTAGATATGTATTTGAAAAATGTAAAAACATTCTTGTAAAATGTTTATAATGATAAAATTAAATCATTTTTCATCAATCAAATTCTCAAGATCATCAAAAACAACATCCAACCCGCACATACTGGGCACGTAATTCGCTGCTTTAGCTGAATCAACACCAATAACCTTAAATCCAAGCTCTTCAATTGGTGCCACAACCATACAGGTATCACAAACTAGTTTTCCACCGGCTTTTTCAATTATTTCGGTATAACCCATTCTATCGGCGGCTGCTTTTACTGAAATTGATGTGCATACCCAGAGCTGATTTTTAAGCTGTTTTCCGGCCAATTTCTCTGCTATCTGCTTTATTTCTTCAATTGATGAGTGGGGGCATCCTAAACAGATTAAATCAGGTTTTTTGCTACTTGTTGAAAGTTTTTCTCTTGTTTCGTTAATATCAGCTCTATCAATACTGATCTTTTCTAAATCACTGACTT
>JASEJD010000037.1 GCA_030016715.1 Methanobacteriaceae archaeon | reverse complement strand
CCATTATTTAGAATTATACTATTTAAAGATTATAAATTAATTCAAATAAACCAAAAGGGATAAAGAACTAAACTAATAAATTATTTTAAACATATCACTGCCTAAAAGTTTAATAAAATACTTAGAAAGAATTAAATTTAAAAAAGGGTTAGAATTAATAATGAAACCCAGATCTACCTATTTAGCTTCTTGCTCTACTGACTTTGTAAGTCAGTGGATAAAAAAGTCAACAAAAGATTATTATTTGATTTAATTCTCCAAAATTATTAAAAAATAGAAAAAAGAGGTTAATTATTTCCTTTTACTAGTAGCTAAACCACCAAATAAGGCTAAAGCTGCCAATATTAGGCCAGCTATTGGTAATCCTGTTTCCTGCATTCCTACTGTGTTGCTCGCTGCGTTTGCTGTTGGAGCTTGAAGTACAGTTACAGTAGTAGATACTGTTTGATCCCCGTCGTTTGCTGTTATTGGATCTTTTCCCGCTAAAATTCCGGTGTATGTTCTTACAGCTTGTCCTAAAACCCAGTCAACGGTTTTAGTATAACTTCCAATGGTACCTAAAGTTGAAGTGAATGTTACTTGTGGGCCGCTGAAGAACTGAGCAGCATCAGCACTATGATTATTGCCTGCTGAATCTTTATAGACGTTTGCTGTTATTGTTGAGGTTTGTCCGGTGTATATTGTTGATGGATCTGAGTAAATATTTAGCATAAGCCATGGATCATATAATACATTACCCTGTAGTTTGCTGCTTGGGTTTGAATTGGAACCCCACCAGTTATACATTGCATCTAAAGCTTCAGTATCTGTATTGTTGACTTCATTTCCGCCAGGATTATAGATTCTGTTGAAACGAAGAATCGCAGAAGAACCTCCACCATTCCATAGGAAATTACTATGAGTACCTGTATTTGAGTCGAAGTTACAGCCAGTCACATTTAATACACTGACGGAATTATAGATTGCTCCACCCCATATTGCAGTGTTACCGATGAAATTTGAATGAGTCAAAATACAAGTACCATGATAATTGTTGATTCCTCCAGCTGTGGCATGTGCTATGTTATTGTTTATTTTAGAATTAGTAACATTACATGAACCATAGAAGTTGTTTATTCCTCCACCAACTTCTGCAATGTTTTGTAGTATATTACAGTTTGTAACAGTTAAAGTACCTCCATTATTGAAGATTCCTCCACCATAAATAGTTGCGTTGTTACTGATCATTTTGGAATTGGTTACTGTACAATTACCATTTTGTGAATTGTAGATTGCTCCGCCTCCATCACCTGATGGTCCACCAGCAGCACCTGTTGCATTGTTACCAGTGAAAGTACAATTATTAACTGTTACATTACCATTACAAGAGATTGCTCCACCATCATGTGTTGCAGTATTATTATTGAAAATACTGTTATTAACGATTAGCTTTATACCATTACTTTCATTATGGTAGATGGCACCACCATTTGGAGCCCTGTTATCGTTGAAAGTACAGCCTGTAATTATTGTAGATCCACAGCAATTATCAATTGCACCACCAAATTGCAATGCAGTATTATTGATGAATGTACTATCAGTAACTGTCAATTGATTCTCGTTATGGATAGCACCTCCATTTGCAGTGTTATTTTTGAAGGTACAGTCTTTTACAGTTAATTGTCCATTATTTACTATAGGATCATTTGCTTTTACTATTGTTAAATTTTGTATTGAAACAGTTCCTCCAATAATGAATATCAAGTTTCCTGTTCCGTCTATTATGGTTCCTGTTTGGCTTTGACCTGTGATATTTATGTTATTTGTAATATGTATTTGGTTGTTGCCTGTTCCAGAGTAAGTTCCGTTTGCAATGATTACAGTATCTCCGTTTGCTGAAGTATCATATCCCTTTTGTATTGTAAGGAATGGATTATCTGCAGTACCTGTTCCACTGGTATCATTTCCGGTAGTATTCACATAAATATTAGCAGCGCTAACAGCAGAAACTGACACCAAAACAGCTATTAAAGCTAGTGTGATTAATATGATCTGTTTTTTCATGCATTTTTCACCTCCTTTATGCCTGATTAATTGTGATAGAAGTCCATGAATGATCTCTGAAAAGAGGCGAAAAATCCCTATAAATGGCTTACTCCAAAAAATATAACATTAATGGGGCAAAAGTATCCATAATCTACAGTTATAAGTATATCATTAACTAATAAGTGTCATTATTACATTATTATATACACTAATTGTTTGTATAAACTATAATAATTATATGATTAAATACAAGACAAAAAAACTTAAATAATATTAATATTGTTTAAAGAGTTTATCGGTGCTTAATATCAGTTAAAAGAGTTTATTATCAAATAAATTTAAAATAAATAGATAAATTGCGATTTAATTATTCCATTATAATTTTAAAAAAAATTTACTTTGTTAAAATTGAATATTTTAATTATAATGGCTTATTTAAAAATAAAAAAATTAAATATTTTATTAAAAAAAGGGTTAGTTAATCCAAATTAGATTTAAAGCCTATGCAGCCTCTTCTATTGACTTTGTAAATCTACACTT
>JASEJD010000036.1 GCA_030016715.1 Methanobacteriaceae archaeon | reverse complement strand
GATGAATTTGTAGGATTAATAAAGTCCTTTGAATATTTTTGGTTTAAATGGGTAAAGTTACCCCAATGTGTGGATTAAATTTTATAAATAATTTATAGAGTTTTTTCTTCCATTACCCAAAATAAATGCTTATTTTATAAAAATAACGTATTGAGATATACCCATGTAACGTTTTTATTAATTATTGTAATAAACTGATTAAAAATTAAATAATAATTTATTTATTGTAATTAATTCAAATAACTTACCAATGCTATTCTATAAATCTGGCATAAAGGGGGGCTCCGTCTGGAACAATCCCGCGATAAATTCAGGGAAATTTTTGACAAATCCCCCATAGGAATATTTTTCTATGATAAAGAGGGAAATACAGTTAATGCTAATAATTCAGCACTTGAAATGATGGGAATTTCAAAGTTAAGTGATATATGTGGGCACAATTTGTTTGATAATCCCTACATTAATGAAAAGAAAGATGGATTACTTAAAGAAGGCATAATTAGGTTTCAAGCCCCCTTAAATTTAGAAAAAATTAAAGATTATGGTTTATATTCTCACAAAAAAGAAATTACATTTCTGGATTATACAGTTTCTGCTACTGATTCTGGTTTTATAGTTCAAATCCAGGATATTGATGAAGGTAAAAAAGCTTCAGATCAGCTTAAGTATCAGGCTAATATTTTAGATAATGTTAGTGAACCTATAATTGCTACTGATTTAAATCGTGTCATAACATCATGGAATAAAGCTGCCGAAGAATTGTATGGTTATAAAGCAGACGAAGCAATTGGTAGTCTGGTAAGTGACATAATTAAATCTGAATTTACAGATGAAGAAAGGAAAAAAGCCTTAAATTACCTATCAAAAGGATATGAATATCCAGTTGAAGTAAAACAATATGATAAAGACGGCAATCCAATTTATATTGAATCTGTCATTATTCCAATTTATAAAGAGGATAAAGTTGCAGGTTATGTGGCCTTAAATCATAATATTACAGAATATAAACAAAAAGAAGAAGCTCTGAGAAGAAGCAAAGAAATTTATCAGCAGTTTTTTGAAAATCCGCTTAATGGAGTTGCTCTATGTGAGATAATAACCGATGATAAAGGCGAGCCAGTGGATTACATTCATTTGAAAGTGAATAAAGCATGGGAGGATTTTTCTGGATTAAAAAAAGAAGCAGTACTAAATAAACGGATTACAGAAGTTCTTCCCCCTGAGGAATTAGCTGAAATAACTAAAATATATGGTGATGTGGCTTTAACAGGGAAATCCATACACTTTGAATATGCAGTACCTTCCTTAAATAGAATTTATGATATTGTAGCTTTTTCTCCAAGAAAAATGCATTTTATCGTAATTTTTACTGATATTACTGAACGTAAAAAAGCTGAAAAAGCTCTGTTTGAAAGCATGGGAAAATATAAGACTTTATTTAATTCAATTGACGAGGGCTATTGTATTGTAGAAGTTATTTTCGATGCACACAATAAACCCATTGATTACCGTTTTCTGGAAGTTAATCCGGCATTTGAAAAACAAACAGGATTGCATGATGCTGAAGGCAAACTGATGCGCGATCTTAGACCCAATCACGAAGAATACTGGTTTGAAATTTACGGCAGAGTTGCCTTAACCGGGAAATCCATAAGATTTGAAAATCCAGCAAAAGCATTAAATAAGTTTTATGATGTCTACGCTTTTAAGATTGGTGGATCAGAAAGTAGAAAAGTTGCCATTCTATTCAATGATATCAGCAAACGCAAAAAAGCTGAAGAAGAAATAAAAGAGATTAATGAGCGGTTAAATTTAGCACAAAATGTGGCAAATGTCGGTACATTTGAATGGAACATTCAAACTGGAATAAACACATGGACACCAGAATTAGAAGCCATGTATGGACTCCATAAAGGTCAATTTTCTGGAACACAAGAAGCATGGGAAGAATTAGTTCACCTTGAAGACAAGCAAAACGCCATAAAACATGTTAATATTGCTCTAAAAACTGGAAAACCAGAGGAAACTGAATTTCGTGTGATTTGGCCTGATGGTAGCATACATTGGTTACTTGGGCGTTGGAAGGCTATCAAAGACAAAGAGGGGGAGCTTTTGAAGCTAATTGGTGTCAATATTGACATAACTGAGCGTAAAAAACTGGAGGAAAATTTGAGGGAAGCTCGTGACAGTTTAGAAGAGAAGGTTGAGGAGCGTACTATACAAATTGAAGAAGCCTATCAAAGTTTAAAAGAAAATGAATCGCGCCTTAAAGATGTTGTAATTGAATTAGAGCGTTCGAATGAAGAATTGCAGAGTTTTGCTTATATTACAAGTCATGATTTACAGGAACCATTAAGAAATATTGCCAGTTTTGCTCAGCTTCTTAAAAGGCGTTATGAAGGTAAATTTGATAAGGATGCTGATGATTTCCTTGATTTTATGGTTGAAGGTTCAATCAGAATGAAAGGTATGATTCAGGGTTTACTTGATTATTCTCGAATTAATAGAGCGGGAATAGAATTTGTAAAAGTCAATATGAATGATATGCTTCAAAGTGCTCTATCTAATTTAAAATTAGTTATTAATGAGTTTAATGCTGAAGTCACTTATGATGATTTAC
>JASEJD010000035.1 GCA_030016715.1 Methanobacteriaceae archaeon | reverse complement strand
TTAGATATGATGACAGCCTGATAATGTCAGATGATACTGAATTGAATTTAAGATTAGGTAAAGCTGGCTATAAGTTCCTCTATGTCAGAGATGCCAAGATTTATCACCGCGAAACTGATTCTGTGATACAGTTAGCAAGAAATATGGTTAGATATGGAATAAACATTGCAAATGCCATAAAAAAACTTAGATTATTCAAAATAAAAGTAGTTTTAACCATATTATTATTATTTTACCTTATTTTTTTCATTCCTTTATATTTTGTATGGGGCTGCATTGTATTAATCCCATTGGGATTCTATCTTGTATATGCAGTCCTTGTATTTCTCGAGATTTTATTTAAAACCAGATCCATCTATTCTCTGCTTGTTTTTTTACTGGTGCCCATCCAGCACATCTGCTATGCATACGGAGTCATCTATAATTTCCTTTTTGTAAGACCTGTGCTTAAAGATAATAAATAGGGTGCAGTATATTGTTTGAATGTTTACTTTTAACTGGTAAAGAAATGGTTGCTATTAATTTAAATAAAAGGTTATTTAAGAAACTTGATTATCTTTAAGAATTATTAGTTTAAATAAACTATCACTGTGGCAATCCAATAGGGTTCTGTAAGGGGTTAGAAAATAAGCAATATGGAATTAACCGCTTCGTTAAATATCTGATGGTATGACAAATTAAAATAACTTATTATTATATTTAAGAAGTTTATGTTCGCCATGTCGGATATTTAACAGAAGAAACCGCCGCCATTCAGGAGAAGACTGCGTCTAAGGACTGCGAATATCAAAAATAAAAAACATGCAAAACTATGTTTTGCTGCTCCAAAATCCTAGGATTCTGAGAGTATTGGGATTTTAAATAAATTTAAAAAGTAATTTTATTGATTTTCAATTTAATCTATAAAGACCTGTTTGGTTTATTTTTGAAATACCCACCACAGAATAGATAACCTATTACTGCAATTGCTATTACAAAACTTATTATGCTTCCTATGTTCCCAAGTAACGAGAATAATGTACCCATTATTACTAATAATATTCCTATACCTATAATTTGTAAATTAACCATATATTTTAACTCCTTATATCATATTACCCTATGTTCATTAATTTTTCATAAAACTCAATTGAATTCTCTAAATCTTTGATACCATATTCAAGAACAGTCAGTGCAATAAGTGGCATAGTAGAACCATATTCTTCCTTCTTTTCTAATGCTTCTTGGTGCATCTTCAATTTAGATTCATATAATGGTTTAATTGCATTTATACGACTTTCTTTGGGTATAAGGTCAAAAAATACTGCCTTTACTTTGAAATCAAAGTCATCAATGTCTGGCTCTGCCGGAGCAGCTACCATCTCAATCAAGTGTTTTTTTCCATTATCTGTAATTTGATATACTTTTTTATTCATTTTTTCACTTTGAATTTCTTCTCCTGTTATGAAACCGTTTTTCTCTAGTTTTCTCAGTGTGGAATAGAGTATATTGTTGTTCAATTTGAAATATGGATTTCCGAAGTAGTTCTTAACATTTTTCTTAAGTGAATATCCATGGCTTGGATTGAAATAAATCATGCCTAAAATGATTAATTCTGAATTTACCATCTTATTCTTCCTTTGAGATTTATGAACTATAATGTTATTTTTAACTTATGTTAATTTTAACATAGGTTACATTTAACCTGTGCTTTTCTAGTATTTATAGTTTTCGCCTTAACCTACAAAAAAATATAGTTTAGAATAGAGAAAATAAGCATCGTATTTTATTAACAGAGAGTAAACTAGTCCTAAATGCCAAATATGTTCGGTAGAAATGCTTTAAAGCGTCTTGAAATTATCTTTACCTCATAAATAATATAAATTAATTTCAATCGCTAAAATCCACTCTAAAGCCATTAAAAAAGAAACTCATATTTGAAAAATAATTAACAGCCTAAAAATTGCGTTAAATCCGTACAAAAACTTTTAAAATTCTACGGAGTCGAAATAGAAAAAAAATGATAAACACCATTTTTTAATCTACAATTAATTATTTATCTATGATCACCTAATGACAATATAAAGCAAAACATATAATAATAACTTATCTTGATTTTTATAGCAAAATAGGGCTAAAAGGAACTTTACGTGAGAATAATGATATATTTTAGAGGCTGCGTAGCACGAGAAAAACTTTGCAGAATATCTGAAGCCACAGAAGAGATATTGAAATCTGCAGGCATTGAATACAGAATATTAGAAGATGAAGAATGCTGCGGATCATTTTTACTTAGAACCGGATTCAGGGAAGAAGCAGAAGAAGTGATGAAGAAAACACTTAAAGAAATAGAGGGTGAAAAAATACTCACCTCCTGTGCCGGGTGTTATAAGGCTTTTAAAAAGGATTATAAAGAGATACTGGGGGTTAATCTGGACGTAATCCATACATCACAGTTTTTCAATGAATTAATTGAAAATGGAATTATTGAAATTGAATTTTTGGATGAAAAGGTCACCTACCACGATCCATGCCATCTGGGTCGTCATCTGGAAGAGTATGATGCGCCGAGAGAAATTTTAGATAGAATAACAGAACTGATAGAAATGGAGCGGAACAGGGAAAATTCCAGGTGCTGCGGTGCTGGGGCTGGAGTAAGATCAGCGTTCCCC
>JASEJD010000034.1 GCA_030016715.1 Methanobacteriaceae archaeon | reverse complement strand
ACTTATTTAATTTCATTTAATTTTTGATTAATTTTTTAATGATTTAAATTGAAAAGTAGCTTAATAATAGCATACATATACTTTAGAAGACCTATTTTTATTAACACTATGCTAAATTTAAACTATGTTTACGGGATATGGAATGTTTTGATGCAAGAAGATATAGATGTTACATAAATATTAACTTAATTTAAAGGATTTTTAGAGTAACCTATGAAATATATATTATTAAACCTTATTTTTAGCCTATTGACTTATAAAAAATTATTACATCAAAATAATCTTTCTATTCAAAGTAATATTAAATTAATTGATTATTATGTTTTTGCATTCTTACATATTCATCCCATCTCATATTGAACATATCGACCATAGAAGATGCTACTGCAGGGCTGGGTATCCATAGAGCAACTACTTTGTCTAAATCTAGAATATCTTCATTTATTTTTGGGAACATTATTAGCAATTCTTTTTCATCAACAATAACGTATTTGATGGGTGGTTTTCCTGAAATTATCATATCCGGTTGAATATCAGCAAATGCTTTGACAAGGTCAATTTTACCTTTACTGGTATTTATAACATCGTTTGACATAATTCGAAAGCTAATATTATTTCTTTTGGCATTTAAGATTAGGGATTTTAGAGATTCAACCTCTTCAGGAAAATATAAATCACCGAGCATCATAATACTTTTCTTGGCTTTGGATACCATATCCAGTGATTTTCTCGTAATATTATTTTTGCCATGAATTAACCATGCATTTGGCAATTCCTTTTTAATCTGTTGATTGTATATAATTGACATTTCATCTGATAGAGAATCGATTTCGGTCAAAAGACCTGATTTACGTTCTTCGATTATGTCTCGTGGGTCTCGAGCAGTGAATAATTTTGGTCTTCCCTTTTGCACATTGATCCATTCATCTTGTTCTAGCTTATTTAATACATCATAAATCTTTGTCCTCGGTATATTTGACTCTTCGGCAATCCTTGTAGCATCAATTGGTCCAAATGTTGTTATAACAATGTAAGTTTTTGCACCGTAATGTGTTAAGCCCAGCTTTTGCAAAGCAGACAGCATATTCTCATCAAACATCATACTTTTGTCACCTGTTCACCTATTAAAGTTACATCATATTTATATTATGGTTACCCTCTAATTTAGCTTATATAGAGATAAGGAGAATAAAAATGGAAACACAACCATTTGTTAAAGATAAAAAAACGAATAAAACAGCAATTTTGCTAATTGCTACCATAGCTTCCTTTTTAAGTCCATTCATGGCTATTTCAATAAATATTGCACTTCCTACGATTTCAAACGAATTAGCAGTTAATGCAATCCTATTAAGCTGGATCTCAACAGCATATATTTTAACATCTGCAATGCTTGCAGTTCCTTTCGGTAGGATTGCCGACATTTATGGAATGAAAAAGATCTTTACATTTGGTATTATAATTCTCACTATTGCTTCTTTTTTGGCAGCTATATCTCCCTCAGCTGAATTACTTATTATAAGCAGAGCTGTTCAAGGTATTGGAAGCGCGATGATATTTGTCACAGGACTTGCCATTATAACATCAGTATATCCTCCCAAAGAAAGAGGTAAAGCAATAGGAATAAATATCACCGCACTTTACATAGGATTTGTCATCAGCCCAGTCTTGGGAGGGTTTTTAACAGAATATATGGGGTGGAGAAGTATTTTTTATTTAATCGTGCCCCTTGGATTACTTGTAATTGCACTTGTATTTTGGAAAATGAAAGGAAAAGAATGGGCAGAATGTAAAGGGGAAAAACTGGACTACTGGGGATCTTTACTTTATATCATTATGCTTGCACTGACTTTAATAGGATTCTCGAATATTACAAGCACACTTGGAATATTAATGGTCATTTTAGGCATTATAGGGTTTATAAGTTTTGTTATATGGGAATTAAGGGTTGAACAACCAGTTTTAGATATGAAATTATTTTTTAAAAATAGAATGTTCGCGTTCTCTAACTTAGCAGCGCTTATTAGTTATATGAGCATATTTGCAATTGTTTTTCTGTTGAGTCTATATTTACAGTTTATTAAAGGATTTGATCCTAAAGTAGCTGGACTAATACTGGCAGTTCAGACTATTTTCATGGTGATCATGTCTCCTATAGCAGGTAGACTTTCTGATAAGATCGAACCAAGAAAATTAGCTTCACTGGGAATGGGAATAATAACTATTGGACTACTAATCTTTGCATTGATAACTGAAGAAACCAGTTTATATCTTATAATATTAGGTTTAGCTATTTTAGGGACTGGAATTGGACTATTTTCAGCTCCCAACACAAATGCTATTATGGGATCAGTAGAAAGGAAATATTTCGGTGTAGCGTCTGCAACAGTAAGTACGATGAGACTTATAGGCCAGACTTTGGGTATGGGAATGATTTTAATAATTTTTGCAGTTTATATTGGGACAGTTCAGTTCAATCCACAAAATTATCCAGCACTCTTAACAAGTATACAGGTAGCCTTCCTTATTTCATTAATCTTAAGTATAATAGCAATTTTTGCATCCCTGGCCAGGAAATGAGCGTATTTTTTTCAATACTTTTTTAACCACAATAAAATATCCATAATATAATAATTAATGAAATAAGATTTAGCTTATTATTAGAGGTGTTTTAATGAATACAAAAGAAGAAATAAACATAGATGAAATATTTGGAAAAATCGAGAACTTTTTTGGATTTGTACCTAAAATATTTCAAGTCATATCCAAAAATCCAGAACTATTAAAGGCCTATTTTGATAAAGTTGAAAAACTAATGAAAAATGATACTTTACCAATTCTAACAA
>JASEJD010000033.1 GCA_030016715.1 Methanobacteriaceae archaeon | reverse complement strand
AAAAATGCGCAAAATAATCGGAATTTTTCTCTGTTTACTCCTGGTTTTTTCTATAGTTGATGTAAGTTTTGCAGGTACATATTTAGGCAGCACTAAAAACGGTTGGGTTGATAAAGAAGTTTATGGTAATCCTAATTCTCCCCATACAATTGTAATAATTGTTGGAGTCCATCCTCGAGAACATCAGATTCATGGTGCACTCAGAACTGCTCTAATATCTAATTCAGGTACATTATCAAAAAAATTTATACTATACAGAGTACATGTGACAAAAGACACCTGGAATTACAATAAAGGCCGGATGAATGGTCAAATTCTTGCAAATAAATATGTTGTTCCGGATGTAAAAAAGATCAGACCAAAACTCGTAGTAGATGCTCATGAAAATCTGTGGAAATCCAGCGGCTATAAATACAGTAGATTTTTAGATCCGATATCAAATAATGCACTGACTCGAGCCTACATCTCCAAAATTATACAGAAAATGCCTTCTTTAAAAAGATATTCTGCACCAGGTGGTTCAAGTCCAAAATATGTTACAAAGCCCATTGCCAAGAAATGGATCTCAACAATAGTATATGAAACATATAAAAAAGACCCATATTCCAGAAAATTATCTGATGCCAATCAATTAATTAATGCACTGGATAAATTATAACAATCAGTGATTAACAAAAGTTCATATACCCTTTTTTTCTTATTTTTTATTTAATTAACATTCAAAGAATTTTTTTGGCCTTTAAAAACTTTAATACTTTAGAAAGGTTTAAAATGTTATTTTAGATTTATTTTATGATATGTTATACATTAAACAAAAAGCAAAGATTATAAATTTTGAATCAATATAACTACTTATGGAGGATTATGAAAAGATAATTATAGCTGTTATTTTTTTCATTTTAGCTTTTTCAATTGTTAAAGTGAGCTGGAATGTTAATTCTATCGAAAATAGAAGCTCCGAAATATTTCTAGGCAATAAAAGTTATGGTTATGCTGAAAAAGTAGTCTATGGAAATCAGAATTCTAATGAAACCGTCGCCATAATTGTTGGAGTTCATCCCCGTGAATCAGGGTTTCATAATGCCACTGCGGCCACATTAAAGGATAAATCAAGATCTTTATCCAAAAAATATATTCTTTACAGGATTCATGTAACCAAAAAGCCTTTACATTTCACCATAGGCAGGACAAATGGTCAGTTAATAGCCAACAAAATAGTGGTTCCTGACATTATAAAAACCAAACCCCAACTTGTTGTAGATATTCATGAAGATTTAGGGGAAGAAGTGGGTTACAGATACTCTCGATTTATTTATTCAGTATCTAAAGATAATGAAACCATGAATTACGTGAATAATATTACCCAGAAGATTCCATATTTAAAAAGATATTCTCCGGGCGGTTCAAGCCCATTATATGTTACAAAACCCATCTCGGAAGAAGGAATTCGGGCTATTGTATATGAAACCTATAAGTACGATGCATATGAAAGAAAATATTCTGATGCAGCTAAATTTATAGATGTTTTAGATAAACTGTGAAATCTGAAATAACTGTTTAATAAATTTATATATCTTTTAGTTCTATTTTTTAACAGGTGAATAAATGTACGCAGAAATCATTTTAGCATTTTTAATATCTGCTATTTTAACTCTATTAATCCAGTGGATCATCAAAAAATCCGGAGGAAATTTGTATACTCCAATTAGAGGGGGAACACCCCGTGCAGTTGGTATTGCACCATTTATAGCTATGATTTTATTTTTACCGGCCCATTACAGTTATTTGGTGGCCATAATAGGCATATTCGCTTTTATCGATGATCTAATTGGAAGAAAAAAGTTTAAAAACATGAAAATTGAGGTAGGTCAACTTTTTAGAGGCATAGGTATGCTACTAGTTGCATTAATTGGTTTTTATTATTTAGGGCCAGTTTCTATACTGGTTGCATTAATGATACAACCAATGAACATAGCAGACATGCAGCCAGGAACTGCATGTTCCTCTGTAATAATAATGTGCATTTTAGCAGTGATATTACTGATTAACAGTGTTTTGTATGGTTTTATTATTCCATTGGTTATTTTAGCTGCTTGTATCGGCTATGCACCCCTTGATTATAAAGGAAAAATAATGATGGGCGAAATTGGAAACCATTCATTTGCAGTGGGGCTTGGTATTTCTTATACAATTTTAGGAGGATTCTACGGACTATATTATGGCATTGGATACCTTTATGGAAGTATTTTAGGAGTTTTAGGACTATTTATTGTTATATCACTTATTATAGCTTTACTTAGACGTGAAAATCTTAAAATATTCATGCAGAATAAACTGGGAATTGAAAATCCCTATTTTGGAGATTATGTTATGGATGTTATGACTGGCGGAGGACTTGGAGATTTAATACGCCAAATATTGCTCAGAAAACATCAAATAATTGTAAAAAATAAATTATTAATACATTTAGGGTTTAGAAGACTCCTTTTTAATCCCAACGCCCACTAAAATAAATGAATTTGAATAATTAAATTCTAAGTCTGAAATAACCCAAAAACATGAAGAATGTACCTACTACAGTCCATATAGTACCCGGATAAATATCTTTAAGTATTACCAGATTGTAAAGACCAATTATAATCAATACAGCAGCACAGATGAATACAATCATTCTTCTTGTTTTTGTTTTCATAATACTAACTCATCTGATTTATATTTAAACCTTTTCAAATATTTTCTAAAACAAAATAGAATTAATATCCAGGATATTAACCTTTCTTTCGTTTTAATGACCAGATAGCAATTGCTAGGAATGCAACTGCAAATAGAATCAGGGCAACAATATCTGTCCAGATCATGTCCAGC
>JASEJD010000032.1 GCA_030016715.1 Methanobacteriaceae archaeon | reverse complement strand
AGAAATATTGGATGAGTTCGGTTTCAGCCAGAATGAGGATGAAAAGTCTGCAAAAATATTAAATAATTTATTGAAAAAGCATAATGGTCTGAATAAAGATGAATTAAAGATAAAGGATAAAGTAATTGTTTTTGGTGCTGGACCCTCTCTTAAAAGAAATATAAATGAATTAAAGGAACTTAACCTAAAAAGTTTTACTTTAATTGCTGCTGATGGAGCAACGACAGCTCTTTTAGAGGAAAATATTATTCCAGATATTATTGTTACAGATTTAGATGGAAAAATGGATGATATAATTCGGGCAAATAATGAAGGAGCTGTTTTAGTTATTCATGCCCATGGAAATAACATTGAAAAAATAGAAAAGTATGTTTCGACACTAAAAAATGTTTTAGGAACAACTCAAAGCATTCCATTAGAAAATGTGCATAATTTTGGCGGTTTTACAGATGGTGATAGATGTTTATTTTTTGCAATTGAATTTGGAGCAAAAAGTATCATTTTAGCGGGAATGGATTTTGGGAAAATTGTTACAAAGTATTCAAGGCCAGATATAGAAAATTTAGAAGATAAAGCGGATGAAATAAAGATAAAAAAACTTAGATATGCAGTAAAGCTTATTGAATGGATAGCTAAAAATGAAGGTGTACGGATTTTAAATATATCTCAGGGAGAAAAAGTTAATGGCGTGATAGATACTGATTATGATGCTCTTAAATAGTCTAAGTAAAAGATGATTCATTTCACCTCTGATGGGCTTATAAAGAGAAAGAATATATGAAAAGAATAATAAATTTTATTGTATGATTAATAATAGATATAATGGAGAAACGATATATAAAATCATTAAACTTGGAAAACCTCAATTTACCTTTGGGATATTTTTATATTTCTGTGCTGGAGCGTTTCTTGCTATTTTATTGAATGCAGAGTTTGTACTGAGTAAATTCGTGTTTGGATACGCTGTTTTATTTTTGGCAAGCATGGCAATTCATTATGGTAATGATTATTTTGATTATGAACTGGATAAATATGGTAAGCCAACTCCTTTTACAGGCGGTAGCGGGATACTGGTTGAAAATCCGGAACTAAGAGGAATTTCAAAAAAGTTATCTATCATGTTTATTTGTCTATCTCTTATTGCTGGAACGTTATTCACCTATATTTATTCTTATCCATTATCATTTCTGTTGTTAGTTTTATTTGGGAACTTTTTAGTGTGGTTTTATGCAGCTCCTCCAGTTAAGCTATCCTACAGAAAACTTGGAGAAATTTCCAATACATTCAATGGCTTTTTGTTGCCCGGTATGGGTTACTTTGTATTGATGGGAACACTGGATTTTCGTTTTCTTATTTTTTCAATACCATTATTATTTTTACAGCTGTTATTTACAGTAGGAGTCGAAATTCCTGACCTTGAAGGAGATAAATTAGGAGGTAAGATTACATGGATTGTATCTAAGGGGCGTAGATTTGGTTTCAATCTGCTTGCAATCTCTGGATTCATGTCCACAATTTCATTTCTTCTTATTTCTTACACCAATCTGTTTCCTTCAATAATAGATTTTAGAATGCTTGCATTTATCTCATTGCTGCCGCTAAGTTTGGCAGTAATAGGTTTAATTAAAAAACCAGTTGAAAAAGAGCCCGCAACTAAACTTGCTACAATTAATATTGCATCGGCTTTTGCTGCTTTAATTCTAATTGATATTTATCTGGCATATATCATAAAATAACGGTTTAAAATTAATTTATTTTTTATCTATAAAATCACAAAATTCATTATTTTATACTTATTAATATATGATTGATTAATAATACATGAGTGATAAAATGAGTTTTGTAGAAATCGCAATAACGGATGAGTTGATGGACGGTAGTATGAAAATGGCTACAGTTGAAGGACGTGAAATTCTGCTGGCCAGAGTGGGAGATAATTATTACAGTGCAGATAATCGTTGCCCTCATATGGGGGGAAATTTATCGCAGGGCAAACTTGAAGGAACGGTTGTGACCTGTCCAAGGCATCACAGTCAGTTTGATCTAACTGATGGTCATGTAATTCGCTGGACAGATTGGTCTGGGATTAAATTGTCTTTAGGTAAAGCGTTAAAGTCACCCAGACCTTTAAAGATGCATGAGGTCAAAGTTGAAGGGAATAAAATATTAGTTGATGTTAAATAAATACCATTTTAGAGAATTATCTGACTAAGATAAAGTGTGAAATAAAAAAGAAGGAAATGCCACTGGCTTTATGCTGATTTTAGGCACTGTATCTATTTTATAACTCAGAATAACACTGGTGGAAACGCACAAAATAATAAGTCCAGGTATACAGGGATATAGTATAGGACAAATTGTCAACATGGGGTCAGGAAACTGTGAATCTGATATCCTATCGGGCGAGAAAATAGGTTCTTAAAATCTTTACTTTAATTTCACAATTTATAAACAAAAAATAAATTAGAATTTTGAGGATAATTCATTTTTTTAACATTAGATCTATATTATCACTCAATGCTTTAATTCTCCTTTCTAAATTTTTTGTTTCTCTTTCGAACTCTGTATCGCTTTTTTTTGGTTGCAAGATCCATTACAAGCTTTGCAGCTTTAAACTGAGTTTCTCCAAGCTTGTTAATTATCTTTCCCATTTCTTGATATTTAGCGCCTTGTTTTTGTCCTTTTTCTCCCATTTTTTATCCCAGCGTTGTTTCCAGTATTTTTCCCAATTTCCTTCTTCATGCTTCCATTCTTTTATATTTACGGCCTCCTGATGGATAATCAAATGTTTTTTAATTATCTCATTTATTTTGTAATAATAGTTATTATATTATTATTAAATATTTTGGGAGGTTCATGATTGATCAGGAATCAATA
>JASEJD010000006.1:124163-140263 GCA_030016715.1 Methanobacteriaceae archaeon | reverse complement strand
GGCCATAATACACGCATACACCAAACGATCAGTGTATAAAAAAGCATATCTAAATCTATTTTTACTGGGAATATTAATATCCTACGGCTAAGACTAAATCCAGGAAATCTTCAAAAATCAAAACTTCACATAAAACAACGCTTTGACTTAAATTTATGGGACAGCTCATTTGAACCAAAAAATATATATATTAAATGGATATATCAAAATTATATATGTCATAAATTGACATATATTATAGTTCATTAGGTGAGTAAAAAAATGAATCGTGTAATTAAAGGATTGAAAAGTTATCTAACAGACTGGAAAAACCTTTTAACTCACACTATTGTTGGCATACTTATCCTAGCCATTGCATTTTTTGCACCGGTGAGTACTTATATCCGACTGGCTTTTGTTGGGTTAGTGGTTGCATTTAATGTGATCAGGATGAACTATACTTAATAATTGGGATATCCTGATCACATTAATAGAGTTAAAAAAAAGGATTTATGGTCTCAGATTTTTTTTTATTTCAGAAATTTTCTTTAAGGCTTTTTTTAAACTAGTTTTTTGACAGACCATAGACCCTAAGGACTAAGGATATATTACATTTTGACTATAAATAGAATGGATTATATTGCAATGGATATACTATTAAAAAAATGGAATTTCACAAATGCATGAAGAATAATAGATGCTTTGATAGGAACGGAGAGACTGTCCAAATAATAAAAGCAAGAATTGGATAAGATCGAGTCTTTGAATCAGAAAATAAAGAAAATTTTTAAGATATCAAATTATTAATGGAAAATCTTACTAATTCCTAATCAGACATCTTGTTTATTATATAATTTAATCATCATAGTGAATTATTGGGAAATGAAATTCATGAAGATGGAGAAACTGGACTTAAAGAAGCATGATACTTTGAAAGTATCTGGATTGATATATGAAACAGATAATAATTTGTTTAATTTTTTCTTTGGAAATAAGGATAATGCTGCCAAAAAAATTGAGAAATTGGTCCTGGCCGAGAACAATACCTTAAGTCATAAGAGGATAATGGTATTTACCAGTAATAATGAAACGGTTCAAGGGATTCTTGTTTATTCTTGTGGGAATGAAGCTGAAAAAATGGATGAATTTAAGGTTCTACGACAAAATCTTAATTTAATCGATGTTTTAAAATTTATCATCATGGACTGGTTGGACAGCCATTTTCTAGCAAATTTAAATGAAGAAGACTTTTACTTGGCCTGTGTGGCAGTTGATGAAGAGGCTCGTGGTAAAGGTATTGGTACATTTATTTTGAAACAAGCAATAGAATTTGCAAAAACTCATGGATTTAAAAGGGTAGTTCTAGATGTGGATATAGATAATAAGGGTGCTTACAAACTTTATAGAAGAATGGGATTTAAGATTTTTAATAAAAAAAGCATCCCTTGGTTTGGTGGAGAGAAGGGAGTTTTAAATATGGATTTTTTTCTTTAATTTTATTTATTAATGTGGTTCCATAAATAGGAAAAATTATACTCAAAGACGTATAAATGTCAAATTACGTCCAATTACAGGGATAAAGTTCAAAATTTCATATTCTTATTAATATCCTAAATTATATTTTATTAAGAACAATATAATAGAGTAATATAAGATTTGAAAATACTATGAAATTAGGGGTAAAGATATTGATTCATGTTCGTGGATAAAATGTCCCAAGAAATAAAAACGATAAAATTGGAAATTTTCAGTGGTTTAGCAAGTGTAAACTGTTACCTTATTAAAAATGATCAAGGATTTATTCTTATTGACACTGGGATTTCAAAAAGTCGTGATAAACTTGAAAAAGAACTGAAAAGCGCAGGAGTCAATCCAAAAAATCTAAACCTCATAATAATTACACATGGAGACACTGATCATACAGGAAACTGCTCGTATCTTAGGGAAA
The DNA here is from genome assembly GCA_030016715.1 of Methanobacteriaceae archaeon. GTDB lineage: Archaea > Methanobacteriota > Methanobacteria > Methanobacteriales > Methanobacteriaceae > UBA117. The sequence goes on along the minus strand of JASEJD010000006.1, from coordinate 138,336 downwards.
AATATCAAGCTAAAATAGCTATGCACCATGATGATAAAGGAATGGTAGAAAAGGGAGACATGTTATGGAACAGAAAAGGCAGTATACTTCTTAAGATAATAAATCCTTTCATGGGTTTAGGAAAATCAGATAGATTCAAGCCAGATTTTTATATTGATGATAATTTTGAATTATCTGATTACGGACTAGATGCCAAAGTTATACATATCCCGGGACATTCTTTAGGTTCTATTGGCATATTAACTAAAGAAGGGGATCTTTTTTGCGGAGATCTAATGAGTAACAATAAAAAACCAGCCAGGAATTCCATAATGGATGATAAAATAACTGCAAAGAAAAGTATTGAAAAATTAAGGAAATTTAATATAAATCATGTTTTTCCTGGACATGGGGAGTCTTTCTCATGGCTTAAATTCATTTAATTGAATAAAAGGAGGGATTTTTTATGAAAATTGGGATTATAGTCTTTTCCCAAACTGAAAATAGCTATTCTGTAGCCTTAAAACTAAAGAATAAGCTTATAGATGGTAAAAATGAAGTAGAAGTTGAAAGAGTGGTGCTTGTTGGCGATGTAAATCCACGGACAAAAATTGTAGAGTTTAAAAATGAGCCCGATGTTTCTGGTTATGATTTTCTGATTTTTGGCTCCCCAGTCCATGCGTTTAACTTGGCACCTGCTATGAGGGCTTATTTGGATCAGATACCAACCCTCCAAGATAAAAAAATCGCGTGTTTTGTTACTAAAGCATTGCCATTTAATTGGACCGGGGGAAATAAAGCAATTGACACTATGAAAAAAATATGTGAGTCCAAGGGAGGAAATGTAGTAGGCACTGAAATAATAGTATGGAGAGGTGACATCGATAAAAAAATTGATGATCTAACTCGAAGATTTAGTGTACTATTCTAGATCTATTCCTTCTAGAAAATCAACCTATAATGAATAAAAATTTTACTATTTAATAGATAATGTGTTTTAATAATCAGTTGTAGCGCTGAATAAAGGAAGAGGGGGCTGTGAATTTAAGTGATTTTAATGTATGCAATTAATTTGTTCATTTGTGTTCTTTTAGCAAACCAAGACAAATTAAGTTAATATATTCCGATAAAATCACTCATTTTTTTTAAATCCTTTGAAAAACAAGTATTTATTTTTTAATTATTTAGTAACAATCTGATAGAGAATCTTCAAAGTTATATAAGCTTTTTGATAAATTTGTGATAATAAAATTTATAAAATGATTATAATAATTCTATAAATAATAATATCATGGTGTTTTTAAACAGTTCTAACTATTATATTCAATTATTTCTGAGCTGGTCTTTAATAGAAAAATAGGGTGAATAATATGATAAAGGATAAGGTTGTTTCATTTTTATCATTTGGTCTTATATTTATTTTTTTAATATCATTTTCCTGTATAAATGAAATAAACGCCGCCCAATGGAATGTAGGTGAAGGTAAAGATTATGCCACTATTCAAGAGGCGATAGATAATGAAAATACTCTTGATGATGATATAATAAATGTATATTCAGGAACTTACTTGGAAGATGTTTTAGTTTACAAAAGATTGACTATTCAAAGTAATAATGGGGATGATGTAGAATTAAAACCTACAACGACAGGATTTACTATCTTAAAAGATATTATTGGAGATGGCAGTGGAACCACCATATCTGGTTTTAAAATAACTAATTCTATCGCAGGAATAGGTATCAATATAAGTGCAGACAACTGTGTTGTAGATAATAATAAAATTATTGGTGGTAGGACTGGGATAGTGGTTTCCAATAGTAACAACACCATAATAAATAATGTTATATCTGACCAATCAGAAAATGGAGTGGTTGGAAATCTTACTGGAGGATTTTTCAAATTCAATGGCAATACAATATCGAACATAATAGGTCCCGGCACAGCAAACGGTATTACAATTACTATAAACGGAACTTTGAATAGTTTAACAACTATAGGTAATGTTATTTCCAATATAAACGCATTTGGGGGTAATGCTTACGGAATACAGATCGGGAAAAGCAAGGGTGTAGACGGAAACCCAGAAGTGGCTAATATCAATGTGTTGACCATTACTAAGAATAAAATAAATGGAATCAGAAGTACTGTTGCAAGCGCTGTAACAGGAATTGAATTAGTATGTATTAGTAAAGAAACACTAATTTCTGAGAATAACATGCAAAATTTAAATGGGGTTGATGGTAGTACTATTTTTGGATTAGAAGCTGCAATTATCGGCACGGGCACGGTTAATGCGATTAAAAATCAAGTATCTCAGATATCTGGAGGTGAACAAGCAGCAGGAATTGTGGTTGTTTCATTTGGTAATTTGAACTTAAATGAGAATTTTGTATCAAATATTAGCAGGGCTAAAGCTGCCATAGGTATCTTAGGTTTGGGCTTAGGAAATAGTGTAAATATAGAGGATAATATAGTTTCAAATATTAAGTCACCAAATGTAGCTGCAGGTCTTGTAGGCGTTTGTTTAAAAGATCTTTTTATGTTACATAATAATATATTCCAAGTTAAAGGAACTAGAAATGCTAATTTGGTAGCTGCAGGTTTTAATCAGGCAAATGTAAAGGGAAACAACCTTGAAGGAGATGGTTCTGGAATAGGAATTGTGATTTGCTCCTTTAATGGAAAAATTAATTATAATAGAATTGTAAACTTTGATCATTATGTTCAGAACTTTTTATTCTCATCATTTGGACCGAGTATAGATGAAATGCTTAAACCCCTTGATGATGCAATCAAGAAACATCCAGAACTTGAACCTATTTTAAAACCCATCCGGGACGATTTGAATAATCTTTTCCATAAACTGGAAAATAGTAACACTAATGCTAGATATAATTGGTATGGGACTAACAATCCCAATAGTAATAACTTCTTTAAAGGAAATGGAACTCTTATTTATTCACCATGGCTTGTTTTAAGTATAAAAGCAAATCCATCAACGATATATGCCGGTCAAACTTCTCTTATCACTGCTGATGTATATAAAGATTCAGCAGGCAGAGATCATAGTGCCAATGCGGCCCAGTTTTTCAGCGGGCCTAGGATAACTTTCACAACTAATCTAGGTAACGTGGGAAGTAAATCAATTACAGTTCCTTGGATTAAAGGCAGAGCTATTGCCACTTTGAGGGCTGATGAGGGGCCGGGAATTGCAACAGTAACAGCATCAGACCATCAAACTGTTAAAACATTTGTAAAAATACTTGGGGGATCAAATAAAACCAGTAAAACAGTAGGTATGCAAAAAACAGGAGTTCCAGTTCAAGTGTTAATATTTGCTATTCTATTTGTTTTAGGAGGATTTGTAATAACAAGGAGGAAATAAACTATTTTTTAATCAATTTAGTGTTTCAATGATTAATTTTCCCATATTAATGTTATACAAATTTCAGTCTAAATAAGAGCTTATTGAATATCAAATGAAAATAAAATATTAAATTTCATTAATAGATTAAAATGAATATATGTACTCTTTAAGGATTTTATGAAATTATAAATAATGTTATGATAGAATAAAGGGTTAATATGCAATTATCACTAGAAAAAGGGGATATAAATAAATATCTTATTTCATCTGGATTAATAGATTTTGAAGATTTAAATATTCAACAAATTGCAAATAATTTATCTAAGGGCGCTGAAAATGAAATTCAAATCATAAAAATAGTTTATGAATTTGTACGTGATAAAATAGCCCATTCTACAGATATTGGAAGTAATCAGGTCATCTATAAAGCTTCTGATGTTTTGAAATATGGACATGGCTTATGTTTCGCCAAGTCTCATTTATTGGCAGCTATTTTAAGATTTTTAGGTATTCCTACAGGATTTTGTTACCAAAAAATTGAATTTGATGGAAAAATCGGGTTGCATGGATTAAATGGTGTTTTCATTAAAAATATTGATAAATGGATAAGGTTAGATGCCCGTGGAAATGAGAATGGAATTAACGCCCGATTCAGAATTGAAAATGAATGTCTTGCTTATAACATTAAAAAAGAGAAGGGAGAATTGGATTTTCCCACTATATATGCCCAGCCAAATCGAAAGGTAATCAAAATATTGGAGAAAAGTTCAAATTTAGATGAGGCTTTAGATAAGGTGTTTAATACATCATGGCTGTAGAAATGTTTATCACTTATTAGGAATATGCAAGTGTAATATAAGGATTTATATTTTATTTTGCAAGTTTTTCTAAGATAAATTATCACTACTCTTTTTAGCGATATGTAGTTACTAAAAGTGATAAGGTGGTTAAAATTATGGAAAAAGATTATGTTCATGGCTATTCTGAGGAAGAAGCTAATAGACTTAGATATCAGGCAAATACCTTGGCTAGTATAATGCATGATGATATTAAGTATCCAGATGGATCCAGGGTTTTAGAAGCAGGATGTGGAGTTGGTGCTCAGACACTAATGCTTGCCAAAAACAGCCCGAATGCTGAAATAATTTCAATTGATATTTCTGAAGACTCATTAAATCAAGCCAGAGATTTGATCAAAAAAGAAGGACTGAATAATGTTAAATTCCAAAGAGAAGATATAATGGATCTTCCCTTTGATGATGAGATTTTTGATCATATTTTTGTTTGTTTTAGAACATCTTTCAAATCCAGTAAAAGCACTCTTAAAACTAAAAAAGTATTTAAAAACAAGAGGAACTATTACTGTAATTGAAGGGGATAATGGGTCATGTTATTTCTATCCCGAAACTAAAGAATCAATCAAAGTATGGAAATGCCTTATTAAATTTCAACAAGATTTAGGGGGAGATCCCTTGATTGGGAGGAGATTGCACCCTTTATTGGATGAAGCAGGTTTTGAAAAGATTTTTGTAACTCCTAAAATAGTCTATGTGGATAATAGCAAGCCACAGTTGGTGGAAGGATTTATAAAAAAGACTATTATAGCTATGGTTGAGGGAGTTAAAGATCAAGCCATAAAATCTGGTTTAATCTATCCTGAAGAATGGGAAAAGGGTATTAAAGATTTGTATAAAACTGCAAAAAAAGATGGAACCTTTTTTTACAACTTTTTTAAAGTAGTGGCCATTAAATCTTAACTCTCCCTAAAGAAAATTCAAGATAGTGATCATATGAATGTTATGGTAATCCTAGCCCATCCTTACCAAAAAAGTTTCAACCATGCTATTTACGAAAAAGTAATTATAACACTCCAAGAAAAAGCTCACAATATTTTTTCCCACAAGCTTTATCAAGAGGGATTTAATCCTTTATTAGAATGAACTGAACTGGTAAATTGGGAAACTTCAGATCCTTTAGTAATATAACACCGTAAAGAGATTCAAAAGGCTGAAGGAATAATTATAATCCATCCAAACTGGTGGGGCCAGCCTCCGGTTATTTTAAAAGGTTGGATTGATCGTGTCCTTCGTTCAGGTGTAGCTTATAAATTTGAAGAGGGTGATGATGGATCAGGAATCCCTGAAGGACTTTTAAAATCGGAAATTGCACTAGTTTTCAATACGTCCAACACATCCAGAGAAAGGGAGATTAATGTTTTTTGTTGATCCACTGGAGAGGATTTGGAGGGATTGGGTTTTTGATTTTTACGGTATCAAAAATTTTCATCGAAGAATGTTCAGAATTATGGCCAGTAGTACGGATAATCAAAGAAAAAAATGGTTAGATGAGGTTCAAAAAATGTTTAATAAATATTTTCCTTAATTGATTTTGAGTAGGGTCATGAATTTTTTATATTATAAATTAATTCAAGTTTGAGTTTGTTTGTAAACAGCATAAAATCCATCAGTATCTGCGTAAATAGCATGAAATCCAAATAACTCTGCTTTTTCCATTGTTTTTTTAATATAATCTCTACCCCATGCAGTTATTGCATCTGCACATTCAATACTGTACCATCGAAATCTGGAGAATCCATAAACTCCGTAAATGGAATTTGCAAGACGTTTAAGGGCTTCTTGTTGCACGTCCAACACTCTTTGTTCCAATGGATCTTGCGATTGTTTCATTAGATTTTTAATTTTTGTTCGCTCTTCTAATACCTTTCCAATAATTGATGGAACAAATCCAACAGGTTTTTTTAGGAATTTAAATCCTACCTCTGGAGCTGTGTGATAATCGGAACTATTTTCTCCTATTTCACTATTTATAAGCGTATCTGGAGAAACATTCTTTGAAATAATTATACTGGGATATAAGCTTCTAAAATCAAAATAAACAATATTTTCATGCAAACCCTTCTCTGGTTCTTTCACGTAACCTCCTACAGCCCGCTCACTTTTTCTTCGTGAATGTTCTCTTTGTGAAGGTTTATTAGGAATTAAGTCATTATATTCGAAGGCTTTCCTGATAAGGAACCATTCTACTTGCTGTCCTGTTGCCATTCGGGCAATGTCGAAAAAGGGTTGTCCTACTATACGTGTTAATTCCATATTCAATGGCAAGATTTTTTCACTTATTTTATAAGCAGCAACTGCATCGTCCATGGAATATTCAAATAGTTTTTGTAGTTTTTCTCCTTCAGCATCCCAATATTTCCATAAAATATCTCCTTCTATATCTTTTTTTTCCTCACCAAAAAGTTCCTTGTAAACTCTTTCTAATGTATAACGATCAAGTCTAATGTAGCGTCTCATCAAAAGATATAAATCAACATGAATCCTACCACGCATAAAAGCAGCATTCGCAAATCCTCGTCGCATAAACTTTAATTTGGAACCATCAATACCTAAATCAAGAGAAACTCCCAATTTGTTTGCTCTTTCATTGATGTAAGGAAAATCAAAATTATCAGAATTATAACCAACAATCAAGTCGGGATTATATGAATTAACTATCTCAACAAATCGGTTAATCATCTCTTTTTCTGTTTTTAATGTTTCAACATAATCAAATGTTGATTCTTTGGTGGATAGTACTTTCTTAAGACCAAAATTACTGGCCAAACTGATCATAATTATTTCATCTCTATCAGCTTGAGGCATGCCTTCCGGATTTCTAACCTCAATATCGAAACTCATTATGTTAAGTTTAGAATCTGATGGTTCTAAATGTAAGGGTTTATCTTCTATTTCAAATGTTAGAATATGGGGGGATCTAGAAGAATTTTCCAGTGATTTTTCAATGGTTTTTCCTTTAACTTCAACATCATCCATAGGAAACAAGCCATTATCAATAAGATATCTCCTGTAAAATGGAATGTCATGTTCTCTAATTTCTTCAACACTTTTTAAATCCCATATTTTATCTCTGAGTTTTGGTACATCTTGAGGATGTTTAAAAAATACTTTCAAAACTTGAATTTTCTTTTTAACATCCACTTTTTGAACAGTTTCAATACTTTCAATATCTAATTCCCTCAGATCCATTATACAATCATTAAAATCATTCTTATTTTCTGGAATAACGTAAATATATGGTTTAAATTTCCTATCAAGGGCAATTATAGATTTATTTTTAGATTCTCCCCTTATATTCCCGAATAACCTTACTACTGGTCTTTCATCTTCGGTTATATAATCTATGTCAAGAAGAGTGAATTTCTTAGTTTCCATATGTTTCATTATAATGATATGAATGTAATATAAATTACTAAAAATTGGTTCAGAGATTCTTAAAACACATCATATTATAAGGTTCAAAACCATTTTTAAACCAAAAATTTTTAGATACATTATTAAAACAAGATACCGTACATCCTATTCTTGTTATACCTTTGTCTAAGAATATTTTTTCCATATTTTGTAGCATCTGTTGACCTATATTTTTATTTTGATGTTTTTTTGTTACTGCTAGTTCTAATATTACACCTAATTGGTTTTTTTTATAAACTGGTGGAAGTTCTGATTCTTCTGCTATCAAATAGGCGCATATTTCATTATTTTTTTCATAAACTAAAGCCCATTTGTTGGGATCTTTTAGAAGTTCTTTAATGTAAGAACTGTATATGTCTTTGGCATTGGTTTTTAACTCATATAAATTGCTTAATTGCTCATGAAAATCCATCATTTCTTTCCATAATTTCATAATTACTTCAATATCATTTATAGTCGCTTTTATTATCATAATACCATTCTTTTCATATTAAAAAATTTTAATTATTTCTCTTTTTACAATAGATTGATTATTTACTGTTCAATTCTAATTTTTTTATAGCATAAAATAATTTGAAATTTAAAACTTTATCTGATTGTCTTCACCAAATTGAGATTATATATAATTTATCAACTGGCTTTTATTCCAATTTCACTTAATAAATATAAAAAAAATTCTTTTTTTTGCCTTTAAAATTTCAAATTTCTATGATTTGACAGATAAAATATAAATTTCCTTCTTTAAATCAAATTAAAATAATCAAGCAACTCATAAGACTGTGAATTGGATATATCAGTGGTTTTCTATTTATTAATCATCATAATTTTATTTTTACCATAATTATTATATTATTTGAATTTTATAATACAAAAATAGGATAAATTCATAGCCATATAAATAATACAATTGTCTGGGAATGCTTAAACTATTAGAAAAAATTGAATTATCTCATTAATAATGTAATAAACAATTTCAATTTAAATGTTAATCATTTATCAAATAAGTTATGGGAGAAAAAAATGTCATTTTTAGGTTTAATTATAAAAAATCCATTTCGAAACAAAACAAGAACTGCTTTAGCCGTTATGGGAATTGCTATTGGTATTGCTACGATTGTAGCTTTAGGAATTATAACTGATGGCCTTAAAACCTCTACCGAAGAAACATTAAAGGCGGGAGGTTCTGATTTTACCATAGTTGAGTCCAATGTATCGGACATGTTTTTTAGTAAAATAGACGAAGAATATGTTGATAAAATCAATAAAGTTAATGGGGTTAATGATAGTGTAGGGGTTTTAATTGCAGTTCAAAAGGTGGGAGATAATCCTTATTTTGTTTTAGTAGGAATAGACCCTAATAAACTATCATTAAGTGGAATGAAAATTACCCAAGGCAAACCATTCTCTGGAGAGGATTCAAAAGAGATAATAATTGGTAAAGTTGCATCAGAGAAATTAAATAAAACAATTGGGGACATAATAACTCTTAAAAATGAAGATTACAAAATAACGGGGATATTCCAGACAGGAGACCTTCAACAAGACGGAGGAGCTTTTATATCCATCAATAATCTTCAGGAAATCGAAGATAAAGAAGGCAAGGTAACCATGATCTATGTGAAAATAGATAAAGATGCCAATGTTGATCAAGTGACTCAAACAATAGAAGATGAATATGGTAGTGATATAACAACTATAGCATCACTAGAAGATCTACAAAGTGTTGATCAGGGTTTAAATACTATAGATACAGCTTCATGGGCCATATCTCTTCTCGCAATTGTAATTGGGGGAATAGGTGTTATTAACACTATGATAATGTCAGTTTACGAGCGAACTCGAGAGATAGGCGTTCTAAAAGCTGTGGGATGGAAAAATAGAAGAATTCTGACCATGATACTGGGTGAATCCTTAGTTTTAACAATGGTAGCAGGTTTGGTCGGTGCGATCATGGGCATTGTAGCTATTCAAGTTCTACTGGCTCTGGGTATGAGTGGATTTATACAGCCCATATATACTCTTCCAGTATTTTTAAGAGCTTTTGGAGTGGCCCTCATAGTAGGACTAATTGGCGGATTTTATCCTGCCTACCGGGCTAGCCAGTTACCTCCAACAGAAGCACTCCGTTATGAATAATATCGGAGTTATTAGACTTTTATTATAATTTTAATCTGTTCTATACATTTATATTTTGGTTATAGATATGGAAAAGGTAGGTTTATTAAGGAAAATTTGGCGATTAAGCAAACCTAGAGGGAATCTTCTTTGGAAACAGGCTATTCATACAATTATTTTAATGATTATAGCGGGAGTTTTAGCTCAATTTACAGGTTTTAAAGAGGGAATAAAGCCTATAATTATCACAACTCTTTTTGCATCATTGATAATGGATTTATCAATACCATTTAAAAAAGTAGCTTACTTAGGATTTTTAGGGGCCATTATAACGGTTTTGGCATTTTGTTCAGTATTTTTATCAGCATCTTCTCTACCATTATTTATTTTTTTTACAATTTTATGGTCATTTTTTACATTTTCTATGTATATTTTTGGTGAAACTTATGGGATAATAGGTTATACATTCTTTTTATCTTATTTTTTAGCTGCAATTTTATTTGAGAATCAAACAACACTTATTGAATGGCTTATTTATCCAATTATCGCTTATTCTGTAGCTTCATTATTATTAATACCTAAATTTTTCAGAAGAATTAGATTTATCAGAGAATTAATAGCATCAAATTTTAAATCTGATACTACGCTTCGTTCAACCTTTGCTATTCGGAAAAATATGGAAAATATATCTTTAAAACATAATTTATATCATTTGTTGAGATTAGGAACATATTACACAGGCATCAGAGTGTATAGCAACATGGTTCTATCAAAATTATCTGTTCCTTCAAGAAAAAAGTTCCAAAAATTCTTAAAGGTAACATATAAGACAGGGGATATGGTAAGTCAAGAGATAATTAGCAAAGGAAATGATGTAAATTTATCTGAGTTTGACTTAGCACTAAAAAAAATTAATAATAAATCTGAATCAACTGAATGTAATGATTTAGATGCCGCAAAAACATTAGCAAATAATATAGGCCAAATATTTAATGTTGTCAAATTACTTTTAGAAGATTCACAAAATAATAACAATTTAAAAATATCAGGAATATCTCATTCTTTTAAACAAACTATTCAAGCAAATTTTAACCTAAAAAATATGTATATTCGTCATGCGATCCGTTTCACATTTGCCATGACTATAGGCCTTGCCATTGTCCATATCACAAATGATAGAAATGCTTTATGGATTGTTATGGGAATTTTAATTGTTTTAAAACCAGATATAACTAGCACAATCAATAATATGTTATTAAGGGTAACATTCAATTTGTTAGGAGTAATCGTAGCAGTTCTAATAGGACTTATATTTCCCCACTTCCTTATAGCATGGTTAGCCTTTTTAATGATATTTTTATTTAGGTCATTCGTGCCTAACTATATAGGTCCATCTGTAATGGCTATGACTATATTTATAGTGCTTTTATGGCCTCAAGGGACAGTAATTGAAAATGGATTAGCTAGATTAATTGATATTACTGTTGGAGCAGTTATTGCAGTGTTATGTGCTTACCTAATACTTCCGAGCAGGGTTACAGTGGATTTACCACTACAATTGTCTAAAACCATAATGTCCAACAGTAGATACGCATCCAATATCCTTATATCTCCATTGAATCAATATGATCATAATGAATCTATTTCAAATCTTAATAAATTTATATTGGAAGTCAATAATTTAGAATCTGCTATACAAAAGCTTCAAGATAGTTTTGTTGATGTTTATCAAGACGTGGAATTATATAATTCTATAGCTGCGATAAACTATGAATTATCAGCAAACATATCAGTCATAGCCTCAAAATTAGAGTCAAAAAAGTATGCGGGCCCAGATCTTTTACCTTTATCTACTTTTTTACAAAAAATAATTTTTAATATTGTCGAAGCAATTAAAGGAAAGATTGCACTGGATGAAATTGATGAAGATGAAGTGAATCAACTAGAAAAAAATCTTTCACTAGATTCTGAAGATTTATCAGGAGATGATAAACAATTTTTGCAGTGGATAATTTCTGATGTTAAATTATTAAACCAAAATGTGAAAAATGCATCTGAATCTGGACTATTTAACCGATACAGAAAATTATTATAGCAATAAAATTTAATGAAACATAAAAATAGAGATGGAGATTGGATATGAAACCTTGGTACCAAGAACTTTTTACTAATTATGCGAAAAAATATGAAAAAGAGGGATTTACTCATGGAACTGAAGGAGAAGTTGATTTTATAGAAAAGGAAATAGATTTCAATAAAAATATTAAGATACTGGATATAGGTTGTGGCACGGGACGGCATGCAATTGAATTATCCCGTAGGGGTTATGAAGTTATGGGTGTGGATCTTTCTGAGTCCATGTTAGCTAAGGCACGGCAAAATGCTGATAAAAATGGTGTTAATGTTAATTTTAAATTATTAGATGCCCGAGATCTTCCATTTAAAGATGAATTTAATTTGGTGATCATGATTTGTGAAGGAGCATTTCCTTTAATGGAAACTGATGAAATGAACTTCCAAATTTTAAAAAATGCTGCAAAGGCATTAAAAAAGGATGGCAAATTAATTTTTACAACTCTGAACGGATTATATCCTCTTTTCCATTCAGTAAAAGAGTTCATTAATTCCAAATCTTCCACCCAGGTTAATCATGAAAACACCTTTGATCTAATGACTTTCCGTGATAAATACAAGTTGGAAATAGAAGATGATAACGAACATAAAATGTTATTAGAGTGTAATGAGAGATATTATGTTCCATCAGAGATCACATGGCTTCTTAAATCACTAAATTTCCAAAAAATCGGCATATGCGGGTGTAAATTAGGAAAATTTAATAGAAAAGATCCACTTACCACTGAAGATTTTGAAATGTTAGTAATCGCTGAATTTGCCAATGATTAATTCCAAACAAAATAAATAATTTACATTGTGGAGTGAAATTGCATAAAAACCTAATTATTGTAGATATCTTTTAGAATCAAATACAAACAAAAATAATATACATTTTTTGGTGTTATAATGGACAAAATAGGTTTTATTGGTTATGGTAGCATTGGAGAAATGATTGTAAATGGTTTTATATCTTCCAATAAAATTAAACCCTCTGATATGATTGTATCAACACGGAAAATAGATAAATTAGATGAATTAAAAATTAAATACCCTGAGATTGAGATTGTGGCCAATAAAAAATTATTAACTAATAAATGCAGTAAAATATTTCTAATGGTTAATACTAATGAGTTAATCAATGTTCTTGAGGAAATAAAATCAGATTTATCGTTGGATGCACATATTATCTATACTTCGGCAGGTATAGGGATAGAACAATTGGAGACTATTTTTTCAGGTAAAATTACGCATATTATCCCCACTTTGACAGGGAAAGTGGCTAAAGGTGTAAATCTCATATCTCACAATAAAAAAGTGGATAACCAGGACGTGAATTTTATAAATAATACTTTCAAGTCTTTAGGCCAAACAAAAATTATCCCAGAAAAAGACATGGCACTAGCTACCATAATAACAAGTTGTTTCCCAGCTTTCGTAGCATTTTTTTGCAAAAAATTCGCAGAACAAGCAGTATTAGATGGTAATTTTTCTCAAAAAGAAGTTGATGAAATGATTAAAGCAACTCTAGAAGGCACATCTCTTTTACTTCTAAAAATGGATTTTGATGATGTAATTTCAAGGATAGCTACCAAGAAAGGAATAACTGAAGCTGGTTTAAAGATTATGGATGAAAAATTACCTGAACTTTTAAAAGAATTATTTGGAGTAACTTCACATTAATATAATCTCATAAAGGGCCATATTCTTAAAAAGTACTTTAAATAGTTTAAAATCATGAATAATAAAATTAGGCTTAAAATTTCTTTCATTTACTGCAATAATCTCAAGTTTTTAATGATTACTTATTAAATACAGCTTCTTTTAGTACAGCTAAAATAACTACCAAGTATCCTAGACTTCTAATTATTACTAATGAAATTGATGAACTATCTGCACCGATTAGCACTGCAAAATGAGATACTCCAAATAATCCAAAACCTATACTAATATATAATGCTAAGTTATTGTTCTTTTTAGTGTAGCACCATGCTCCTAATAAAACAATGATTATGCAAAAAACCAGATTTATGACAGCTAAAGGATCCCATGTATTGGCCATGATATCACCTACTATAAATCTCTATAATAATATTATTCTAATTAAAAATAAATTTTATTATAATTACTAAGACATTACTCATATGAAATAAGTTAAAAGCTGCGGATTTTTTTGTATTAATTAATATTATTTTTTAACTTAAAGATTGATTCTCCGCAAAGTTTAAATATCAACAATACGTAACTATAACTACTATGCCAAGGTAGCTTAGAGGCGAAGCGGTGGACTGCAGATCCATTACACGTGAGTTCAAATCTCACCCTTGG
>JASEJD010000006.1:0-124153 GCA_030016715.1 Methanobacteriaceae archaeon | reverse complement strand
TGACCAATTGGAGTACTGAGACAAGAGAAATCCTAGGATCTGGGTTCAAATCCCGGTGACCCCACTTTTACTTACTTTTTTTTGATTATTGTTTTTTGAAACATTTCTAATAAATTATGATATTAATTTGAATAATGGAGAATATTAGTATAAATTAATCTATAACTAAAATTATATAAATCATTAAATTTTTATTACAGTAGAATTGGGTGTTTAAATGGATAAAATCAATGATATTTTATTTATTGAAGGAATTGGATATGATTCTAATATCTACATTTTTGAAGATGTAATGGTAGATACTGGAACAGGAAATAACCTTGAATACATAATAAATTCCCTAAATAAAGCTGATTTGACTTTAGATGATATTTCAATGATTGTCAATACCCACAGTCATTTTGATCATTCTGGAGGAGATCATTACATCTCTAAAAAAATCGCAATTCACAAAGAAGATGCACCTGCACTAGAAAATGGTGATGATATAGCCACGGCTTCCTATATGTTTGGAAAATCATTTGAACCATTAAATGTAGATGTTTATTTAGAGGACGGGGATATGATTCATAATTTTGAGATAATACATACTCCTGGCCATACTCCGGGAGGCATCTGTTTATATGATGGGGAAACATTGATCTCTGGGGACACAGTTTTTGCCAATGGGGGTTTTGGCAGATTAGATATTGGTGGGGACATAAATGCAATGAAAAAGTCCTTAGAAAAATTGAATGTACTGGATTTTGAATATTTATTACCTGGGCACGGTCCTTGGACAAAAAATGGTTCAAGACATGTTGAACTTGCTTATCAGTTTTTTAAAGGAATTTAAAAATCTGTTTTAAGGATTTATCTAATTTACCTGTTTTCTTAACATCTAATCAATATAAATAGTTAAATTTTCTCGGGTAGAATAAGACCCAATAAAGTCATAATAGGTCAATTTCCATTTATTGTTTTGATATTGGGCATCGATACACATATAAAAAGCATGCCATTTAAATTCTTGAACTTCCAATAATTGATTGGCATCTTTTACAGCTATAAGGGCAGATTCATAACTCCCATTCTCAACACTTAATGAGCGATACTCTCCCAAAAATTTCTTCTTCCCACTCAAACCATCATTTTCATATAAACGATATTCACCTTTATCATGATCAGAGACAACTACTCTCCATAAAAACATGTTTGAAGTGGGATAAGTTGAAATTTCAGTAAAATTTTCATTTAAATCAGGTTTAAAAGCGTTAAACGCATTATTTTTTTCATATAAACGTATTCCTCCAAAAGATACTAACATGATCATAAATATAATCATAGCTGCTTTTTTGTAGCGAATATCTATCTGGAAGTATATGGTGGCTAAAACTATTAAAGCTGCAACAGTAATGAATGGATCAACATAGCTATAGATTTCAGCACTAAAACGAGTAATAGAAAACGGATAAAATAGGGGAATACCACCAGTGGTAAGAAAATCAAGCATTAATGGATTAAAACCCCAAAGTAGGCCAGTAAAATAGTTTTCCTGGTAAATTCGAGATTTAAATTTCTTCTTATTATTTTTCCAATTACTCTTTGCACCGGATTTCTAGTTATTATAAATAAAAAGATCAAGGCAGTTATGAAACCAAAGATAAAAGAATGTGTAATGCCACGGTGGGTGACAATAAATAGTTGAGGAAATAGTATTCCTATAAAGACTATGAAAAAATCAAAATCAATTGAAATACCACCAAAAGCACCTTCCAACTTGTTTTTACTATTTGCAAAAAACAAGATTATATATGGAACTATAAAATGAGTGATTAAATCCATATTGCCTCAATATATTAAATCATTGGGTGAAAAGTTTGGTGATCTTTTTAACACTCTTGGTTTTGACTAGAATTGAAATTTTATTTCCCTCTTCAAGTTTCATGTCTGAATGGGGAATTATTATATCTCCATTATTGTATAAAGCTACAATTATGTAATCATCAGTTGGACTGATGTCCCCAATTCTTTTCCCAATCACTTTTTTGTTTTCCACTTTTATGTCAAGTATTTCTGCATCTCCTTTTCCTAATACAATAAGATCAGCAACTTTTGGCCTGGTGATAAGTTTTTCCAAGTATCCAGCAGCTGTTAGTTCAGGACTTATAACATCGTCAATACCTACTTTTATGAAAGCTTCCTCATGATCAGGGTTACTTACCCGGGCAATAATTTTCGGAATGTTGTATTCTCTTACCAGTATACATGATAGAAGGTTAGTTTCATCATTACCAGTTGCAGCAACGAATACATCTGCATCCTTAACATTAGCCTCTTCCAGTGTCTTGGTATCAGTTCCATTACCACATATAACCAGTGCATCTAATTCCACTGCTGCATTTCCACATAAATTGTCATCATTTTCAATAAGTGTTACATCATGTCCATCTGAAATAAGGAATGATGCTAGATTTAATCCAACTCTACCGCCGCCCATTATTACTACATACATGCATACACCTTAATTAGAATAATTCAATTCAAATAAATTAATGAAAGAATTTTATAAATATAACAATTAATTTTTTATAATCAACTAATTATCATATAATCAATCAGCATATTAATTTTTAAGTTAACTCTTAAATATGTATCTATTGTTAGTTAAACACATCAAAAAAACTTTTTAAAAGAACAAGTACGGGTATTATTTCCAGTCTCCCTATCCACATATTCCCTATAAGCGCTATCTGAGCAATATCTGGCATGTTGGCAGAAACAATGCCCATGGAAAGACCTACATTTCCTTGAGCAGAAAATACTTCAAAAAGAGAATTTAAGCCATCATACCCTTGACTAACTAGAATGGTCCAACTAATAAAAATAAAGATTAAATATAAGAAAACGTATGATCCTGCTTCTCTAATTTCCACATCACTCACGGATTTACCAGATATTTTACGAGGTATAACAGTCCCAACAGGAGATAAAATCCGTATTAATTCCCAATAAATTCCCTTTAAAATAGTTACAATCCTTATGATTTTTATAGCGCCAGTGGTAGAACCTGCAGCACAACCAATCATCATGGCTCCAATTATAATTACCTTAGAATAAGCTGGCCAGGCAATCATAATATCTGTAGGTTGAATGCTTGATCCAGTGCATGTAAGTGCGGATATTACATTAAATACAGAATTCATAGTTCCAAGATTTGTATTTAGAATCATAAGTATTGAAAATAGAGTTAAAATTATTATCATAGCTTGAAACTGGATATCTTTAAGAACATCAATCAATCTACCTTTTAGTGCTTTATAATGTACTAAAAAGCTGGTTCCACCAATTATCATTAGTACCATGGTTATAACATAGATTAAATTATTGTTATAAGCCCCAATATTATTGTTATTAATTGACATTCCACCAGTGGATAAATTGGTTAATGTGTTATTAATTGCATCAAAAAGGGGCATACCTGCAAGTATATATAAAATAATTCCTAAAACTGTGTAGAATAAATAGATCCACCAAATAGTTTTAACAGTATTGACTATATTAGGTTTTATTCGCTCGTCTCGTGCTTCTGCTTTATATAAACGAGCTGCCGCAGTACCGGGCCTAATAAGTATTCCTATTACTACAATAACAACTCCTAATCCACCAATCCACTGTTCAAGACTTCTTAAAAATAGAATAGATCGGGGAAGTATTTCCACATTGCTAAATATAGTAAGGCCACTACCTGTCCAAGCGGACATACTCTCAAAGTATGCATTTAAAAAATCAATATTAACAGCCAGCATCAATACAAAACTACCAATCAAAGCAGCCCAAAGCCAAGCCAGACCAGCAACAATCATACCATGCTTAAGCTTTATCTGACCTTTACCAGCTAAAATTTTTCTTAATAATGTCCCCACTAAAATAGAGAATGCACCCGGAACAATGAATGCCACAGAGTCCGCATCATTATATATTAAAGCAGCTATTAAAGGTATTAAAACAGCTACACCCACACCTTGAAAAATAATTCCTAAATGTTCGGATATAACTCGAATATCGGTTCTATTTAAATGACCTATCATCTACACCGTATTAAAGATAATCAGCACAATATATAAATATTTAGTCATAAATCCTAGATTGAATCTATAATCATAATATTAATATTATCAAGTAAATAGTATTAGAGTAATAGCTTCTTAATCAACAATTAAAAACCAAAAAAACAGACTATCTAAAAAAAAATCAAATTAATCATCTTTCAAAAGATTCAAACAATAAAAAAATCTTGTTTACAAAAAATAAATAATTCATGAAAATTAATTTATCAATTTTCAAGAACCTTAATCTAATATTTAATCTATTTATTTATTCGACTATTTCAGCAAAAGCGAATTTTCTTCTAGCAGAGTTAATTCTTATCTTGACTTCATCACCGACTTTAGCTCCTGATACAAATACTACAAAGCCTTCTACACGAGCAATTCCGTCTCCATCTCTACCTTCATCTTCAATTTTAACATCGTATTCTTCTCCTACATTCACAGGAGTTGAATAATTCTGTTCTTTGTTATAACTATTTTCGAACAATTCATCACATCCTAATAAAGCCAAAATTTGGCTTAGAAATAAGTTTTTAATTTTTTACATATAAACTTTACTATTATCAGTTATGTGGTATCTTTGAAATTTCTTTTAATATATGCCGTATACAGTTCCATCAAAATTATAACTAAACTCATCTAATTTAGAATTATAAGAATAATTCTAAAAAATCAAACCAATTAAATAGTATATTTATTATGAACAAAAGAAATACTATATTTTATATGATAGGAATTATAGCAGATACCCATGATAATATGGAAGCCATAAACAATGCAGTGAACATTTTTAACCAGAATAATGTGGACATGGTCCTACACGCCGGGGATTTAGTAGCTCCCTTCACTGTTAATGAATTTTCTAGACTAGAAAATAAATTTGTAGCAGTTTTTGGGAATAATGACGGGGAAAGAGAAGGACTTAGAAAAGCATACCAAGATTTGTGCTTTATAGAAGACTTCAAAGAAATAGAAATTGCAGATAAAAAATTCGCAATAATCCATGGAACTAATGAATTATTAGTTGATGCACTCTCAAAAAGTGGGAAGTATGATGTGATTATCAGGGGACATACTCATAAATTGGATATCAAAGAAGGTAAAACTCTTGTAATAAACCCGGGAGAGGCTTGTGGGTATGTAACTGGTGATAAAACACTGGTTTTACTTGAACCTCAAACTTTAAAACATCAAGTTGTTAAATTATAGGATTTTCTTTAACGAAATATTTTATCATATTTAAAAAGATTATAACCAGCACACAATACTGGAATATCATTAAATTATTGATTTGTTACTTTAGGGGCTTAAATGAGAAATAAAGCATTACTTTTAATGGCAGTTGGCATAGGAATTTTAATTGCCATGATAATGTTTATTGGCCCTGATAAAATAGAAAATGCTATTAGAATGGCCAATATATGGTACATAATATTGGCAATTATCATCCAGATTTTTACCTATGCTTTATGGACTCTTAGATGGTCCATAACCACCAACGCAGTGGGAATATCTATTAGAAAAAGACACCTTTTCCCTATGTTAATGGTGGGATTAGCAATAAACAATATTACACCTAGTGCAAGGGGTGGAGGAGAACCAGTAAGGGCGTACATACTTAGTAAATATTCAAAAACTCCTTTTGAAAATACATTTGCCACCGTAATTGCTGATAGAGGCTTGGATACATTTCCTTTCATAGTTTTAGCCATTATAACCATAATTTCCATGGTTTTATTTTTTAATTTACCTAAATGGATTGTTATAGCACTTGTTATTGCTTTATTTATAATTATAGTGGCCTTTATTTTGGCCATCATTATTTCGGTGAATAAAAGGTTTGCAGAACGTTTTACCACATTATTAGTGGTTATTACTAAAAAAATTTCAATAAAAAGGTCCCAACAAATAGAAGATAAGGCACTAGAAGCAATACACGGATTTCAGGATAGTATACGTATAATGCTTAAAGATAAACAAATACTATTTTATGGACTTCCATTATCTTTTTTTATTTGGTTTATGGAGATAATCAGAGTTTACATTGTTTTTTCAGCATTTAACGCTGATGTATCCTTGATAATTATAGCAGAGGTATTTGTTATAGCCAGCTTAATTGGCCTTATACCCTTTTTGCCTGGAGGTTTAGGGGCTGTTGATGGAATGATGATAGTTTTATATTCCTATGCCGGAGTCTCCCCATCAGTCAGTGCTGCTGCAACCATGATAGAAAGATTAATTTCTTTCTGGTTGACTTCTATGATAGGTGTAGCCTTTCTTCCTTACTTCGGCACCACAGTGGTGGATAAGATTTCCAGAAAAATATAGCAAATCTTCAAAAACTAAACAAATCTTTTTAAAATATATTAAATTACTTTAAACTATTTTAATAAATTTTTACTAAATTTAAAGGATAAATAATTTTATTATAGATATTCTAATAATTTTTAATATTACTTTAACTAAAAATCGAACATAATAGTTTCAATAAATAAT
This sequence comes from Methanobacteriaceae archaeon, assembly GCA_030016715.1. GTDB lineage: Archaea > Methanobacteriota > Methanobacteria > Methanobacteriales > Methanobacteriaceae > UBA117. The sequence goes on along the minus strand of JASEJD010000006.1, from coordinate 117,566 downwards.
ATAAAAAGATAGTATACTATCATTATCAAATTTAACCAGTTCTCAATTAATAGCAAATAAAAATTAAATGGAAAAATATATAACTTCTATACATAAACCATCCTCATATACTAAAAGGTGATAATCATGGAAATAAACGGAGTGGAAATAGAAGATACATTTGCAGAAGCTTTTGGTATACAAGTATCCAGATTACTTGTAACCGCAGCAACAAAAAAACTAGCCAAAATAGCAGCAACAGAAGCTACCGGATACGGAACTTCAGTAATTGGATGTCCAGCAGAAGCAGGAATTGATTGCTATGTTCCTCCAGAGGAAACCCCTGACGGAAGACCAGGATACATCATAATGATCTGTAATATGAACAAGGATAAACTAGACCATGAGCTTCTAGAGCGCGTGGGAATGTGTATTTTAACAGCTGCAACTACTGCTGTTTTCGATAATCTTGAAGATGCAGAAGAAAAATTAAAAACCGGATTAAAATTAAAATATTTCGGCGATGGATATGAGAAAAAACTGGAATTAGATGGAAGAACTATCTATTCAATACCTTTAATGTCAGGAGATTTCTTAGTTGAAGGAGAATTAGGAATAAAATCAGGAGTTGCTGGAGGTAACTTTTTCATCCTAGCTGAAAATCAGGCCGCAGGATTATTAGCAGCAGAAGTTGCCGTTGACGCTATAAAAAGTGTTCCTGGAACAATTACACCCTTCCCAGGAGGAATTGTTGCTTCTGGTTCTAAGGTAGGATCTAACAAGTATAAATTCTTAGGGGCTTCAACCAATGAAAAAATGTGTGTCACTCTTAAAGACGAAGTTGAAGATACCCAAATTCCTGCAGATGTGAATGGTGTTTATGAGATAGTAATTGATGGTTTGGATGAAGAATCTGTAAAATCAGCAATGAAGGCAGGTATTGAAGCTGCAGTAAAAGTACCAGGCGTTTTAAAAATAAGCGCCGGAAATTTCGGCGGAAATCTGGGTGCTTACCAGCTTAAACTACAAGATCTATTCTAAAAAGACCTAAAAATAATTTTTTATTTTTTTTATTTAACATCACAATTAAAATAATTTTTAATTGGAATTTTCTTTTTCAACAATATCCCATATTTCATCTTCAGGCAAATCTACACCTAAAAGTAGTTTTTCTTTTTCTAATTTGTTAATTATATTTTTAATAGTTTTAACATCAGTGGTAGACACAATATGTGAATGAATATGTCTGGAAATCTCATAGAGTGCTTCCAAGGATCTCCTTGCATCAGGATTTTCAAGTTCTTTTTCACAATTTTTCACATCATCCATATTTCTAATGTATAACTTACGTGTTATAACTTGCCTAACTCCTGGAAAATAATGTTTTGAATCTAATATATGGCCACCAAGTTCCACAATAATCTTCTTATCTTCCAATGCTCCAACATGATGTTTTAATAGTAATTCAACAGTAGTACCATATTTTTGTATTGCATTCTTAATTTCCTCCTTAGAAAGATTAACTCCCACCAAGAATCCCTTTTTATCAAGTTCCTTTTCTACCTTTCCCAGAGTTTTGGTGTTAGGACCACTTATCCTGTGGGAGTGAATACCTCCTCCCGATAATGAATATAATCTGTCTAGATTTTCCATTTTCTTTTTATCATGCTCTAATTTATCAATAAATCTTTCCATTTCTCCAATATCAGATAAATTAATTTTTCGGCGTAATGGCTCCCGAAAACCCGGAAGATAATATTCAATGTCCTCCAAGACACAGCCATGTTTTAAGATAATTTCAGCTTCTTCTTTTATTTCATGAATGTCATGATTTTCGGTGATCTTCATTTCGGGTTTTATAACCACCTCTACTAGTCGGCCGTGTTTTCTAGCCACTTCTTTTATTTCATCTTCATCCAGATCAACACCTAAAAGAATTCCTTCTTTTTCAATTTCATCTAAAACAATTTTTAAGGTTTTTTTGTCAGGACCAGATATCCAATGGGAGTGAATACCGCTAACTGATTCATAAACACGTTCTAAAGAATTTTTACGCGCAGGGTCTCGTTCTAAACTACTTAAAAAATTGTTTAATTCATTCATTTTGGATATACCAATTTTTCTTGCTAATGGTCTTCGAAATTCTGGTAAATGATATTCAATATCCTCCAGTGTGCAGCCATGTTTTATGATAATTTCTGCTTCTTTTTTAATATCTTCCACATTGTGCATTACTGTGATTTTCATCATGGTAGGCTCGATAGCAGCAAAGTAAATATCTTCCCCGCCACTGGTTTCAGGTGATATTACTCGATCAGCGCCGGAACGATATAGTCTACGAATATTTTCGCTTTTACTGGCACGGGATACAATCCATATATCTGGACTTAATTCACGAGCGGTTAAAGTAATGAATAAATTGTCAACATCATCTCCAGTGGTAATTATAACTCCTCTGGCCCTCTTTATACCTGCATCTTTCATTATGCCTTCATCGGTAGCATCACCCGGGATGGCCAGAACATCAGAATCTTCCCACAATTCTTTTTCTACCAAACTCCTATTTTTTTCAATTATTATGGCTATCTGGTTTCTTTTTTTAAGTTCTTTAAAAACAGCTGCCCCTACTCTACCGTATCCACATAATACAAAATGATTTTCAGTTTTAGACATCAATCTTTTTAATTTTGCTCCTGATGTAATTTCTTCTACTGCCATGGTCACCACCGTAATAGTTAAAGTAAAAACATAAGCAATCAAACCTACTCCACCAATAACCAATGTAATAGCAAAAATTTTCTGTAAAGGTGTAACTGGAGAAATATCACCATAACCAACTGTCGCCACAGTTATAACAGTATAATAAAGTGCATTCACAGGATCTAAACCCATAATAAATGTTGAACCTAAGAAACCATATATTATAAGAGCTAAAAGTGCAAATGATGCATATATCAGCATATGGGAAGTTATTCCCGGAATGTTTTCCAGATCAGGTAGATATGGATTTGGCAATGGATCACCGTATAATAATAGATGGATAATGATATTTTTTAAGTGCTATAAAATTAAATATAATTTGTTTTATAATCTATAAATAGTGGTACCATGACTCCCAAGGATATGATGGTAATAGATACAAATGCTGAAGAATTAGGTGTTTTAAAATCTTCCTTAATGGAAAATGCTGGAAGATCTATAGCAGAGTATATAATAACTAATTCAAAGCCATGTAAAGTAGTTGTATATGCTGGAAGCGGGGGTAACGGCGGTGATGGTTTTGTAGCCACTAGACACTTAATAAATAATGGTTTTGAAGTTGAAATATTTCTTTTAACTCGCCCGGAACTAATAAAATCTGATGAAGCACTAGAAAACTGGAAAATACTCCAGAATATGCATTCCATGATCAGTCCCCTAAAAATTAATATTATAACTGATTCATCAGAAATCAAAAAGATAGATGGATCTATTATCGTTGACGCTTTACTGGGAACTGGAATCCAAGGGAAGATCAAAGAGCCATTATCAAGTGCTATAAACTTAATAAATAGTTTTAATGGGCTAAAAATTGCAGTAGATGTTCCAAGTGGTTTAGATCCTTTAAAAGGAGAGGTTTATGATAAAGCAGTAATGGCGGATGTTACCATAACCTTTCATCAGGCCAAAAAAGGGCTTAAAAATTCAGATAAATATGTGGGTAAATTAGTAGTATGTGATATTGGAATTCCAAAAGAAGCTGAAATTTTCACCGGCAAAGGGGATCTTCTTAGATTAAAAAGTCCCTCTAAATATTCACATAAAGGTAATAATGGCAGAGTACTAATTATTGGAGGTAGTAAAGATTATTCTGGGGCTCCAGCCTTAGCAGGCATGGCTGCTCTAAAATCAGGGGTTGATATAGTATATATTGCTGCTCCTGAAATTGTAGCTTCAGATATAAGGTCTTATGCTCCCGATTTTATTGTAAGGAGTTTTTCTAAGAATTATATCACAATAGATGATGTAGAACCTATAGTTAAAATGGCAGAAAGCGTTAATTCGGTTCTTATAGGGTGCGGTTTGGGAAGAGATAAAGAAACTATAACTGCTGTTAGAAAAATTATATCTCAACTAAAAAAACCATTGGTAATTGATGCTGATGCACTGCACATGTTAGATAATGAAACAATACACTCAATGAAAAATAATAAAGAACAAGTAGTTTTCACTCCTCATGCTAATGAATTTAAAGCATTAACTGGTCAAAAATTATCAGATAATTTAGAAGATAAAATTCAAACAATAAAAACTTTTTCACACGATTTTAATGCAGTTATATTGCTTAAAGGAGTTATTGATGTAATTTCTAATGGAAAAAGTTTTAAACTTAACCGAACAGGAAATCAGGGTATGACTGTGGGGGGCACAGGAGATTGTCTAGCAGGTTTAGTGGCGGGAATAATGGCTCAGGGAAATACTCCTTTTGAATCAGCATACTTGGCAGCTTTCATTAATGGAAAGGCTGGTGATCTAGCTTTTAAAGAGTTTGGCTATAATTTTACTGCAAATGAATTGACAAAGTTTATATCTCAAATTTTCATGAAATCCATAACTCAGTAAACATTTTTATTTGGGCTAAATAATTCATAGAATAATAAAAACTCTTTAAAAGTATTTTTTAAAATAAACCTATTAGTTGCAAAATAAGTAGTAAAATTACCCCTATAACTCCACCAAATCCTGCAATCAATATAGTTAATAAGTTTATGGGTATATTAATAAAAGGGATTAGATTAACTAAAAATAGTAAGATCCAACCTAGAATCATATGTAAAATTATTTTTACACCTAATTTAAGGGCTTTAACCAGTATTCCAAATCCTAAAATTACCAGTATTAGTATTATTATACCTAATACTATTAAACCTGCTGATGTCGTTTTAAAACCTCTAATTTCAGATTATTTTTTGCAGATTTTGTTGTAAGCTGCTGCTTGGATACCGTAATGTTTCACCATACCTGCAATTTCCCTTTGATCAAGGGCTTTGTCCTCAAAAGATACAACTTCTTCTTGGTATAAGCTGTAAGGCGATTTTCTACCAATAACTCTCAGGCTACCTTTATGTAATTTTAGTTTAACTTGTCCTGTAACTCTTTTTTGCATATTATCAAATAGCTGATCCAGATCCTCACGTAGTGGGTCATGCCACATTCCGTTGTATATAATCTCTGAATAAGTGTTACTGGCTATTTCACCAAATTTTAATTCTTCTCGGGTTAACACTAGTTGTTCTAAAGCTTTATGGGCAGTTATTAGTAATAAAGCCGCGGGTGTTTCGTATATTTCCCTGGATTTAAGGCCAATAATTCGGTCTTCAATGATATCAACCCTTCCAATCCCATGCATGCCGGCAATTTCATTACATTTAGATATTAGGTCCAATGGAAACAGTTTTTCGTCATTAATTGAATTTGGAATTCCTTTTTCAAATTCAATAGTCAAATCTTGTGCTTTATCTGGAGTTTTTTCAATGGGTTGGGTCCAGCTGAATGCATCTTCAGGAGGTTCAACCATTGGATCTTCTAATGCATCTCCCTCAATGGCCCGTCCCCATAGATTTTCATCAATACTGTAATGTTTGTCTGCAGGTAAGGGTATCCCACAAGATTTAGCATATTCCATTTCTTCAGTTCGGGTAAGGTTCAAATCTCTTATAGGTGCTATTACCTTACAATCTGACATGGAACGAATAACAGACTCAAATCGGAACTGGTCATTTCCTTTACCAGTACATCCATGTGCAATTGCATTTGCTCCCTCTTTTTTTGCAAGTTCCACTATTTTCATGGCTATTAATGGTCTGGCTAACGCTGTTGATAAAGAATATCCCTCATAAATTGCATTAGCTTTAATGGCCTTGAATATAAAATCTTCTACGAATTCTTCTTGAGCATCAATAGTATAATGTTTTAAACTACCGACTTCATCAGCTACAGAGGCGGGTCGGTCTATTTCTTCTCTTGGTTGGCCTACATCTACGCATGCTGTAATTACATCCATTTCATATTTTTCTTCCAGTAATTTTATGCATACTGAAGTATCTAATCCGCCACTGAAAGCTAGAACCACTTTTTCCATTTAATCACCATTGTTATTATATTAAAATTATTTTTTGTATTATGTTTATATTGAAATTCCATCTAAGATATTAATTAAGTAATTTAAGTAATATATACTAATAAATATTTCAGTATGTATATCTTGGTGTAGGTATGGTTTTTAGTAATTTAAATGATATTGGTCTTGAAATTAATATTATATCATATGAAACTGGGGGAAGAGTTGAAAAAAATGATGTATTAATGGAAAATATTTCTAAAACTGATTTAAATATCGCAATATTAAAAAAAGTCACTAAAGGTACAGCATTAATTAAATTGGGTAAAAGAAATCCTAAGCTAATGATTACCGCCGGAATCCATGGAAATGAATTACCCCCACAAATTGCTTCTTTAAATCTTATAAATGAACTTATAAATTCTAAATTGAGAGGTACAGTTTATGTGGTTCCCTTTAGCATTCCACACGCCACAATGGAAAATTCTAGAAGATTTAATGGAATTGACATGAACCGGGCGGCGTCGAAGTTAGGATGTCTTTCTAATAATTTGCTAAAAATAATTAAGATGTTAAAAATTGATGCTGTCTCAGATTTTCATTCCACTAAACTAAAAAGTAATCCTGGAAGACAGAGTGTATTTTGCTCTAAGAAACCTTGCATTAAGAGTTATGAAATAGCAAGATATATAAGTGAGAATACTCCTTCAGAGTTAATTTTTTATGAAAAAGCAGGATTATATTATAAAGGAGCTTTTGAAGATGAATGTAACTTAGCTGGAATTCCCGCCGTGACATGTGAAGTAGTTTCTGAAAATGGAGAGGTTGATCCAGGATCTCCTGAAAAATCTTATAATCAAATGATATCATTTTTAAATTATTTTAAAATGATTAAATAATTAAATAGGTGTCTAAATGGCTTCATATAAAAAACATATACTGTTTTCACTTTTATTCACCATCCCATTTTTTCAGGATGTATTTTTACTGGCACTGGCAGTTATTGGAACATCAATAATTGACATCGATCACAAAATCAAAAGAAAAAATCGTAATATTATATTGATTGTAGGTTTATTACTATCTTTAATATTGTACATGTTAAAATTGCCTTTTTTAATAGGTATATTATTAGTTCTAATAGTCTTAATACTTTATTTTTCCAAACATAGGGGGTTTACTCATTCTTTGTTTGGAATATTTATTATATCAATTTTATTGACAGCATTTGTTTTAGGGGCCTATTTTTTATTAAAAGATTTTAATGTAGACAATACTATTACTTTGATGGTAATCGGGGTATTTCTTGGAATTTTAAGTTTAAATATAAGAATTATGCCCATATATATTATTTTGATTATTACAGGAATTTACTTTTTGCCAGTTTCACATATAACTTTATATGGGACCTTTCTAGCTCTATTTTTAGGTTTCGTAAGTCATTTAACACTAGACCTTTTAACTCCCAAAGGTTTGGAGCTATTTAGACCAGTATCATCCAGAAAATGTAAGAAAAAGTATGGAGTTCTATTTCTTTTTATATGGGGGATTTTCGTTTTTATAAGGTTTTATATGTACTTAAAACTAGTAATTTAGTTTTTTAATTATTTTTAGATTTATTAAAGGAACAAAAAAATTTAATTTTATCTATTATTTTAAATAAAATTTAACTTGAAAATTTGAATTAAATTTTTGTGATTAGATTTAAATATCTTTTATTAGAGAAATAAATCCATTAAATTTACGGAGGAGATTTAATGGTTAAATGGGGACCAGTTATTGTTGGATTTATTTTAGCAATAATCTTAAGTAATCTTGGAGTTTATATCAATCCTTATTGGGGTTCAAATCTGGGATTGTTTATTGCAGGGTTTATTGTCGGCTATTGGGTGCATGAAGGCTTTTTCGGAGGTTTATGGAATGCAACTGTTGCCGGAGCATTTGGTTCTATATTATTAGCAATAATGTTAGTCGTGGGTGGAACCATATTCGGGGGATTGGCTGGATTCGCCGCCACATTTGTTGCGGGTATAGGTATAGTTATTGTTTCACTTATCCTTAATATTGTTTTCATGGGTGTGGGTGGAGCTATAGGTGGTTTAATTAGTGGAAACGACTAATTAAATCTTTTTTTATTTTAGCATATTAGATAACCCATTTTTTAATTAATTTTTTTGAGCTACATTAATATTTATGTCAACTGAGTAATCATCAGATGGTTCAAAAGATTTTAGTTATCTTTATATATATCATGTTTTATAATGAAGAATTGTAATTATCATGGTGATATCAAAATAGCTTTAAAAATCGTTAATAGGTAATTAAAGTTTTAGATGTTAAGCCATGCAAAATTTCATAATCAATATTCGCATCAGATACAAGAAAAGGAGTATATTTTAATGTTTATAACAAGAATATTCTATGGCATTGCTTATTTCATTATACTGTTATTTGAGATATTAAAAGCAACAATAGATGTGGCTACTAGAACTGTCACTGGAAATGTGGAACCAGTAGTAGTTGAAATCCATACAGAACTCAAAAGACCGATTTCGCAAACTATTCTTGCCAATAGCATCACTTTAACTCCAGGAACTCTTTCTATTGATTTAGATTCAGAAAAACAAATTATAAAAGTCGCATCAATTATTCCGAAAGAAAAAGGGGATATAATACCCTTTGAATCTTATATAAAGGGTATGTTAGAATAAATAATGAAGATTTTAGTAGATTATATGAGAAAGAAAAAATTACAATATCAATATTAAGAATGAGGAATGTTAAAATGGATTTACTATTATTATCAGAATATATTCTTCTGGCATCGCTTACTATTTTTGCAATTGCAACCATTAGAATTGCAACCAGAAAAACAATTGCCATGGGATTGGTGGGAGTCACTGGTTTGAGCATAGCTGTTGCCACAATCTTAATTTTAATACAAAACATGTATAACATTAGTTTCTGTAAGGAAATAGCCTACGCATTGGTAATATTAGGCCCAGTAGGAACCATAGCCTTTTCAAAAGTTTTGCGGGGATGATTACAGTATGGACACCATAACATTGATAAAATCTGCAATATTAATTATTTCATCTGTTTTAGTCTTGCTTTCTGCTATAGGAATAATAAGATATAAGGACGATCTTGAAAGAGTTTTATATGCTCGGGTCCACATTTTAGGAATAGCTGATGTAGGCTGTATATTAGCACTCTTAGTTTTAGGTCAACCACTTTTGGCAGCCACCTACTTTATTCTAGCTCCATTTGCAAACCACGCAATAGCAAATGCTTACTATTACGGGGAGGAAACAAGATGATTGAATATATTCTAATGATTTTAACAGTTGCAGGCGCAATACTTGCCCTTATACAGCGAGACCTTCTAAAATCAGCTATATTAACAGGTATTCCAGGGGCGTCAATAGCCTTTTTATATCAATATTTATTGGCGCCAGATGTCGCACTTACACAAGCCATAGTAGGAACAGCTATTATCCCAGTATTTTTTGCTTTAGCGGTTTACAAAACTCGCAGGATGGAGGAATAGAATGATTATAGATACTCAACTAGCATCATTGTTTACTGCAGCTTCTTTGATTATCATAGGTATTTTTGCTGTTGGATTTTTAGATAATCTGATAAAAAAGGTAATAGGATTGGCATTTATTGGTGATGGAGTCAATCTTTTCTTAGTAACTCTTGGATACAAACCAGGAGGGATAGTATACATTTACCTTCCTAGTATGACTGTGGAATGGTTTGCACAAAATGCTTCTTATCCTCTACCATTTGCATTAGTACTTACCAGCATTGTTATTGGGGCCAGTACACTGGCGGTAATGCTGGGGATAATAATTGTATTATACAAAAAACATGGAACGATAAGTGCATCAAAAGTTCTGGGAGATAATGGGGAGGAATAAAATGAATAAAATGTATATTGACCTATTTTACACAACAAAAACCTCTCAAAACCCAAAATCACATTTAAATGTTTATATGGAGGAACTATTATGAATCCATTAATTCCAATTATGGTCATACTTCCAATTGCATGTGCTCTACTTCTAAACTTACTGCACAAAAAGGATAAAACAATAAAGATATTGGCAATATTGGTTGCACTAACCATACCAATAATACCATTAATAGCAAGTTATGGTACATATTTCTTTGGTGGTTACGCGCCGCTGGCTGAAAATTCAGCTATCGCGCAGAATCTACCAGCATTCATCACTAGTTCAGCTTTAAATGTATTTCACCCAGCAATAACTTATAATTTTGATAGCGCACAAAAGGTCATGGTTTTTATATTGGGTTTAATTGCTTTTCTGGCCATATTTACCTCTTTAAACGAAACTAAAAAACCATCGGGAGTTTATGCATTCTTAATGTTTATGGGAACTGCTGCAGTTAGTGCAATTCTACTTACTGATGACATATTTAATCTATATGTTTTCTTTGAAATTGCAGCTATAACCCAAGTAGGAATTATCGTTGCATCTAAAGTAAAAAATAATTATGAAACCGCGCTAAAATATATGATATTGGGCAGTGTTGCAGCTCCTTTGCTTCTTCTAGGAATAGCTCTACTTTTAGGGTTAACAGGTAGTGTAAATATCACTGATATCATCTATTCACTAAAAAATGGTGTGGTAGATCCACAAAATCCAGTATTATTAATGGCTTGTGGTTTGATTGTATTTGGCTGGTTATATGGTTCTGGATTACCCCCATTCCACACTATTAAATCAGCTGTTTATAGTAAGGCCTTGCCCCATGGTGCTGCATTACTTCAAGCTTTTTCAGTTTTCACTTTTGTGGCTCTGGGAATAATTATTCTTAGAATATTTTCTTTTCTTCCATTCGCCCAAATAGTTATAATTGTCATATCTTTGCTGGCTATGATACTGGGAATCACCATGGCCCTAATGCAAAATGACTTTAAGAGAATAATTGGTTATTTGGCAGTTGGAGAATTAGGATACATTGGAATTGGATTGGGCTTGGGAACTGCATTAGGCATTACTGCAGGTCTATTCCAGGCAATAAATGAAGCTATTATAACTGCTTTTCTATTCATTGGATTTGGAACAGTACTATATAAAACCAGTATCAGTGACACCAGAAAACTTGGAGGATTAATGATAGAAAATCCTAAAGTAGCTTTACTGGTTTTATTAGCGGGTTTAGCTATGGCAGGTGTACCTCCTTTAAACGCATTCCAAAGTAAATTACAACTCATTCAAGCTTCAATTAGCGCAGGATTACCAGAATTAGGTATAATAATGATACTAATAAGCATAGTAACGTTCATGACATTCATGAAAGCTTTTTATACCATATTCATGAGACCAAAACCTGTTGAACTTGAAATAAATGATAAAAATATACCTAAAGCTACTATAATATCCATGTTGGTTTTATTAGCAGTTTGTATTATTTTAGGTCTTTTCCCACAAATTGCTACTGATTTATTACAAGTTTTAGCAAATAGTCTGGTAATATGAGAGGGATTATATGAATATTTATGATGTTGTATTAAAAAGGATTAGGGAAATTCAAACAAAAACTGAAGAACAGGAGCCATTAACTAATATATCTGCCTCTTCAACTTTGGCAGCAGAGATAACTCTGATATCATCCCTTTTAATTGCTCTGGTAATGTTAAGGTTGGTGAATACTGTGTTAATGATAGTAATTGTCTTAGCAGTATTTGTAGTTGCTTTAACATTTATGCCTATAATGCCTCGTCTGAAGAGAGAGCAGAATGATTCTTTTAATAGTATGATATTTTTTGTTATTGTGGCTTTAGGAATAATTATAACCCTTTTCTACTGGGGGAATTTAAATGTCTGATGGATTAAGAAATTTAGTTGCAGGAATTGCCCTTGCTTTATTTGGCGTAACACTATTTCAGGCGATATATGGTTTTAAACCATTGATTTATCCAGGGATTAGCTATTTATACAATTATGTAGGCACTAATATCGCACCCAACATGGTCACGGTAGTCGTATTTGATTGGAGAGCTTATGATACATTAGGTGAAGCATTGATACTTGTAACGGCAGTAGTTGTTACTTTACTGGTATTTGGAAGAGGAAAAGTAGAGCTAGGGGGTAAATAAATGAGTACAATCCTTAAGATATTCGTGTTTCCCGCAGCAATGTTAATAATGTGTCTGGGAATTTTAACTATACTGGGAGGCCACATAACTCCTGGAGGAGGATTCCAGGGAGGTGCAATGATAGCTGGTGCATTCATATTCTGTGCAGTAGTGTATGGTTTACGTGAAAATCCCTTTAAATTTTCACACAATTTTCTAGCAGGAATGGAAAGTGTGGGTGCATTAGGATTTATATTATTAGGATTGGTAGGTTTGGTCTTAACTGGTGCTTTCCTTTATAATGTAGGTGTAGATCTTTACAGCACAGTACCCCCATTCATAATGAATTTATTTGATTACCCCGACCCTATACATGCAGGGATTATACCTTATCTCAACATAGTTGTTGGGATAAAAGTGATGGTAGGTCTAAGTGCGGTGGTAATAGCATTCTTGGAGAGTTAAAAATGTTTTATATAGGTCCACCCCTTTTTGGTTTCATATTAGGATTCATACTTGGAAGTAGGATAAAAACAGAACCAGATAGCAAGATTAAATTTACTATTGGATCTTTCCTAGTAGTTTTGATTGTAGCTATTGCAATGGCCTATGAATTAGGTACATTCCCGTTTTATAATGATTTACCGATTTCAACGGGATTTATAGCAGCAATTATTGGAATTTTTGCAGGTAAAATAGTTTTAGGAAGATAATAAATATTCAATTTAAATAATTTAGGATATCAAAAAAAATTAAAATATGGAAGGCAAGTATCATGTTTTTGTCAACAAAAAAATGTGAGGGCATTGGTGAATGTGTAAAGGAATGTCCAACAGAAGCAATCAGACTCATAGAGGGTAAAGCTTTTAGCTGTATTACGTGCGGGGCATGTGAAGAAGCATGTCCAAACCGGGCCATTTTTAGAAATAGATACGGAGGATATGTTGTTGACCGTGCTAAATGTAATGCTTGTGGTGTATGTGAACTAACCTGTCCAGTTAACAGTATAAAAATTGAAGAGGGCATGGTCAAAGGAATCTGTGCAAGATGCGGGATATGTGCAGAAGCTTGCCCTATAAATGCAAGATTAGATGCTTATGATATTATTGAAGACAGACAAATTCAATTCTTAGAATCATTAAATCTAACTATCCCTCCCAAAGAAAGATTTAAAAAAGAGGATGAGAAAGTCGAACGAATCAATGTTGTCACTGATGATAATAAATGCACTCTCTGCAAACGTTGTGAATATTACTGTCCTACAGAGGCAATACAAGTAAAGATTAACTTAGAGGGTAAATGTACTCAATGCAGGGTATGTGAGGACGTTTGTCCCGCTGATGCTATATCAGACAATACTATCGATCCTGAAAAATGTACTTTATGCCTTAAATGTTTGAAGGAATGTCCAAATAAAGCCATTTATATAGATGATTTTGAGGTGAAGATCAAAAAACCTGATCCCTCAGAGGAAATTGAGGGGGCTATTGTTTCATGCCTAAATTGTGGTCTTTGTGCTGAATCATGTGGTAAGGGAGCATTAAAAATGGCGGATGGTAAGTTAAGGTACGATCCAACCCTTTGCAAAGACTGTGAGTCCCTGGATTGTTTGGAGGTCTGTCCCGTTGGAACAATTAAATTATCTGATGATCCAAATCAAAAAATAAAAGGATTCTGTGTTTCTTGTGGAAAATGTGTTAAAGCATGTGATATAAGTGAAGCAAGAAGCTTTAAAAATATTACTTGGGATGGAAGTGTGTCTGAAGACTGCATATCTTGCGGTATTTGTGCAGAGTTATGTCCTAAAGATGCCATTACATTGAAAAGGGGAACTATAGATGTGGATCTAGAAAAATGCATATTATGTGAAAAATGTGGCATACACTGCCCTGTCGATGCTATTCCAAAAACTACTATGCATAAAAAATTAATAAAAGATGGATTTACACTAATTGAAGATAAATTATGTATGCAGTGTAAATTATGTAAAAAAATATGTCCAGAAGAAGCTATTTTTGAGACAGAAGATGGAAGATTAGTAATTGATGATTCTAAATGCATATATTGTGGAGCATGTTCCAATGCATGTCCAGCTCGAGCAGTATTATTTGAAAGGGAATTTGAGGTATCATCATGAAAGATTTAATAAGAATAATGTTAGAAGGAGCTTATAGTAACCTTAAACGTATAATTTTTGCTTCTGACCGAGTAACGGATATGGAACTTAGAAATAAAATATTGAATGGCCAGATTGTACCCACTGAAAAGGTTGCAGAGAAACCTTGTATTGGTTGTTCAGGATGTGCAAATGTGTGTCCTACTGAAGCAATTACCATGAAAAAGCTGGATGAACCAGTAGAACTAATGGAAGGCTTAATAAAGGATCAAATACCTGTTTTAGACAGTTTAAAATGCGTAACATGTTATTATTGTCATGATTTTTGTCCATTATATGCATTATTTGGGGAAGCAGGAACCATACATCCCAATGATGTAGGTCAAGTAGAATCGGACATTAGTAAACTTCTGGAAAAACCAGTTAAAATTTCTGAAGATAAAATAGCTTTCATATCACAGTATCTGGCAGATACCAGTATACTCAAGAAGAAAAGTTTTAAAAGATAATCTTTGTTAAGAAAATATTATCCAAAAATCCAAATTAAGAGGGATCAGATGAGTTTAAAATCATATTCAAGGGCACGAGCAGTACATGTTATGTTAGTTTATACTGGAGGATGTAATGGTTGTGATATTGAGATAGTTAACTGTATATTATCACCAAAATTCGATGCAGAACAGTATAAAGTGTTTTTGACATGGAACCCTAGAGAAGCAGATGTATTAGTTGTCACAGGGCCGGTTACTAAACATAATGAAAAACCTTTAAAAGAAATTTATAAGGCTATTCCAGAGCCTAAAGCAGTTGTAGCAGCGGGAGCATGTGCTCTTATGGGTGGAGTTTATAAAAATATTCACGGAGAAATTCCATCAGAAGAGATAGCCGGACCAGTGGAAGAAGTAATCCCTGTAGCTGCTAAAGTGCCGGGATGTGCTGTTAGGCCTGAAGATGTTTTATCCGGAGTTGTAGCTGCTTTACCTTTATTGTTAAATGCCAAATAACATATTCAGCAGGTGTTTTTATGAATGATGATAACAAAATAAATAATAATAAATCAACTAAAGAAACCATAATTGAAACTGAGGTAGCAATGGGTGTAGTCCATCCTGCTGCTTTGGAACCATATCGTGTTCGGCTTTTTGTTGAAGATGAAATTGTCAAAGATGCTGAAATAACTATAGGGGTAAATCATCGAGGAATCGAAAGAATTATGGAAGGTTTACCGGTTGAAAAGGCCAATAGTTTAACTGAGAAAGTCTGTGGAATTTGTTCCAATAGTCACATTTGGAATTCTGTCATGGTTGCTGAAAAAGGACTGGGAATAGAAGTCCCAGATCGAGCACAGTACATCAGAGTAATCATGGGAGAATTAGAAAGGCTACACAGTCACTTCTTATATTTAGCTCATGGAAATGAAGTATTAGGGCACGAAACATTTTCTATGAGATTATTTTATATTAGGGAGACGGTAATGGAACTTTTAAGGATGATCGGGGGAAACCGAGTGCAATACGGTGCACCTATTATAGGGGGTGTAAGGCCTAGATGTGAACTGAATTCCAAGAGGATTCAAAAAATCAAAGAAGGGATGGATTTTGTGGAAGAAAAGGCCATTAACTTTGCTGATAGATTTGTGTCGGATCCTATGATCATGTCCCGTATAACCGGTGTGGGTGTCATATCTCGAAAGGATGCTTTAAGATTGGCTGCTTCAGGTCCTACTTTAAGAGCTACCGGTGTAGCTAGGGATTTAAGGACAGATATGGAATGTTATGATCCTTTTGATTTTGATGTTATTACTCAAGATGATGGGGATGTTAAGTCAAATCTTCTTGTAAGAGTTTTAGAAATTTTTGAATCAGTTAAAATTATCCGTCAGGCTTTAAAAGATCTTCCGGAGGGTAGAATAACAAACAGAAGTTGGGAAATGGCTGATACTCCGATTATAAAAAGTTATATTGAAGTACCCCGTGGAACTCTTTATCACTCCTACAGGATTGAAGAAGGTAGAACCAGGAATGTAATTATTCGTACGCCCTCTATGAGTAATATTGGGGCAATGGAACATGCTTGTATAGGTAATCACATTACTGATGCTCAACTAGCCATAGTTCAATGTGATCCTTGCTTTACATGCACAGATCGTGCTATTAAAATTATAGAATTATAGGAGATGTGGTGAGATGTCAGTTTCAACAACAATTATAACTTCAGTATTAGCGGTTATTGGAACATTAATCGTAGCATTTTTTGTTAGTTTATGGCTACCTGGAATTGAAAGAAAATTTGTTCATGCCCGAATCCAGCAGAGAGTAGGACCACCATTATCGAGCCCTGGTTTTATGGCTCCAATCAAATTTTTCTTTAAAGAAACCATAATTCCCAACTCTCCAATGCCAAGACTTTATAATGCTCTTCCATTAATTGGTTTACTTTCAATATTCTTGATATTATTATTTACGATACCTCAAATGTACTTTTTAGGCGCATTAACAACAGTAATAGCTATCGTGGGACTTTTAAAGATAGAAGAAGTGATTTATATGTTTATGGGGGTACTCTCAAGGTCTGTTTTATCTATGGGAATGCCATTTCCAGATGTGGTAAAAGGGGCCAAACATCCAAATGCTAAAAGATCCTTCCTTGAAGAGTTAAGTAGTCTTAGAGCTTTCAGGTTAATAGCTTTCGGATCATTTCCCATTTACATTACACTTTTCATTCCAGTGGCTATGGCTAAAAGTTTATATCTAAGTGAGATTGTAGCATATCAACAAATCAACGGCCCTATACTCTTCACAATAGCGGGTATCTTAGGTACGATAGTTTTCTTTATGGGATCTATGATATTACTAAATGAATATCCATTTGCCATATTAAAGACTAAGGCTGATGTTATTGAGGGACCTTTAATGGAATATGCAGCTAAATCAAGAGCATATATTTATATTACTAGAGGATTCTTAATTTTCGTCTTAGCCAGTCTATATGTTACCTTGTTTTTGGGAATACCTCCAAATATTCTAGATCCATTCTTTCTGGTAACAGTGGGTACCGCTATTATATTTCCAATTTTAATGGCTATACTAAGTGCATTCTCACCTATATTTACATTTAAACAATTCTATCCTGTGGTGGCAGGAACATCTATAATTGGAATATTAGGCATAATAGCAGCATTCATCTAAAGAGGGATTTTGAAAGTAAAAAAATAAATATCAAAAGAAAATAAAACGATCAAATGTTAAATAACCTTTAAGAGTGATTTTATGAAATTCGTGGTAAGACCTATGCACATAATTAGTGTAGGTGGATATATTGTAGAAGTTTCTTTTCCTTACAGAAATGTAATTGTGGTAAATCCCACAAATGAACCAATTAAGATCGACATTCCCATATACTCTGAGGAATGGTTGGAAAAACATAATAAATTAGGTCTGGAGGTTATTCCTATTACTGAGGATGATTCCTTCTTAAGTACATTTAAAAAAGCAAAAGCTAAATTAGATAAAATAAAGTTAAATTCATCTTAAACATAATCACATTCAAATAAAATTTTTATTTTATATTTATTATATTATCTAAATGAATTTATATTTGATTACTAATTTGAATTAAAATCTACTAATTTTTATCTTATTACATTTATTCTTGTTTTGGTTATTTTATCAATATTTTATTTATTTAGTTTTCTAATTCTATAATTTTTCGGTATTTCTTTTTGTTAAACTTTATTTCTAATATCTGATAGCTCAAGCATAACATAAGATTTAATAAATATTAGTTCTAATTTCACTTTTGTAATATTTTAGAATTACCGCATTTTTCAGACCTTTAACATATTTTGTGCAAAAATCAGATTAAAAATTGGAAATTTTTTATTTTATTCTTATACTATTAATACAGATAAATGGATAAATATCTATTAATAAAATTAGAAATATTAGAATGCTGTGATTTATATGAAAATTGCTATTACTATTAAATCTATAAATAAACCTGGGGTATTGCGAGATATCACTGATATGATGGCGGAATGCGGAATAAATATCAGTTATACTCATCTATTTATAGATAAAGATGATTCTGCATCAATTTATTTAGAATTAGAGAATGTAGAAGATATTAAAACATTCGTTAAAAACTTGAAAAGTTTTCCAGTAGTTAAAGATGTGGAAGTTCATCCATCACTGGAGGAAATTTATGGAAAAAGAATAATTATTATAGGTGGAGGAGCTCAAGTAGCAATGGTTGCACAAGGAGCCATTACTGAGGCAGATAGGCATAATATTCGTGGAGAGAGAATAAGTATCGATACAATTCCCTTGGTAGGTGAAAAAGAACTGGCAGAAGCCGTATATGCTGTAGGCAGGATTCCAAGGGTTTGTGCCTTGGTTCTGGCAGGATCCCTGATGGGTGGTGAAATTTCTGAAGCAGTAGAAAAAGTGAAAAAGGAACATGAAATGATAATAATTAGTCTCAGCATGCCGGGTAGCGTAACAAGAAAGGCAGATTTAATTATTACTGATCCAATTCAGGCAGGGGTGATTGCAGTAATGGCAGTTGCTGATACAGCAATTTTTGATATAAAAAAAATTAATAGAAGAAAATTTTGATTGGCTTAACTCATTTCTATAGCTCTGATTAATATACTTGCAGCGTTCTTAATTTCCGGATCTTTAATATCCCCACTTTCCCTTACTTTAAGTGCTAATGCTAAAACCTTTGGTACGTCGCTTGGTGATAGGTTTTCAGCCATTTCTAAATAAGTTTGTTCTTTATCTTCTTCCACATCTACCTTTTTTTCTTCCATCATTTCTAAAAGTGCTTTGCATGAACTCATCACACTCGGATCGTCCATTCCTTCACATTTTTTAATAAGTTCTTCCTTGGTCATTTAATCACCACTATTCTTCTTTATTAATTTATGTTATTTCTAATGATTAAAATTTACTATTTAATTTCCTTGAAAGATTGTGGAAAATATCTTAATAAGAATCGTAGATCTATAAAGATTTCCGTTTATTTAATAATTAATGTCCTGGAAATGCTCACAATAATCAGAATACTCACAAAATTTGCATTTTTTGATGTTTAAATCAATTTCTGGAATATCTCCTTCAAACATATCATAAATAGCTTCGATTGTATCTAAAAGCTTTTTTCTCAATTTAGAGTTTAAAACAACAGGTCTACGTTCGTTTATTTTCAGATAATCAATAAATCCTACTAAAACTTCTGTATTAAATTCTTTTTCAATTAAAAACCCGTAAGCTGCTATTTGTAGTTCATCAGACTCCCAAACACCCTTTAACGGAGGCCTATTTGACTTGATCTCCACAGGGTAATATACTCCATCAAAAACCTCTATTCTGTCTACAATTCCCCCAATACCCATTTCCCGATCTTCCATTTTATATTCTAATATAGCTGGCGGAAAAAGCATTTCAATGATTTTTGGAACATCTTTTTCAGTTTCATCCATAATATTTTTTATTTTAACCGCAATAATCCAAGATTCTGCCCGGATCTGATTAATAATTTTTTTAAATATTTCTTCAATATCTTTTTTTTCTAAAAATTCCAGATCAGGATGGTTTAGAAGATTTTTTTCTAAAATTGGAGGTAAATTATTAAATATTTTATTAAAAACTTTTTTTAATTCCATATCTGCTGTTATGGACCATAAATCCCTTTTTACCATTTCTTGAAATTCTTGTCTTACTTGGTGGTAAAGTTTTCCACTGGTCATTTGAGGATTTCTAGGTGTTTCTTCCACATTATATCGTAGATATAATTTCATAGGACAGTAAACATATTCAGAAATGGAAGAAACAGGAATTATTTTCAACACCTTCTCTTTTCATTCGTCAAGAACTCTTATAAATAAGACATCTCCTTTAATTACATCCAAATCCATAATTTTTTGCATGGCCCTAGCAACATTCTTTTCAAGAACTTCATGGGTCACCATATAAATTTGAACCACTTGATCATCCATTCCATTTTTTTGACTAACAGATTCAATACTTATATTAAAATCACTCAGTATTCCAGATATGGTATGCAAAACACCTGGTTGGTCAACAGCAGTTAGTCTAATGTAATATTTAGAAATGATTTCATCAATATTCTTTATTCTATCTATGGACTTTATATTTGGTCCGTAATCAACTTTTTTTTCCATATTATTGATTATCTCTAAACAATCTCCCACGACTGCACTTGCAGTAGGCATCTTACCTGCACCCTGACCATACATCATCACAGGTCCAACAGCATCTCCCACTACATAAATTCCATTAAAAGCATCTTTTACAGATGCTAGAAGATGTTCTTTAGGAATCAAGGTCGGATGTACCCTCAAATCAAGTTCTCCATTGCTGATTTTTGCAATGGCCAAAAGTTTGATAAAACAGTCCAGTTCTTCACTTATGAATTCAATATCTCGGCTGGTAATTTTGCTTATCCCTTCCACATGGAATTGTTCCTGTTTCACGTAAACTCCAAAACCTAAGATGGATAATATAATCAGTTTTTGAGCAGTATCAAATCCTTCAATATCAAAGGTAGGATCTTGTTCAGCATAACCCTTCATTTGAGCTTCTTTAAGTACATTTTCAAATTCTAACTTTTCTTCAGTCATTTTAGTTAATATGTAATTTGCAGTTCCATTTATTATACCATAGATAGATTTAATATTATTAGAGGCCAAACTTTCATTTAGTGGCTGTAATATTGGAATTCCACCACCTACACTTGCTTCAAAACAAATTCGAACATTATTATCCTGGGCAGTTTTTATAATTTCATCCCATTTTTTAGCTAACAAAGCTTTGTTAGCAGTTACAACATGTTTTCCATTCTTTATAGCAGTTAGAATAAATTTTTCAGCTGGTTGGTAACCACCAATAAGCTCAATTACAATATCTATTTCAGGGTCATCTAATATGTCATTTACATCAGTAGATAATATAGAGGGATCTATATCGACACCCCTATTGGTTGTAATATCTAGATCAACCACTTTTTTAAGTTTAACCCTTTTTCCAGCTTTACTTTCAATCAAACCAATATTATCGTTGAATAAAGTCACAACACCAGATCCTATAGTCCCAAAACCTATTAAACCAATATTTATTGTAGAATTCTTATTCATCTAAATATCCTCTTCATACTTTTTATTAAAAAATTATTATTTAAATAGTTTTCGTAACTTTACATATTCATTAATTGCTTCACGAGTTGTACCCACAACTAAACGATAATGTTGATCATTATCAATGACTTTTTCCAGTTTACCACGGGCAACTATTTCTTCACCATCACGAGCTTGACCAGCATAAGTATGGGTAAATGAAGCAATTTCTGTTATATTTACATCAAGACCCTCTTTAATTTCCACATTTTCCACTTTATAAACTGCAGGGTTATCAAATGCCCCTAAAGAATCAGAAACCGTACAATTTATTTTAGAAATACCCACAGGTTCATATCTTACTTCACCATATTTTCCTCTTATTTCTTCCCATTTACGGGTTGCTAGTATGTCAAATAGCGTACCTTCAATTATTCCCCTATTATTTTTCCTTTTTTCGTACCATTTGAACTCTTCTATACTTAAAGTCGAATCTTTAATCCTCTTATCATATAGTCTCTCCCAATACTCATCACTTATACTGTTAAAAATTATTTTATCCTTTAATTCTTCAAAAACATGTAAGGCTTTGCGATGATTTTCCAGTCCATAAATCACAAAGTCAATATCAGATTTTTCAGCATCATATAATCCCGGTAGTATTGATCCTGAAATTCCCATATCTTTATAGGAAATATTCCCATATTCATGAAATGTGTCCGCGATTTTAACCACTTTTTTTAAAAGTTCTTCTTCAGTTTCGCTATTCATTATTTCATTCAAGCGTTTTTCTGGTTTTATTATTTTTTCTAGATCTTCATGGGGTACACCCATCATCATTACCTTTGTATTTTCACAATCAAAAAGATAATCAGGAAATTCTTTTTTTAAGAATTCATAAGCTTGTTTAGAATCAACTTTACTGTATTTTTTACCATTTTTGCTTCGATCCCCATTTTCATCAGGAATATATCTCAAAAAAGATAAAATTCTATCCTTGGGGTGAAGATAACTAGTTGTAGCAAAGAAAAGATCATCTTTTGTATATATGAAGTCTCGTGTTCTGGCAATCATAAATAAATGTAATGTAGGTAACATTATTAAATATGATAGCTTCCAGACTTTTACCGGGTCAGGATCTTAAAAAAGGAATCCAAGATATTTTAAATGATCAGAATTTAAAATCAGGATTTATTATCTCTATTGTTGGAAGTTTAAATGTAGCTGTTCTTAGAACTGCAGATGGTAATAATAAATTTTTTAAAGGTCCTTTAGAGATTGTATCGGCCGAAGGAACAGTTTCTGCAGATGGTATTCATGTTCACATATCCATTTCTGATATTAATGGAATGGTTTACGGAGGACACTTGATGAATGGTTGTGAAATTCATACTACTGCAGAGATCGGCATTTTAGAATCAAAAAAAGAATTTAAAAGAGTTTTTGACAAAAAAACAGGTTATAGTGAATTGTTAATTGATGAATAAAATATTTTTATGATGACTTTTCACTTATGATTATTTCTTTAGTAGTTTAAAACAATAAATAGTTGAAGATATTAGTTCAGGTGAAAATATGATCCATTTACATTTAGAACAATCAATGATCTATGATGGAAGCCAGATTGAACCATTATGGGCATTTAGGATGCATAAAATAAATAAATCAAGCATTATAACTTGGATTGGACCAATGGACATCGATAATTCCAAGATCTTAGACTACGAAGATGTTGGTTTAGAAATCAAAGCAGACAAAATGATTCACTTTATCATAGAACACTTTGATTGTCAACCACCAGATATGAGAATGGCATATCATCGTCAACGGATTTTGGTTATGATAGTTAAAGAAGTTTTAACTGAACATAACATTTTAAGTTATAGGAAAGGTGATGATATTTATGTCAATGGATATAAACTCAGTGTATCTATTGCAACATGCTCTAATAGCAGCTTAAAGATACATTTTGGTATAAATGTAATTAGTGAGGGAACCCCTGAAGATGTGAAAACCATTGGAATAAATGAATGTAATGGAAAATTCAATGATGATAATCTAAAAATGATTATCAATGAAATTTGCACAAAGTATATTAATGAAATAAAGTCAATTGATAAAGATATAACTAAGACAAGAGTTTTTTGATTTTTTTAAATTTTTTCAAAAATTTATTTAATGATTATAAACTGAGTTATTAAACAATACTTCATGAGATGCTAATTTCTAGAATTAATGTTATTTATGTAAATATGTTACTATAAGAGAAGGTTTTATAATGAAAATAGTTATTAACGGAATTCATGCAAATTTAAGGTTTTCAGCTGCACATATGATTCCTAAACACGAATTCTGCGGAGGAATTCATGGACATTCCTATCACGTGGACGTGGTGGTAGAAGGAGAAAGATCAGGTGAGTTCGGATTTGTAGCTGATTTTAAAACAGTGAAATCAATTGCTAAAGAGATATGTTCAAAATTAGATCACAAAGTCTTAATCCCTGTGGAAAGTCCTGACATTAATTTCAATTCAGATGATCCATACAAAGAGCATTCTATTAAATTTAAAATTTCAGATAAAGGTTACGTCCTACCTTCAGAGGATTGTTATCTTTTACCACTTAAATCTACATCAGCTGAGGAATTGGCAGAATTTTTTGCCAAAAATATATTTGAATCTCTTAAAAAAACAAATGAAAAGCTTTCCAGTGTTCAAATCTGTATAAATGAAGGGATAGGTCAGGGAGCCTATTACACTATAAATAAATAATATAAAATTCATATTAATAACTAAGATAATTATTGAACTCTGGCGGTACTCTAATGAAAGCTCGTATTAATGAGATTTTCTCTAGTATTCAGGGTGAAGGATTATTAGTTGGCAGAAGACAGATTTTTGTTCGTCTAACTGGATGCAACCTTGATTGCAATTATTGTGATACTCCTCAAAGCAGAGATCCGGCTGCTGGTGATGAATATTCTGTTGAAGAACTTTACAAAGCAGTTATTAATTTATTAACTCCTGATTTTCATTCTGTTTCATTTACGGGGGGAGAGCCACTTTTACATGCTGATTTTTTAAGAACATTTATTAGAAAATATAATTTCAAATATTTACTGGAAACTAATGGCTCCCTACCCGATGAATTGGCTAAAATATCTAATTTAATTGATTATGCATCTGTTGATATTAAATTACCTGAGCATAATTCAACAAATAGTTGGAATAGTCTTTTTGATAGAGAAATCGAATCCCTAAACTTATTAATAGATGAGGGTGCAAATATTTATTGTAAATTAGTTATAATGCCATCAACCAAAATTGACACAGTGGAATTTATAGCATCAAAGATCCATGGAGAAGTCTCAGATTCTTCAAATATATCTTTGGTTATCCAGCCCATAAGTCCTCTGGATCAGTGGCAGAATAATGAAAAAATAATGTTTGAAATATCTGAAAATGCAGGTAAATATATGGATGTTTTAGTTATTCCTCAAATTCATAAGATTCTAAAGGTGAGATAGGAGGTTTTTAAATGGAAATGGAAACTAAAGTAACTGTACACGACGCAATGACATCAAGTGTAGTAACAATCGACCCCAAAATAAGTGTTGCAGAAGCAGCAAAAATTATGACCAAAATGGGTTTAGGGAGTCTTATTGTAAAAAGCAATGCCAAACCAGAAGGATTAATAACTGAAAGTGATATTCTTAGAAAAGTAGTTGCAAAAGATATTCTTGCCAGTGAAATAACCATTGGTGAAGTAATGACCAAAAATCTCATCAGTATCGATCCTGGAACAGAATTAAATGAAGCAGCAAGATTAATGGCTAAAAACAGTATAAGAAGGCTGCCTGTTGTAAAAAATGGTAAATTAGTGGGAATTTTAACATCAACAGATGTAATGTCTGTTTCACCAGAATTAACTGAAATATTAGTTATAAATGCAAGATTAGAAAATACTGTGACTTATTCTTCATCAGAAAATCCAGTGCCTGGTGCTTGTGAAATATGCGGAAATTTTATGGAATATTTGGAACAAGTCGATGGAAAGTATGTGTGTGACGAATGCAAAGAGGATCTGGAGGAGGAATAGAATGACTGAGGTAAAAGATGTTATGACATCTGATCCAGTCACAGTCTCCGTAGATACTTATGCAACAACAGTAAGATCAATACTTAGAAGAGAAGGATTCAGATGCGTCCCTGTAGTTTCAAAAAACCATTTAGCGGGTGTTATTACCAGAGGAGACATTTTAAATATCTCATCAAATAAATCGAATATTGAAGGAAGGGGAATTATGGAGAGGCCCAAAGTGATTGCCACTCCAGAAATGGATGTGTATGAACTAGCCAATAACTTAGTGGCTGCCAATGAAGTACAAGCACCTGTAGTAAAATCTTCAGATAATATGTATTTGGTAGGTATAGTTAGTGTTATGGATTTATTGAAGGGATTTTTACAGAAATCTGAAAAAAATAACAATAAAACAGTTGGTGAGTTTTTTACTGCAGATGTGGTTACTTGCAATCATGATGATCCTATCTCTTTTGTATGGAATAAAATGGATGATACAGGATATTCAGGAATTCCTGTTATTAAAAATAAAAAGTTGATAGGAATAATCACTAGAAAAGACATTATTAATTCTGGACATGTTCGAATTATTAAAGAATCTGATGAAATAAAAAGATCTATTAAAGTAGAAAAAATAATGAAAACTCCACCAATCATTGCAACTCCCCAGATGAAGATTCATGAAGCAGCTGATTTATTGGTTAAATGTGATATAGGGCGATTACCAGTTGTTAAAAACCCAGTATACATTAAAAAAATGGCCAATAGGGCAAAAGAATCTGATCTGATTGGAATTATTGCAAGGGAAGATATTTTGGAGTCGTATTTAAATTGATTTTCCAAAAAACAAAAATATTGGATCTATTATTTGATTTAATTATAGAATATTTTCTAAAATTAAAATATAACGTAGAAAACTTTTTTGAATCCAAATTTGATTCAATAAAATATATTTTAATATTAAAAACATGCTTAAATGGATATTCTATCTAGAAGAGGTGTATGAATGAGAAGAAAAGATACCATAAATATAGTGAAATCTATGGATAGAGGCCCTATCGAATTTGAGTCCCATGCATCAGAGCATGAGGGCGATGTGATGAGTTTGGCTAAGAAAGATGTAGTTACAATACCTCAAACCACCACAATAAAGGAAGCAGCAGAAATAATGGTAAAGAATAAATTCAGGAGACTTCCTATAACCGACCCTGGAACTGGTAAGATTCTGGGAATTGTTACATCAATGGACATTCTAAATTTTCTAGGCGGCGGTGAAAAGTATAAAATATTACATGAAAAATATGAAGATAACTTTTTAGCAGCGGTTAATGAATCTGTTAAAAAAATAATGACCCGAGATATAGAGGTTCTAAGTAATAAAGCATCATTAAATGATGCAGTTAAAAAAATACACGAAAAGGGGGTGGGGGCACTTCCAGTTGTTGATTCTGAAAATAAAATTGTTGGTATAGTATCTGAGAGGGATTTTGCCATACTCCTTTCTGGCGTACTCACAGAAGAGCTTGTTGAAGATTTCATGACTAAAGATGTTATCAGCACCACACCTGGAACCCCTATAGAAAGTGCATCTAAAATAATGGTAAGAAACAGGTTAAGAAGGATACCTGTTGTTGGAGAAGAAAGAAAAACTCCACACCCTGAAAATGAAAAAATCGTGGGTATTATTACATCAACTGATATTTTAGAGTTTTTAGGAGCCAGCAAGGCATTTGATTCTATGGTTTCTAATAATGCGGAAGATATTTTAAATTCTAAAATAACGGATATAATGGAACAAGAAGTTATATCCACCACACCATTAACCAGACTAGGCGATGTCTGTGAAATTATGGATAAAAAAGGAATTGGAGGACTTCCCGTAGTTAAAAATGGTGAAGTTGTGGGTATGATAACTGAAAGCGATATATTAAAAGTTATTAACAGCTAATCCCAGGTGATTGCCAATGAACGTTAGAGATATAATGACTGATGAAGTAGTTGTAATTCAAGATACTGATCAAGTTGCCTATGCTCGAAACTTAATGCTCAAACATGGTTTCAGCAGAATAGTTGTAATTGATTCAAAAGGAGCTCCAGTAGGTATAGTTACTGAAAAGGACATTGCTCGAAAATTAAGAGGTAATGGAGCCGCATGGAGAAAAAGACCCTTAGACAAGATCTCAATTAGAAGAGTTATGAAGAATGATCTAATAACAGTTAGTCCAGACACTAAAGTAAAAGACTCTGTGGAGATAATGCTAAAAAATGATATAAGTTCACTTCCAGTCATTGAAGAAGATGAATTAGTGGGCATAATTACTAAAACAGATTTAATGAAATTTTATCAGAATAAATTCCAATCTAAGTGGAAGGTTTCAGACTTAATGTCTTCTGAAGTCATCACTGTTAATGAAAATCACGCTATAACCCATGTTATAAGTATTATGGAGGATAATAACATTGGGAGAATTGTGGTTATGAGAGACAGTGAACCTGTTGGGATAATAACCTCTGAAAACATATCTTTTGCAGATATAGAAGATCCTGAAACTGGTGTAAGTGTTGAAAAAGTATATTTCGTCCATCAAGTCGATGGAAAAGATAAGAAAAACTTTAGGATGGTTTCAATGCTCACTGCAGGTGATATAATGACTAATGATCTTCTAAAAATATCTAAAGATGATGATGCATCATTAGCAGCTAAGATAATGATTGAAAAAGATATAAGTGGAATTCCCGTTGTTGAAGATGATGAATTAGTGGGAATAATCACTAAAACTGATATTATTGAAGGGATACAGTAAATATTCTAAGATAGGTATTATTTAAAGATGCGAGGAATTTAGATGCATATTAAAAATATTATGACGCCAGAAGTGGTCCAAATTGATAAAGATCAAAACATATGTGACGCCTTAAAATTAATGAAAAAAAATAAGGTTTCAAGACTTATTGTGGTAAATACTAATGAAAAAAACGTTAAAGAACTTGTTGGGATAATTACTGAAAAAGATATTGCTTTAAAATTGGGATCATCTAAATATGGAAATTTAGCGCCTTCTCATTTCCATGTTTCAACTGTTATGCATAAAGATTTGATTAATGTAGAGAGTGACCAGTTTGTGGGGGAAGTTGCCAAAAAAATGTTGGATAATCGTATTGGTGGTTTGCCTGTTTTAGAAAATGGAGATATCCAAGGAATAATAACTAAAACAGATTTTATTGGTATTTGTATGGGAAAACCATACCAGAATACCTTGGTAAAGGATATAATGACCCGTGATTTAATAACCATAGCTCCCCATGATCGTATTGTACATGCCCGCAGACTAATACTGGATGAGGATCTAGGAAGACTTCCTGTAATGGAGGACGGTGAACTTGCCGGGATGATTACTGCTAAAGATATTGCTAAATCAATGATATCCTTTAGGAAAATTGTTCCAGATAAATATAAGGCTGCAAGGATCAGGAACTTGTTAGTTGAAGATGTAATGACTCAAAATGTTGAAACCATTAACGAAGGCCTTTCTGTAGAAGAAACAGCAAAGATAATGCTTGAAAAAGGATTCAGTGGAATTCCTGTAGTGGATGATGATGGCCGGGTAACAGGTCTCATCACAAAAACAGATCTAATTAAATTTATTGTTGAGGTGGAGGGGGTTCGCTGAATTTTTCCAGTAATAAACTGTCCTAACTGCAAATCCCCAATGAGAATTGATTGGAGAAGAAATAATTCTCTCACTTCATTTTTTTATAAATGTGAATCATGTGATTTGCATTCAGAACTATCGATAGAAGACTTTTTGGATCAAAAGCTTCAAAAAATTCTTAAAGTTAAAGGGGAAAAATTAAATAACGCACTAATCAGTGGCAATATAAAGTTTCACGAGTCCAGAGGATTTCCTGCACTACAATTTAGAAAAGATGTGGGAACAATCGAGTCAGGTACAGTAGTATATCTTGGGAAAAAAATTGAGGTTGTAAGAGGATTTCCCAAGATAAGAAGAACTTTAATCTTATCTCCAGCATTAGAGAATCATTTCAATGATAAAGTTGCTGTTGAAGAAAAGATGAATGGTTACAATGTGCGTATTGCATCTATTGATAATCAAATATTTGCTTTTACCAGAGGAGGTTATGTATGCCCATTTACCACAAAAAAAGCTTTAGAATTAATGGATTTAACCTCCTTTTTTAAAGAAAATCCTAACTTGGTCCTCTGTGGTGAAATGGTAGGAACTGAAAATCCATATGTTTCCCATCACTACCCTGAAATTGGAAAATTAGGATTTAAAATTTTTGATATTCGAGAAAAAATTTCTAATAAACCTCTAACTATAAATGAAAAATTTGATTTAATTGAAAAGTATAATCTTCCCCCAGTAACACTTTTCGGTGTTTTCAAAGCTGATCAAGTAGCTATGGAAGTAAAAAAGATTATAAAAAATATTGGAAAAGAAGGAAGGGAAGGGGTAGTAATAAAAGATTTAGAGATGGAAGAGATGCCCCTTAAATATACTGCTTCTCAAGCACACGATCGAGAAATTAAGTATGCTTTCAAATATCCCTTCGATTTTGGAAGAGCATTTTTCTTCTCCAGGGTTATAAGAGAAGGATTTCAGGCATTTGAAATGAATGAATCTGAAGAGGAGCTCAAAAAAAGAGCTCAAAGACTTGGAGAATCCATATTGATGCCAATGGTTAAAACCATAAGTTGTGTTTCTAATGATAATCCTGCAGCTGAAGATTTAGTTATCGAAGTAAATTCTAAAGAAGAAGCAGATGAATTCGTAAGGTTTATACATGATTTAGGGGTAAATGCTACTTTACTCAAATTTGAAGATGGTAAAGCAACAATTAGAAGAATACATCAGTCAACCACAGACAAAATTTCCAATTATTTAAAAGGGGGTTTATATTAGATATATCAATTGAATAGTCTTTCTAAATCTCCTTACTGTGAATAAATTAGAGAATATTTTTTTGTTACAAATTAATTAAATGATATTTTATAGAATTTATTGAGAGTTAAATATGCCTGTTAATTCCAGCAAATCACCCCCACAAGAATTAAAATTACTAACCCAAGAAAAAGATATAATCGGCTTTTTAGGACCTTTTGGTACTTTTACTGAGGAAGCAGCTTCAAAACTTAAAGGATTACTGATAGAATATGATTCTATTTTAGAGGTTTTAGATGCAGTAAAAAAAGGTGAGGTTGATTGGGGTGTTGTACCAATAGAAAATTCTATTGAAGGCCCTGTAGGCGTTACATTAGATTTGTTGGCTCATGATTATAATTTAAAGATTAATAGGGAGATAATACTACCTATAACTCATTACTTGCTGGCGAATAAAGAAACCAATAAAGATGATGTTGAAATTGTGTATTCACATATACAAGCCCTTTCCCAGTGCCGCAAATTCTTGGAAGAACATGGCTATAAAACCCGTGCTACTCCAAGCACAGCAGCTGCAGCTAGATTAATTTTAGATAAAAAAAATAGTGCCGCAATAGGAACACTGAGGGCCGCTGAAATATATGGTTTAAAGGTGCTTGAAAAGGATATTCAAGATTATCAAAATAATGTTACTCGATTCATAGTTCTAGGACATAAAGACCATCAAATAACAGGAAAAGACAAGACTTCTATAGTTTTTTCGTTAAACGAAGATAAACCAGGAGGTTTATATGAGGTTCTAGGTGTTTTTGCCAGTAAAAATGTGAATCTTACTAAGATAGAATCTAGACCTTCCAAGGAAAAGCTGGGAAGTTACATATTTTTCGTGGATTTTGAGGGACACAGACAAGATCCAGAAATTAGCAATATTTTAAATAATATCAGATCCAAAACACCATATATAAAGATGCTAGGATCATATCCTATTTAAGGGGATGATGAAGATAAATCTAGATAAAGATAAAATTTACAAAAGTTTAAATGAGCTTGAAAAAGATTTTACAGAAGGTAAAGTTTCAAAAAAAGAATACAATGAACTTAAAAAGAAATACAATTCACAATTAGAGACTTTAGAAGCGGCTGACAGAATTAAAAGACTACAAGGTAGGGGTGCAGTTGAAAAACCCCTTGATCACTGGACCAATAAAAAGAAGGAAGCAGATGATGTCCGTGAAAAAGATGAACTAGTTAAAAAGTATGTTACACCTGCAGGTTATAAAACCACAAAAAAATCTCCAAGCACATTGAAATCAAGCCTACCAATAATGATCATTGCATTTTTGGCAGTTGCATTTGTTGTAGGAATTGGACTAGGATCACTATTTCTAAGTAGTCCCACAGAATCAACACAAATCTCTGTAGCAGTGAATGAAAGTGCATTTCCAGATTTCAATAATACTAATATGACTAATCAAACTAAGACCACTAAAAAGACTACCAGTCAAGCAAAAAATGAAACACCCAAACCAGAGCCAGAACCAGAGCCAGAACCAAAACCCGAGCCTAAACCCGAGCCTAAACCAAAACCAGAAACTACAACAGAAACATGATTAAAACATTTTCATTCTTTTTTAAAGCGATCTAGAATAGTTTAAACTATAGAGGATGATATATTGAAAAGATATATAATTGCAATTGCTTTTGTATCACTAATCATATTTATATCTGGTTGTACTGGCGATTCAAATAAAACAAATGAGACAAAAACCTATTCTCAGAATAATATTTCTTTTGAATATCCTGCTTCTTGGAGTATTGCAACTAACAGAGCACCAAATGCAACGGTATCTGTTGCAGATCCAAAATCCATTGATTCACGAACAGGATATGCCAGCACAGTTTTTACCATTCAAAAAATAGCTATTCCCAGTGGTTCTAACTTAAACAGCGTATACAATGAAAATTATGCAGTAATGTTTAATAATACAAGTTATCAGAGAATATTTGAGGGAAATACTAGTGTAAATGGTGAAAATTTATATGAAAATAGGTATTATGTTACAGAAAACGGTGTTCAAAAAGAACAGAGGGCTTTATGGTTACAGAGGGATAGAAATATATATGTTATTTTAATGAGTGCTCTGGCCACTGATTTTGAAAAAGAAAAACCTTTGTTCGATGTTATCCTGAATAGTTTAAGAATTCAGGGTTAAATCTTTTTTCAAGAGTTAAATTTTTTTATATTCTATAAATATTGCATTAAGAGTTATTTATTTAGAAAAGAAATTCATAATAAAATAAAAAAATAATAATAAAAAAATTAAGGAATTTTATTGTATTTTGAAACTGTTTACAACAGCATCGAAGTTTGCAGATTCCTTAGCGTATTCACTGGCTTTTGCTGTGAATGTTAGGAAATAAGCTACGTTATCCTTGAACAAGATAACTTGTCTTTGTTGTATTTGTTCACCGCTTGAAGTACTCTTAAATATTATCTCTATTCCTTTAACACCATTTATGGTCACTGTATTCGATGAAACTTTATCAAACCCTTCAAATTGTGCTCCGTATTGACTTTCAAGTTGTGTTAAGAAAGTTGTAAGTTCTTCATCAGTAGGTTGTGTTGTGGATAAGGTACTTACAATTAAATTAGTACCTGTACTTTCATCTCTAAAACCTACCGCGTCTCCGGTTACATTTGCAGGCATTTGTTGCCAATTTTCAGGATATTCAAAGGAGTATCCTGCAGTATCATTAGTATAAGTCTTGGTTGCTATACCTGATGTTTGGTTTGTGGTTTGATTCCCGTTATCTACACAACCAGATGCTAAAACAACGGCTGATAGTAGGGCTATCAAAATTAGATACTTTTTCATTTTTTACCTCCCATTCTTAATAGTTAATATATTATTCATTCAATTTAAAATACTTTTCAAATTTATTAATCTAAAATTCTGAAATTAAATAAATTAATAAGAAAAAATTTGATTTTTATTTGATTATTTGGCATAAATTTTACTTTCCCCAAATGAAAACCAAAAATTATTTAATAATTCTTTGATCTATCAAGAAAATCATAATCAATTTTTTTGGGTTAACTTTAATAATTTTACATAGGACGGAATATAATCAGTATATTTTAATTCAATAAAGAGAGAATATGATATAACTATTCAAATTTTGATTAGAACAATTAATTTAGGAGGATAAAAATGATAGAACACAAACTCATTGGGAATGCTATGCAGATGGTGGTAACTGAACTTGAACCGGGTCAGCAAGTTTATGGGGAGGCAGGTAAATTTCTCTGGAAAACATCTAATGTGGATATGGAAACTCGTTTCAGTGGCGGTGATAAACATGAGGGAAAGGGATTTTTAGATAAAGCTATAGGCACAGCTATTGATGTTGGGAAACGAAAATTAGCCGGTGAAAGTTTTGCATTTATTTATTTTACTCCAGAAGAAGGTTCTGGTTTAGTTTCATTTGCGCAGATGATACCGGGGGAGATACAAGCCATTGAACTGGATGGGAGTCAGGATTTTTTTGTCCAGTCAGATGGATTTTTAGCTGCAGAAAGCACGATAGATTTTGATATTGCCCTTACCAAACGATTTGGAGCAGGACTATTCGGTGGACAAGGTTTTATATTGGAGAAATTCAGTGATGCCGGTACTCTGTTTATTGGTTCTTGTGGAAACTTTATAGAACTTAATCCAGCAGATTATGGGGGAACTATACATGTTGATACGGGTTGTTTAGTTGCTTTTGAAGATACTATTGACTATGATATTCAGGCCATTGGAGGTTTAGATTCCAAAGGGTTTAAAAATATTTTATTCGGTGGAGAAGGTATATTTTTTGCAAAATTAAGTGGTGATGGTAAAGTCTGGATACAATCCATGAATATAACATCTCTAGCACGTCAAATAGTAAAATATTCAGGTCAGCCAACTGCAGAGGATAGAACAGACTTAGGTGGATTGTTAGGGAGAATTTAAACCCAATTTTTAATTTAATTTTCAATAAATTTTTACCTTTTTTAGAATTAATTATAAATTAATTATTTTAATATAAGTCATATATTGGGGGAATATTAAACCTTATCAAATAAAATTTTTATATAAAATTTATATAAAAACGATACAGTTATATTTGATGTCATGCTATGTTTAGATAGAGAGTAATCATCTTAACTTAGATGTCATGTTAAACATTTTTTTGATTTTAGTTACATTTTCGAATGTAAAATAAACAAATTATGGCATGTTGGGATAGTTTGCTCATTTTATTACTTTAATCTGATTAGAAGGGATCATGGGAAAAAATTTAGGATAATGCTTGCTGTTAACTAACTTCTATATTAAAATAAACAGCAACCATTTATAAGATAATTCCCTAAATTATGCAGTATAAACTATTATAAGGTGTAAGACTTTGTCAGATTCAATTTAGGGAAGTTAATCATTAATTCCTTTAATCATTAAAGAATTGGGCTTTGCGAATAGGACTATTATGTTTATCAATAAAATAAGGAGGAATTTGAATGGTATTACCAGTATGCGATGTCTGTTTAAAAAGTGGAATGTTATGTCAAGGTTGTGAAAATAAGTTAAAAAGCGGTGAAATAACCCAGATTGACTTGGACATTGCAAAATTGTTATACAAGGTTGGTGATGGAAAAATAGGATTTAAAAAGACCATAGAGATAGGAGATATTATTATAATAGTTACCGAGAAGGATCAGGTAGGTAAACTGATTGGGAAAGGAGGTAAGATTGTAAGGGCCATATCCAAAAAGATTGGAAAAAAGGTAAGGGTGGTTGGAGAAAATTCAGATCTCAAGTCTGTTTCAACTGATATATTAGCACCGGCTAGAATTTCTGGAATAAACATTGTTTATGGAAAAGATGGTAAGGAAAAATACAAGATTCGAGTCATGAGAGAAGATGCTCGAAGAATACCGGCGAAATTAAGCCTTTTAAATGATATTATACAGAAGTTAACCAATGAAGAAACCACAATAGTGGTTGACTAAATTCAAATTATTATTATCAATTAAAAAAATTCATAAAGATATAATAATACTAATTGAGGATAGTATGGAAATAATTTTATGTGTTACAGGAAGCATAGCTGCTATTGAATCAGTTAAACTAGCACGTGAACTAAAGAGGCAAGGAGCAAATGTAAAATGTTTCATGAGTGATGAGGCATGCCGCATTATTCATCCTAACGCTATGGAGTTTGCAACTGGTGAGAAGGTGGTTTTAGAGCTCACTGGAGAAATTGAACATGTTAAACATGCTCAAGCAGATTTAATTATTGTAGCCCCTGCAACTGCAAATCTAATAAGTAAATTTGCGTATAAAATTGCAGATAATCCTATAAACGCTTTATTAATCACTGCATTCGGCTATGAAACACCCATTTTAATGGTTCCATCCATGCATAATTCCATGTATAAAGCAATAGTTGAAAATATTGATAAATTAAAAAAACAGGGAATAAATTTTGTCAAACCAAAAATTGAGGAAGGCAAGGCCAAGTTTCCTGAAATTGATGATATTTTATTACATTCATTACAATTAATGTCAAAAGGTGAATTACAAGGTAAACGTGTTATGGTAACTGCTGGCGGAACCTTTGAAGAAATAGATCCTATAAGATGTATTACAAATCGAAGTTCGGGTAGGATGGGTGTTGAACTGGCAAAAGAAGCCTTTATTAAAGGTGCAGATGTAACGCTTATCTATGCCAATGTTTCAACACACATACCTAAATCATTTAAATCCATAAGGGCAGAATCAGTTAATGAAATGTACCAGAAAGTCACTCAACTTGCTGAAAGTCAGGATATATTTATTTCAGCTGCAGCTGTATCTGATTTTACTATTAATAGAGAATCACGAGATACAAATCTTAAAATTTCATCAGAGGATGATTTAACCATAAAATTAATTCCTACACCTAAAATAATAAATGCAGCAAAGTTGATTAATCCAAAGATGCATCTAATTGCTTTTAAGGCAGAATACAATTTAAGCGATGAAGAATTAATTGAAAAAGCTTCAAGAAGACTTAAAGAATCTGGTGCTGATATGATAGTAGCAAATGATGTTTCTAACGTGGAAACTGGTTTTGGTTCAACTAAAAATCGAGTAGTAATCATTGATGATGAGATAAATAAGACTCCTATATCCTCAAAAAGAGATATTGCGCAGATGATAATTGAAAGGATAATAAACAGGATCAAGTAATTTTTTTTATATATAATAATCTACTATTTAAAAATCTATTTGACATAAAAAGGCCATATGGTCCTTTTCATAGGGATATAGATTTATTTTTTCAAGAATTCTGTATCCATTTCTTTTTAATTTTCCTTCTTCTTCTCTAAAAATTTTTTTCGGATTTTTTGTAACATCTATACTTCTGGATTTAATAATAATAATCCCATATCCATCTTCTTTAAGATATAAATGCATATTATCCATAAAAAGTTCTGATTGTTTAGGCTGAGCAACATCACAATATATAATATCTACTTTTTCAAGTATAGAAAGGTAATTAGGGGGTTGGGTAGCATCCTCCAGGCAGGGTACCATATTTTTACGGTGTTTGCATAGTTCCATCAAATCTCTCATTATTCTAGGTGAAAATTCCACACAGTAAACAATACCATTATATGCTATATCGGATATGTGTGAAGGTGTTGTACCTGCAGAAGCACCTAAATATAGGATTTTAGATTCTTTTTTAAAAGGAAAAATGTTTTGACCATTTTTTATAGCAGCACATAGTTTTGATCGGCGAGGATCCCATAATCTATATTCCGTATCTTCTAATTCTATTAATTTTTCTCCATATACTTTAATGCCCGGATTTAGATTAATTGTGGCGATACTGTCATTAATTTGATATACTCCTTCAAATCTTTCACTCATCTCCATTATAATTCCTCTAAATAATATAATTCCAATTATTATTATAAAAAAAATTCTTTACACAATGATCTCAAACAAAATTTAATAATAGTAATCTTTAATCTTCTTTTTTGGAATTTTTTTCCTTTTCTTTTTTTTCTTAACCTTTTTATCCTCTTGATACTTTCGACCTTTTTTGGTCCTTTTAGGAAAAGGATTTGTTTTTTTTATTTCTTCTAACTTTTCCAGATATTTTTCTTTTATATTTGGATCAAAATCTCCGGAAAAAACATCCTTTCGAATAGCGAGGGATATTTTTGCAGCTAATGCTCTGGCAACTTTTCCTCTAATCCACCATTTGGAACTTCTTACATCAGGGTGTTGATAAATTAGTCCATGTTTAGGGGGTCTTTCCCCAGTTTTTTTGTGTCGAAATAAGGCCTTTTCTGCCCCAATTATCTGTATAGTACTGGATGGAAGTTTTGCTAGTTTTAAGGTGCTACCCGAATGTGCTATAATCTTTGCACCCAATGTAGATCCAACTAAATCTTTTAAATTAGGGGCAATTTCTTCCATTTTATTGTCAACATATTCGATTAGTGAATTTTTTGATTCTTGAAGTGATTTAATGGATGATGCAAAATTTTGTATTATAATTTTATCATTTTCTTCTAGTTCAGCTCCAGTAGGCCATGTTAAATTTCCTCTGTCAAAATCTTGTTCCAGTTCATTACTTTTTATTATTGAAACTTTATCACCGTATTCTGCTACAAGTTTAACATATTTTTCATGATTCCTAAGTTTATCCAATTCTGGAAAGTGAGTTGCATACCATTCCCTTATTCTTTCAATTAATTTTCCGTTAGCTTCTTCTAATTCGTCAATGGCATTAACTGCTTGTATCAAAAAAATATCTTCAGATTTTGAAGCATCTTTTAGTTTTGATTGAACTATCTCCATGGAAATTGAATGTAAAACAGTTTTATATTCCTCTTCAGATCTAATAAAACCTACTTTAATGAGAATTGAAATTA
Source organism: Methanobacteriaceae archaeon (assembly GCA_030016715.1). GTDB lineage: Archaea > Methanobacteriota > Methanobacteria > Methanobacteriales > Methanobacteriaceae > UBA117. Next base: position 79,178 of record JASEJD010000006.1, on the reverse strand, counting down.
AATTGTTTCTTAAATGTTCTCCCCCTTTATTAGGAGTTTTTAAAATAATTTTATCATAGTTTTTAAGGTTTTTATATTTTAATCGTCCTGATCGAGTTTCTACAAAAATTTTATTACATTCTTTACCAATGTTTTTTATAATTGACTCTTCTTCTGATGTTAAACTTCCCTTTTGAATTTCTAAATATTTTTGGGCTATATCTGATTTTGGGAAAAGTTCATAATCTAGTAGATTACAATTTTCATTAAAGACGAAAAAACCAGCAATACAATTAGTAAGATAACATTTCATAAATATTAACTCTGTGTTTTAAAGATTTAAACTTTCTTTAAAATAGTGAAGTAATTCTATAAATTTAAAGACTGGTGAAAAAATGTTGGAAGTTGAATTTTGTAATGTAAAAATGAAAAACCCTACCATGCTGGCAGCAGGAATAATGGGAAACACTTCATCATCACTTAACTGGGCTGCAAAAAGTGGCGCTGGGGCAGTTATCACTAAATCATTTTCTCAAAAACCTAATAAAGGTTATCCTAATCCCACCACCCTCGAAGTAAATGGTGGAATTATTAATGCCATAGGTCTTTCAAATCCTGGCGTTGAAGCAGTATGTATGGAATTAGAGAAAATTCAACCTGAAATACCTAAAATTGCATCTATCTACGGAGCATCTCCCGTTGAATTTTCTGCGGTGGCAGCTAAAGTAGAACCATTGGTAGATATGATAGAGCTCAATGTTTCATGCCCACATGCTAAAGAAGGTTGTGGTGCTTCAATAGGGCAAGATCCCCAGCTAACCTATCAAGTGGTTAAAGCAGTAAAAAAAACTGTTAATATTCCAGTAATTGCTAAATTAACACCTAATGTGACAGATATTGTGGAAATAGCATTGAGTGCAGAAAAAGCGAAATGTGATGGACTTACTCTAATTAATTCAGTAGGACCAGGTATGTGTATTGATATTAAAACAGCAAGGCCAATTCTCTCTAACAAGTTTGGCGGAATTTCAGGACCTTCAATTAAACCTATTGCCGTTAAAAATGTATTTGAAGTATATGAAGCAGTTAAAGTACCTTTAATTGGAGTGGGAGGAATAATGAATTATAAAGATGCAGTTGAATTCTTTTACGCTGGAGCAAAATGTATTCAAATTGGTACAGCCGTGATGTTTAAAGGAATGAGCGTTTTTAACAATGTTTGTAAAGGCTTAAAAAAATTTATGCAAAATAATGATATAGAATCAATAGAGGAAATAGTGGGCAAAGCTCATGATTGAATAAATTTTAAGGCTGATAACATGAATATTCCGAGGGTAGTTGAAATTAAAAGAATTATTGAAGAGTCGGATTCAGTTAAAACCTTTATTTTTAATTGGAAAATTCAAGATGAGAAACCGGGCCAGTTTATGATGGTTTGGAATTTTTTTGATGAAAAACCTATGTCCATATCATTAATAGACCCTATAAATGATGAAATCGGCATATCAATAAAAAAGGTTGGTGAATTCACAGAATCTGTACACTCATTGAATGTGGGGGATGAAATTGGTTTAAGGGGTCCTTATGGTAACGGATTTGAAATAAAAGGAAATAATATTCTGGTTATAGGGGGAGGTATTGGAATGGCCCCCTTGATGGCTTTAGTTGATGAGGCGAAGGGGCTTGGAATAAAGGTTGATGTTATCTGCGCGGCCTTATCCGAGAATGAACTGTTATTTAGAGATAGAATAAAAGAATCGGGAGCGTCAATATTAACTTGTACTGATGATGGTAGTCATGGTTTTTGCGGATTTCCTACAGAACTTGCTAATCAAATTCTTAAAGAATCCTCCTACGATATGATAGCTACATGCGGACCAGAAATTATGATGAAAGGAGTTTTTGATTTAGTTGATCATTATAAGATTCCAGCCCAATTTTCATTGGAAAGATACATGAAATGTGCCATGGGATTGTGTGGTCAATGTTGTGTAGATAATACTGGCTGGCGAGTATGTGTTGAAGGACCAGTATTCACAACCGACGAAGTGAGATTAATAACTGAATTTGCTAAATATCGAAGAGATGCATCGGGAATAAAACAACAATTATAATTATAACTTTTAAGAAAATTTAATCCGGTGGAGTCTAATAATTTAAAGATAAATGATATAATATTAATCTAATACAAATTTTTTTTAGTGATATAATGATTTACAAATTAAAAGGAACATTAACATCAGCCATGTTTATAGTGTTAATTCTACTCATCTTTTCTCTAGTTGTAATGATGCCCGTGCTTAACATGGTTATTATCGGAGCTATATTTGCCTACGGAATACGGCCAATTTCTCGAAGAATCGATCCCTATATTAAATATAAATCATTATCCATCTCAATTGCAATGGTAATAGTAATAATACCATTAATAGGAATTATAGCCTATTCAATAATCACTTTAATTGAATCAGCACCTTCAATGGTATCTATTATAAAAGGATTGGATTTCAATTCAACGGCACAAATGTTACCTTATCAGAATTACATACCTGAAAGTTTTCAATCTTATACTGATTCATTTTTAGCTACAATAAATTTACAAGTGGCAGATATTCTGAAAGGAGTTTTAGAATATTTAATTAATTTTATACAGTCTCTACCCATGATAGCATTAGAACTTCTAATCTTCTTTGCATCAACATTTTACTTTGTAAGAGATGGTGATAAATTATGGGAATATGTAGAGTTTACAATACCCCATGATAGAAAACACTTTTTTAACAATCTTTTCCAAGAAATAGACAGGGTATTAAAAAGCATATTTTACGGACACTTTTTAACAGCCTTGATAATAGGACTCATGGCTGCTATTGGATTTTGGATTTTGGGTTATCCCTATTCTGTATTTTTAGGAGTTATAACCGGATTTTTTCAGCTAATACCAATAATAGGGCCGTGGCCCACATACACGGTTCTGGTAATATATGACTTTGTCACGGGTAATATTGTTAGGGGTATAGTTACACTTCTTTTCGGATTTTTCCTTAGTGGTATTGACATTTATATCCGACCTAAACTGTCAGGTAAATATGCTGATATTCATCCACTGATCTTTATTATAGGATTTTTATCAGGCCCTTTAATTTTTGGTTTGGTAGGTTTTATTATTGGTCCACTAATTTTAGGTGTTACTTACGCAGCAGTAATAGCATATAAAAAAGAAAATGAATATGATCTGTCTAAATCTGCAGTAGACAATTCTAAAAATGTTGATTAGAATAAATAACCATATCTAAATTGGTGAATAATTTAATGGTTTTTGAATTTTTCTATAAAATAAAAAAAAATTTAATTTGGAATTATTGAATATTCAGCAAATCCTTGAAATATCGGATTATTGAATTTAAGAAATCCACTATTTCTTGTAAGATGCCTTTTTCTTCCTTAGTTTCTGGGGTAACATTATTTACTTTTCCAGGGTTTTGATTCTGGTTTTTTTCAGTTAATGGAATATTCAAACTATTTGAATTTATAGTGTATTGATTACCATCAGAATCTTGATAGCTTACACCCACGGCTCCAATAAAAAATGGATTAGAAACTGTTGCATCAGGACCAAAGTCTTGTTTAACTTCATTATCTGTAGGTATGTACACCTTTTCGGTAAATCTTTTTGTTTCTCCCTTTTTAATTATTCCTATATATTTGTAAAAATTCTGGTCTGATACACTTACCTGATATATAGCTTGGTTACCATTATTGGTTATTACATATTCAATGGTAATATTCTCTCCTTTAACGGCTTTTGAAGGTCCTTTTTGGGTGGCTATTATATCTGCTGCAAATGCAGATGAAATACTGAATACTATTATCAATATTAATAGATTCGATATCATTAACTTTTTTAAATAATTTTTCAAATAATCCACTCCCCTTAGGTCAGCCTTTTTTCATGAAACTATTTGAAATTAATAAAATAAATATTCCCACTTAAATAAAACTTTACTAGAACTTTAATTGTTTATCTTTACCAATTAATTCATCCAGTTCTAAACCTTTTTTGAAAGCTAAATCCATATCTAATCTATAATTATCATTTCTTGTTACTTCAAGATCTTCAGGACTTAAAAAAAGCCATTTTTTATATCGAAATTTTATTCCAATATAAGGTCTAGCTCCGAAAATATCTGAAAATTCACATAAACCATTAATTTTTTGTGAATCAATGTATATTTTATCTCTAGATGTTGATTTTACTTCAATTGCCAGATATATCTTACCATTCCCTGCTAAAACATCTGGAAGCGGCTTTTTAGTAGCTCCACCTGATGCCGGAGCTCTCATAGCTGCAAAATTAGAATCCCACAACATTTTGACTAAATCACGTTCTTCTTTAGACCCTTTTTTGCTCATGGTATCATATATTAGTTTATTTAACAAACATTAAATTTTACTATAAATTTTACACTTGAAATATATGTCTTCGTTATAGGGTAATCTTAAAAAAATGAAAATTTGGGACTTCCAATGGATAAAAAGAATTAAAAATATGATCAATAAAAATTATTACCTTTAAATTTTTAATACTTAATGAATACTTTCTATTTTTGTCGCGTGAAAAGTCCCGTTTTTCGTAGAGTTCCTAATCCATTCAATTTCAGCGTCTTTAACCACAATTTTTTTATCATTAAAAATTATATCTATTGTGGTTCCAGCACAGTCTTCATATGGTATATCACTTAAAAAGCGTGAAAATGTTCCAGTGTAACTATATTTATTTTTTAAAAACCACTGAGTAACATTTACACCTTCCATACGACCAATCTTTTCACCGTTATGGATCACGTCGCATCGAAGACAACCACATGTTCTTTCCATTTTTATCATATCACTCAACTCGATAGTTAAAGAAACTATTATTTATATGTTCAAGCCGACGATATAAGTAATTTACGAATTATTAATCTTAAAAATAAAAAATATAACAATTGGATAATAATATTTTTCTATCAAACCAAAAAAAGGAATAATGGATTTTTAAAAATTATTAATTTTATAACCAACTATATGTTTTAGGATTACTAATAAACTTTAATAATGCCTATAAATTTCTGATATTAGTTTTTGATTAATTATTGATAAAATAAATCCCATTATAATACTAAAAAATCGCTACCAAACCCGCATAAAAGGTTAAGATTATTATATATGATTCCAAGGTTTCTTCGATTCTTAACCCAAAATTAAAACTATGTTCATCTTTATTTTTGGTTGCCAATAATCACTTTTATCCTAATTAAAATTAGTAATAATGGGGCCGGGGCCGAGATTCGAACCCGAGTCGCGGGATCCACAGTCCCGTAGGATAACCACCTACCCCACCCCGGCAAATGAATTAAATGAATTTATTTTCTATGCGGGGGCAGGGATTCGAACCCTGGTAGGCCTACGCCAACAGGTCCTAAGCCTGTGACCAATCGGTTAACAGCCGAACGCTCTACCTACTGAGCTACGGCGGCATATGCCAAGTAAAGCCTGTTAGTTAATCTTGCAACATACTATCTTAGGTTTGCAACATTTAAAAACATAGCATTTTAAGGAAGTACAAATAGGTAGATGATCATTATATATAAAGATTTTGGGTATTATTTTGAATTAGTTAAATCATTTAAGTTCATAATTTTAAGATATGCTTTTTCATAGATAGTATTAGAAGCTGAATAAAGTAGTTATTATCAAACTAATTATGATTACTAGGGGAAAATGTATTATAAACATTGAACCTTTCTTTGAGGCTGAGAAAACATAGAATGCTGCAATTACTCCTCCGATAATAAAAGCTATGGCGGGTAAAATTCTTAACATTATAGCATAGAATACAATAAGTAATAAAGTCCCAAGTGCAATAACTCTCCATTCTAAACCCCAAACTTCTTTTTCAGATTCTTGTGGAGTTTCATATTCATAATCTATTTCAGAAGATTTATCTGGTTTTTCAAAAGCTCTACCATTTAAAACTCTTTTTTTCAAAGGTTTATCAGGTTTTTTTATAGTTTCTTCTAGTATTAATGGTTTACCACAGTTATAACAATATTTAGCATTATATTTATTCTTTTTTCCACAATTTGAACAGTATACCATTTCTTTTCATCCTATTATTATTTTTTTTTATAAAATCTTCTTTGATTAATTTTAATTGATAAGGGAATTAAATATATTAAAACTGCAATTTATATCATTATGTCAATTTAACCTTATTCAATTACTGATTAATTAATTCTATTAAATATTAACTTGGTGAATTATGAATCTAATAAATAAATTAGAAAATTTCCAGATACTAGATCTTATTGTAAAGGCGAACAAAATCACATTGAAAGAACATGGTAATCATATTAGTCTTGAAAGGGCCATATTTCTTTCATGGTGGTGTGATAAAGGTGATTGTGCCTTTTGTTATATGTCTTCACAGAAGCCTAAAATTAAACAACCAGAAAAAGCGCGGAGGAATATTAAATCTATTTTAGCTGAAGCAGAATTATCCCGAAGAATAGGATGGAATATTGAATTTTTATCTGGTGGCTATGGTTCATATTCAATGGCTGAGATAAAAAAAATCGCAGAAGATATTCATGATATTACTAATAAGCCAGTATGGCTTAACATAGGCATAACTGAAGATTTGAATGAATTTGGAGATGAAATAATCGGTATTACCGGGGCTGTTGAAATAGCTAATCCTGATTTGCATGATAAAATATGTCCCAGCAAATCATTGGATGATATAATAAATATGCTGGATACTGCTGGTGATTTAGGTTTTCAAAAAGCTATAACGATAATTTTAGGATTGGGGGAAACCCCTGATGATTTAAAGTATCTTTTTGATTTGATAAGAGATGTGGGAATTGATAGGATAACATTTTATTCGCTTAATCCACACAAAGATACTTATTATGGTGATAAGCCATCGCCAGCTTCATTATATTATGCTGGAGTAGTTTCTGCTACTCGAATATCATTTCCAAATCTTAAAATAATCTGTGGAACTTGGATTGATAATTTAGCTAATATAGGTCCCCTAATTTTAAGCGGAGCCAATGGAATCACAAAATTCCCACTATTTAAAATGTTTGGAACACGTTATGGCCGTCGTGTTGAAGAAGAAATTCACTGGGCTGGTCGAGAATGTTCAGCTACATTTACAGATTTTGATTTATTAACCACTGGAAATTATTATAAAGAACTTGAACCATTTATAAAAAGATATATTGATAAATGTCATAATACTAAATAAGATAATGGAACGGTTTTTAAAATTTATATAATTAGTAATTTTATTAATTATTAGAATAATCAAGTTTTTATAAATAATCAACGAATTTAAATAACTTTTAAGGGAATAAAAATATAATAATTTCTCAATTATGAAAATACTGGAAATAATAATATATTGTAGATGAAAAAAGATTTTGATTTACTTATCCTTGCCACTAAAATAATATACTTATAAAAATAGGAGGAATTATCATTAGAATGAAATGCGGATTGGAAATTCACGTTCAACTTGAAACTGATTCTAAACTTTTTTGCACATGTCATACCAACTACCAGGAAGCTTCTCCCAACACTAACATATGTTTTGTTTGTTTGAATCAGCCAGGAGCTAAACCTTACCCCCCCAACCAGAAAGCTATGGAAGGAGCTATAAAAATTGCATTAATGCTGGGATGTAAAATATCCGATGATGTTACTTATTTCATGCGAAAACACTACAATTATCCTGATCTTTCATCAGGATATCAGCGTACTTCCATACCTATTGGTTTTGAAGGGGATCTTAATGGCATAAGAATTAGAGAAGTCCATATAGAAGAAGATCCTGGCCAGTACAAGCCAGATATGGGTATTGTTGATTTTAACCGTTCAGGAATACCTTTAATAGAGATTGTAACCGAACCTGATATAAATTCTCCTGAGGAGGCCAGAATATTTCTCAGAGAATTAATAAGAGTTTTGGAATATAGTGGAAACGCCCGTGGAGAGGGAACCATGCGTGCTGATGTAAATATTTCTCTAGAAGGTGGAAAAAGGGTTGAGATCAAAAATATTAACTCAATAAAAGGTGCTTACAAAGCATTGAAGTTTGAAATGGTTCGTCAAAAAAATCTTATTAAGAGAGGGGTCACAATTAAACAGGAAACAAGAGCGTTTCTTGAATCACAAATGATTACTGTTTCCATGCGACTTAAAGAAGAGGCTGAAGATTATAGGTATATACCGGATCCAGATCTACCGCCAATGATGGCTCAAGAAGATCAAATTCAGATTATAAAGGAAAAAATGCCCGAACCTCCCCATATTAAGACGCAGAGGTTCGTTGAGCAGTATGGTATTGAAAAAGAACATGCCAAAGTAATCACTTCTGAGCTGGAATTGGCTGATGCATTTGAAGAAGTGGCAAAAAAAGTTAATCCTGCTTTTGCAGCCCTATGGATGAGGGATGAGTTAAAAAGGGTTATTTATTATAATAAGATGACCTTTGCTCAAAGTGGTATAACTTCTTCACAGATTACTGAGCTGCTGAAAATGATTGAAAATAAAGAAATAACCACCAAGGCAGCTCAGAGGATTATTGAAAAAATGCCAAACAATCCCTCCACCCCTAAACAGATTGCTGAGGAATTGGGGTTAATAGGTGTAATTGAAGATGAAGGCATCATTAAAGCAGTTAAACAGGTAATTGATGATAATCCAAAAGCAGTTGACGATTATAAAAATGGAAAAAAGGAGTCATTAAATTATCTGGTGGGACAAGTTATGCGACTAACCCGTGGAAAAGCTGAGCCTGCAAAAACAGTAGAACTGCTTAAACAATATATTTGATGTAATTATCATACTCAGCCATAAAAGTTACATTAACATATTTCATTAATTACATTATTTAAATGGGTTTAAATGGCAAAAAATATATTAAACATGTTGTTATGGCATCCTGAAATAAAAATTGCTAATTGTGAAATAACATACTTACATAGAGGGGTGCGTGGAAACCTCAAAACTATTTCAGGCTCTAAAATAAAAAAATTGGAAAAGGGGTTCATGGTCTTAAAGGATGGGAGCATGGTCCCATTACATAGAATAATAAGAATAGAGTGTGGCCAAAAAATAATTTGGAATAAATAATTCTTATATAATTTATTAAAACTCAATTTATATTAATTAAAATCTTAAAGTAAGGTGATTTATATGGGTGACTCTCCTCAAGTTAAACATTATATGACAAAAAACGTTATTACAGTAACTCCAGAAACATTCAATGAGGATGTAATAAAGCTTATGAAGGACACTGGTCATGATGGATTTCCTGTTGAGATAGAAGGCAGTGTTATTGGTATGGTAACTGCATTTGACTTGTTGTTGAAAGAATGGGTTCAGAAAGTAAAGGATATCATGTCCACGGATGTGGTGGTCGCTGACCAGGACATGTCTATTAATGATGCTGCACGTGTAATGTTTAGAATGGGAATATCAAGGTTGCCAGTTATTAATAAAGAAGGAAATTTAGTAGGAATTATAACTAATACAGATATTGTTAGATCTCATATTGAGAGATCAACTCCTTTAAAAGTAAATTATTTTAAAAAGACATTAGAACAAGTTTATGGACTAAAAACTAAACTAAAAAGGATGAAAGTAAAAACTTCAACTCTTAGACCAACCCAAAACAAGATATATGCTGATGAATTGCAAGGAAGGACCTATGAATTAAAAAGAGGCCTCGCAGAACCTACTATCGTTGCTAAAACAGGAAATAGATATGTACTTGTAGATGGACATCATAGAACTGTAGCTGCTCTTAAATTGGGTTATGATGAGATAGATTCCTATGTAATTGAGCTGGATCAAGATATAAAATTAGGATTAGAGAAAACAGCGGATAAAGAAGGGATATATACCTTTGATGATATTGAAATAATCGATGATGCTCAACATCCACTTATAGCAGTAACTGGCAGCCTTAGAAAGGAGAGTAAAAAGCGTGAAAGAGAAGATAATAAGTGAAGTTTATAAAGTATTAGAGGATAGAAGGGATAACCCCATAGAGTCTTACACTTCCCAGTTAATGTTAGATGATGATAAATTAGCAGAAGATAAAATACTGGAAAAAATAGGTGAAGAAGCCACTGAACTCATAATAGCATCAAAAAATAATGAAAATATTGTTTACGAGGCAACAGACCTTATATTTCACACTTTAATGCTTTTGGTTTATAAGGAAATAGATCTTGACCAACTACTTTTAGAATTTCAGAAGAGAAGAAAATAGTTAAGCATTAAAAAGATCTATTTTTATTAATTTCATGGATAAACCTATTTTTAATATCTTCAGGGCTCAAATCAATTATGGGAACATCAGCATTACCTGGATCTACTTTTACATGGACAAAAACAGGTCCTTTTAGCTTTAAAATTTGTTCAAATTCAATGGTATCACGGAAGCAGAAAGTTTTTTCAAATCCAATCGCCTTAGCTACTTTACCTAAATCTACAGTTTTAGCATAAGTACATTGTGAACCAGTAGAACCATAACATTCATTGTCAAAAACAACTAATATAAAGTTTTCAGGGTTCTGGTTGTAAATAGTTGCCAGAGTACCCATATTCATAAGTATTGATCCATCCCCATCAAAAACAACTACTCTGCGATTTTGAGATAAAGCTAAGCCTAATCCAATGGAAGAAGCCATTCCCATTGATCCAAGCATATAAAAATGGGTATTGGAGTCTTTAACTGAGTATAACTCTCGGGATGGAAATCCAATATTACAGATTAAGAGTTCGTCATTCAAACTTTCAGTAATTATTTTCATGGCTTCGATACGTTCCATTTTATCACTTTTAAATTGGTTACCAATAACTTATTTCTAATAATATTGCCACTCCACTGCCATTAGTTTTTGCCATATCCCAGGCCTTTTTTATAGTTTTAAATGCTTCTTCAGAGGTTTTAGGATTAAAATAAGGAATTTTAAGGACCTTTAAAATATCTGGGGTAGCTTTACCCATGGGAATCTGAGCTATAATTGGTTCTCCTTGGGTTCCACGATGACTAATAATCATTAGAATAGGAATTTTATATAATTCATATAGAGAAGCCAATACATTAACAGAATTACCCAGCCCAGAGTTTTGCATTAAAATAGCAGTATTTTTTCCACCAAAATAAGCACCTGCAGCTATTCCAAATCCTTCCTCTTCACGGGTAACTGGTACATGTATAATTTCAGGATCACATTCCACCATTTCAAGTAGTTTACCCAGATTAATGCAAGGTAAGCTTACTATAAAATCAATTTCTGCTTCCTTAAGGGCATTGTAGACAGCTTCACTACTATCCACTTAAAATTTCCTCCAGATCAACTGATAATTCTTCAGATATTTCTTTTATTTGGTCTAAAAGGACTTCATCTATGCTGATGCCATTTTCAGTAAATCTTTTAACATTTCTTACTTCCATATCGCCGGGAATGAAAATATTTTCTTCAGACTTAATCTCACTTATAAATTCATCCACATTTTGTTTAAATTCCGAAGTATCAACAAATTTAGAGGGATCCACAGCTAATATCAAATCTCCTTTGGTACACATAACATTTGGATTTGCAGTACCAGTTACATTTTTTCCAAAAGATGCTTTTACCAGGGGTCCAGCAAGAAGTTCAATCATGAATGCAAGTGCATATCCTTTATGTGCACCAAAAGGTAAGATAGAACCTTTTAAAGCAGCTTCTGGATCTATTGTTGGCCTACCTTCGGCATCAAGTGCCACATTTTCAGGGATTTTTTCACCTTTTCGGGCAGCTTCTAATAGTTTTCCACGAGCAGAGGCGGATGTAGCCATATCTACGGACACATAATTTTTATCAGAGGGAATTCCAATTGCAACAGGATTTGTGCCAAGTATAGGTTCTTTTCCTCCAATTGGTGCTACGGCAGGTTCAGTATTGGCAATTACAATTCCTATCATATCTTGCATAATAGCCATATCAGAGTAGTACCCTGCCACACCAAAATGATTGGAATTATGGATGCCAACTAATCCAACACCGGTTTCTTTGGCTTTTTGGATAGCTATTTCCATTCCTTTGTAGGTAACCACATGGCCAAAGTTATGATTACCATTTAAAAGCGCAGTGGAAATGCTTTCCTTTTCCACACTAACTTCAGCACCGGGGATGATTGTTCCCACTTTTAAACCCTTTACATATTGAGGGAATCTTCCAATGCCATGTGATGAAAATCCTTTAAGGTCTGCATCAGAAGTAACATCTGCAACTATCTCTGCTTCATTTAAAGGTACGTTCATTTTTGTTAAAATTTTAATAATTATTGATTTCTCTTGTTCTGCACTAATTTTCATTTAAATCCCTCAAATACATATTAAATCAATTATTTAAATTGAATTATGCTTCCTTCAAATGTTTTTATGGTTACTGTATCTTCATTTTCCTCAGTTACAGTTCCTATTTCATATGCACTGTGATGTTCTCTAATAATCTTTAGTGCTTTTTTTGAATCTTCAGGAGATACAATCACTACAAATCCTATACCCATATTAAAAACCTGGTACATTTCGTTTAAGGGCACGTTAAGGTTGTATATTGATCTAAAGATAGGTAAAATTTTGGGTAAATTTGTGATATTAAAACTTATGCCTTTTTTAAGTCTTTTAAGATTTAAAAATCCGCCACCTGTTATATGTACCAGTCCATGTATATTCAAATTGCTTTTTAATAACTTCATTATTGGTTTTACATAAATAGTGGTGGGTTTTAGCAGTTCTTCGCCAATAGTGGTATGGGAATAACCAGGTAGAAGATCATTTATTTTTAAATTCTCTTCTTCGAAGAATACTTTCCTGGCCAAACTTAAACCATTACTATGTATTCCATTACTTTCTATTCCAATTAAGATGTCTCCCTTATGAATCTCTTTTCCAGTGATAATTTTTTCTATATCCACTAAACCTATACCGGTTCCAGCAAGATCAAAATCGTTGACTATTTCCGGAAGAGATGCTGTTTCACCACCAATTATGGCTATTTCTGATTCTTTTGCCCCTTTTGCCAGCCCTACACCTATTTGTTCAGCTATTTCTGGATTTGGCTTTTCTACTGCTAAATAATCCACTAGTGCTATTGGTTCGGCTCCTACGCACAAAATATCATTCACTACCATGGCAATACAATCAATACCTATAGTATCGTATTTATTCATCATTTTTGCAACCAAAATCTTGCTTCCAACCCCATCAGTGCTCATTGCAATAGCTTTGTTTCCTAGTTTTACAAGAGCTGCAAAATGACCGGATTCAGTTATAATTTCTCTGTAATTTAAGGTTTCATTTAATTTAGAAGTAAGAGATCTAATGGTGAGTTCTTCTAAGTTAATATCCACCCCAGATTCTGAATAAGTTACCATGATATCTACCTGCTTTTCAATACTAAAAATAAAAATTTTTTTTAATTATTCTGTTATTATTCTTCACGATTAATAAACATTAAGCCTATTTAATATAGCATTTATGAGGTCCATGTAATTTTTTGTTTAATTAAAATTTAATTACTGATCCATAATATCTTTAAATTAAGATTTATTGTATTCTAACTGTTTCTAGATTCATAGGAGTTTTAGTTTCTATTTTATAGCTTCTATAAATACTTGAAGCTAAATCCATTGTCTTATAATTGTCACCGTGACATATTAATACTTTTTCAGGTTTTGGAGAGATTTTTCTTACATAATTCATAAGTTGTTTACGGTCAGAATGTCCACTAAAACCATCAATAGTTTTAATGTTCATTTTAACATTGTAAACATTGGTTTTACCATCTTCTTTTAGAGGAATTTCTTTCCAACCTTTCTGTATTCTTCTTCCCATAGAACCTTCAGCTTGATACCCTACAAATACGAGTGAATTTCTTTCATCTCCACATAACCACTTGAAGTATTCCACTGAATTCCCACCAGTAAGCATACCTGATGTTGAAAGAATAATTGATGGTTCTCCTTCTACTATCTCTTTTCTTTCATCAAGTCCATTCACTTTATGGAATAAATCTGAAATAAAGGGATTTCTTCCAATATGGAATATTTGATCTCTTAAATCTTTGCTCAAATATTCAGGCCGGGCTGTATGAATAGCATTTGCTTCCCAAATCATTCCATCAATATAAATTGGAACTTCGTCGATTATACCGTGACGCATATATTCTTCAAGCACTATCATAAGTTCTTGAGCTCTTCCCACAGCAAAAACAGGGATTAATATTTTTCCTCCCCGCTGTAATGTATTATAAATAGTTTTTACCAGATCTTTTTCTGCATTATTTCGACTGGTTTGGACATCGTCATGTCCACCATATGTACTTTCCATTACCAGTGATTCAATTCTTGGGAATTTAAATACAGCTGGTTCTAATAACCTGCTTCGTTCAAATTTAAAATCTCCAGTGTAGACCATATTGTGTTGTCCATCACCAATATGCATATGCACCATAGCCGAACCTAAAATATGACCCGCATTATGAAGGGTAAGTCTAATATCCGGGGCAATGTCAGTTACTTCACCATAATCAAGAGTTATTGTATGTTTAATGCTCTTTTTCACATGTTTTACATTGAATGGTAGGGGATTATCTTCTCTATGAGCTATATCTATATGATCCAACTGTAAAAGAGTCATTAAATCTCTTGTTGGCGTGGTACAGTAAACAGGCCCCTCGTATCCATAATGGTAAAGGTAGGGTAAAAATCCAGAGTGATCAAGGTGAGCATGTGAAATTATAACTGCGTCCAAATCATCAAGAGCGAACTCAGGAACATTTAAATAGGGATAGGCACTTTTTTCGTCTGTACCGGCTACATTAACTCCGCAATCAAGTAAAACTTTACTGTTCGGGGTTTGCAAAAATAGACAGGATCTTCCTACTTCTCTAAACCCTCCTAGAGAAGTAATTCTTGCCCAATCATTTTCTGCTTTAACACCTTGGTGAATCTGATTTCCCAGGCGCTGCAAGATCTGCTTCCTTTCTTTACTATTCTTTCTAAGAGTTCTTCTTATCCTTTGTATAATCTCAGATGATATAGGCGGGGTTCTCAATATTTTAGGTGCCCAACCAATTCTCTTAACAATTTCTCTAGATGTAGCCCCATATTTACCAATTACCAATCCGGGTTTCCGTGCTTCAATAATAACCTCACATGTAACTTCATCAAAAGAAATATTGGTTATCTTAGCATCTTCTGGCACTATTTCGTGTATTTTATTTATGGATTTTTCTGGATCCATAAGCACAGAACGATCAGAACGAATTATGATTCGTTTTCTAATATCTTTTGCTAAGTCTCTTATAAGTTCACCATTTTCGGTAATAATCTCCGGATTTTTGGTGTATATAACGACTTCAGGACCTTCAAATTCAACCTTAGCTACTTGAACTCTTTGTGGCAGTCTATGTATTATTGTTTTTTTAATTTCTTCTAGAATCTCTGATCCCATAACATCACTTCGAAAAAAATAGAAATTAGATGTGAACAATTGTTCACAATTAAAAATTTTAATAAATTAAAAAAAGTCTATATATTTTATTTAAAATCAGGTAATATCCTTAATCTTTTTTTCAACTTCTTCGTTGCTAAGTTTTTTAAAACCTTCATCTTCGGTGATTGTTGCTACTAATACGCTATTTCCAGAAAAAGCATCTCTTTCCATAGCAGATTTAATGGCTCTAATAGCAATGTCCACACCTTCTTCAACGTACAAGTCATCATTGTACCTGTCTTCCAGAACACCGTAAGCTACCGGCGAACCAGATCCAGTAGAAATAAATTTATCTTCAATCATACCGCCGGTAGGGTCAAGTGAATACACTTTAGCTCCAGTGTCATCAATTCCTCCAATTAATGTTTGAACGAAAAATGGATAAAATCGAGATGAATGTAAAATGTTTGAGGCAAGAGCAGCGGCAGATTCAATACTTATTTTTTCCCCGTTTCTAAGTTTATATAGTGCTACTTCTGCACTTATATATTTCATGAGGCTTTGTGCATCTGAAACAGCTCCAGCAATAGTTGCTCCGATATGATCATCAATTTTGAAAATTTTATCAGCAACTTTATGGGCAATTAAGTTACCCATCGTGGCTCTTGTTTCTGTAGCAAAAACAACTCCATCTTTACAAGTTATAGCGACAGTTGTAGTGCCTTTTAATCGATCTTTATCATTCATGAGTACACCTCTAAATAAAAATAATAACAAAAATAGTTTCTAACCCTAAATTAGATTTCATGTTATATAAATATTGTTGGTAATTATAATTTTATTTATCAATTTTTATTAAATGAAATTTTGTGGAATCAGTTTATTAAAAAATTCTGTATTATGCAATCTTTTTAAAAATAATATGTTTCTAACAGTATTAGTCATTCGTATATCATATTATGACAATACCTATTTATAAATTCTTTATATGTAAATAAAAATTAAAAATATGTAATCAAGTTATGATTACATCTAATTTGTCATCATTTATAGCGTTTTTAATTTCACGAGCAATTCTTCTTCCCATACTCATGAATTCGCCGAACATAAGATAGCTGTATGCTGAAGCATGCATAAATGTGTTACTCCCGCCATCTGTTCTAGCACTCATTTCAAATACTACTATTTCCAGGTCATCTGTACATAGTGTTTGTAAACAGAAAGGACCGTTCATCCCTGGCGATACCAAAGTTTTAGCAGCTTCAACTAGATTATCTCCTATATCAAACACTTGCGGAAGTAGAGATTCCCTCATAACAACAGGATGATTACCAGTTATAACGTATGATGGATCTAATCCAATATCTAACTGGTCTTTAGCCGGGATTCTGCATAAACCATCAATATTTGATTCAAATCGGCTATCCATTCCTAGAACTTCCACTTCGTCTTTAAGGGCGGAGTAGAAAAAGTGAATACAGTAGTTACATCCCGAAACATATTCTTCAATATGTGCATTTTTCACATCTTCTGGTTCAATCCAGTTTCTTTTGAGCATAGAATCAATCTTTTCATGGAATTCTTCAGTTGATGATGCAACAAAGTATCCTTTTCCTCCTCTAGCTCCTGGAAACTTAACCATCACGGTTCTATCAATCTCTTCAGGGTCTTTATATTTATTGGGTATTCTTATGCCAGATTCAATCATCAGCTTCCTTTCTAAATCTCTTTCTGATTCCCACCTTAATATATCTCTATTTCCAAACATAGGCACATAAAAATCGTTTTCAATTTTATCAAGACCTGCATAAGCAACAAAAGATCCATGGGGAACCACTATGCTGTTTAAATCCTTTAATTGGGATTGTACATCCTCATTCACAATGTCTTTAAATTTATCTACCATAATATATTCATCAGCAACATTAAATCTTTTATATGGAACTTCTCGTCCTTTTTCACATACAACAGCTGTTCTGAAACCTTCTTCTTTTGCTCCTTTCAATATATGTAATGATGTGTGACTTCCTAAAGTCGCAATGGTTATGTTTTCCTTGTCATAATCATCAAGGATATTAATTATTTCATCTCGGTTTACTTTACTCATTTCATCTCCCCTGTTGAATTCTTTATGAAATTAATTGATCTTGATTAATTCTAATAGTTATTTTTTTTGTCTTGTGTCTGGAGAAATAAAAAAATTAAATCTTTAATAATACTCTATAATATTTAATGAAGAATAATCACATTTAAATTTATAATTAATAGATTATAATAAATTATATTTTATTTTTAAATAACATAATCGATATAAAAATTTTTTTGATTATCTTTAAGCATATATAATTATCATTATCATTTATAAAATATTTAAAACTAATTTAGATTAATAAAATGGTTATCAAGAATAAAATTTATGTTTTTAAATCTTATTATTAGCAATATATAATCTATATAAAATACATAAAATATTGCTATGAAATGGAAATTAATTGGGAATGTGATGATAGTAAAAAAGGATGTTCCACAACCAGAAGAACTTCTTCTGGTTCCAGGAGTAAAGACAGTAGTTAAATTAGGTACTATTAATGGATTAAAAAGAGAACCTCAAATTGAGATTTTAGCTGGAAATAAAACTGAAACAATTCATAAAGAAAATAAATGTTACTACAAATTAGATGTTGCCAAAGTAATGTGGTCTAAAGGCAATTCTACAGAACGTATGCGGATAGCTCAACTTGTTGAGGATAATGAGGTGGTGGTGGATATGTTTGCAGGTATAGGCTATTTTTCAATTCCTATAGCTCGCCACTCTAAACCTTCAAAAGTATATTCAATAGAAATAAATCCTGTTTCTTATAATTATCTATGTGAAAATATAAAATTAAATAGAGTCGAAGACATTATAAAACCAATTTTAGGGAATTGTAAAGATTTATGTCCTTCAGTAAATGCAGATAGGGTTTTAATGGGATACATAGGTGATACTCATGATTATCTTGAAAAGGCAATTAAAATTCTAAATAAAGATGGAATTATCCATTATCATGAGTCTGTACCGGATAAAATCAAATTCAAAAGGCCTATACAAAGAATAAAAGAAGCAGCCCAAGATAATGAGGTTAATATATTAAATAGGCGGGTAATAAAAAAGTATTCCCCTGGGGTATGCCATGTAGTTATTGATGCTGAAATCTGTTAATTATTTTTAAATCTCAAATAGGGGGAAAAAATATGGAATTTAATGAAATAATTGAAACACGAAGAAGTATCAGAAAGTTTAAGGATAAAAATGTAGAAATGGATTTAATAGAAAAAATTATTCTAAATGGAATATGGGCTCCTTCTGCAGGAAATATTCAAAGTTGGGACGTAATTATAGTACAAGAAAATGAAAATAAATCTAAAATTTCTAAAGCAGCATACATGAGAGACTTTATATCCAAATCTCAATTCATACTGGTAGTATGTGCAAATATGGAACGTTCTGCAGAAGTTTATGGTGAAAGGGGTCGTGAACTTTACTGTATTCAAGATGCAAGTGCAGCTACTCAGAACATGCTTTTAACTGCTCATAATTTAGGATTAGGAGCTTGTTGGGTTGGATCATTTAATGAAGATGCAGTTTGTGATATATTAAATATCCCTAAATCAGTAAGACCAGTCGCACTTATCATTATTGGTTATCCTGATGAAAAACCTTACCCTCCCACAAGGAGAAGTATCGATGAGGTAATACATATTGAAAAGTATTAAATAGTATACTTATATTATTGAGCTATTTTTATATCCTGGATTTTATCTAAAATACGTTCATCTAAGAAATCAGGATTAATAAACTTTTCATATACAGGTAACCTCTCTTTTAACGTAAAACCTGTTTCTTTTGTTAAATTTTCCATTTCTCTCATTTCTGGCCATGGTGCTTCGGGATTTACATAATCCTTGGTTAGCGGTGATAATCCTCCCCAATCATCGGCACCAGCCAATAAAAATATTTGTGCATTATGACGATTCAAGTTGGGAGGGACTTGAATGCCTACATCTGGAAAAAGTAGTTTAGTTACAGCCACCATTTTAACCATTTCTATTAAAGAAGGTTCCTGGTAGTTTTCCATAGGTATGCCTATTTTAGGTTTGAAGTTTTGAATAATAATCTCCTGAATATGACCATATTTGTTTTGTAACCTTCTAAGTTCCAATAAGGATTCAGCTCTTTCTGTTATAGTTTCTCCAATACCTATAAGCAATCCAGTGGTAAATGGTATTTTTAATTTACCTGCATTTTCGATAGTTTGGATTCTAAGCCAGGGATTTTTTCCAGGGCTCTTTTCATGAGCAATCGTATTCATTAAACGGGTGCTTGTAGTTTCTAACATTAATCCCATGGAAGCATTAACTTCTTTTAATATTTTGAGTTCTTTTCGCTTTAGAACTCCAGGATTACTATGAGGAAGGATATTGGTTTTTCTCAAGGTTTCAGCACATAAAAAATATAAATATTCCACCATATTGTCGTATCCAAGTTTATCAAGCAGGCTTTTTAATTTTTCATTTTCTTCTGGACGCTCACCAAAGGTAAAAAGAGCCTCTTTACATTCATAGGCACTGGCTTTTTTTAGAATTGATAAAACTTCTGATGGAAACATTAAAAATTTTGAGTCAGAATTATCTGCTTCCTTTCGGAAGGTACAATAACCACACTCATTCCTACAAATATGAGTCAAAGGCAGGAAAACATTTTTAGAATAAGTTATTACATTATTAAATCTTTTGGAATTAGCAATAGACATTAATGATAAAATACTCTGACTTTTTAAATTTAAAAGGGAAACTATTTCATTTTTAGAAAAACTGGGCATTCTATCTCCTATTATTCAACACTTACAACTACTATTTCAACAAAACGAGGACCAATACCACTTTTATCCGCCCACATTACTATAAATATCCCCACATTCTTCATAATACCCAAGGAATATTCAACATCACAGTTCATTGATTCTAGAGATTCTTTAAGCCTATAAATACCATAAACATCAGTTTCGCCCTGAATCTCAATTTTTTCCCTAATCTTTTCATCCATAATTCCAATGATATCAGTAGCTTCATCTGAAAAGACATCAACTTCTTTTGCATCAATCTTTTTTAAAAGGTTTGATAGTACATCAGCCATATCTGAAGCTGCAATTTTTTTACGTGACATTCCCCGCACAATCAAAATGTCTTCACTATCCAAAGCAGGTCTTGATCCTTCAAAAGCTTCAAGATCACTCATAATTGCACTTGCTACTCGGTGTAAAATCTTCAATGGTATTCCTCCTTAATAAAGAAAATTTAATTGATTATCAAATTATTAATTTTGATTACTGGTTTCCATTCCTTCGATCTCGTATTTCAATTCACCAAGAGTGGCAACTTTTTCAGCAAAAGCATTATGACGGTGAATACTTTCTTCATTAACTTGTCTGACTGTGATCATGGTATCGTCAGGAAGATGGGAATAATTCTTAATAATTTTGTGAACCATATTTCTGACACAATCTTCAACAAACATGGGATTTTTATGGGCTTGCATAACAATCGCATTCTCATCGGATCTTTTCAATAATTCACAAACTGATGAGCTCATGGAATCTTCAATAATTTTAATAAGATCTTCTCCACGAATGCTTTGATGTTGTGGTACTTCCATCATAATCATCCCTCTTCCTCTTTGATTATGTGAAGCAAAAGAAACAGTATCCAAAACCTTTGCTGCAGTTTCTTCATCCAAAAATTCCAATAATTTTTGTTTAGAACTTTCTTTAACAGATTCTTGGGCACAAGGACAAACAGTCATACCTATAACTTCCGCCCCTATCATCTTTCTTATTATAACTTCGTCTCCATCACGGTAACCGATAGCATCAGCCATGATTTTAGTCATCTCTTGAGTACTGATCTGGGTTACTGGAGATTTTTTCATAAACATAAAATCGCTCTGCATACTAACTTCTGCTCTTTTAGCATATTTGTGCTTTTTTAATAGACAATTCACAATTTCGGCACAAAGTGATTCAATTTCTACAGTAGTACTTGTCACAGCTTCCTCGAGAACATCACTAATTGCTTCAGGATTTCTCGACATGTGAATACCTCTTTGAGTACTGGGAAGATCAACAAACGCATCAAAAGTTGGTAATAATATTATTGGTCTTTTATTTTCTCTTTCAATTTTTAAAAGTTTTTTAACCCCAGCTACTCCAACTCTAGTAAGATGAACAGGTATTTTAGGTAAATTATCCTGTGTATCTGGGTAACAAACTAAACTCAAATGTTTCACCCCGTTGGTAATGATTTACATACTAGTTTAGTACACTAATGATTCTCATAATTATTAAGAAAACTTAGATCATCATCATTAATACTATACTAAAATTACTTTATTTTAATAAATTAATTTTAGTTTGAACTATAAGTTACTATATTCTTTTCGATTATTTTTTGGGAGACTTAATCATAATTTACAAAAAAATTTTTGGAAAAATTTAATTTTAATTAGAATAAGTTAAATTAATTGCTTAATTTATTTAAAAGATCTTTAAATTCAACAGGTTTTATATCCTTTAAATTATCAATTAGACATACTTCGGCATGGTAAATATTTTTTCCCCTATTTCCAAGAACCTCACCTGCTTTATCTGATTCAGAGATAATCAACAAATTCTCTGGACTAAATTGGTCCATTTTTCTATTTATATCCCTTTTCACTTTTTTTATCTTTTTTTCTATTGGTTTCATGGCAGTTTCAGGAATTTTAGGATTAAGTATTTTCATATCCTCCACATCCAAAGGTACTCCAGCCACTATAATACGCTGTACATCTACTCCAAAGGTTGTAAAAATCTTTTTAAAATCATTTTTTGTAGTTAGAAAAATAAATCTCTCTGATAAAGCTTTAATTTCGTCTTCAACATTCTTTTGTTGAATAACTCCAAAATCAGATAGTATTAAATCAATATTATCTCTAATTTTGATCATTTTATTGCAGAATTCATTAGCTTGCTCTTTATCCATTTCATGGGAAGGTCTAGTGGAGTATATATAGTCTTCCATATCAATCAATTCAAATAAAATATCTTCAAAAGTATTCAAATTAATTTTACCATTTTTAGCAGGCTTAAAATCTTCTTGATCATCTTTCTGATTTCCAGCAAATTTTATTAAATCTTGTGCCTGCTTTATTCGTAATTTATCCATATTATCTCCTCAAAATTCAAAAAAAGGTGAAAAATTATCTTCTATTGTTTTAAATAAACTTTTTGTTTCCTCTGAAACATGTGAAAGGTCAACATCATAATCATTGTTTTCATTATGATTATTAAGTGCATTTAAAACCTTCACATTACACCTTCCCAAAGTTTCATGATCATAACCACCTTCTAGAATAAGAGCAATTTTATGGGCAATTTCTTTCATTTGGGTAGTTATCCATGGATAAAAATCATCATCTAGATTGGTATTGGAAAGAGGATCATTAGAATGTCCGTCAAATCCAATATCAAGAAAATGGAAATCTGCCTTAAATTGACTAGCTACTGGCTTTAAAATTTTTTCTAGAATATATATGTAATCATTGGTGTTGGAATAGGCCGGCATTGGCAAGCATAAATTAAATCCTTCACCAGCCCCTTCACCCATTTCTTCTACAAATCCTTGGCCGGGAAATATAGTTCGTGGATCTTGATGAATAGAGATATATAAAACAGAGGGGTCATGGTAAAATATATCTGCAGTTCCATTTCCATAATGAACGTCACAGTCTAAAACCAGAAATTTTTTGATTTTATAAACTTCTCTTAAATATTCAATGGCTATGGCAATATTGTTGAAGATACAGAAACCCATTGATCTTTCAGAATTTGAATGGTGACCTGGAGGTCTTCCAATGGAATATGCACTCTGATCACTTTCTAAAACTATCTTGGATGCTGTTATAGCTCCTCCTGCGGAAATTTTAGCAACATGATAAGTATCTGGAGTTGTGTATGTATCAAAATCAATATTTCCTCCCCCTCTTATGCATAAATCTTTTATAAAATTAACATGTGATTTTGAATGAACCTTTAAAATATGATTTTTAGAGGCAGCGGGAGGAGATACTATATCTAAATCTCTTAAAGAATCTTCTTTATCAATATATTTTAGCATAGCATTTAAACGACTTTGATTTTCAGGATGAGATATTTCATCATGTTTTTTATATTCTTCTGAATAGACTAGAACTGTCAATTTAAAATCTCCCTCATTTAATATCTATATTTTTCACTGTTATATAATTTGATAATTCTGAGTGATAATTAACCAAATTAAATTTTATAAATAGATATATAGTTCTAAAAAATCATAATAATCAATTGTAATCTATTATGTGGAGGGGTGATATGGAAATAGAAGATCCAATAAAAACAACTGTTGAAGAACTTTTAAAGGTTTTAGCCACTGAAAACGTTATAGGGGAAGTAATAGAAACTGATGATAAAGTTTTAGTCCCTGTAACTAAAATGGGATTAGCATTTGGAGCAGGTATGGGTGAAGGCACTGGACCTTCAGCTGAATCTGGTGGAAAAGGATCTGGAGCTGGAGGAGCAGCTGCAATAGAACCCATAGCAATTGTTGTAGTGTTTAAAGGATTAAGCGGGCCTAGCGGCGTGAAAGTACTTCCTTTGACTTCACCGGGACCTATAGCCAGAGTTATTGGTGAAATTGGTTCTGTTGTGCTGGATGTAGTAAAAGAACAGCGTGAATCTATGAAAACCGGTAAAAAAGAAGAGGAAGAATCAAAAGAAGAGGAAGAATCAAAAGAAGAGGAAGAATAGAATTAATTTTTGGAATTCGAGTGGATCCAAGTGATCTATATTGTGGTAATTGCCATATTGCTAATTATATTATTTTTTATAGTTAGTTTTCTGGTAATCCCTCTTCATATTACATTTGAAATCTTTAAAAGTGATTCAAATATTGAAGGATTATTTGTGGTAAATTGGATGCGAATCAAATTACTGCAAAGAACCATTCCTTCGAAACCATCTAAGAAAAAAAAGAAGAAAAAAGTGGAAGAGAAAGAAAAAACAGATCTTAAAAAAATTTTAAAAATAATACAAAATTTTATAGACTCCTTACCCTATTTAAGTCGATTAATTAGACAATTTTGCACTTCTACAAATATAGAATATTTAAAAGCTAATATAATTATAGGATTTTCAAGTTATACTGATACAGCTTTAATTTGTGGATATTTGTGGTCTTTAATAGCTATTTTGAAAATTTTTCCTAATACTTGTTTTAATGTTGAACCAGATTTTCGAAAAGAACATTTGGACATTTCACTAAAATTAAAAATCAAAATAAAGCTATTATGGATTGTAATAGAATTAATAAGAGTTTTCATGAAAAAACCAGTTAGAATTTTAATAAAAGATTTAAGAAGTTTAAATAATTAGAAATTTGGAACATGGGAGTTATCCTAATGGATATGTCTAATTTAAATTTTCTAAACGACGCACAGAATGATATGATCTTGGGAAAACCGATTAAAATCGGTGAAAGGCTTATAATTCCTTTTATCCATATTTGGCGCCTTGATAACGAAGAATCATTAATTAGTTCTATAAATCCCTTGGCTATTTTTTTATCTGAACAAAAAAAATCCACTGAACATGAAAATTATTTATTTATATTATCTCAGAAAGGATCTGCAAATGAATCAGAACTAATAGAGTTCATTGAATCTGAAAAAACCACTATTTTTAGGGATTGGGGTGTTGATCTTAATATAAAGAAACTGAATATTATCTACCCTTTTATTGATGGAAAAAAATGAAAAAATCAATAAGGATTTTGCAGATTAGATGTAGCGAGGTTTTAATAAAATAATAAATAATACCTGTTAAATATGATAATTGATATCAAAATTCAAAATCTTCCAGCTTACCCCATTGAATGTCTCCGCAGCGTATTTCAACTGGAAGATTCATTATTTTTCTCTTTATTTCAGCCTTCTCTCTGCAATTACAAGGTACGATCACGTAAAACTTTGTGTCGGGTCTGAAACTAAATCTTCTCCATTTGTGTTCATTATTGAATAAAACAGTATCGCAAGTTTCAACTTCGACTAAAATTTCTTTTAAACCTTTAATGGCACGAACATCTGGTGAATGGCCCATGCATTCTCTTGGCCTGCCGTTAGGATGTTTAATATGATCTGCTTGTACACTGTAACCTTCTCTTTCTAGTTTAGTAACAACTGAACGTATTAGTTTGTCATGAACTTCTGCCATAAATTTTGTTCTATTCATATAATCCCCTTATAACATTTTAACAGAATTAAAGTCTTCTTTTACTATATTTAGTACAGTTTGTGTGTTGGTTCTTTGTGTGTCTTTTTCCTTTAACATATTTTTAATAAATTCATCTAAATCATTGGTGTCTTTAAATTTCGTGATCATTATTGCATCGTATTCACCAGTAACATCATAGAGACATAAAACATTTTTATGGTAAGCTGTTTTATCTTCCCAGTTCATTAAAACACCACCTTTAACTCTTACACCAATAACTGTTGTTAATTTATATCCTAACTTATCATGATCAATAACTGGGACAAATTTTTTTATCACACCTGTTTTCATCAATTTTTCGATTCTATTATGAACAGTTCCTATTGAAACATCTAATTTACGTGAAATTTTTCTATAGGACATTCTTCCGTCTTGATTTAGTAAATTAAGAATTTCTTTATCCACATCATCAAGTTCAATGATCCCATCTGCTTTTCTTTTTTCTTTCATCAAAATCACCTAAAGACTGAACATTGTTTATACTATTACTCATAATAATATAAATACTTATACATTTTTCATGGAGACATGGAAATAGTTTAAATATAAGTTTGTACTAGCTATTAGTAAGGTGGTATTATGAAAGTGTTAAACGATGAAACTGTAAAAATGAGATATATTGCTTTGGTAAAAAAAGGCTTAATAAAGGATGAAGAATGTTCATCATACACTCAAAAAGTAGATATTGATCCGTGCATGTTGAAAAAGGTGAAGAAATTTGATGAATATTTCATACCTGGCACAGTTCTAATTAGTGAAAGAGCAAGTTACAAATTGCGAATTGAATATCCAGTTGAATAATTAATCTAATCTTTATAATAAATTGTTTATTATCCCTTAATTAATAATTAAATAAATTTAATTTCTTTTTAAAATTTTTAAGCGCTAATTTTCAAATAGATCCTCTAATTTAAGGTTTATATGAGTCAAATTATTACTAGCTGTCCTGTGGTTGTTATATTATATTTTTCAAATAATTGTGACTGCTCTACCAGTCCCTTCTCAATTAAGTCTGCTAAATGTTTATAAACCATAGCCCTTGAAATTCCAACCTTTTTTCCAATGGATATTGCAGTTAAATTTTCTACATTCAATATTTCCAGAATTTTAATCTTGGTTTTTGATAATTCTAGTCTTAAATTGGGAAGGCGGAGAGCTTCTTCGTTATAACAGATAAAAATTCCATCAACCTCTTCTTTATTGGCCATAAAATTTAATAGAGGACCTAAACTATCTCCATTAAACCCCACATAAACTTCACCATGGGTTTTTGCCCCTTGGATTATTTTAGATATTTTTTTACAAGCATCTAATGGATCATTACTATCTATTAAAATTTCTCCACCTTTAAAATACTTGTCTAAACCACTATCTCCACCTTCTTTTTCATGGATACTTATTAATCCATCAACCTGTATCTTCATGGAAACTTCCAATAAACATTTGCCTTTTAAATTTGTAATCAAAGTTTTCATTGAACCACCTAGCATTAATTCATATTACTATTATAATCTGTCTCACTTATATATTGAATAGTCTAATTAGCATATTTAAAAATAGCAACATTTATTAGAGGACTCTATTAATTGAATCATAATCAACTTTAATAAATGAAACCAATTAAAGGGGATGATTCAATGATAACGGAAGAAAAAGTCATATCTGGAAAATATATGACTACAAGAACAATTAATGTTGAAATAAAAAAAGCATTAGATGAAAATGAAAAAAAACTGAATATAGAGGTTACTAAACCTTTTGATTCAGTAGCTGTAGGATTATGTTGTGACGCAGATATCACTTTAGATGGGAGTCCTGGGGATTTTGCAGGAGCACTAAATGACGGAGCAAAAATCTCAATTAAAGGTAATGTTGGACGTTATGTTGGAAATAACATGACCTCTGGTGAAATACTGGTAGAAGGTTCTGCCGATGATGGTGTAGGATTCGGAACCTACGATGGAAACATAGTGATATATGGAAATGCAGGTAATGCAGTAGGTCAACTGAATAAAGGCGGGACAATAATTATCGATGGGAATATTGGCGATTTATCTGGACTTTACATGTTAAGTGGAAACATTATTGTAACCGGAAATGCAGGAAAAGATACTGGAGACTGGATGATTGGAGGTTCCATCTATGTTGGCGGCAGCTTTGAAACTGGAACCAATGCAGAAGTAAGGGAGTTAACACTAGATGATAAACTAAAACTAAAGAAATTATTTGATCATTATTCCGTAGATGCAGAAATCGATAATTTCAAAAAAATTGAAAATAAAGAAATAAGGCCATTTTATGGCTAATTAAAGGTGATAATATGAATCAAATTCTTTTAACTAATCCAGAAAAATGCGACGGATGCAATGAATGTGTAGAGGCTTGTGCCGGCGTAAATGGTGAAAGTGCTTTATTTTTACATAAAATGACAAAAGGATATCAAACTGTTGTATGTCAACAATGTATTGATCCGGCATGTGCAAGGGGATGTTTTAAGGATGCAATACATCGAGAAAATGGTATAGTAAAAATAAATCAAGATGATTGTGCTGGATGTAAATTGTGCATGTTAATGTGTCCTATTGGAAGTATTACCTACACAGAAAAGGGAATGCTAAAATGTGATCAGCAATGCATAGAATCCAATGGCGGAAAACCAGCATGTGTAGATGCATGCGAACAAGGCTGTTTAGAGGCAGTAAATGTAAAAGAATTTGCAACAGGACTTCAGAGAGGATTTGAATTAAATGGAAAAGCATCAGGTTCATCTCATTCTTTAAATGCAGCTTCACCAGCTGCGGATCTGGAAGCTGCTACCCAAGGCCTTTGTGTTTTCTGTGGTACTTGTGAAATTGTATGTCCCACCGACGCCATAGAAATTGTTGATAATAGGCCTAAAATTGATAAAAACAGATGTATTTTATGTGGGTCATGTTTAGCTGCATGTCCAGTTTTGATACCAACTGGAGCTGGGAGTATATGGGATCCTAGGACAATAGCAGATATAAGATATACTTCTAAAGCAGGAAAATATGTATTAAGAGGATTTGGTACTGAAAGACGTCTTCCAAACTTTGATGATATTATAATATTACCTGCACAAGCATCAATTGCTCCGGTTGACAAGTATAGGGAAGCATGTAATACACAAGTTGTGCTAGGTAATAGGTTTGCTGAAGAACCCCTTGTTCTGGAATCACCAGTACTAATTGCGGGAATGTCTTTCGGTGCTCTAAGTAAAGAATGTAAATTAGCCATGGCTAAAGGTACTTCTCTAGTTGGTTCATGTGCCAATACAGGTGAAGGAGGAATGTTACCTGAGGAACGTGAATATGCAGACAATTTAATAGTTCAATATTCTTCAGGAAGATTCGGAGTTTCCACCAGCTATCTAAATGGAGCAGATTGTATAGAAGTAAAAATTGGACAAGGTGCCAAACCTGGAATGGGAGGACACTTATTAGCTGAAAAAGTTAGTCCAGAGGTGGCAAAAATAAGGGGAATACCTGAAGGCACAGACGCTCTAAGCCCGGCAAGATTTTTAGATGCAACTAAGGAGGGGGATCTGGCCAAACACATTGAATTACTTAGGGAAGTTACAGATTGGAGAATTCCAATAATAGTTAAACTAGGACCTGGAAGAGTCTATGACGATGTTATTATAGCTGCTGAAGCAGGAGCAGACATTATATCTGTGGACGGTATGGAAGGAGGAACAGGAGCTGCTCCAGAGGTTGTAATTGAACATACTGGTATACCTACTCTTCCTTCACTAGTTCAAGCAGTAAATGCTCTAGAAGATTCTGGAATGAAAGATGAAATTGACTTAATAATCACTGGAGGAATTAGAAGTGGTGCAGATGTGGCTAAAGCTATGGCTATGGGTGCTGATGCTGCATATATTGGAACCGGAGCAATGATTGCAATGGGATGCCAGGCTTGCCGTATGTGTTACACTGGAAAATGTCCGGTAGGTGTTGCAACCCAGGATCCAGATCTCCGAAAGAGGTTAGATGTGGATTTAGCTGCAATGAGAGTTGCCAATTACATTAAGTCCATGACGGAAGAAACAAAAATGCTTGCTCAGCTAGCAGGACACGACGATATACGTAAATTCTCTCCAGAAGATCTAAGAGCATTAAACTTGGATGTTGCTGAGATAACCGGTCTAAAATTGGTGGGTAAATAGATCTACCAATTTTTTTATTATTTTGAATTAAAAAAA
This sequence comes from Methanobacteriaceae archaeon, assembly GCA_030016715.1. Taxonomy (GTDB): domain Archaea; phylum Methanobacteriota; class Methanobacteria; order Methanobacteriales; family Methanobacteriaceae; genus UBA117. The sequence goes on along the minus strand of JASEJD010000006.1, from coordinate 49,045 downwards.
TCTTTTAATATTATTTTTATGTTAAAATCATTTTAATACTATTTTAAGAATTTTTGAGATTATATACGAATTTTAACATATTTTAGTTTATTATTTGTTTACCATATTACTATTTAAAATTTCTAATTTTTATTTAGGAATATTTAAATATAATTTTTGAGATAATATAATCAAAGGGGGTTTTATATTTGGATGATGATTTTGAATTAAAAGAACTATTTGAATATGAAGAAAAAGCAAGTAGAATAGAATTATTTGTAAGAATATTCTATGCCATCCCAGTTTATATAGTACTCATTTTGTATGGTATAATTGCAGGCATATGCATGTTCATCCATATGCATGTTCATCCAATGGTGGATAATACTAATATTAGGGGAGCGTAATGAAAGTTTAAACGACTTAATTAAAGGATATTTAGAATATAGTGTGCACATATTAAGTTATTTTAGTTATGTGACTGATGAAAGACCGGGTGTCACCCCTAAAAAGGTAAAAATCTACGAAGTAATAGAAGAAGAATGAATATTTTTCTTTGCATTGAATTATTTTACTATATTTTTTTAATTATTTAAAAAGAAAAAATAGTGGATTTTTTTTCACTCAGATAGGAAGAAAAGTGCTAAAGATCTACCTAAAAACATGTAGTAATAAGGTAAAGTCACTATCCATCCAATTATGGTAATTCCACCTATAAATGCGGCTACAAATCCCATTACTATCATAACAATGTACCAAATTATAAAATCCACGTAACCAATAGAAGATACTCTTTCTAATAATTCACTGAAACTGAATGCTGCACTTAATTCACCATCATAGTAAGCCATGTTTGCGGTACCAATCAAGAATAAGGGTATTCCTAGAACCAGAACATATAGGAATGTAATAACTGAACCTATCATATAAAGCCCCACATCAAAGGATGTGAATGGTGATAAAGCTCCGGTTTGGGACATTGTTATTAATTGGAGAAACATTGTGCCCATAGTTAATGCTAGGATTATGATGGCGGGAATCATATAAACTATGTAGGTTAAACAAACCTTAAGTCCTTCAATAAACAGATCAACCCATTCATCAAATTCTGGAACTTCCTCTGCACCAGCAAGGGACCATTTAACAATTCTAAATATATATCCTGCAATCAAAGGTACTACAATAAATCCAATTACACCAGTAACTGCATTAAGCGCCCACATAATAATAAACAATACAATCAGAATTATCACATTCTTCCACTCAGAAGATGGATATTTTATGGCATCAGATACTATTTCACCAATATCCATTTTATTAACCTCCATTAATTTTTTTAATATTGGCCTAAGCCAAGTAAATTTATGAATTTAAACAAATATAAATTATTTTATCTAAAAAACTAAAGACTTAATAATCAGAAGTGTGTAGACTACACATTATAAAATAAATCATATTAATATGAACTTCTTAAGAAGCAGTGATCAATTTAAAAAAATTAAATTTAAATACTTTTAATTTAGTACATCAAAAAAATAAGATAATTTTATTCCATATTATAATTAATAGGTGAATTAATGAAAAAAATAGGTGTATTCTTAATAATACTTCTTATTCTTGGAGGTTTTATTTACATATCATCAATGAATAGTAAAGTAGAACCATTAGGTAGGCTTGGATTTGTTAAACTGGCAAACCCTGACATGTATCCAGGACATCCTCATTCAGAAGCTTTGGCTGGCTACGCACAACAGAGAGGTTCGAAATGTATTTTAGTAGTTCACATGGCCGGGGGATCGGGTTACAGGCACTATGACGAGGGAAATGTTACCATATTATCCTTAGCATTCATTGACACTAAGGCTAATATGGCTTCTACTGGAATTGACTGGGCTGATGTTTTGAGTACTTTCATATTTGGAATACCTGAAGATCGATATCGATACCGTGCTGATGGGATAGAATTTAATAGTTATGACGAAGCTATGAACCACATCTACAAAATAGCTGAAAAAAAAGGACAAGAAGGCCCAATACCAATGGTATGGCATGGAACTGTTAAAAGAGGCAGTCCACATCTTAACCCGGGATGTGGATTTCCATTATATGTCCATATATCATGGAATGAATGTGGAAGGATAGCAACTTATTACTATATAATTAAAGGAATGCTATTTCCCTACCTAAATTTACCCTACAGAAATTATGAACTTCAACATGCTTCAGAACTTCAATATTATTATGTAAATGACATGCTGAACTATGAATAAAATTTTATTCAATTTTCTAATATTTTCCTATTCTAAATAAATATCTTATCTGAATCTAGAGGATCTATTCGGCGAATAATATGATCAAGAACCAAAAATCAATCTATCCCTATTTAACAGTATTTATAATAGGTTTAATATTTTTTGCAGTGTTATTATTTTATGTATGGAATTTTACTGTTGACGATGCATTTATTTCATTGAGATATGCATTAAATTTAGCTGAAGGCCATGGTATAGTTTGGAACATTGGTGAATTACCCACTGAGGGATATAGTAACTTTCTATGGGTATTAATAGTGGCCAGCACTATTAAGTTAAGTTTTGATCCAGTTATTAGCACCAAAATTTTAGGCCTATTATCATTAATAGGAATTATATACTTGTACTGGTTAATTTGTAAAGATAGTTTAAACCAAAATCTAAAAACACCGGCTTTTATTATTGGATCCTTTTTCTTACTAATCAATCCGGCCACAGCAATACATGCTGTATCTGGATTGGAAACCATGTTTTACTCTTTCATAATGTTATGCGTAATTTATATTGTTTATAAATTTATTTCAACTTTAGAAAAACAATATTTGTGGTTTTTATCATTATTTGCTCTGTTATCAAGTCTTTTAAGACCGGAAAGCATATTATTTTCATTGGCCTTAATATTTTTAATTTATATCTTTACAATTCAAAAAGATGTGAATCTTTTTAAAGACAGAATAAAATATTTCTCGCCGATATTTTTTGTTTACATTTTACCATTAGGAATTTATATGCTTTTCAGGCTCTTATATTTCAATGATTTATTACCTCTACCTTTCTATGTTAAGACAGTTACCCATGGAAGTTTATATGATGGTTTATACTATTTAAGCGAGGCAATAAAATATTTAGCCCCATTCCTTATATTAATTTTTATCATTATTGCTTCTAAACTTGAAACTTTATGGTCTGCAAAAGAAGGAACTTATTTTAAATTAAGGATATTGATAATTACAGTTTTCACGGTGATTATATCAGCCAATCTACTCTACCTTTTCTCTTCACTGTATATGAATTTCGCCCAAAGATTTTACTATCCTTCCTTTGTTTTAATATATATTTTAACAGGGATATTATTGATTATACTCATAAAAGAAATTATAAATTCAATATCCAACCAGAAATTGAGAAAATATGTTAAAATCACGGGATTTATAGTCGTTGCTCTGCTTTTATTATCCAACTTGAGTTTTTCTCAAGATTATTTATATTTACGGCAATGTTCCCAGAGCTTCCCCTTATCCTATGTTGCCATTGGTACGGGAATGGAAAGTTTTTCATCTAATAATCTTACCTTTGCCAGTATTGATGCAGGGTCAATGCCTTACTTCTCCCGTTGGAATCATGTGGATATGGTGGGTTTGAATGATAGATTCATTGCAAAAAATGGGGTGGCAACCCTAGATTACATCAAGAAAAAGAATCCCCAATTAATAATATTCATATCTACCGACGGAAGATCTCCGGGAAATGTTGCAAGACAAGAACCATTCATCAAATTTGCTGAAGAAAAAAATTATCTCAAATTGCCTGCAATTAGATATAAGGATCGTTATTATTTATTGCCCTACATTGATCCTGAAATAGAGGATTTTCAAGGGATAAAAAAGATTTTAATAGAGGCAAGTGAAAAATCTTTAACTTAAAATCATTTTTTTTGGAAATAGGATCAAATCCTAATAAAATAAAATTTTCAATTTTTACAAACTTAAAATAATTTTGTCCATTGTTTCAATTGAAGCATTGGTCCTAATTCCAGTAGGCTTAAAATGGGTTCTAGATGCGAAATATCCTTCTTTCAGTAGTTGAGTTAATACTTTATCCAGTGGAGGAGCACTCATTTTTAGTTTTTTACTGATACGGTGTAAATCAAAAAATGTAGGAGGACCATCTGCTTCTTCTCTGCACAGATTTAGTAATTTGTAAACTTCTTTTTTCTTATTAATGATCACATCATCTGTTATATTTATCATTCCATTAATAAAATCAGAATCAAATATTTTACCACACCATAGTGGCCCAGCAATATTATAATCACCGTCACAGACGGGGCATATAGAAGGAAGGAATGGAGCAAATCCAGTAACTAAATCTCTATTTAGGCAATTCTTGCAATGTAGGATAAATCCTATATCCATGAGTGATTGGTCAGTTATTGCTGCACCTTTTTGGATAGTTAAATAAATTCGCATGTAATGTTCACTGCTATGGGAGAACTGGACTTGGATACTTTTCTTATATTTAGCAAAAACCCTAGCAATAAAACCAATCAGTATCCTAATACCATTTTCATGACAGTATTCAGTTTTTAGCGGCTTTGATGAATATTTTCTGATGCAGGGATTTTTATAGGTTCCACAGAGAGAGGAAGTATCAGTAGCGCTTACACAGAGTAATCCTCCTGATTTAAGAGAAATAGCTGCAGATTCGATATAATAAGAGGGAGTACCAAAAGGATCAATATCAACCACATCAAATTTGCCTTTACATTTTCTAAGTAGTAAATTAGCATCTTCTCTGCAAACACTTACATTATCTACTTTATTTAAATCAATATTAGAACGTATAAAATCGATAGCTAATGGATTAACATCGTTAGTGATAATTTTATTACTATCAATTTCTTTAGAGTATCTAATTCCCCTTATTCCACTACCACCAAATGCATCGCAAATATTAAGTGGATTTCCAACCATTTTCTGGTACTGATTTAAAGCAATCACTGAAAGATCCCGATTAAGTTCCATGACTGGATTGTAAAATACTGGGGCCTTAGAAGATACTTTTTCAAATTCCGGTATCTTTATTGATACTAAACCTTCGTTTATGATCTTATTTTGCATATTAATTTCCTAAATTAACTTATCCTAATTTAAAAGTAACAAATGAAATTTTCTAGAATTTTATAAATCTATTATAAGTACTAAAGGAATATATGTTAGTTCATTAAAAACCTTTTCAAATTATATTAATTATTGTTTATTGGGTGATATTACGTGATACCAATTGCTAATCCAATTATAGAAGATGAGGAAATAAACGAAGTAATAAAAGTTTTAAAATCAGGATTCATTGCTCAAGGCCCAAAAGTTGCAGAATTTGAGGAAAAATTTGCAGAATTTGTTAAAACAAAATATGCTATTGCTACTAGCTCTGGAACAACTGCATTACACGTTGCATTACTAAGTGCGGGTATTGGTCCGGGTGATGAAGTAATCACCACTCCTTTCACATTTGCAGCTACTGCAAATTCGGTTTTATATACTGGGGCTAGTCCAGTGTTTGTGGATATTGATCCAGAAACCTACAACATAGATCCAGAACAAATTGAAGAGGCGGTCACTGATAATACTAAGGCAATAATGCCTGTACACCTTTATGGACATCCAGCAGAGATGGGATCAGTATCCAAAATAGCCAAAGATCATGATTTAATCGTTATCGAAGATGCTGCACAAGCACACGGCGCAATGTATAAAGGTAAAATGGTTGGTTCCTTAGGTGATATGGCCTGTTTTAGCTTCTATCCAACAAAAAACATGACCACCAGTGAAGGTGGGATGATAACCACCCAAAATAAGAAATCATGTGAAGATTCAAGATCATTAAGGGCGCATGGAGAAAGTAGTCGATATGAACATGTGACTTTAGGATATAATTTTCGAATGACTGATATTTCAGCTGCTATAGGTATTATTCAGCTTAAAAAATTAAATGAATTTAATAATAGAAGAATCAGTAATGCTAAATACCTTACAGAAAATATTAATCAAATGCAATTGATTAAACCTCCACTTGTGCGAAAAGATGTAAAACACGTTTTTCATCAATATACCATTAGGGTTGATAAGTCAAAAAGAGATAAGTTAATAAAATTCTTAAATGATAATGGGATAGGCACAGGAATCCACTATCCTAAACCCATCTACCAACAGGAGTTATACCAGAAACTAGGATATTATTATAGTTGCCCAGAAGCAGAAAAGGCTGCGGATGAGGTAATTTCCATACCAGTTCATCCCGGATTAAACTTAAATGATCTTGAAATCATAGTTAAAACACTGGATCGTGCTTCAAAAACAATATTATGAGTTTATAAATTCATAAAACAAATTTAAATTTCTTCTATTATGAATATAGTCTTTTGTACTTTTATTACTATCTTTCCATTTTTTCCTTAACAGAACTGACCTTTTCATTCAGAGATTTTTCCACGTCTCGCCTATCATCGATCTTAATGCTGGTTGCAACTCGCTCTGCTCCTTTAAGAAAGACTGCCTCATGAGCAGCTTTCACGGCACTAAATAATTCATCAGCATCATTGCTTTCAATTAAAGTACCCATTCCACTTACAGCATATTTAACTCCTTCTTTATCAAGAGCAGCAACTGCTGCAGCAACATAATCACTTAAACTGGTTTTGGCAGTTCCAATTGGGATTATGGTGATTTCTGCAGATATCATGTCTAATATATATGTTCAAATTGTTATATAATTTTTAGGTAGGATTTTAACTAAATTGATTAGTTTAAAATTTTATTATTATAACCTCAAATAATAAGCAGAATTATTATAAACAAGGTTTTTCCATGGATAAAGAGTCATTTAATAGATATATAGAGAATAAAGTCCTTAAAACAGTTCAAGATTATATACTAATAGAACCGGGAGATAAAGTTGCAGTAGCATTATCCGGTGGTAAGGATAGTATTTTAACTTTGAACCTACTTTACCAGTTTCAAAAGGAAATTGATTTTGAAATATTTGCCATTACTGTTGATGAAGGGATTTCAGGGTATCGTGAGATCGGTGTTAATGTTGCTGTAGAATATGCTAAGGAGTTAGGTATTAAATTAATACTCAAATCCTTTAAACAGGAATTTGGTTTTACTTTGGATGATATTTCCTCTAAATACAAAAGCGCCTGCATACCTTGTGGTGTTTTTAGAAGACATATATTGAATAAAACAGCATATAAAGAAGGAGCAGTCAAAATTGCCACAGGACATAATCTAGACGATGAGATTCAATCATTTATCATGAGTTTCGCGCGAGCAGATCTTATCAAGTTTTATAAATTTGGCCCTAAATTAGATACCATCCATCCTCGAATGATTCCAAGAATTAAACCCCTATGGAACCTTCCAGAGAAGGATGTAGGTATGTGGGCGGTTCTAAATAACCTTGGGGTTCATTTTGCTGATTGTCCATATTCTGCCCTGTCATTAAGATCAAAAATTAAGAACTTCCTAAACCAGCTTGAATCTGAAAACCCTGGAATAAAATCAGCCATACTAGAATCATTTAAAAAATCATTACAATTAAAAAAATCAGATGTTCATCTTTTAGAATGTGAGATTTGTGGTGAACCCTCATCATCAACCACATGTAAGGCATGTTTAATGGTGGAAGAAATTAAAAAAGGTTCTGTTTAGTAATTTTATTCTATTTAATTATCCTCTTAACAGTACCAATTCCTTTACTTCTTCCTTCCCGAAATATTAATTTTTGACCTTCTTTTATACAATAAGAACGGTATTTGAATCTCATTAACACCTTACCACTGTCTCCAGCAGATAGATATTTTTCTTCTAGTGGTTCAAAAATAGTTGTTTCTGAGATAGTCTCAATATGAGTCACACTTTCATAACCCTTTTTTATTGCGGTAGGATGTACTAATATGGCAACTTCTGCCTCAAATTCTTTAACAGAATCAGCATCATAGTTTCTATCACATATAATCATACCTCTTCTGATATCACCAATATTTATACCTTTTATTGATATTCCAACCACATCGCCAGTTTCTGCACATCCAATTTTGTAATGATGCATCTCAATAGATTTAACTGTAACATCCATAAATTTCCCAGAATTATTAGGTCCTAAAATTAATTTATCCCCTTTTTCAACTTTTCCCTGCCTTATTGTTCCACTTACTACTGTTCCAACCCCAATAACAGAGTAAATCTTATCAATATACATCATAAATGGTTTTTCAAGATTTTTTTCCTTAATCGGGCTTTTTAGGTTTAAAAATAATTTATTAAGAAGATTTAGTCCTTCTCCAGTTACAGCAGATACCATTATCACCGGGACTAAGTGTTGATTCATATTTATGGCTATGAATTCAGCATCTTTCTCAGTTTCAACTTTATATGGAATACGGCCAACCAGTTTCAGAATCTCAAATATCTTTTCTTTCACATTTTTTATCTGTACAGAACTGACCAGATCAATTTTGGTTAAGGTTATGATCACTGGTAAATCCATAGCCAATATTATTCCCAAATGTTCTTTGGTTATATGGGTGGGTCCCTGATCAGCAGCGATGGTTAACAGTCCATAATTCAATTTCTGCCCTACTATGCCCCTTATGGTTGTCCTAAGCCATGGTTCGTGACCTACAGTATCAACAAATGAGATAAGTCGATCAGATTTTTCAACCAGCTTCGATTTTTCTTTTTTATCCAAGGGATTTTCCACATGAACTGTTTTATCATCTATAAATCCATAAATTGCAAAAGATAAATCCGCAGATAGACCCCTTTCTATTTCATGTTTTTGAACATCTAAAAAAATGCGAGTTTTCCCGGAACCATCATCCAACTTTCCAGTGGTAAGAGTTCCAAGAAGAGTGCTTTTACCATGGTCTACATGCCCCGCCACCCCAACCAAGACATGTTCCTTGTTTGAGCCGGGCTTTCTTCCAATTAAAACTCGGGCAATTTTACCTTGATCCACTGAATATTCTTCCAAATTTTGAAATTCAGCATTTATTTCATTTGCAATTTCTTTTAAAACAAATATTGATTCCCTAAATTTCTCAGGTTCTAATCCTACCAGTTCTCCATCATCATCCACACCTATAAAATATACTGCTTCCCCATTACCCTTTTCCATCCGATATTTCATCTGTGCAGCCAATCTTTGTTTTCTATTTTCAAGGAGATGATAACCTCTACTAAGCTTTTTTTTAAATTCAATATTTTTTCTTTCACCTTTCTTGGTGATATTATATATATCAGATATCATAAAAGCCTAAATCTTGATTTTTTGTTGTTATTTATTATCTTGTTCAGTTAAGTTGGGTATCATTACTAGTATTATACTCCTTATTGATACAATGATCTAAATGGTATAACATATTTAACAAATTCATATTCTATCAGCAGTTGTAAACTTCAAACCACCATATTTCTCTTCTTGCAATTCACGGACAAGTTTGGAGGCTGTTTTAAAATCATCTGTTTTTTTGATAATCCGCCGACTTTTTAAGGTGAAAGTTTTACCACAAACACACTTTTTACGCACTACTCCTTCTTTAGAATACATAGCACGCCCACAATCGCACCTAAATACCAGATACATAATTAATACCTCAATTTGAGATCAATTGTTATTCTCTAATTTTTTTTGTTAATAATAAATAACATGGTCACGTGATTAATTTAGAAGGGTTATCCTCCCCATATTTTACTAAAAAGTGGAACAATAACGTTGGGAATAGATATAAGAGTTCCTATTGTGCATCCGATATTTGCTCCAACCACTACCAGTAAAACCCGGAATAAGTTATTTTTCATCAAATCCCTGAAACTATCACACTGGGTCAGTTCATGAAGATCTTCAGAGTTAACTTTTCTCATTTTAGCCTCAACTATTCCTGCAAACCATCCAGCAGCAAGCAGCGGATGGATTGACGTTACTGGTGCAACTGCAAATGCTGTTAGGGCGCTATATATCTTGGAACCTGTTAGAATTGATCCCAAGAATGATAGGCCTCCTGTTAATAATATGAATTGTATTAGATCTCCTTGGATGTTAATACCGTTTATTAGGGCAACTATAAATATCCCTATAAATAAGACTGGGATTGAGTATATTATCAGTTTTCCAATGGGAATTTTTGATTTTTTAAGGCTCATAAGACTATATATAGGAGGTATTTTCATTGGATTTTCCAAAAATCTACGGATTCCCTGTTTATGTCCGGCCCCTACCACGGCAATAACATGATCTTCAGGTATTTCCAGAATCATTTTAGCCATATAGGCATCTCTCTCTGTAACCAGAACATCATAGGCTCGGGGTGATATTTCTTTAAAATAGCCCATCACTTCTTCTAATGTATCACCCTCAGTAATACTGTCAATACTTTCTAATTCATCTTCCTTGCTAAAGAAAGATCCAATTAATCCATATAAAAATTTTAATTTTTCCAGAAAACTCATCTGATTAAGAGCCCGTTTTAAAGTGATAGTAATATCCCTATCAATAAGCGCAACTCTAGCACCTACTTCTTCAGCTGCTTCAACAGCTGCCAACATTTCTGTCCCTGGTTTAACTCCTACTTCATCACCAATCTTTCTCTGTATATATGATAAAAATCCACTTACCAGCAGTAGTGTTAATTTATCTCCCTTCATCATTTCCCTTATAGGAATACTTTCTTTTTCTTTATTATCACCATACTTTTCATTCATTAGATTATTAAAACGATTAACACAGAGTTCTACGGCTACAACTTCTGGTTTTTTTTCTAGTATAGTTTCTCGCACTTTTTCCACGCTTTTTTTTGACACGTGGGCAGTTCCTATGATTTCTAGAGATTCTGGATTCATGGATCTATCACATCATTACCAAAATTTTTTATATTATATTTAAATTTTCAATCTTCCCCTTTTCATATAAAGGTACTGTTTCATATATATTTCTTTTAAGACAATATTCCACATCCGCTCCAAAGCCGAGATCCCTCAGTTTCAATGCTGAATTAGACTTCTTGACAATTTCATCCACATAATTTTTATCATGAGAGGCCATTAGAGCAGCTATTGCATATTCATCCATTTCATTGTTTTTTAAGTATTTAATAATTTCTCCAGCACCTAAAAAATCCTCTATTGCAAATCTACCATTAACTCCTGCCATAACAATCTCTATATGGCCATGGGCAATCTTTAAGGCTGCTTTTGCAATTGACTTCGCGTTTATAAATGATCCAATTAAGATTTTATTGGCTTTCATTCCCTCAATAATACGTGTACCGTTACTTGTAGTTAAAACCAGTGAATTTCCTTTGAAATTTTTTATCTGAATTGGTGAATTTCCAGTATCAAACCATTCAACACTAGCCCCACCCCTTTCTCCAGCAAGAACAGCATGATGTTTTTTGGCAAGTGATTCGGCAATTTTTAAACTTTTAACAGGCATAACATAATTAAAATTTTCTAAGGCAACGGTTATGGTGGTGCTGGCTCTTAAAACATCTACCATAATGGCCACATCTTTGGTGATGGATTCTTCTAAACTTAGGGAAATTCTCATTATAACTCCTCAATATTGATTATTCAGAATTTTTTTTTAAAAATGAATTTAGATCAACATGATCTATTATAATATATTATAATACATAATATTAGATCTGATTTTTTAAGTTGAGGTATAATCAATGAAAATTATTACTACGCCAATGTGCAAGTATGCAGTGAAATTCGCAGGGCTATCTGACTTTATTGTGGTTAAAAATGGTAATTTTGATGATGCAGATTTAGCAATTGTATTATCTGAGACTGAAACAGATATTGGATCCATAAAAATAAAGTTAAATACATACTCTCAGATATATAATAGTATAATAAAACTTTCAGATATATTTAAGACTAAAACTGATGAAAAGGTAATGGAACACCTCCAAGCCAAAATAAGAGATATTCAAGATTTAAAAAAAGTAAATGAGAAACGAAAAATAAAAGTTAGGGTATATTCAAATTTCATAAAGGACATAGTTAAAGATATGGGATTCTTTATAGTTCAAGATAATAGGGAAAAAGAATTTATAAACATAATATATCCTGACTATCTGGAGAATGAAATCGAATTTAAAGAAGGATACAATTTTATTAGTCTTCCTTCACATAATAATGTGCCTTTAAATCCATTAAAAAGGGCTGAATTAAGATATGATTTGTTGGAGAGAAAATTATGTATGAAACCTTAACTTATATTGGTGGAGTCCATAAACATGAAGAAATGAAGGAGCTTATTGAGGATTTAGGGGGTTTTGTACTTCAAGAAAACTTTCTACAGATGGATCTTGTCCTTACCTTGGCAGTTCCAATTGAAGATGTGGAAAGAGTAAAAGAAAAAGCCCGAGAACTATTAGGAAAAATAAAAATAGCCCCTATGGCAGGTACTGAAATTGCAATAGTTTCTCCCACCCTAGCCAGACAACATCTACCTCATTCTGCTTGTGATATATCAGAATATCTTAGAAGGTACGGGGCAAAGGATAATATGATCGGACTTTCACGAGGGGCTGGTAAGGGAATATCCCAAATTTCTGAAGAGGAAAAAAGGCTAATAGAGGAACATGATTTGGCAGTATTTGCTCTTGGAAGTTTTAGGGATTGTATATTAGAAAAAACTCACCTTTTCGAAGGTTTAGAAATACCAGTGGTGGTGACTGGAGCTCCAGAGATTGATGTTAATGATATTCCCGGTGCCACGGCATATGTAGGTGGTTTAGGTAGAATTCCGAGAAGATTAAAAAGAGGGGAAGATATAAGGGCTATGAAAAAGTTGGTAGATGTTGTTGAAAACATTCTGGATGATCGAAGAAGAGAAATATCCGAAGATCCTCCTCTTGTACCATCAATACTGGTTAAAACCGAGATAGAAAATCAAATTCCGGCTATTAAGGATGTCTATTCGCCAGCACCAGTCGTAAGTCAACTGGACGGAGTCAGAGTAAAACTCAAATATGAAGATTACTATGATGAAATAGCTAAAGTAAAAGTCAGTGATTTTATATTAGGAGATATAGCAGAAATCAAGAAATCTTTTATGTATGACTACATACTAGTTAAGTTACTGCCGGAAACATCTATTATTTAGTTATAATACGTCTAAAACCCATATTTATTTCAATTATTCCTTATTATTAGGATATAAATATTTAAAAAAAATTTATTTTTCGTTTAATTGAGGATAATAATGAAAAGAATTTATAAAATACTTATAATGTCGGTTATATTTTTTTTAGGATTTTTCACTTTGAATTATTATATATTTCTACGCATAGCATTTCTTTTAGGTTTTAATCAAAGGGAATTAATATTATCTTTAATAATAATTGCGTCAGTATCTTATCCTATTGCCATGTTTATTGAGAGGAATTTATCCAATATTTATACACGAATTCTTTATACTTTTTCCTCAATATGGATGGGAATAGCATTTTTTCTTCTATTCTTATTAATTGTCTATGATATTCTTAATATCATTTTGATATTACCTTCTTTCATTTCAGGGATTACAATCATAGTATTTTCATCATTATTGACTTTTTATTCTTTACTAAATTCTTTAATAATTCATAAAAAAAGATTTGAAATACCATTTCCAAGCATCAATTCTGATATTAATGTTGTTCAACTTAGCGATATCCATATTGGTTCTATTAGAAATTCGGGTTATATGGAGAAAGTTGTTAAAAAAACTAATGAATTAAATCCCGATATTGTATTAATTACAGGGGATTTAGTTGATGGTAGTGCCAGACTTCATAAAAAAACATTTAAAGCCTTAGACAAAATTAAATGCCCTGTATTGTTTGTTATTGGCAATCATGAAGTTTATGAGGGTTTAAATGAAGTTTATCGGATTTTAAATCCCACTAAAGTTAAAATTTTAAGGAATGATATTTTCAAATTCAAAGGAATACAGATTATTGGGGTGGATTACTCATTTAAAAAAAATAATCTGAAAGATGTTTTAAGTTCACTAGAAATTGAAAAAAATATGCCATCTATTTTAATGTATCATGTTCCACAAGGCTTAAAAGTTGCTAATGAATTTGGAATTAATCTACAAATTTCAGGTCATACTCACAGTGGACAGATAATTCCATTTAATATTCTGGTCAAAGTACTTTTCCCTTATTTTAATGGCCTTTACAAATTTAATGATAGTTATTTATATGTTTCTGCAGGTACTGGAACCTGGGGACCTCCCATGCGTCTGGGATCTTCTAATGAGATAACACTGATTGTTTTAAAACCAATATAAAATTGAATTTTTTAATTTTATACATTAACTTTAAATAATAGTTATGAATATATATTCATAACATGCCTAGGCCAAGAAGATTTAGAAAAATATTCCGAGAACCATCAGTTCGATGTTTCAAACCAGACATAGAATATGAAAATGATGAATTTGAACCAATATATCTCTCTCTGGATGAATTTGAGTCTTTGAGACTTAAAGATTATCATGATATCAAACAACAGAAGGCAGCAGAGATAATGGGAATTTCACAACCAACTTTTCATAGAACTTTAAATTCTGCTCGGGAAAAAATAGCTAAAGCATTGGTTGAAGGTAAAATAATAACTATTAAGGGAGGAGATTATATAACAGATAAAATACGTTATAAATGTAAAAAATGCGGTTTTGAATGGTACAGCCCAGAGAAAAAGTATGATAAATGTCCAGACTGTAAATCTGAAGATATTTATACTATGTCCGTTGAAGAAGGAGTTCAAACCCCTGCTGGGCAACCGGGTATGGGTAGAAGGAGAGGTTATGGTGGCACTGGAATAGGTGCAGGACCGCCAAGAGTTTGTAGATGTCCAACATGTGGTTATGAATCTGCAAAAACTCCAGGTGTCCCTTGCAGAAATACTAAATGTCCAAAATGTGACATACCTCTTTGTGGATCTGACTAATTAATGAAGAGGTGAGGAATATTATTACAATATGTATGCCTATCCTAGAAAATAAAGGTTTATCTTCAGAAATTTCAGCTCATTTTGGTAAATCACCTTTTTTCACTTTTCTTAAGATTGAAAATAGTGAAATAAAAGATTTGGAAGTTGTAGAAAGCAGAGGAAGACATGCTGGTGGCGTAATCACTCCGGCAGAGATAATATTAAATCATAAAGCAAATATTTTAATATGTGGAAGTTTAGGGTCAAAAGCTGTCACTATGCTGAAAAATAGCGGGTTAGAAGTTTATTCTGGAGCATCAGGCACAGTTAAGGAAGCATTGGATAAATATATTGCTGGTGAATTATCCGCCGCTGACGATAATTCCTGCACAGAAAAACATTAAAATTGCTTTTAAATTTATAATTGAATTTTTTCATAATCTATTTTAATTAAAGTTGATCTAGTATGACTAAAAAAGAATCAGAAGATTTGAAACAGAAGTTAGCTTTAATGGAACAGGATATTAAGATTTCAAAAACCATGGGTAACATAGAGCACAAAATAGCTGTTATGAGTGGTAAAGGCGGGGTAGGTAAATCAACAATAGCTGTAAATCTAGCTTTGGCTTTTGCAAATAAAGGTTATAAAACAGGTATATTAGATGCAGATCTTCATGGCCCCAATATTCCTAATATGTTGGGGATTAAAGAGTATTTTTTAAAATTTGATGAAGATGGAATAGTACCTGTAAAAAGCGATGATGGTTTAGAAGTTATCTCGACTAAATTCTTGTTGCCAGACGAGGATTCACCAATTATATGGAGAGGCCCCAAAAAAACTGGAGCAATTAGACAATTTTTGTCTGATGTAAAATGGGGAGATCTGGATGTATTGATTATTGATAATCCGCCAGGGACAGGAGACGAACCTTTGACTATTTTACAATCTATTAAATCACTTGATGGGGTAATTATTGTAACTACTCCCCAATCGGTGGCTTTGGATGATGTTAGAAAATGTATAAACATGTTAAAGCACTTAAATATTAATATAATAGGACTTTTAGAGAACATGTCTGGTTTTGTGTGTCCTCATTGTAATAAGAAATTTTCAATTTTCGGAGAAAATAAAGGAGAGAAAATAGCAGAAAAAATGGACATCCCATTTTTAGGTAGTTTAGCTGTAGATTTAAATGTTTCTAAATCCATAGATAATGAAGTACCTGTATTAAAACATTATTCTGATTCTGAATTTTCAAAGGGATTTTTAAAGATATTTATTAAGATAGAAGATTTTTTGAGGAGGAAGAAAAAATGAAAATAGCAGTTGCATCCACTGGTGAAAATTTAGGAGCACAAGTAAGTCCAGTTTTTGGTAGATGTTCCTACTTTGTATTTGTAAATGTAGAAGATGGAGAAATAAAAGATTCTAAACCTTTAGAAAATCCAGCAATATCACAATCTGGAGGAGCTGGAATTAAAGCGGCTGAAATAATAGCAAATGAAAAGGCGGATATTGTCATTTCTGGCGCAGTTGGTCCAAATGCATACGACATTTTAAAACAATTTGGAATAAAGATATATAAAATTGCAGCTGGCACAGTAGAGCATAATGTTGAATACTTCTTAAAAGGGAAATTAGAAGAAATTCAAGGCCCTGATTCCATGAAACAAGGACGTGGGATGGGCAGAGGTATGGGCCAAAGAAGATAATAAAATTTAATTTTTAATTTAAGAAGTGGTGTTGCATTAATGAAGGTTGCCATAACTGGTGGTAAAGGGGGAACAGGAAAATCTACGATGGCAACTGCCATATCAATAGTTTTAACTGATAAATATAAAGTAATGTTAGTTGATACAGATGTAGAATGTCCTGATGACCATATAATCCTCCCAATAAAAAGAGAAAAAATTAAAGATATAACTAATTTTCTTCCTAAATTCGACAGAAAATCTTGCATCAAATGTGGTGAATGTTCCGGTATATGCAAACAAAATGCAATAGTTTATGTAAAAGATAATTATCCTATTTTAATACCACCACAATGTAATGGTTGTGGAGCTTGCTTGTTAACATGTCCATATGGATCTATTCATAAAGATACACAGATAGTAGGCTCAATTTATCATGGTTTTTTGGATGAAAAAAAAGTAGGAAAACAAATTGCAGAAAACTTCATTCTTATATCTGGAGAAATAGAAATTGGCTGTGAATCTACTTCTTTAGTGGTAAACGCTACTAAAGAACATGCATTAACTTTCCAAGATCAATATGATCACATAATTATAGATACGGCTGCAGGAACTCACTGTAATGTAATTTCAGCTTTAATGGATGTAAATTGTGCATTGGCAGTCACAGAACCTACACCTTTAGGGTGCCATGATTTAGAATTGATTCTATTATTATTAGAGAAGATGGGAATTAAATCTAAAATTATTATAAACCGATCCAATATAGGCGATTCTAACATGGTAAAAGATCTTTCTAAAAGATATGGGGTAGAAATTTTGGCTGAAATTCCTTACGAAAAATCCATATTGAAATTATATTCACAAGGTGCTCCAGTTTCACATTCCAAAATTAAAGAATTTGTTGAAAATTGGGAGGATCTCAAATGAAGACACTTACTATCCTTTCAGGAAAAGGAGGAGTTGGTAAAAGTACGCTAGCTGCATCAATTGCTGTGATTTTTGGAAGAGATAATAAACTAGTAGCTGTAGATTGTGATGTAGATGCACCAAATTTAGCTTTGGTAATGGGTATTAAAGATCAAGATTTTGATTCTTGGGAAAGAATTCGAACCAATGAGAAAGCTTATTTAGTTCCTGAAAAATGCAAAGGACTAAAGTATTGTGTAAATGCCTGTAATTTTTCTGCTATCTCCTGGGATCAAGAACAAGGACTGCCTGAAATAAACGAATTTTTGTGTGTAGGTTGTGGAGCATGTATAGTGGCCTGTCATGAAAATGCCATAAATTTCAAAAAAGTTGAAAATGCCAAAGTTGGAGTGGGGTATACTGATTATGGATTTCCTATAGTTACCGGACATTTAGATATAGGAGAATCTGGTTCAGGCAAAGTAGTCAATGCCGTAAGAGATAAGGCTGATGAAGTCGCTAGGGATATTCAAGCAGATATAATGTTAATTGATTCGGCAGCGGGTATAGGCTGTCCAGTAATTGCATCTATTAGGGGAAGTGATTATGTTTTAGTGGTAACAGAACCAACTCCAGTAGCATTTTCTGACTTAAAGAGGGCATTAGAAATAGTAGATCATTTTGATATACCGGCAGGTATTGTTATAAACCGGTGGGATATAAATGAAGATTTTACAAATATTATAGTAGATTTTTCTAAAAACAACAAAATACCCGTATTAGGTATGATACCTTACGATAAAAGATTTTTAGACTCTTTAGTGAATTTAAAACCGGCAGTGGTTTTCGAACCCGGTTTAGAAAAATTTTTTACTGAAATTCTAGACAATATAATAGTATTATAGTTATATAATATTTTTTTAATAGATTTATTAAAAATGGTAGAATGTTAGATAAAAATAAGGCTATTAAATTAAAAAGGGGACAAACGGCTGCAAAGTACTCTAGTTTAGCTAATTTAATTTTAGCTGTGATAAAAGGAGTCGTAGGATTATTATCTGGTAGCGTAGCTTTAATAGCCGATTCTGTTCACTCATTTTCAGATATATTTGCATCTTTTGCAGTATATCTAGGGCTTAAACTTTCACAGAGAAAACCAGACCAGAAATTTCCATATGGATATTATAAAATTGAAAGTTTCATATCCTTAATTATATCTATTATAATAATGGGAACGGGAGTTGAAATAGGATTAGAATCATATCATGCTTTTTTAAATCCCACAACAATAGGGATTCCACTTATTAGTTTATTAACAGCAGTTATCTCTGTTTTTGTTTCATTTGCACTATCAGTATATAAAACTCGAGTGGGAACTGAAATTGGTTCAAAAGCACTGATGAATGATGGTAAACATAGCCTTATAGATGTTTTTACTTCAATAATAGTCTTTTTTAGCATATTGACTTCGTTTATAGGCTATCCCCAATTACAGGGCTTGGCAGGAATTTTTGTAGCATTTTTAATTATATACTTGGGATTAAAACTTTCAAAAAATGATATTCTTGTTCTATTAGATGCTTGTTTAGATCCAGAGAAAGTAAAAAAAATTAAAAATCTTTCAATGGAAGTTGATGGAGTTGAAAACGTTCATGACATTAAAGTTAGAAGATCTGGTCCTTTTGTTTTTGCAGATCTCCATCTGGAAACACTAAAAGAATTTACAGTAGAACAAGCCAGCGAGATTTCCAATAATTTGGAGAAACAGATTAAAGCTGAAATTGACGATTTAGACGGTTTAAACATTAAAATTGAACCAAAAGAAAAACTAAGATTCCGTGGCGCTGTCCCTATCAAAGAAGATAATGGTTTAAACTCTAATTTTTCCGAACATTTTGGTAAAACTCCATATATATTATTTGTAGACTTATATAAGGGAAAAATTACAGATTTTTATGTGAAAGAAAATCCTGGTAAGAGATATGAACGAAAAAAAGGAATTAAAGCAGCAGAATTTTTAAATAACGAAAAAACTGATATAGTTTCTGAAGATGTTGTTGAAGGTCCAATGTACGTTTTAGCAACGGAATTTGTAAGAATTAAATCTCCAGAAGGAAAAAATCTGAAGGAAATGGTATTAAATGCAGTGAAGTGATAAAATGGAAGTTAATATTCTATACGATAATCTATCATTAGAAGGATATGAAAAGGGGTGGGGTTTTTCTTGTCTAATCACCAACCTTGAAAATAAAGTGCTTTTCGACACAGGATGGAATGGTGATATTCTCTTACATAACTTAGGAGTTGCCGGTGTTAATTTAGATGAGATAGATAAAATAGTTTTATCTCACGCCCACTGGGACCATATTGGTGGAATAACCCATATAATAAATAATGTTAAAGCAGATATTTATATTGGAAAATCCTTTTCAAATAACCTTAAGAATGAGCTTAGATGTTATTCAAATGTAATAGAAGTTTCCGAACCAGTTAGAATATGTGAAAATATTTATTCTACAGGTGAATTAGGGAAAAACATAAAAGAACAATCTTTATTATTGGAAACCGATAAAGGCTTAGTTATAGTCACTGGTTGTGCCCATCCTGGATTGGATGTAATTATTGAATCTTCAAAAACATTTGGAGAGATTCATTCCATAATAGGTGGATTTCATGATAATCAAAATTTAAAATTATTAGAGGATATATCTTTTATTGTACCCTGTCACTGCACAGTTAAAAAAGAAGAGATATTAAGACAATATACTCAATCAAGTCACGAATGTAAAGCAGGAAATATATTTCAATTCTAATATTTTATCATATTATAATATGTTCATGTTTTTTATCATTTTAGTGACAGTCTTTATATGACTGCCTTGGGATTTAACTTCGTTTATAATCGTTTTTAAAAGCTGGTCACTCATGGGAACGGGTATACTACGAAATATGTATGAATCTACCATTAATCTCAAAGCCCGTTCCTCTGCAATACTCAAATTTTGATTTTTGGATTCTTCACTATCTATAAAAACCAGATTTTTTTCTAATGGAATTTTTTTAACTTCCTCGGCTAATGGTGTACCTGGAATTGGTTCAGCTATACTTACAAAATAGTCGTCTAACATAAGTTCATCCGCCAGATCTAAAGTGGCCTGAAAATCTTCTTCGGTTTCATTAGGATAACCAACTATGAATGATCCTGCTATCTTTACACCGTTTTCACGGGCTAATTTAACTGATTCCTTAATTTGATCTATTTCAATACCCTTTTTCATGATCTTAAGAATCTTTTCACTTCCGGATTCAATTCCAAAATAGATCCAACCATTAGTATAATTCTTTACTGCTTCAAGGATATCATCACTAATCATGTCCACCCGAATATCAGGAATAGTAAGATTTTTAGGACCCGTTAAATTACTAATCTCTTTTATAAGTTTTATGAATTCATTTTCATCCACTCCACGGAATTTTTTACTTCCATAAAGTGTACCAGTCCCTCCACTAATAGCTATTCTTTTTGCACCTTTATTTAGAAATTCTTTAACTTCAAAAATTATATCTTCTATGGGACGGCTTCTAATACTCCTTCCGAAAAAATAAGGTACTTGACAAAATCCACAACTTCCAGGACATCCTCTATGGGTTTCTATGTAAACATTAGCACCTCTTATATCTTCAGATGCTATATCTTCCGGTATTAACGGAATCGGCCGTCCATTTACATTCACCGGCTTTGTATTTTCTGTTAATTTTATTTTCCCATTTTTTTTAAAGGCAATACCTTGGATATTGTGAAGAGTACTTTTGTCATCTTTATATTTTTCGAAGTTTTTAATTAGATCAATGACAGTTGATTCGCCTTCACCTATTACAACTATATCAACCGGTAAAAACTTAAAAATAAGTTCAGGAGATTGACTTACCGGACCGCCAGCAATCTTAAATCCCTTTATTTTTTCAATTTCTTTTTGATATTTAAGAAGATGTATAGTAGAATGGATACTGAAAAATATAATATCTGCATTAACCTTTTCTTTAAACCCTTTTTGCAGTTTAACGTCATATCCTTTATTTTTCAGAATTCCTGCAATTAGCATTGCACCGTAATTATAAAATTCTGGGGTTAAAACAGTTATTTCTAACTTTTTTTCCATATTATCACTTAAATAAAAATATGAAATATTTTTTTTTAAAAATATAATATTATAATAATATATAGATTAGAATAGTTTATTCAGATGGTTTTTTTCTCACGCCAAAGAAGTTTATAGCTTCTATTAAATCTTGAAAAGCAATTAGTTCAGTTTTTAAGACATCTTCAGGTGTAAGAGTTCCACTCATTTCACCATCTACACTTAATTTATCCGGACCTCTGGCAACCAGTCTTTCTATTCCATCTCTACTTAATATTTCTTCAGCTTTTTTATCATGTACAAAAGCTCTTCCCGGTATTAAAACAGTTTCTTTAATCTCTTTAAGATCAATATTTTCCAAGTCTTTTTGAGTGATTAGGCATCCTATGTCTTTATCCACTGCAACAACATTAACCATATCTTCAGCTTCAATATTTTTTATAATTTTATTAATGTATGGAGTTGCTATTTTACTGCTTAATATGGTTGCTTCGGAGGTTACTTTAGATAATATATCTAAATAATGCTTATTTTTATTCTTTGAAATGGCAAAAGGAGTATCATTTTCAGGATCACAAAGCGGTGTACCTGTAACTCTTAAATTAAATTCTTTATTGATAGATATTACCAGCTTTTCGAATTCTTCAAGCGTATGGGGTTCTATTCCATTAATAATTGGTTCATTACCAAGTATAAGTCCTTGATTTTCGTAATTTGCAAATCTCATTAAAATAAATGCTTTTGCCCCAAAAGATTCGAGATTAGCACAAGTTTCATACAAATCTTCCCCATCATTTACACCGGGAATTATTACGGATGCGGCATGGACTTCACAGTTTTCACAGAATGTTTTAAGAGCTTTAAGAGATTCATCAACATTTTTATCTCCCATCCATTCCCTTCTTTTTTTGGGATTAGTGGAAAAAACGGTAAAAGTAACTTCATCCACTCCTTTATTAATTAATTCATCTGCTAATTTAGAGTCATCTATACCTTTACCACTGGTGTATCCTAAATGTAGAGGAATATTAAATTGTGAAAATGCGGATACAATCTCATTTAAATGAGGATAGCAGCTCACATCTCCTCCTCCACTTATGTTTATTTTCAAGTTTTTGTCGCTAAAATTACCCATCATAAGTGAAGTTTGGATAGAGTGAATAACCATTGATGGATGTATAAATTCGCTTTTTGTTTCTTTAACTCCAGTAGTACAGTTTTCACATCCTACTTTACCTCTGAGGCAATTCTTACACCCTAAAGGCTCAATGCTTTTAACCTTCCTGAAATAACAATATTTACAGAAACCTCTACAATCTTTACCAGGTATTCCACCTACATCTGCTATAATTTGCATAATTATCCTTTTTAATATAATAAAATAAATAATTTTAGTTTTAGGGCCTTAATTTTATGAAAAAAAGTATTATTGGTCACTTTATTCTATCAAAAAATTTGCTGTTTTCCACCATATAAATCTTTCTAATTGTTTCAAGAAGAAAGTTTAATAATATATAAGTAAGTAAATGGAGTTTCGTATACCATTAAAGTGTTAAAGTATCTTCCCCAAGAGTGAACGAATTTTTAATTAACTTTTAATTAACTCAATGAGGGGTTTTGGTATACAAAACAAAGTTAGGAGGGAAAAAATGGCGAAGTTTGAAGATAAGGTCGACTTGTACGACGACAGAGGTAACCTTGTTGAAGAACAGGTTCCTATAGAAGCTTTGAGTCCATTGAGAAACCCAGCAATAAAAAGCATTGTGCAAGGTATTAAAAGAACTGTAGCTGTAAACCTAGAAGGTGTAGAGAATGCGCTTAAGACTGCTAAGGTCGGTGGACCAGCATGTAAGATCCTCGGAAGAGAAATGGATCTAGATATTGTAGGAAACGCTGAAGCAATAGCAGCATCTGCAAAATCAATGATAGAAGCAGTTCCTGGTGACGACACAAAAGTTGAGTTATTAGCTGGTGGAAAAAGAGCTCTAGTTCAGATACCAACTGCAAGATTTGAAGCCGCAGCAGAATATTCAGCAACATCTTTAGTTACAGCATCAGCATTTATTCAAGCAATAATAAATGAGTTAGATGTTAACATGTACGATGCTAACATGGTAAAAGCTGCAATATTAGGTAGATACCCACAATCAGTAGAATATATGGGTGGAAACTTAGCAACAATGCTTGATCTGCCTCAGAAATTAGAGGGCCCAGGTTATGCATTAAGAAACATTATGGTAAACCACGTGGTAGCTGCAACTCTGAAAAACACCATGCAAACAGCAGCACTATCTAGTATTCTAGAACAAGCAGCTATGTTTGAAATGGGTGATGCAGTAGGCGCATTTGAAAGAATGCACTTATTAGGAATTGCATACCAAGGTATGAATGCGGACAACATAGTGTTTGACTTGGTAAAGGACAATGGTGCCGATGGTACTGTAGGATCTGTTATTGCTGATATGGTTGACAGAGCAAAAGCAGACGGAGTAATTGGCGTAGAAAAAGACTTAAACGGTTTCAGTGTTTATGGAACTGATGACTTAGCTAAATGGAATGCATATGCAGCAGCAGGTATGATAGCAGCAACAATGGTTAACCAAGGTGCTGCCAGAGCTGCACAAGGTGTATCTTCTACATTGCTTTACTACAACGATATACTTGAATTTGAAACTGGATTACCAAGCGTAGACTTTGGTAGAGCAGAAGGTGTAGCAGTAGGATTCTCCTTCTTCAGTCACTCCATATACGGTGGAGGAGGACCAGGTATCTTTAACGGTAACCACATTGTTACAAGACACAGTAAAGGATTTGCTATACCATGTGTAGCAGCTGCTATGGCATTAGATGCCGGTACACAGATGTTCTCTCCAGAAGCAACCTCTGGATTAATTAAAGATGTATTCAGTCAAGTAGACGAATTCCGAGAACCACTAAAATACGTTGTGGAGGCAGCGGTCGATATTAAAGACCAAATTTAATAATCTCATATTTTGGGGGCTTAACAACAAATGGACATAGAAATCTTCCCACATAGACTATTAAATCCAGATACTACTGAAAAATTGCTAAATGATCTCGAAGAGATTCAAAGCGTTAAAAGAATGGTTATACACGGTCCAAGACTCTCTAATACAGATATTAAAAATTCTGAACGTAGATCTATTATTATTAAGGGAGAAAACGTGGATTTACAAGTACAAACTGGCAGAGTTCTTCTAGAAGTTGAAACAGAGGAAGCAATTGATGAAGTTAGAGATGTTTGTGAAGATAATTTGCCTTTTGGCTATAATGTACATATTGGTACATTCATCCGAAAGCAAAAAACAGTCACAGACGAACTGAAATATGGAAAAGACTTGGAAAAAATCCCTCAAGAGATGATAGGGCTAACTGATCAAAACGCCAGATTAAGTGAAAGAACTAAAATAATAAAAAGGAAATCAGAAGAATGATTGGAAAATGTACACACGTTGTTGACTGCAGAGAAACAATGGGAATGGGTGAAGGAGGCGGAATTGCCCAGCGAGGAACATTTGCAGAATGTGGAAGTGAAGTTCTTGCAATTGCAATGTCTCCCGGAAGAAGACATATTACTAAACCAGTTTGTGAGATAACATTCGCTCTGCGGGAAGCTAACATCATGACCAGTACTTTAGTTTTAAATGCTGGAGCAGGTGTACCTCAAGATGCTCCTACTGCTGGTGGTGGAAGTCTATTTGGACTTACTGCTAAAGAAGTAGAGCAAATTAAAAGACATAAGTTAATTGTGGTACATTTGGGTGGTGTAAAACATCATATTATTTACAAGGCCAGACTCATTTTGAGACATGTAAATAAGCCTTGCGTGATAATTTGCGAATATCCTGTAGATTTCGAAGATTTTGCAAAAATTGGTGTAAAAACTCGTGTTGTGATGCCCGAAGAACCTAATACAAAAGGTGAAATTGTGGATATAATTAGTGGCGTAATAAGAGGAGAAACATGTCCCCAAGAAAAATTAGATGAGATTATAAGAAAAGTTAAGTTAGCGTTAGGAGGTGCATGATATGGCACAATATTATCCTGGAACAAGTAAGGTTGCCGAGAATAGAAGAAACTTCTGTAACCCTGATTATGAATTAGAAAAACTAAGAGAGATCTCCGACGAAGATGTTGTGAAGATCTTAGGTCACAGAGCTCCTGGTGAAGAATACCCAAGTGTACACCCACCATTAGAAGAAATGGATGAGCCAGATGACGCAATAAGAGAAATGGTCGAGCCAATCGATGGTGCAAAAGCTGGTGATAGAGTTAGATACATCCAGTTTGCAGATTCCATGTATTTTGCTCCAGCTCACCCATTCTTAAGATCAAGAGCATATCTCTGCAGATACAGAGGTGCAGACGCAGGTACACTATCAGGAAGACAAATTATTGAAACCCGAGAAAGAGATTTAGAAAAAGTATCTAAAGAATTATTGGAAACTGAATTCTTTGACCCTGCAAGAACAGGTTTTAGAGGAAAAACAGTGCACGGTCACTCTTTAAGACTTGATGAAAACGGTATGATGTTTGACATGCTTAGAAGACAAGTCTTTAATAAATCTACAGGTAAAGTTGAAGCTGTTAAAAACCAAATTGGTGAAGAGTTAGACGAACCTGTAGTTTTAGGTGAACCATTAGATGAAGAAACACTAAAATCTAAAACAACCATCTACAGAAAAGACGGTGAAGCATACAGAGACGACACAGACGCAGTAGAAGTACTACACAGAATTCACGTACTACGATCCCAAGGAGGATTCTGTCCTGAGTAAACAGGAGGTGTATTATTATGGCTGACAAGTTATTCATGAAAGCTTTAAAAGAAAAATTTGAAGAATCCCCAGAAGAAACCAAAACCGAGTTTTATAAATACGGTGGTTGGAAACAATCTGAAAGAAAAACCGAGTTCGTAAATGCAGGAAAAGAAATTGCTGCTAAGCGTGGAATCCCAATGTATGATCCAGACGTTGGTACTCCATTAGGACAAAGAGTATTAATGCCTTACCAAGTTTCAACAACTGACACATTTGTTGAAGGTGATGATTTACACTTTGTAAACAACGCAGCAATGCAACAATTCTGGGACGAAATTCGAAGAACAGTTATCGTAGGTCTTAACACTGCACATACTGTTATAGAGAAAAGGTTAGGTAAAGAAGTAACACCTGAAACCATTACTCACTACTTGGAAACTGTAAACCACGCAATGCCTGGTGCAGCAGTAGTACAAGAACACATGGTGGAAACCAATCCATCACTCGTGTCTGACAGTTATGTAAAAATATTCACTGGTAATGAAGAAATATCAGATGAAGTAGACCAAAGATTTGTAATAAACATAAACGAAGAATTCCCAGAACATCAAGCTGAAGTCCTTAAAGCTGAAGTTGGAGATGGAATGTGGCAAGTTGTAAAAATACCAACCATCGTATCCAGAACTTGTGACGGTGGTACCACATCCCGATGGTCTGCAATGCAGATTGGTATGTCCATGATTTCTGCTTACAAACAAGCAGCAGGAGAAGCCGCAACTGGTGACTTCGCATACGCTGCAAAACACGCAGAAGTTATCCACATGGGTACATACTTACCAGTTAGAAGAGCAAGAGGGGAAAACGAACCTGGTGGAATTGCTTTCGGTTACTTAGCCGACATATGTCAATCAAGCCGTGTTAACTGGGAAGACCCAGTTCGTGTAGCTTTAGATGTAGTAGCATCTGGTGCAATGCTATACGACCAAATCTGGCTAGGATCATACATGTCTGGTGGTGTTGGATTCACACAATATGCTACCGCAGCATACACTGATAACATCCTCGATGACTTCACCTACTATGGTAAAGAATTTGTCGAAGACAAATTCGGATTATGTGAAGCACCTAACAACATGGACACTGTATTGGATGTAGCATCAGAAGTAACCTTCTATGGTTTAGAACAGTACGAAGAATTCCCAGCGCTCTTAGAAACTCAATTTGGAGGATCACAAAGAGCAGCTGTAACAGCTGCAGCAGCAGCATGTTCAACTGGATTTGCTACTGGAAATGCTCAAACTGCTCTTAGTGGATGGTACTTATCCATGTACTTGCACAAAGAACAGCACTCCAGACTCGGTTTCTATGGATACGACCTTCAAGATCAGTGTGGAGCATCCAACGTATTTTCAATTAGAAACGACGAAGGATTACCACTAGAACTTAGAGGAGCAAACTATCCAAACTATGCTATGAACGTAGGTCACCAAGGAGAATACGCAGGTATTTCCCAGGCAGCGCACGCTGCTCGTGGAGATGCATTTGTACTTAACCCATTGATTAAGATTGCATTTGCTGATAAAAACGCAGTATTCGACTTCAGAGATGTACGTGCTGAATTTGCTAAAGGTGCATTAAGAGAATTCGAACCAGCCGGAGAAAGAGCAATCATATCTCCAGCTAAATAAATAGGTGTAACGCAAACACCTATTTTTTTTATTTATTACCAATTAGGAGGTAATTATAATGGACATGATAACAGGATTAGGCATTGTTGCTCTTATGGGGGCTGCTGCTACCATTGCTGGTGCTGCAGAGGACTTGGAATCTGATGTTGGATCTCAGAGTAACCCTAACTCTCAAGTACAACTGGCTCCTCAAATGGGAAAATTGCACAGATTTACCAACAAAGCAGTTTCTGGTGAACCAGTAGCTTATGGTACTTGGGTAGGTATTGCAGGTGGTATAACAACAGTTCTTATGATGGCAAACATTCCTGTCATAATGGCACTGGCTGCAGGTGCATTTATTGCAGCATTAGTTCATGGAGTATTTTCCACTACATCCCATTTAGGTAGAATTGTCAGTCAGTCTCAATTTAACCAACCACTATATCTTGATGTTCTTGTAACCCATTTAGGTCCAATAGTTGGCCATGGTTTTGTAGTATCATTTGCCATAGTGGGATTATCATATTTAATGAACGCAGGTTTAGGTCACCCATTCCCGCTGCCGTTATTAGCAGTGCTTTGGGGTATAACCATAGGTGCAATTGGTTCATCTACTGGGGACGTTCACTACGGTGCGGAAAGAGAATATCAACATCTTCCGTTCGGTGGGGGAATTCCAGTAGCATCACACGGAGACATTACACGAAAAGCAGAGCTAGGTTCAAGAAATTCAATAGATGTTGTGAACTTCTGTGCTAAGTTCGGAGGACCACTTACTGGTTTAGCATTCGGATTAATTGTTTTCCTAAGTTTCTGGACAACTATTGTCTTTGGTAACTTCTGGGGAATAATTGCAGGATTAGTAATAGTTATTCTATTAATAATCATGAACACCCGAATCGAATCATTCGCAAGAAACACCTATGGTCCTTACAAAGAATAGATAAGGAGGATTTATGATGGATCCATTATTATTAATAGGAGCTATAACTGCAGGAGGAGTCTTAATTGGTGGAGGTGTACACTTCATACCAGTAGGGGGTGCTCCAGCAGCTATAGCAACAGCTACAGGTGTAGGAACAGGTACTGCAATGTTAGCAGCCGGTTCTGGTTTAACTGGACTTATAACTGCCGCAGCAATGACTGGTCAACCAACATGGTTAATCTTGGCTGCTGGTGCTGTAGGTTCTATGCTCATGATAGGTATAACAATGCTCATAGGTAACCTTGTTTATGTGTATGGTGTTGGAGTTGTTCCAGTATCTGCTAAAGTTACGGTAGACCCAATAACCAAATTAGAACAAGAAAATTATGTTACACCCGGTACTGAAGGGCACGGATTACCCACAGTGTGTTACATCAGTGGGTTAATTGGAGGTGCTCTAGGTGGTATTGGTGGTGGACTAATATACTGGGCCTTATACGAGTCTCTTAAAGGACTTTCATATGGTTTAATGGGAGCAGCTACAGTCGGAGCAATTTTCGCTGTAGGTATATTCTTTATAAATGCAGTTATTGCCTCATATAACATTGGTGGTACCATTGAAGGTTTCCACGATCCTAAATTTAAGAGGATTCCGCGAGGAGTACTGGCATGTCTAATTGCTTCACTCGTGGCAGGTATCTTCGCAGTATTACTAACTCAAGGAGGTGTCTTCTGATGTCAGTAGCAGCAGGAGGACCCAGTGGAGGAGCAATATCAGCAGGAAAAATAATGGCTTTGGGAATTGTAGGAGGACTTGTAGGTATTTACGTAACTCCCTATAATGCAGTCTTAGGTCCATTAATAGCTTCATTAGGTGCAGTCTGTGCCATAGTTTGGGGTGCTGATGCAATAAGAAGAGTGGCAAGTTATGGTTTAGGAACCGGTGTTCCATCCATAGGATACATGTCACTGGCAATTGGTATTGTAGGTGCTATAGCAGGTCTAGCAGGAGCCATGATGGCAGGGATACCTACCATATTAGGTCCTTTGTTTGGATTTGTCCTAGCCTTGATATTAGGTGCTATTGTGGCATTCTTAGGAAAAGCCATTGTAAAAATGAAAATACCTATACTGGTTAGATGTACCACTGAACTTTCAGGTGCAGCAGCATTATCAGTTCTAGGATTCTCAGCAGCAATTGCTGGAAACTATGATTTAACTCAAATATTAACATCAGTTGTTAATACTGGATTTATTGCTATCTTGTTTATTCTGAACACTATGGCCATTCAACATCCATTCAACGCATGTTTAGGTCCAAATGAAAACCAAGTTCGAACATTGAAATTGGCAGCATCCACTGGTTTTATAGCTATGACAGTGGTTGGATTACTAAGCATATTATTTACTCCAACCTGGTGGGTAATAGCCATTATAGGAGCTTTAGCATGGTTTATATCATTCAGAAGTTTCCTACAAGCATCATTGGACGAAGCTGCTTCAGTAGAATGGACAGGGATGCCAGCAGAGGATGAATTATAAGGAGGAATTGAAATGGTTGAAATGTTACCAATAATAAAAATAGCTCCTGAATTTAACATTACTCTTGACCCTTCTTCAGGAATAGTGGGAACATCACTGGGTAGAGAAGCAATAATTCTATCAATGGACGAAATAAATGAACAAATAAGCAGCTTAGAAACTACAGCTGATGATCTTATGAACTCATTAGATCCAACCACAACCGCTGAAGGTTCTTATGGTGGAAGGGAAGGAGTATATCTGACAGCAGGTAAACTCACAAACATAGTATACGGATTTATATTAGGGCTTGTACTGCTAATTGCCCTAATAATGTAGGAGGTGTTTTAATTGGCAGAAAAAAAATCACCTGCAGAAGGATGGCCCATAATAAATGGAGACTACGTAGTTGGTGATCCAGAAAGCCCTGTTGCAGCAGCAACCCTCGCATCTCACATAGAAGACGTACCAGTTGATGCAGGAGCCGCTATTGCAGGACCATGCAAAACAGAAAATCTGGGTATTGAAAAGGTTATTTCTAATCTGATTTCCAATCCAAATATAAGATTCTTAATCTTGTGTGGATCAGAGGTACAAGGACACATCACTGGCCAGAGTATCCAAGCGCTTCATGAAAATGGAGTAGACCCCGAAAAGAGAAGAATTATCGAAGCTACTGGGGCTATACCTTTTATTGAAAACATTCCACTGGAAGGGATTGAAAGATTCCAACAACAATTAGAAATAGTGGACTTGATCGATGTTGAAGATGCAGCCGCCATTCAATCAAAAGTAAAAGAATGCATTGAAAAAGATCCTGGAGCATTTGAAGAAGAAGCGATGGTCATAGAAATAGAAGAAGAAGGCGAAGAAGAAGAAGGCGAAGCAATTAAACCCGTAGCTCCAGAAACAGCATTGATAGAAGCAAGAATCCGTAATATACAGACTCAAGTAAAAATGGTAGGTGCAGATCAGAGAATATTCGCTGGTATGTATTCTGGTAAAGTACAAGGAATAGCCCTTGGTTTAGCCTTTACCTTGACCATTGGAATATTGATGATGTTGATATAAGTTGGAGGTTTCAAAAATGATAACATTATCAAATAAACCTAATGTACGTGCATTGAAAAATGTGGTAGAGGATATTAAATACCGTACCCAACTAATCGGTAGAGAACAACGGCTATTTTCAGGACTTATTGCTACCAGAATTTCTGGTATGGCAATAGGATTTATCCTAGCCATGGTATTGGTAGGTCTACCGATTCTGTACTCAATAATGGTGGGGGTATAATAATGTCAGAAGAAGAAAAAAACACAATCCCTCGTGTTATTGTTGCTGCTGATGACTTTAATACCGCAAATGAAAAATTAGATGAGATTGAATCAAAAGTTGAATTTACTGCTGGTGAAATCTCACAGAGAATGGGTCAGCAGATTGGTAGAGATATTGGTATTTTATACGGTATAATAATAGGACTCATAATCCTATTTATGGCATACAAAGTGATAGCTGTAGGAGCATTTCTATCACTTCTAGGCATTAGATAGTTTATTAGGAGGTTTACGTATGTTTAGGTTTGATAAAGAACAAGTTGTATTAGACATTGCTGGCGTTAACGTCGGCGGTCAACCTGGTGAATATCCAACTGTTTTAGCAGGTACTATATTTTATGGTGGACACAACATTATAGAAGATGAGAAAGCCGGAGTATTTGACGCAGAAAAAGCACAAGAATTGATGAAAATTCAGGAAGAAATGTCAGATACTACTGGTAACCCACACTTTGTGCATGTTTTCGGACAAACTCCGGAAGCATTGGTGAAGTATATTGAGTTTGTAATTGAACACTCAGATAATCCGTTCCTTATAGATTCTACTTCAGCAGAAGCCAGAATTGCTGGTGCAAAGTATGTAACAGAAGTAGGAGCTGCAGATAGAGGTATCTACAACTCAATTAACATGGCAGCAGATGCATCAGAAATAGATGCTATTAAAGAAACTGACGTGGAAGCTTCCATTGTTTTAGGTTTCAATGCTATGGACATGGGTGTAGCAGGTAGAATGGCTATATGGGAAGACGGTGCCGGTGTCATTGACAAAGGACTGCTCCAATGGGCTGAAGAAGTAGGTATTACTAAACCTTTAATGGATGTTGCTGTAACTCCATTAGGTCAAGGTGCAGGTACTGCTGTAAGAACTTCATTTGCTGAAAAGAGTAAATGGGGATACCCAGTTGGTAGTGGTATTCACAATGTACCATCTGCATGGGACTGGATGAGAGAATACAAAAAAGAACATCCAGAAGCCTGGCCAGTAGCTGATGTTGGATCAAACATTGTCCAGCAAATGGTTGGTGGAGACTTCGTTCTCATAGGTCCAATCGAAAACGCCAAAATGGCATTCCCAGCATGTGCAATGACTGATATATTCATATCAGAAGCAGTAAAAGATATTGGAACAGAGCCAATAGAAGAACATCCATTCTTCAAACTGCTCTAAACCATTAAATAAAGGCGATTATTCGCCTATTATTTATTTTTTTTATTTTTTAATTCAAAATAAATAATAATAAACCTAATCTTGTTTATTTTATGAGAATAAATATTATAATCATATTTTCTACTATTTTTAATATAATCTAAAAGTAATATGTGAAAAATAGTTTAAAAGAAATTATTTTACTTTAAATTTATTTCACAAAATTTATATTACTTTTGGATAAACATTATATGAAAAATGTATATTATTATGGAGGAAATTTCTTGTCATTTTTAAATAAAATATTTGGAAGAGGTTCTAAGCCCATTATTGCTAAAAGCAGATACATTACGGTTGAGGATGCCAAAACTTCTCCTTTTACTAAAAAAACAGTTGGATCTGGTTATTCTATGAGGCCGGATGTTTATTATATAGTAGCCTCAGTAGAATTGGGTAATACCACAACTAAATGTATTTTAACCGCCACTAATTTAAATACCAGCAAGACTTATTTACTGGATAAAACTGTTAAGATGACCCGAGATATCAGAAAGCCTCGTAAAGACGAGAAAGTCTTTGGACAAACAGTTTGGGGAATAGAACTGACAAAAGAATCTGTTTCTGAAATGATAAGAGATACTATTTTTGAATCAATGAAAAAATCAAAAATTGATATGGATAATGATCTTGATTTTGTGGTTCGATCAACGGGTGTAACTGCAGGTTTTGCATCACCAGAAGATGTGGGACAACTAATAATTGCTCTGGCAGATGGTTGTTTAATGGCTGGAATTCCTCCCAAAAAGATGTCGCCGGCACTCTCCAAGCAGAGCCTACCAGAAAGATTACAAGATTTTACACTTCTAGATAAAGTAATGTTCGATGGAGCAGTAGTAAGCGTACTTCCACCAACAGGGAAAGTTGTTGTAGCAAATGAAATGGAGGGAGAATTAGTAACAGCAGGAATAAAAGTTGGATCTAACTGGACTGAAGTAGATTATAGAAATCCTTGTGTTTCTATCGATTTTGGAACAACACTAGCTGGTAGGATAACTAATGGTGATGATCCCTATGCAAGGACTATTGGAAATTTCTGTGGACTGGCAGGGGCCATACCAGATGCCATAATTAGAGGAACAGAGAGGGTTGATCAAAGGGGAGGGGCAGCATTAGATTTGTATAATAAGGATATACTAAAAAAAGCAGATTGGGAATTGGCAAAATCCTATGCTGAAAAGGTACATGAATATATTGATATCAGAAAAGTTCCTGAAGGTCGTGAAAGATTCGGAACTGTTCCAGTTGATCCTGAAGCTGCATATAATGCTGGAACAACTTTAATTGGATGCGATGCTGGTAAAGATGGTGATAAATTATCCAAACTAACCAAACTGGGACATAAATTTTATGAAGAATCAGATATCCACACTCTTTTTGCCTCACTTGATCACATAAGTGCAATGATAGTTAAACGTCTGATAGAAGAGGCATTTGACGAAGAAGTTATAGAAGAAGGATCAGTTTTAGGAATAACTGGACGGGCAGGTATAACAGGTCATAAGCCCAAGTTAGTAATGGAATATACTAAGGAACGTTTTAATCACACTATTTTTGTATCTGATGCACTGGCCATGGGTGCAGCGGTTATGGCCCGGTGTATGAATTCAATGGGAACACCTCACATTCCTATAGGGGGAAAACAAGGCGGGCCTTGCATACTGGGAAAAAGGATGAAACTACAAAAAAAGGATTAATAAGTTAAATAATTTATATAATTTATCCGTGGGGATAAAAATGATAAAAGCATTAATAATGGCCGGTGGAAAAGGTACCCGGATGAAATATTCCCAAGAAAAACCCTTAATAAAAATAAATGGCAGGCCAATGATAGGCTATGTGATAGATGCATTGAATAATTCAAAGAAGATTGATGAAATTATAGTTTCTACCTCATCAAATACTCCTAGAACAAAAGAATTCGCTGAAAAAAAAGGAATTCAAGTTATTGAAACACCAGGGAAAGGTTATGTGGAAGATTTAGGTATAATAATATCTAAATTAGATTCTAATTCCATACTTCTAACCATAGCTGCAGATTTACCTCTTTTATCATCCGATTTAATTGATTTTGTTTTAAATGAATATGAGAAATGTGGAAAACCAGCCATGTGTGTAGTATTACCACTGGAAATTTTTGAAAATAATAATTTGAAACCATCCATGGTTTTTGACGGCATAGTACCCTCAGGTTTAAATATATTGAGATGTATAAACAAGATACAAGATGAGGAAGTTCTTATCTTAAGTGAAATTGAACTTGCTTTAAATATTAATACTTGTGAGGATATAAAACTCATAGAGAAATTTTTAGGGTGATATGATGGTTGAAGAGAGGAAACCAATTAAAGGGGAAGAAAAGATTTGGAGTGAAATTAAGGGTTATCAGGTTGCAACTGATAATGCGCGAATACTTGGGGAGTTGGAAGAACTAATTATTAATGACAAAACAGGCAAAATTTCTGAAGTTGTCATTAAAGTAGAAAAAGGTAGAAATGTTAATGTTAAGGGTGCTAAAAAACAAGGAGAATTCTTATTAGTGCCATTTGGAAAAGTAGAAAAAGTGGGCGAGTTTATAATTATATCTGAATAATCTGCCTTCCTAATTTTTAATATTATTTATTGGGATATAATTATTCAGTTTACTCCATATTTATTATATATAATTTAAAAAAATTTTAATGAGTTAAAAGGTTCTACATTCCTTTTAAGCTCATATCAATCATATTTTTTGTTTCTGCAGCAAGTTCTGGGGGCAGGCCTGTAATATCCATACTTAAAAATCCACGCACAATCATACTGGCAGCTTCTTCTTCTGAAAGACCTCTAGAAGTCAGATAAAGTACCTCTTCTTCTGCAATTTTACCTACTGCTGCTTCATGAGACATTTCCAGTTCAGTAGCGCTTCCTTCAAGTTCTGGCACGGCGTATATCATAGAATCATCTGAAAGAACCAGGCCATGACATTCCAGATGACCTTTTACGTTTTGTGTTCGGCCAGCCAAGTGGCCTCTGGAATAGACTTGTGATTGGTCTTTTGAAACAGCCCTGGAAATCATTTCTGCACTGGAACCACTTCCTTCCAATAAAACTCTAGAACCAAGATCTAATACAGAATCTTTTAGACCGCCGAGTATGGATTGAA
Organism: Methanobacteriaceae archaeon; assembly: GCA_030016715.1. Classification (GTDB taxonomy): domain Archaea; phylum Methanobacteriota; class Methanobacteria; order Methanobacteriales; family Methanobacteriaceae; genus UBA117. The sequence goes on along the minus strand of JASEJD010000006.1, from coordinate 12,720 downwards.
ATACAACTCTTGAATTTTCTCCGGTACAGTAAGCAGTAGGATATGATTGAATACTTTTAACAGGACTTGTAAGTATGTAATTGCTAATATATGTTGCATTATCCCCTACCATAATACCAGTACGTGGACGGACCTCTACTTGTTCGGCCCAATTATGAATCATAGTGAATGTGATTTTTGCTCCTTTTTTCAAGTAAAATTCAGATACACCAACATGTAATGCAGAACTTACATCTTCACCAGTAGCACAGCCTGTAATAATGTGTAGTTCAGAATTTTCTTCGGCAACGATAATATTATGAGCAGTTTGCATTACCTGTTCATCACCGATGAACATACAAGCTTGAAGTGGAAATATTTCCTTTGAATCAGGTAAAGATCTAATAAAATAACCGCTTGGATATTCTTTTGACTCTCTAATAGCTGCTTGTGCGGTGTATTTATCTGTGTCAGGAGCTACTGCTTTCCACATATAATCTTTTAACCACTTGTATTTGTCTAGAGCTACATTTAAACCCATTATTTCCACTGATTCAGAAGCGCAAGTGGTGCATACTCCACTTTGATCAACTTGGATGAATGTACCTGATCTTTCTTTTTCACTGGGGTCGACTCCAATTTTTAAAAGACTTTCTTGCACTTTTTTTGGCACTTCAGTTGCTTTGGTAACATTTTCATGTTCATCTGCTTCTTCTTTAATGAACTTTTCTAGGTCAATATCTTCACCGTAAAGTGCTTTCTTTTCTTTTGCTTTTTCAGCCTTTTTTAATGTACTTTGCAGCATTGCACACACCCCTTGAATCCTTCTTTCCTAATATCGTCTAAGATTTCCGCTGGATTTCCTGAACAAGCTATTTTACCATCCATTAAAACATGGGCGGTATCGGCTATTACAAAATTTAGTATGTAACCTAAATGGGTAATTAAAAGTCCTGATTTTTCTCTCATACCAATTTTTTTATCTTTTTCCAGTAAAATGTTGATTTGTTCTGCTAAAAGTTCGACATTTTCAATATCTACCCCTGAATCGGGTTCATCGAACATTATAAAGTCTGGTTTTTGGGCAAGTAACTGTAAAATTTCTGATCTTTTTACCTCTCCCCCTGAAAATCCAAGATTAACATCTCGGTCTAAGAATTTTTCATCAAACTTTAGTTTATGAACCAGTTCCATTACTTCGGGATCAAGTTCTTCAGCATCTTCATCTGCTCCACTTTCTACTTTTAGTATATCTTCTAATCTAACGCCTCTAATTGCTGGGGGATTTTGAAAACTTACTCCAATACCCATACGTACGCGGTCTGTGGTAGAATAATTGGTTATATTTTCACCTTTAAACAAAATTTCGCCACGAGTAACTTTATATTTAGGAAATCCAAGCAAGGTCATAAATAACGTACTTTTACCTGCTCCATTTGGCCCTAGAAGAACATGAGTTTCTCCTTTATCTATATACAAATCTACATCAGTTAAAACTTCTTTTCCACTAACTTCAACTGCTAGATCAGTTATTTCTAGTAGCAGTTTAATCACCACCGTAAATATTGCTTTAAATTCCGTTATCTATTTTTAGTTTTATATTTTATTTTATATATAACTCACTAAATTTAATTTTTCTTTTGTAATAACATAGGTCATTAAAAAATTAATAATTTCCATAAATTTTTTGTAATAAATTATAATGATTTGATTATAATTTTCATAAAAATGATATTTTAATGAAGGATTAAAAATTAAAGTTGTTAAAGCTTAAATAATAGTGATTCCACGTTTTTCAATGGTTATTACTAAAACCAAAAACTGTGTTCATATATATAAATTTTTCGACTTTATTTTATAAGTAATCTTTATACTTACTACTTTTATATCCATATACTGTACATTAATGGTACATAATAAAATGATTAGTACAATTGATAGTACATGCATAAAAGCAAGGAGGAAACTCTATGGCTGAGGATGATGTGAAGATCGTAATGTTTTGTTGTAATTGGTGCTCCTACGGTGGAGCAGACACTGCAGGTACAGCAAGGATGCAATATCCTCCAAATGTACGTGTAATCAGAGTAATGTGCTCTGGAAGAATCGAACCGCAATTTATTTTCAAGGCCTTCCGAGAAGGCGCAGACGGTGTAATTGTGGCTGGATGTCACCATGGTGACTGTCACTACGACGCAGGAAACTACAAACTAGACAGAAGAATGAGATTAATATACAAACTGGCAGAAGATATAGGCATTGGAAGAGATAGAATTTACCATGACTGGATATCAGCATCTGAAGGAGAAAAATTTGCTGAAACAGTTAAAATGATGGTCGAACGTATACAAGGACTTGGTCCATCACCTCTAAAAGAACAATTGGCAGTTGAGGCCTAAACGGAGGATTATAAATGGCAGAAAAAGCAAAAATAGCAACCATGTGGTTGGGCGGATGTTCTGGATGTCACCTTTCCATTGCTGATATACATGAAGCAATTATTGATGTAATGGAATTGGCAGACTTTGAATTCAGCCCGGTATTAATGGACGTTAAATATGATGAAGTACCCGAGCTCGATGTAATAATTATTGAAGGAGGGGTTAGAAACGATGAAAATCGAGAATTAGCTGAAATGCTAAGAGAAAAAGCCAAAATAGTCATAAGTTATGGTACTTGTGCTGTTTACGGTGGAATACCTGGACTTGGAAATCTCAGTGAAACTGATGAACTCATTGAAGAAGCTTACATTAACTCCCCAAGTACTCCTAACCCGGAAGGTACCATTCCTTCAGAAGATGTGCCTCATTTAGAAAGTAGAGTTAGACCATTAGCAGATGTAATTGATGTGGATGTTGCTATTCCAGGATGTCCACCAAGATCTGATGTGGTTGCTGAAGCCGTATTAGCTTTATTAAAAGGAGAACCTTTAGAATTACCTTCAACTAACTTATGTGAAGTATGTCCAAGAGAAAAACCACCAGAAGGACTGGCAATGGACTTCATAAAAAGACAGTTTGAAGTAGGAAAACCAGAAGATGAACTATGTCTAATCCCACAAGGATTAGTATGTATGGGGCCGGCCACAATATCACTGTGTGGTGCTGAATGCCCAAGTATAGCTATACAGTGCAGAGGATGCTATGGGCCAACAACAAAAGTAGCAGACCAAGGAGCAAAAATGATTAGTGCTATAGCATCTGATTTCGGTGTTGAAAAGGATAAAACTGTTGATCCTGAAGAGGTAGCCGAACAATTAGATGATGTTGTAGGAACATTTTACACTTACACACTTCCAGCTGCACTAATACCCATGAAGGCTAAGAAATAACTTTCAGGAGGAAAAGAAATGGTTAAATTAAAAATGGAACCTGTAACTCGAATTGAAGGTCATGCTAAAATTACAGTAGATCTCGATGATGCAGGAAATGTTCAAGATACAAAACTTCATGTTATGGAATTCCGTGGATTCGAGAAGTTCATGCAAGGAAGAAACATTGAAGAAGCACCCCGAATAGTGCCTAGAATCTGTGGTATCTGTGATGTACAACACCACCTGGCTGCTGCTAAAGCAGTAGATGCTTGTTTTGGATACGGAGGAGAAGATATTCTACCTGCCGCCTACAAAATGAGAGAAATCATGAATTGGGGATCATACATGCATTCCCATGCATTACACTTCTACTTCCTAGCAGCCCCTGACTTTATCGCAGGTAAAGATAGAAAAACAAGAAATGTATTCCAGATAATTAAAGATGCTCCTGAATTAGCCCTTCAGGCAATTGAATTAAGAAAAAACGCATTAGAAATTGTAAGGGCTATTGGTGGAAGACCAATACACCCCACCTCATCTACACCGGGTGGAATTTCCACTGAATTAGATGATGAAACCCAAAAAGACTTATTAGGAAAAGCTCAAAGAAATGTGGAGCTAGCTGTTGCAACCTTAGAAACAGCCAAGCCAATATTCGAGGAAAACATTGACCTTGTAAACTCTTTAGGTAATATAAAAACTAAACATATGGGTCTTGTCAAAAATGGTGTATGGGATGTTTATGATGGTGATGTAAGAATAAAAGACGAAGATGGTGGAATGTTCCGAGAATTCCAGGCTTCAGATTACCTTGACACTATTGCTGAACACGTAAAACCATACTCCTGGCTGAAATTCCCCTACATTAAAGAATTAGGCTATCCTGACGGTATTTACAGAGTAGCACCATTATCCCGTATTAATGTTGCTGACAAAATGCCAACACCTCAAGCCCAGGATTACTTTAAAGAATTCCGTGACACATTTGGATACGCTCAACAAACCCTTTTATTCCATTGGGCCAGACTCATAGAATTAATAGCAGCAGCTGAATCAGCAGCAGAAGCGCTTGAAGGAGATTTATCAGGACAAAAATTCCCAGATTCACTAGAAAGACAAGCTGGTGAAGGTGTAGGTATTGTAGAAGCACCAAGGGGTACTTTAACCCATCACTATGCTTGTGACGAGAACGGTTTAGTTACCAAAGCAAACATCGTAGTAGCTACCATCCAGAACAACCCCGCTATGGAAATGGGTATTCAAAAAGTAGCACAAGATTACATAAAACCTGGTGTTGAAGTAGACGACAGTATTTTCAATTTGATGGAGATGGTAATAAGAGCATATGATCCATGTCTATCCTGCGCAACCCACCAATTAGACAGTCAAATGAGACTCTCAACCCTCGAAGTATACGACAGCGACGGACACCTCGTCAAAAAGATTTAATTCACCAGAGGTGAATAAAAAATGATAGTAGTCAACAAAGAAGACTGCATCAGATGTGGAGCATGTCAAGGCACCTGTCCCACCGCAGCAATCGAAGTATCACCCGAAGATGTGATATACTGTGATATATGTGGTGGAGAACCAAAATGTGTTGATATCTGCCCACAAGATGCCTTAAAACTTGAAGACATGGTATTAGACGAGGAAGGAAATGTTCAAGGTCGCATAGTATATAACCCTGCTAAATGTGATGAGTGTGGAGAATGTGTTGATGTTTGCCCACCACAAACCTTAAAATTAGGCGGTGGAAAAGCAGAAAAAGTTCCTCTACAAGGATACTGTGTAATGTGCCAAAAATGTGTTGACATCTGCCCAGTTGAAGTAATTGGTGTAGACGGCCTTAAAGAACCAAAAACCATTGACTTGCAAATCGAAGGACCAATCTACATTAATGACTGTGTCGGATGTAATATGTGTGTAGATGAATGCCCAGTTAATGCTATAACTCTACCTGAAATAGGTGGCACCATTGAAATAGATGAAGACACTTGTATCAAGTGTGGAATCTGTTCACAGACCTGCCCATGGAATGCAGTTTTCATATCTGGCAAAAAACCAGTAAAACGTGGAAAAGAAATCATAAACTTTGAATTAGATGCAGATACCTGTATCGGATGTAACACTTGTGTAGAAGCATGTCCTGGTGATTTTATTACTGTTAATTCATCTAATTTGACTGTAGAATTACCAGAAATATGTACTGCGTGTGGTCTATGCGAAAATATCTGTCCTGTAAATGCTATAGATTTACAAGTGGAACTTGAACCAGCCACCCCTGCCAGTGAAGAAGGTTTAGTTTACGATGAAGAAAAATGTGACTTCATTGGAGCATGCGCACAGATATGTCCCAACGACGCCATAAGAGTTGTTACTAAAACTGGAATGCAAGTTCCTGGCGAGGAAAAAGTGGACTCCGAACCATCATTTGCAATGTGTACCAGATGCGGTGCATGTACTGTAGCCTGTCCAAATGACGCATTATCCCTAGTGGATATGGATAAAGTCATTGATGGAAAAGTTGAAAAACGTAAAAGAGTACAATACAACCCGGCCAAATGTACAGAATGTGGAGACTGTGTAGAAGTCTGTCCTTACAACATGCTGAAACTCACAGAGGACAAAGTACCTCTAAAAGGGTTCTGTATACTCTGTGACCAATGCATACCTGCATGTCCAAAGGGAGCATTATTCCTCAAGTAAAAACAAAAATAAAAATTTTTTAATGGTGGATATTTCCACCAAAAACATATTTTTTTTAAGTAATTCTTTATACAAATTGTTAATTTTTTAATATTTCTTAAGTTAATACCAAACATTAGATTTTAACATAAATTTTATGTTTTTCCAGATCCATCTCCACTATTTCACCATTCAACTCTTTTTTTTGATTTAAAATGTCAGTTAATTCAATTTTTTTACCACTAATCTTTATAGAGATCACATCTTCCATTATAACTGAATTTTCAGTAGTATAAACGCTTGATTCGCACATTTTTTCACCTATATTAATGTTTATAACCTATTGAAATTTAATTATTTTACGTTATGTGAATAAATTCACAAAAACATAATTTTTCATTTAAACACTTCCAAAATTTGACTCAATTATTTCCATTTAATCTATATTATATCTAAAAACTATCACATAATGTTTTTAGGCAATCTTAATTTTATATGGAAAATTTATATAATATAAATATCCATAATTAATATAATAATTATATTGAGGGGAAGGAAATGAAAAAAATATTATTAATATCAATACTGATAATATCTTGTTTTTTAATAGTAGGAACTGTTTCTGCTGCCGATACTCCTGACGGTGCAGATATAACAACTTATAATTCTTTAATGGATGAAAGTGCATCTATGCAGGAATTTCAACTATCTACAGATTCTAAAAATGATAATGACTTAATAAATAATCAGAAAAATCAGACGGATGATGAAGATCAAATAAAAGATCAGGTCGAAGAATCATCAAATAATAATACTATTTCTGGAATTGTTTTGGATTGTAAAACTGGAAACCCCTTCCCCGGAGTAACCATTACCCTAAAATCATTAACCGGAATACAATTAGCAACTTCTACTACTAATGAAAATGGTGAATATTTAATAAACTTCCATAGTAACCAAACAATTTTTGATGTATCTGCAACTAGCCCGGGACATGGAATAATAACCAAAAGGGTGAATCTAACACTCAACCCAGAAGAATCTAAATATACTGGAACAACAAATTTCCAACTGGCACCCCAACCATTAGCCACTCTTAACACTCATGGTGATGTTTTTATAAATGAAAATTTCACTTTTACCATAGACTTTGATAATGGAAGTATAGATCCATTGGATGTAGGATTTGGACCTATAGTGGAGTTAATAATCCCTCCAGAGGTGACATTTAATGGAGCCACATTCCTGGGTATTAATATATCAACACTAGATCTTGGAACGTTCCCTGCATCAGGTATAATAGTTAATCCCCTTACTGGACAAAATGTAAGTGGGACTGAGGGTTACCACTTATATGTGCTCATATATCCATTAGGAAGTTTCACCCCTGATCAACCAACCGCAACTTTAAATGTCAATGCAAAACTTGCATTGGATGCAGAACTAGGAGTACCACTTCCTATACAAGTAAACCCAGCCTTCCGTTTTGGTAGTAGTCCCACAGGCACTACAGCTATTTACGGCCCATCTGATACAAGTAATATTAACCCCACAGTTATTCGTCTAAGCAAAGAGGCTATTCTTCCTGAAGATGAAACTGCCACCGGACCAAATTATCCCTACATATACAGAATAATATTAGACATAGCCGAAGGAGCAACAGTAACTGACATAGATGTTTCAGATATTATTCCACGCAACCTACACTTTGTAGAGATAGTAAATAGTGCTGGTGCAGATCTGGTAACATTACCAACAGAAACAGACCGAAAACTAATTTTCCATTTCAACTCATTAACTGGAATTGCTGGTCCAGATAAGATTATGGAATACCGGGTTTACGCACCAGAATTCCTGGAGGGAATCATACCAGATACACCAGTAATAAATCCAGAAACTGGGGCTAGTGTAATAACTGATAATGAAGCTTTAGTGGAAGGAAAACATCAAACTCTTTATCCTCCTTTTGATGTAATATCTGTGAGTTCTGGTCCTGTTTCAGACACTGTAAATCTTAGATCATTAGCCATCCAAAAAAGCGTCGCTGATATTACCAGTCCTAGTGAAGTTAAACCAACTGATACTTTAGAGTATACTTTAAACTTCCAAGTTTCAGACTTTTTCGCTATAAAAGATGTTATTATAACCGACACCCTAGGTGATGGACAAACATTTAACAGTAGTTTTATACCTAAACTAGTCCTAACCATTGATGGCGAAACTATTAACCTTGATTTTGATAACACTGGACTTCTACCAGAATTTACTGCAGTATTCCATCCATATATTGGTGTTCCTGATCCTGCTGCAGGGACCACAACCCTAACCTTCTACCTTTCCAATCTTCTAATAAACCGGGGCTATAGTGGAGTATTAACTGGTGGATTGTATGATGATCGTCAAGTAAACAAGGGGGCCACCACGGGAAATATAACTTTCCAATCAACTATAGACATATCATATGTAAATCCTGCCAGTCATCCAGGGGGAAATATGGAATTAGGTTCAGGTGATCCAGTAAGCAACAATGTGGTTATAAATGGAAAACTGGAACATAATGATCATCCTGTATCAGAGGCTAGCAGTGCAGGTGTGGTAATTGTTAGGCCTGGCATGGAGAAAAATATCTATGCCATAAATGGCTCAACCATATTTGACCCTTCACATAAACTGGCCCCTGGTGATACAGTAACCTTCTCTATATGGGTTTTAGTTCCAACAACTAATCTGGAAAACTTTTCAATCACAGATTATCTTCCCATACCCTTCTTAGTTGCCACTGAAGTCAACCCCACCATTTATACTGGACCTTTAACAATACCACCAGCAGGTAGATGGATGCTGGGCAGTCAAGATACTTTAAGTGCTGATGTAGGACTTCCAACCGTATCCTACAACTCAACAGAAAATACGGTTATATTCTATTATGGAACAATCAATAATCCTGATCAGGAACAGAGGATAGCTCACCTACTATTTACTGTAACTGCAACTAATGAGCCCATGGATGATGAGTTATACCTTACAAACCTGGCTCAGATGAAGTATAGTAATAGTCTGGGAGAATTTTCAACGGTTAATGCTGTGGAATTTTTACAGACCAAGGAACCATTCCTAGTAATAACTAAAGGTGTTTATGAAACCACCGGTGGAGGAGTTATTGATCCACCTAACACTGATCTTCCAGTTAGAGGTGACCTTAATGGAGCTGATGCAGGAGATGTGGTAACCTACCAGATTACAGTTGAAAATCAGGGAAGCTATTTTGCCTACAATGTTACTGTAACTGAAGATGTTCCTACTGGCATTGTACCAGGATCTGGAACTATAATAAGTGTTACTGATGGAAACGGTGTACCATTAACTTATACCGGAGATCTATTCAGTACCGGCGGATTAAGAATAACCACGCCTTTATCTCCTAATGATGGAATTAAAGGACCTCCTTACGGAGCAGATACAGCACTTATAAGGTACACCTTCATTATAGCCAATAATGTATATCCATTACAAGAAATCGAGAATACTGCTCAAGTAAAAGAATATTATTCTTCACCTACCATTGACCCTGATCTTAATTTTGTAAGAAATCCAGATAATTATAAGGATGAAGCCCTGGTAACCATTGCCAGCCCCACCATATCCAAGGTATTAGAATCCACGTCAGAGCCCACCACAACGGATTTAACTATTGGGGAAACTGGCGTATTTAGAATTGATGTAACTATGCCTGAAGGCCAAACCACCAACCTAACTGTGGTAGATACATTGCCTTTAGGATTTAATTATGACTCTTTTATAGGTATCGACACCTCCAGCTTTGACGGAACACTCGGTACTTTCACAGCACCAGTAGTGACCACCCTTCCTGATGGAAGAGTTCAAGTAACTTTCACATTCACAGGAACAACCACTGTAAACCCGCACCCAACACCTACTACCCATCTATTCCGCATCAGATTCCAGATCAAAGTAGCTGATAATCTAACCTACAATCCACTATCACCCTACAGCCAGACTAAAACCAATCAAGCATCTTTATCTGCCGATGAATTCTCAGCCATCAACACATCCACCAATGTTACACTGGTACAACCTAACTTAAACATTACCAAATCATTCAACCCCACCTCCCAGACACCGGGAGGATGGGTAACCATAACCTTAACAGCCACTAATAATGGAGCATCACCTGCAAATGATATTATTTTCACCGACCAGCTTAACAGTCTCTACTTCAATTTTTCAACAGTAACAGAAGGTACTACTCCTCCTAGTTTCACCTTCAATTATAATGGAGCAGGACTTGTGACCTACACCGGAGGACCAATAAATCCTGGTCAAACTAGAACCTTTACCTTTACAGTAAGACTTCGTGATAATGCACCTACTGGTTCACAAGTAGTAAATACTGCAAACATATCCTATACTTCTCTACCTGGAATAGTGGGAGGAGAAAGAACATACACTGGAACCACTAATGCAAATCTAAACACTACTACCGCCTCAGTTACTAAAACGATAGTGGCTCACTCTGAACCCGCCACCCTAACAGGGGCCACAGCACTTATGGGGGAAGTTTTAACCTACCAGATCACTGTAAACATCCCTACCGGCGTAACCCTCTCATCACAGATACGTGACACACTCCCCGCAGAAGTAGGTTATATCACAGGCACTTCACTCATAACCCGCAGCAGTTCTAGTATCACAGCCACTAACTTCACCTTTACCCAGCCACCAGGAACCTTTGAATCAATTACTCCCAGCCCAACAACCCCCTTAACTTATAATCTTGGTGATATAACCAACACTGGACCGGCAGGCACCATAACTATCAGATTCCAAGTAGTTGTATTAAATAGGGTGGAAAACCAGGCAGGTGTGACAATAAGCAATCGGGGAACCTTCGTATTTAATACGGGCCAAGGAACTACTGAAACAATAAATTCACAATTTGTAAACACCACTATCCAGACACCAGCCATAAGAATTACCAAAGATGCAAACCCCACCAATGCTCAAGGTGGAGACACTATAACCTTCACCTTAAGATTAGAAAACCAGAATCAAGAATATAGAAACACAGCATATGACTTACAAGTCACAGACCCCATAATATCTGATTATATTTTCAACCCAGCAAATGTTAGCTGGGTTATCACAGGAACTGGAGTCACAGTAACAAATAACTCAACCCCAACACTTCTAGATTTATATATAAATAAACTGGCACCTGGAGAATATGTGGATGTAACCTACACTGCCCAAATTATTCCAAATGTTAATTATGGAAAAACACTGCTCAATACTGCTACCTTCACTGGTAACAGCATACCATTACCTAACGGAACCACCGGAGAAACACCTGGAGCTCCAGGTTCAACTACCGGAGCAAGGACTGGAGATTCCAGTCAAGGAACACAAAATAATATAATTTCCACAGACACGGCAACTGTAACCACCATAGCTCCCACTATAACCAAGAATGTAGAAGGAGTAAAAAGTGTGAATAGAGCTATAGGTCACACTGCTACGGAAAACATAATAGTTAATGTACCTATCGGAACAACCAGTGAACTAAGAGTAACAGATGTTCTTCCAACTGGACTGGAAGCCAGTAACTTTAACTATAATTATAGTAGTGGAGTTACAGTCCAAAATGATCCACCTATTGTAAGTCAAATAGGAAATACTTATACTTTTAACTTTGGTACTGTTACCTCTACCCAAGCAGGTACTATTACCATATCTTACACAGCACTAGTTCAAAACATTTTAAGTAATCAAAATGGCGTGGCACTTACCAACACAGCCTCAGTCATATACAAAAATAGTAGTGGAGATGATGTTTCTGGAGGTTCAGATACAGCAACGGTAAATGTAATAGAACCACAACTGCAAATTACCAAAACTCCTAATAAAACAAACTACACCCTAGGAGAAACTGTTACTTACACACTTAATATAACACACACTCCAACCAGTACAGCTGATGCCTATGATTTAGAGGTTAGAGACATATTACCCGTGGGTATAACCTTTGAATCTATCGTATCACTACCTGCAGGTTGGAGTGCTGACACTTCAACACCGGGTTTATTAATTTTCAATGGCCCTAACTTACCATTAGGAAGTACAGCAAGCATAATATTCAACTGTTCTGTAGACTATGACCCTTCAATTGCCGGAACAGATATCCTAAACCCAGTAACATTAACCTGGGCCTCCGATGGACCAAGTAATCCAAACCGGAGAACTGGTGAAGACGGACCTGGCGGATTAAATGATTACTATGCCTCTGGAAGTTCAACAATACACATTAAAAAAGCTGAAGTAACAATTGAAAAAACCAATAACGTGGGAGGTAAATTAAATGCAGGCCAAAACGTTACTTTTACCCTTACAATAACCAACAATGGTCCAGACCAAGCCACCAACTTAATAGTTACAGATTACTTACCAGTAGGACTAGATTTTGTCTCCGCAAGTGACGGAGGAATCTACAATCCTGCTACAAGAATCATAACTTGGCCAGTTGTACCTACTTTAAATAATGGCTCAAGCTTTACCAGAACAATAACTGCCACAGCATTACCATCAGCTGCGGGTCAAGATCTAGTAAATGTAGCAACAGTAACCTACAGTGAATACCCATACACTTCAACTGACACCGACACAATACATGTGAATAATGCGGTGTTGACGATTGAGAAGTCTGCTGATTCTCTGGTTTATAA
>JASEJD010000031.1 GCA_030016715.1 Methanobacteriaceae archaeon | reverse complement strand
GGGGTGCAGCAGGCGCTTCTATTTTGAATGCAGAACTTATATCTGAGATAATGTAAATTTACATATCTCAATCAATTCTTTTTATTTTTTGGAAATAACTTCTTTTTTATTTTGTTATGTAATGGTCTAAATTTAAATATTTTAATATAATTTAAAAATGAATTCTAACTTTTTAAATGATTAAATATGCTTTTTTTAAGAATATTTAAATTTCTTATTTCAAATTATTTCCCCGAGATGTTGTATTAATAATGGGATAAATATTTATATGTCCAGTTTATAAACAGTAGAAATATATCACAAATATATATGTTTAGTAAATATTAAAGTGATTATTTTCACATTATTCATAAAATTTGATTAAAATCAAAATTAATAAATTAATAAGGGATGTAGAGATTAATGAATGAATATAACAGTACGATATTCACAACATTACTTTTATTTACCCTGGTTATTAGTTTATTTACAGTCTCTGCCGATGATTCAAAAACAAATGCAATTGATAATTTAAATAACGATACAAATAGCACCAATTCAACAAATAATACAAAATCTAATGCTTCTGTTAAGGCTCCTATTCAACCAATGTCAGTAACTGTAACTGTTACAGCAAATCCTACAAGTCTAAATTTTGGAGCTGTTAATGCAGATGGTTTGGAACACACTTTTACCGGCGCGACAACTGTACGTGTACAGGCATTAGGATTATCAGGTGATCTTTATGTCAGGGCTTCAGGTGATTTTATAAACAGTGCTAATGCTTCTCAAAAAATACCATTAACCAATTTTAAATATGATTGCCCGGGATATACCGCTAAAAAGCCGTTTACAACTAATAATGAGCTTATACATCATTATACTTATTTTTTGATTTATGACACCACATATACTATGAATTATTATTTAACAGTACCAATTTATACCGATCCTGGAGTATACAGTACAACAGTGATTTACACGGCTACTTAATAATGAAATTAATTATAAAACTTTAATTATCAGTTATTAAAGCTAGTAGTTTATTAAAGTAATCTAAATATTGATTCACGAAACTTCCAATTAAAATTGTGATTTGATAAGCATCTTTACAATATTATATAAGTTCAATAGGTTTACTTTTAATTTTCCTCAAATCTTCTTTAAAAGTTATTATAACTTATTTAATTAGCTAATGATTGTTTTATTATTTATTTATAGTTTCATATATAAATTAGAATAAAAAAATCAATTTTTATACTATTAATTAACAAAAAAGAGATTAATAGTATTTTTTATAATACTCAATGCTTTTTAATCAATGTATATACGTTGGTTAAACCAAAAATATATATAATAGATAGTACAATCACATTTTAATATCATTACAATAAAATAGCAGTGACGATAGTCACAAATTGGATATACGTTGTAATGAAATGGAAATGAATGATAATGTTAGGTGAAAATATGAAACAAAAAATATTAGGTATAATACCGTTAATGGTTGTAATGCTTTTTGTTGCGTTTTTAGCAGTAGGTGATTATCAGGCTTCTGCAGCAGATACAGCAAATCAGGTTGTTACTGTTACAGTAAATCCGAACATTGCTATAACTACCGCTACAGATATAACAATGTCAGCAAATGATGGAGCTACAGCAACTAGTACTAATTATGATGTAACTAATGTAGGAAACGTTAAAGTACATATATATGTAAGGGCGGACAATGCTAATTTCGCTGGTTCAGATCCAATTCCTATAAGCGGGTATCGAATTTTGAACCAAGCTGGTTCTCCTGTAACTTTAACAACTGTTAACCAGGTACTTACTACAACAAAACTGGACACTCAAAAACATGGTAACAACATCTTAACAACTAGCCAGGCATTAGATATTCCTACAGGAACTGAAGCTGGAGACTACACAAACAGTTTAACATATGTTGCAAGTACATCATAGTTCAAATTTTTTTATTTTACTTTTTATCATTTTTCTTCTTTAAGAAATCTTTAAATACTTCAAAAATCTACTGCTTTTTAATTACAGATCAGTATAAAGGTTGATCTGGAGGTCTAAGATGTTTTCAGGAAAAATAAAGAAATTTTTGCTTGTTGTATCTATCTTATTTATAATAATCAGTTCACTGGGCTCCGTGTTAGGGGCGGGACTACGTGCTTCACCCCCTGAGTTTAAATATGATTTAAAACCTTCTCAAACAGTTTCAGGACAGGTAACCCTTACAAATATTGGTGACGTGCCTATGGATGTAATTGTTGAAAATAAAAGACTGCTTAAAGATAGCATACATCTATTATATTCTAACAAGGGAATTGCAACATGGATATCTATTAATCCTACTAATTTTACATTGGCTCCAGGAGAATCAAAATCTATTAAATTTACACTTGCAGCGCCAGCAGAGATAAACTATTCGGACGCGGTTGGAGCTTTGGTTATAAGAGGTGTTCCACCAGATACTCAAAGAGACAATAAAACTAATTTATCTAATTTAGGAATACGTCAAGGTATAGAACTCGTTATCCCAATAATAGTTGGCCTTCCCGGCCCTATAATTGAATCGTTACAGTTATTAGATCATAAAGCACCGATAGTGCTCCTTAGTTTCATGCCCGGCGATTTTATTTACAATTTAAACAATAATGGAACTGTATATGCAAATATGACTGGAAATATTGAAATAAATGGTTTGATCAGCAGCCATAAAGTCCCTATTGAAGGTGGAGTATTTCCTGAGGATAATTATACTCTCATAGAGAAATGGACACCAGGATTTTCGGATTTTGGCCTATATTCTGCTGATACAACCATAAAATATGGTAGATATCAGCAAACAAAAACAATCAAAACACATGACACAATCCTTGTAATACCAGTATGGCTGATTATTTTAATTATCCTTGGAACTGTAGTCTGGTACATGAGAAGAAATGACATTAAATCTCCATTTAGGATAAAAATAGAAAGAAGATAGTTTCTTTCTATTTAAAATTATTTTTTTTCAAATAATGTTATATTACATAAAAATAAATTATTCTATAAATACTTTATTTTACTAGATACGTATGTTGATTACTATGTTAGATTGGTTAATTAATGCATTAAATCATATTGACTTCTCTCTTTTTTATCTAATCAATATACAATTAAATAATTATTATTTAACCCTTATTTTTCCTTTAATTTCTGAAATTGGTGTTAAAGAATACTGGATCCTTGGGTGTGGATTAATCTATTTTATCGGCGGTGAAAAAGCTAAAAAAGCTGCTATTTTATGTTTTCTAGCAGTAATGTTAAGTTTTTTTGCAAATGAAGTTTTAAAAATCATTTTTGAACGGCCGAGACCAT
>JASEJD010000030.1 GCA_030016715.1 Methanobacteriaceae archaeon | reverse complement strand
TCTCTAATATTCATTCCCTCAGAAATTTTATCTGCAATAACATCAGTATGTGAACCATTAGAAACAATTGCTACATCATCTACTATTCTGATGCAGTTATAGGCTATGTAAGGATTTTCAAAAACATCTTTTTCATGTCCTTTCTTTGGAATAACTGCTACCCTATTTTCAAAAGCCTTTGTTTCTCTATTTGGATAAGACCTACTAGAAACTCTGTATGCAACTATATTTCCTGATTTATTACTTCCAACAGCTAATATTCTTCCAAGATACATTTCTTACACCTTTTTCTAAATAATATGATATTGAATTAATTATTTATGGATTAAATTCTATTTATCATTGATCTGGAGTAGCTACTGCCTTTTCTGGTGACATTCCTGGCGGAGTGGTTATAATTATGGTTCCTGTTTTGGGTCTAATAATTATCTCCCCCTCATCTATTACCCGGGTATTTACAGCAATAGCATTATTACGGATGTAACTGGACATATCTTTTCCATTTACTAAGACCTCTTTAAGTCCGGCAACGGGTATTAAATAATATTCCATTGGTCCACTGCTTTCAGTTAATTCTGGTTTTCCACTGGAAGAATCAGAAGTAGATGCTGCTTGAAAACTGCTGGTAACCATCAGAAAGATTAAAACTGTGAAGAGTACGTCTATAAAAGGGACTAAGTTGAATTTAGGATTACTGCCCTTTACTTTATTTCTGAATTTTCCAATATCCATAGTCATTACCCTAACTCCTAGATTATTGTTTCAATTTGCTTTCAATGATTTGTACTTCAAAGTTGCATTTTTCCATTATTATATTATTGATACTCTTTTCAAGCATGCTAGGTTTGAATGAAACCCATAAATTGGCTTCATTATCTATAATCTGCTTAACATTAACCACACCTTCTGCTTCATTTAAAGCTTTCATTGCATTATCAACATTTTTAACCCTTAATTTCATTTCAGCTGAGCCCCAATTAGTCATCTTTTTAGCAATCTCTATTTTATCCATTTCTTTATCAATTCTACCAGTTATATATGTATAAAAAGGCAACAATACAATTGCCACTGAAAGACCTGCTATGGTGGTAATTAATGCGATATAAATACCTTCGGCCATGGCTGTTGCATTTGCATTAACACCAAGAGCTTTGAAAGTATACCATAATCCAATAACTGTTCCTATAAGACCAAGTAAAGGTGCTATTTCAATAATTGTTCTGAGAGTGTCAAGTCCTTTAGTCATATTTCCCATTTCTACAATGAAAACTCTCTCCATTGCATCTTCAACTTCAGTCTTATTTCTGTATCCAATTTTAAGTGCTTCTGAAATTATTTTTGAGATAGGATTCTGATACTTAGCAATAGCCCTTAATGCTTCAAGAGAACCTCCTTTCTCCATTGCACTGTTAACTGATCCTGTTATTTGGGGAAGGGTGACTTTAGATATTTTACGCAAATAGTGAATTTTTTCAAATGATGTTATAAAACCATAAATTCCAATCAAGGTAATTATATAAGTTATAATTCCTCCGCTTTTAAACATCTCAAGTATAGTTCCAAATGTGCTACTTAAAAATTCGAATATCATTTTAACCCTCTTTTAGTAAACAATTAACTGTTAATTTAAAAGTATTAAATATTTTATGAAAAGGTCTTTATCAAAGGCGGATACTAATTTATTATCGATCTGAATTATTATTTTAGTTTCTGTGATGTATTCCATGATTTTCTCACAAAATCTGGTAAGTTTTCAAATTTATATTTTTTGAGAAATTTTTGTGTTTTAGGATCACTAGGATATCCAGACCCTAGATCAACTTTATATTTCTTTTTTATCTTCTCAATTTCACGGTCACGTTCAACTTTTGCTATAATGGAAGCTGCACCCACTATTGTATATTTATCATCAGCACCGTGTTCAGCAATAATTTCAATATCATCATCAACTATTTCTTTTATTTCTCGGCACAATCTTTCAGGATTCACATCCACTGAATCAACTATGGCCAGATCTGGTTTAAAATAGCTTATGATCTTTGTAATAGCAATTTTTTCTATTTCATTTAAATTAACATCTTTTGATCTTAAATTATCTATATCAATTGCAGAAATACTTATAATGTGATGATCACAGATTTTCCTAATTTTTCGATCAAGAATAGTTCTTCTTTTCGGGGATAATTTTTTAGAATCTTTGATGCCCAGACGATTTAAATTTTTTAATTTTTTTTCTTCAACACAAACACCACAAAGAACTAAAGGTCCTATAACAGGTCCCCTTCCTGCTTCATCTATACCTAATATCCTCATATAATAGCCATCCGGCGATAAAAAATAAAAAATAAAAAAAGTAAGCCCTATTTATTTCATGGCTTTTAAACGTACTTCTGGCTCAAGAGCCCGAGGTTCTGCAGCAACAATAGCTGCACCTTTAGCAACAACAGTCATAGGATCTTCAGAAATAGCTACTGGAATTCCCACTTCCTCAAAGATCCGTTCTTTTAAACCTTTAAGTTGTGATGTTCCACCTACAACAACTGTCTGCTTGTAAACACCAGATATGAGTTCTGGAGATAATCTTTCCAAAACATGAGATAATGATTCAACAAGTTTAACTATTATTGGTTCTGCAGCTTCAGCAACCATATTAGAATCAATCTCAACTTCTTTAGGTTTATTAGTTTTCATACATTTACCAATAACTGAAGTTTTTGAAACTTCAACATCAGAGTCAGATTTAACCATTCCCACTTCAATTTTTGCTTTTTCAGCTTCATGAAGTCCTATTTCAACTTCGTAATCCTCTTTAACCTTTTCAACGATGTTGTCGTCAATATCATCTCCACCCCATCTAATGGTTTCAATATCAGTTATTCCACCTAATGATATAACTACAATATCACTAGAACCTGCACCAATATCAATTACCATAGTACCTGATGCTTCAGCTATAGGTAAACCAGCACCTATTGCTGCTGCTAGTCCTTCACTTATAACTAAAACATAACTAGCACCTGCTTTTTTACCTATCTCTTCTACAGCATTTTTTTCAACTTCGGAGGCATCTCCTGGAATACCGATAACAATCCTTTCAATATTTTCCATTGATTCTCCAGCACCTTTCTCCAATGAATAATTAAGAAGCGCTTTAGCTTGTGCTATGCTTTCTATGACTCCTTTTCTTAATGGTCTGACTGCAATTATATCTTCAGGTGTTCTACCTAGCATTAATTTTGCTTCATCACCAACAGCAAGTACATAGGAAGGATCATCCTTTTTTACAGCGACTACTGATGGTATTTTATATAGATCAAATTTATCACCGGATGGTTTAGCAACTACTGTATTTAATGTTCCTAAATCGATTCCTAATGTATTTGTTAGCGGTTTTTTCTTAATTTCAGTTTTTTCTTCCTTTTTTCCAAAAGAAAACATATTATTCCTCCTCTAAAATCTTTTTAAATTCCAGTACGAATATTTGATTTGACTTCGCTATTTCTTTTACTTTACCAATATAATCTTCTCCAGTTGAAATTAAAAGCGTGGATAAAACCACATCAGTCATTTTAAATAGTGGATCAATAACATTGCGAACAAATTTTGGTAA
>JASEJD010000014.1 GCA_030016715.1 Methanobacteriaceae archaeon | reverse complement strand
AGTTATTCGAAGATCATGGACTTCTATGGTAAGAATAAGAGACTTCCTAACTATGCAATAATAAACACCTTAGAGATAGGCTCTGACTCTTCCATACCACAAGAACTCTTAGTTTACCTTCAAGAGACTAAAAACGCGCAATCTACAAATGCAACTATAATCGCATTAGCTAGATCTATAACCACTGGTTTGACTACCAATTACCAGAAAGCTGACGCTATATTTAGATGGGTTCGAGATAACCTAAGCTACAGCTTCTACTACAACACCAAATATGGGGCAACTGGAATATTAAAAACCCGAAATGGAAACTGTATTGATCATTCCCATTTAATTGTGGCTCTTTCAAGAGCAGTTGGAATACCAGCAAGGTATGGTCATGCACAATGTAAATTTCCATCTATGACTGTCGGCCATGTTTGGGCCGAGCTCTATGTGAATGGTAAATGGTACATAGCAGATGCAACCAGTTCAAGAAATACTCTAGGCGTGATGCAGAATTGTCAGATACTTTATTTAAAAGGGGCTAATGGATCAGGTATTTGGAGAGAACTACCTTTCTAAATTCCTCCCCTATTTCTTTTTTAAATTCATTAAATAATTATTAGTAACAAAAAAAATTTCTTATTTTAGTAAAAAAACCATTCCCATGATTTAATATTATCTATTTTCATACTATTTTTATGTTAAATTCCTATTTAATTAATATAATCCCTATAAATTAAAATTACTATATAAATTCATGCACTTAATTAAGGAATAGGTAAATATTTTAAAGGTATAGAATAAAAGGAAATGGATAAAGAATTATTATGAAAGTTTTTTATTGATTTAAGGCTCCTCAAACTTTAAATAAGCAAATAATCCTCTTTTAATTTTAAATAAAAAGATTTATATGTTATCATACCCGAGATAATAATTTACCAAAGAATTCCACTAAGGAGTTATTTGGTATTGGGGAAAATCATGGAGGCAGTATAATGAAGCGACATATGTTGCTTGCAGTGCTGCTAATATTTGGCGTGGCATTGCTTAGTGCAAATAGCATATACGCCACATTAGAGGACCAGCAAATAATTAATGATCCGAACTCCAGTACTAACCCATCCATTATCGAAGATGAAACCATTGCAACAAACAATAATGCTCCTAACAACAACATTAACACAATAAATAATAACCACGAAAATTCTTCACAAAATACACTTGAATATGCAGCAGCAGGAGATGGAATATATTCAGATGTAAAAGGATTCTGGATGAGACCAGAAGATGTGAGCAATCTTAATGTAAACACATTAAAAGCTTCTGGTATAACTGATATATTCCTTTTAACCAAAGGATATAAAGCCACATACACCACTCAACTACAAGCACTGATTAACAAGTTAAAGGGAAGCGGTATAAGAGTTCATGCATGGGTTACCTGTTTTTTAGATAGC
Source organism: Methanobacteriaceae archaeon (assembly GCA_030016715.1). Lineage (GTDB taxonomy): Archaea > Methanobacteriota > Methanobacteria > Methanobacteriales > Methanobacteriaceae > UBA117. The sequence continues at coordinate 24,429 of JASEJD010000014.1, read as the reverse complement.
AATGGAAAATGGGTTGATCCACAAGGCAAATACAGCTACGAAGTAAAAATCCCATACACTGGTCAAGTGAAGGTACCATATACTGTTAAAGTTAAAGTAGCCTATAAAATCAGTTATAAGAGTTGGTATAAAGCATGGTACAAATCTAACGGTAAATGGAGATACAACTGGAAATATATTACAAAATACAAAACCGCATACAAATATGTCAATCAAACTCGTTATAAACTTGTAACTAAGACATTGTATCGTGTTGAAACACGATACGGGTACAGCACAACATTTAACGATGCACTGATAAAATCAATCTCTGATATCACAAAGAATTACAACATAGACGGTATCCACTTAGATTATGTGCGATACCCTGGAACAGCATATAAATACACTGACGGTACAAAAACCATAACCTCATTTGTTCAAAGAGCCTATAACGCGGTTAAATCTGTTAAATCTAAAGTTGCAGTTTCAGCAGCTTTAATGCCTGAAACATCGGTAAATGCTAAGTACTATGGGCAGGACTATGCTCAATTATCCAAATATCTGGATTTCTTAGTTCCTATGGTTTACAAAGGCAATTATAAAGCAGATAGTGCATGGATTGGATCAGCTGTAAAATATATTGTTAATAATGCTGGTGGTAAGCCGGTTATTGCTGGTTTGCAGAGTTATAAGTCAGATAGCGATTTAACTCCTTTAACTGCAATAGAATTGAAACAAGATTCAGACGCTGCAATCAATAACGGGGCAAGCGGATATGCATTGTTTTCGTATGGATTGATTAACAGCAGTTTTTTCAGTGGTGATTCGTCGGGCTCTGGTTCGACAGGTGGAAATTCAAATACAATAACATCTACTACAATAAATGAAATCAAATCTGCAGCTTCTCGAGTTAAAGAGTTTGTTGAGTCAAATAAAAGACTTCCTAACTATGTAACTGTTTCAGGGAAACAAATCAGCATGTCAGAGTTTTTATACCTACTGGTATCTAGTGTGCTGCAAGTAAATCAAGGTACTTCTGCTCCTATAAAATTCATGACTTTAGGCGAAGCACCTAGTCCTAGCGGTGATATCGTCAACGCTAACATTGATAAATCAGAATATTTGGATGTAGCTAGAAAATTAAAAACCTTCATGGAATCTTACAACAGAGCACCAAATTATGCAGTATATTCTGTTGGGAAGGTAAAATTTGATGATCTGGTATATAGTTTTTCCAAAATAATGGTTTTCTATAATACCAATGGAAGGCTACCAAATTATGCTATTCTCGATACAAAAACTCTAAGTTCCTCGGATGTTATTTCAAGTGATCTGCAACAATACCTGCTCCCCACAAATAATTGTCAGTCAGATGATCCTCAGATAAGATCACTGGCATTGTCTATAATTCAAGGTGCCACAACGTCGTATGAAAAAGCTGATAGATTATTCAAATGGGTCAGAGATAATTTGAGTTATACATTCTATTACAATACAAAATACGGTGCGACAGGCATTTTAAAAACCCGTGACGGAAACTGTATTGATCACAGCCACTTGTTAATTGCAATGGCTAGATCAGTGGGCATCCCTGCCAGGTATGCTCATGCACAGTGCGAATTCACCACAATGACAGTAGGACATGTTTGGGCGGAATTGTATGCAGGTGGTACTTGGTACACTGCAGATGCTACTAGTTCGAGAAACACCTTAGGCGTTATGCAAAACTGTAAAATTTTATATTGGAAAGGCCGATATGCTCAATTGCCTTTCTAATATTTTCTTTTTTTAAAAATAATTTTGAATATAAATATGTTGAAATTGGCTTGGTAGATTAACAATCTTTAAAAATGTTATCATCAAATTTCATACTTTTTATCTTTTTGATTATTTTGCAAGTACTATTAAGTGGTGATTCTTTAAAATCTTTTATCCTTTTAACCTTTGCCTTTAAATTTCTACTTTTTAGTTGTTCTTCCAAAAATTCTATTTCGAATTTTTGATCCGGACCCAAAGCAATAATATCTGGATCTATTTCTTCCACGATTTTAAACATGTCGGTTTTACTGCCTAAGTATGCATTGTCTACTGGTTTTAACATCTTGACTACTTCTAATCTTTGTTGCTCACTCACAATAGGTATTCTCTTTTTAGCCCTTACAGTAATATCTCTGGCTAGAACCACAACAAGTTTAGAATCTCTTCCACCTAACCTTTTAGATTCTTCAAGGTAATATATATGCCCAGGATGTATAATATCGAATGTTCCTGTTGCCATCACTGTTTTCATGATTTCACCATATTCTAATTCTTATGTAAGCATCTATTAAATTAAATTCTCTTAAATTATCTAATATATTCAAATTGCTTTTAAGTTTTCCAAAATACTATTCAAATAACCTTTATAATCTGATATATTTCAAATAACATGTAATTATCTAAATATATTTCTGTTATAAATAAGATAAAATAAGTTGCATGATACTTGTTAAAGGAATTGGTACCAGCTCCTATGTAAGTGTGGGAAGAGTCAAAAAAATTAAAAAAAAGGAAGAACTACTGGACATCAAGGGTGGAGAGATAGTTGTAATGTCCCGAGCATCCCGGGATATGTTATCATATCTCCGTAAAGCCGCAGGGGTTGTTACAGACTACGGTGGAATAACTAGTCATGCTGCTATAGTTTTAAGAGAATTAAAAATCCCTTGTATAGTTGGAACAGGGAATGCAACTGAAATAATTATTGAGGATACAATTATTACTGTTGATGGAAAGACAGGTAATATTTATCAAGGATTTATAGAAATTGAAGAAGTTAAAGATTTATTTGAAGTTTATAATCCTGCCACCCACATTAAAGTCAACTTGAACATTCCTGAAATTGCTGCAGAAGTAGCTCATTATGCAGATGGAGTAGGATCTATTAGAATAGAAAACACAATCATAAGAACCGGAAAACATCCACAAAAATTACTAGAAGAGAATAAATTAACAGAAACTATAGTGAAGGGTATAGAGGGCATTGTAAATGCGTTTTATCCAAAACCAGTATGGTTTAGAACCTTTGATATTCTAAGTGACGAATTAACACATTTGGACGGAGCTACAACAAGTATAGGAGAAAAAAATCCTTTAATTGGATACAGGGGCATAATTAATGATTTAAAAAATCAGGAAATATTGAAAGCAGAATTTCAAGCAGTCCGGGAGGTTTATGAACAAGGATATACCAATATAGCTGTTAAAATACCTTTTATTAGAGATATCTCAGAGTATGTCCAGGCTAAAAATATATTAAAAAGTACGGGACTTAAACCTCACAAAGATATTAAGATCGGTATTTCAGTCGAAACACCCTCTTCTGCATGTATATTAGATGATTTTATTAGGGAAGGAATAGATTTTGTTTCTATTGGTATGAGCGACCTTACTATGGCAATGTTGGCAGTTGATAGAAGAAGTGTTAAAGTAGCCAAGCATTACAACCTACTTCATCCTGCTGTTTTAAATACAGTTGAAGCAGTAATAAAGAAATGTGCAGAAAATAGTATTGAAAGTTGTGTGTGTGGTTATGCTGCAACTAATGAAGCTATAGTTAAAAAACTAGTGGAATATGGTATAACTTCTATTTCCACCAATCCTGATCAAATCCTTAAAATGAGAAAAATTGTAGAAAAAGTCGAAAATAAAATAATTAATAAAGTTTTTTAAACTTTATACTATTAAATCTTCTTTTAGATCTTAATTCAAATATAGTCTGTTTTAAATATTAAGTGCTTCTTTGAAATTAATTTTACCCTTGTATAGGGCTGAACCAATAACTACTCCATGAATACCAGTATTTTTAAGAAGTCTTAAATCATCAATAGATGTGATGCCTCCAGAATAAATTACAGGTATATTCACAGCATCCAAAAGTTCTAATGCTGGTTCTATTTTAAAACCTTCCAATAAACCTTCAACATCCACGTTTGTATAAAGAATACTTCCAGCACCTTTTTTTTCAAATATTCTACCGAATTCAGGGGCAGATTTATCTGTTTTCTGGGTCCAACCTTTTATTACAACCCGAGAATCTTTACTGTCCAAGGCTACAATTATCCTTTCTTTTCCAAATTCATCTGCTAACTCAGTAATGTAATCTGGATTTTCAATAGCCATAGTACCTAATATAACTTTATCTATTCCTTTATTTAATACATAAAAAGCATCTTCCTTTGTTCTAATTCCACCACCTAATTGTATTGGAATTGAAATTTCTTCAACTATTTTTTCTATAATCTCTTGATTCCTTTTACCTTCACCAAATGCACCATCAAGATTTATAAGATGCAGAATACTAGCTCCCTCATCTTCCCATTGTGCAGCAACTTGCACTGGATTTTCTATAACCACTTGTTCAGTACCAGGTTTACCTTGAACTAACTGGACGCATTTACCATTCTTAATATCTACTGCCGGTATTATTAGCATTTTTTTAGACTGATACAATTTCATCACTTTATTTATTAATAAAATTTCATCCTTAAAATGTTTTTTACAATCCTAAATATCCTTATTGTATCTCCATGATTATTAAATCTTTTATGATAATAATTAAACATCCTTTTTTCTATATTTACCATTTTTATATAATACATATACTCCGAAAAACATTAATATTCCAAAAAGAAGCTGCATCAGTGAGAATGGTTCACCTAGAATTAAAAATGCGAATATTGCTCCAAATAATGCGGACAAAGGAAATATCGAACCAACACGGGCCGATCCTATCTCTCTTATGGCAAAATAGATTAAAACAAATGAGCATCCCACACTTACAACTCCAACTAGTAACAAGTAAGGCATATTATATAAAGGAACATAAAAGCTTAGATTAAGCATTAAAGATAAAAAGAATAAAATTAAGCCACCAATACAACATTTAAGGGCTGAAATTAAAATTAGATCTCTTTTTCCACTTAATAATTTTCCCAGGCTAGTATCTACACTCCAAAAGAATGCTGCTCCTAATATTAACAGATTTCCAAAGTCTTGACTTATAGAAATATTCTGGATCTGACAATTGGTAGTTAAAAAAATTGTTCCTAAAATCAGAAAACTAAAACCTATGAAATCCTTTCTAACAAAACGTTCCTTAAGAAAAAAAAATCCTATAACAATTATAAACAAAGTTTCTGAATTCATTAACAAAGAAGCATTAACCGCAGTCGTATCATTTAAACCATTTAAAAATACTATTGGAGCCAGTACGGTTCCTAAAATCGCAGTTAAAAAAAGGATTCCATAATCTTTAAGTTTTATAGAATCATCAGTTTTAGACTTTTGATTTAATAAATCAAGAATTTTATTTTTAATAGGTGATAAACGAATTCCTAACAGAAAAACCCCTGCAATAGTATATGTTAATGCAGCAAGAGCAGTAGGATGAATATCTGCAAGTAAAATTTTGTTAAATGTGCTTGAAATACCAAAAAAAATCATGGCTGCTACCATACTTAAATATCCCCATTTATTATCAACAAATCCAATTTCAGGATGTTTATTACTCTTTTTATCATGAATACTTTCATGTGACTTGTTTTTAAATGGAGAAAATAATGATCGCATATGAATCATCTGTTAATCTTAAATATTTAATTATTTATAATCTATCCTATCCAGTGGTTGCTTTTTGTCTAAATAAGTAATATATAGATATTTGTATAGATATTTGATTTATAATAGCATAAAAAGTTTTCATTGATTTAAATGGGCTATTGGAATGAAAACTTATAGAATTTAATACAATGTTTGGGTGTTATGATGAAAAGATTTGCTTTAAAGATTGCCTACTTAGGCACTGATTTTCATGGTTTTCAGAGACAACCAGAACTTAGAACTGTGGAGGGAGAGCTTATCAAAGCCTTTAAAAAATCTGGAGTCATCAGGGACACGAAAACATCTGAATTCTCCATAGCGGGTAGAACGGATAGAGGGGTTCATGCACTAGGTAATGTTGTTGCTTTTAATACAGATTATAAATTTAGAATAAATTATTTAAACAGTTTTTTACCTGATGATATGCGCATAATTGCTATTTCTAAAGTATTAAAAGATTTTAATCCTCGTTTTGCTATACAAAGGCACTATCGTTATTTAATGCCTTTAAATTTTGAGGTTGATCTGGAATTAATGAAAAAAGCATCCACTAAATTTGAAGGAACTCATAATTTCCAGAACTTTTCAAAAAAAAGTGAGAGAAACCCCACTAGAAAAATTAATAGATTAGAAATCTCCATCAATAATAATTTCTTAGAAATAGACGTATATGGGGAGAGCTTTCTCTGGAATATGGTGCGAAAAATTGTAACTGTGCTATTAATGATAGGAAGAAATCAATTAAGTTTATTAGAACTTAATAAACTTTTTAATCCTTCTTTAAGAGGATTAAGAATTAATATTCAACCAGTGCCTGCTCAAGGGTTAACTTTAATGAATGTGGAATATCATAACTTAGATTTTGAATATGATGATTATGCAAGAGAAAAATTTTTTAAATTTCTAAATAAAAAATATCTATACCATTATTCCTTGGTTTTAGCAGAACAAAACATGATGGATTTTTTAAAGAACCATATTAAAAATTATTAATAATAGACATTTTTCTTATGTTTAAATAGTAAATGTTTCATGATTTTCAAATTATTCTATTTAATCAACTTCAAAACTTAAAATAGTGGTTATTAGAATTTTTATAGGAAAAATAGGATTAATTTTAAATATTTTCATTAAATAATGGTTTTAATTGGTATTTTTACAAAAATTATTTATGGTTTGAAAATGAAATAAATATCGTTGATATTATGATTAAAACTGTGCTCATGGCAGGGGGAAAAGGGACTAGACTACGCCCTTTAACTTATATTAGGCCTAAGCCGATGATTCAACTTGTTAACAAACCTATAATGCAGTACATGATGGAAAGACTCAGATCATCTGGTTTTTCTAATTTGATTATTACTCTCAGTTACATGTCTTCTCATATAAAGCAATATTTTAAAGATGGTGCTGATCTGGATTTAAATATAAAGTATTCTGTTGAGCCATGGCCTTTGGGGACTGGTGGTGGTGTAAAAAAAGTTAAAAAATTTGTTAATGACACTTTTTTTGTTGTAAGTGGTGATGTAATTACCGATGTAAACTTCAAGGATTTATTAAAGTTTCATAAGGATAAAGGAGCACTTGCCACCATGGTATTAACCCCAGTTGATGATCCTAGTCACTTCGGGATAGCCGAACTTAATGATAACCAGCAGATAATTAATTACTTAGAAAAACCTGCTAAGAACCAGGTTTTCAGCAACATAGCAAATACTGGAACATATGTATTCCAGCCTGAAATATTTAATTATCTGGAGAGAAAAAAAGGTGAAGTGGATTTTTCTAAGCATATATTTCCCCAACTTATTAAAGAAGATGCAGGAATTTATGGATATATTTTTGATGGTTACTGGAATGATGTAGGTCGGCCAGAAACTTATATAAAAGCAACTTATGATCTATTGGATCAGGAAATAAAGCAGAGATTAATGGGTAAAAAGATTAAAGGTAAATTAGGACGTTTAGGTAATATATGGGTTGGTAAAAACCTTAAAGTAGGTAAAAAGGTACGTATTGAAGGTCCGGTTGTTATTGGTGATAATTGTACCTTTGAAGATGGTTGCAAGATAAGTCAGGGTACCGTTATAGGAAACAATGTTATAGTTAAACAAAATACCACTATTAAAGGTGCTGTGATCTTTTCAGATACATTTATTGGGGAAAATTCGTTTATTGATGGCTGCATTATTGATAGCCGATGTAAAATACATGAAAACACCATTGTGGAAAAAAATGCTGTGGTAGGGAGTCTGACTGAATTAGGTGCGGGTTGTATAATTAAATCTTCCCGATCAATTGTTAATAATACTCGTATTTTACCAGACACAATTGTTGATTATGACTATATTTGATTGAAACAGTTTAATCAATATAAATACTAAAATTAGATATTTTTTTGATTAAATGATTATCCATATAAAAATACAGTTTCAGGGGGTTTTTAATTGTCTTTATATGTTAAAGAAATAAGAGGAAATGTTAATACAGAAATAACTAGTGAATTTGCTTCTAATCTTGGAACGATTATAGGAAATTTTTTAAGAACTGAAAAAGTAGCAGTGGTGGGCAGAGACAATAATACTCCTTCTCAAATGATTAAAAGATCAATTACTTCAGGTATAATGGCTGCCGGAATTAATGTTTTTGATTGTGGAATTTCACCCATTCCTGCAGTCTTTTATTTAAGAGATTTGTATGATGCCGGCGTCGTAGTAACAGTAACTGCTTCCCATCTTCACCCCGAGGACATTACCATAAAAATTTTCAGTGAACACAAAATACCATTAGTCCATAAAAATCCAGAACGAGTTTCATGGGATAAAATTGGTCAATTATCATATGTTCATGATTATATAGACAAATATAAAAATGCAGTTATAAATAATGTGAACCAACAGATAATTCGTAATAGATATCCAAAAGTTATTTTAGATTGTGCTAAGGGTTTAACAACCCCTGTAACCCCTGATATATTATCAGATTTAGAATGTGAAATGATACTTACTGGATGCCAACCAGTTGATCCTTTTTCTCGTTATGCAGAACCAAGTCCCGAAACACTATCTTTAATTTCAAATTTAGTGAGGGCTGTTGGGGCAGATATGGGAATTGCACTGGATAATGATCGGGATAGAGTGGTTTTTATTGATGAAAAAGGCAACATTATAAGGGATCAAACCATTTTAGGAATTTTTGCCAAAGATGCATTAATGGATAATCCCCATGGAAACATAGTATCTTCAGTTGTAGCTTCCATTGCTCTTGAAGAAACTGTCACTAAATACGGAGGAAAATTAATTAAAACACCTGTAGATTTGATATTAAACGGATTAGAAGAAAATAATGCGATATTTGGAGGTGATGAACCTGGAATGTATGTATTTCCACAAATACATAACTGTTTTGATGCTATTTTTGCAGCAGCTAAAATGTTGGAAATTATCTGCAAAAATGATAGTCACTTATCTGCATTGGCAGAAGATTTACCAGAATATCCAAGAACAGTCTTTTCAATTGAATGTGAACATGATGAAAAAGAAAAAATTATTGATTCAATCAAAGAAATATATGAAAATGAAGGAATTTTAGACTATCAAGATGGTATAAGAGTTGATTGGAAAGATTCGTTTGTACTGGTAAGACCATCACGATTTGAACCTTTAATAAGAGTTTATGTTGAGGCAAAAACTCCTAAAAAATTGCAAATTATTCATAAAAATTTGAATAATCTTATAAAAGAAATTTAATATCAAGTTTAAATTGAAAATCTCTTCATATATAAATCACTAACAATATTATCAAACTTTATCATATTCTAAATGTCATTAAATAACCTCTATAATGTAATAACCAGAATAAGAGTATAACTAAAATATTTATTAGTTTTATAATAGCTTAACTAGCTTAAAATATTATAAAACTTTAATGGGAGGAGATATCCTGGTTTATAAAGGAAATAATAGAAATCAATTTTATAAAGATCCAGAAAGTCTAAAGAAGGAAAAAATTCTGGAAAAAAAAGAAAAAATCTCCTCTTTCAATGTAAAAAAGAAAAATAAATGGAATATAGTTGGTTTTGATCCCGGTTTAACTGTCGGAATAGCTATTTTAAATTTAAATGGTGAACTTGTATCATTGAAAAGTTGCAAAGAAGTTTCTAAATCAGTTATCATCAATCACATAATAAATCATGGAAAAACTCTTATAATAGCTTCTGATGTTTATCCTCCACCTAAAATGGTAAAAAAATTAGCAACATCATTAAATGCTAAAATTTATTCCCCAAAGAAGGTAATCTCTGTTGAAAATAAAATTGAAATAGTGGAAAATTATTTGAATCAGAGATCTATAGTTCAAAGACCAGAAAATGCCCATGAAAGGGATTCTCTTGCTGCGGCAATCAAAACCTATAAAAATTATCAAAATAAACTTAAACAGATTGATAAAAGAGTTGAAGGATTAGAAATTTCATTGGATGAGTTAGATGAAATAAGAGCTCAAGTTATTAAAGGAAATACCATAACTTCAGCTATCGACAATGTATTAATTAAATTTATTGAAATTGAATATGAAAAGAACAAAATAGTGGATGAAGTTGAATCTCTAGAAGGAATTCTTGAACCTAAATTTAAAGGGAAAGATATTGGAGAAAAAAAAATTTTTAATCTGGAAAAGAGAATAAAAAGGCAAGAAAATATTATTCAAATTTTAAAAGAAGAAAACAAAACTTTAAGAGATGAAAATAAAGATTATAAACAAGCAATAGATAATTTAGAGTCAAAAATAGATAAATTACATTACCAATACTCTAAGAAAATATTGAATAAGAAAGAAATTACTTCAAAAATAGCATTAATAAAGGCATTTCAAGAAAAATATATAGAAGAAAAAGCTTTGAGGATTAAATTAGAGGAAAATCTGAAATCCATAAAGCAACTGGACTCATTAAAACAATCAAAAAATTTCATGCCAGTTAAAATGATAGAATCATTTACCAAAGAAGGTATAAGAGATGCATGCCAGTACTGGAAAATTAAAAGAGGAGACGTGGTTTTACTCTCCAGTTCAAGGGGTGGGGGTTCACACACCGCATCTCTATTAACAAAAATAGGTGTTAAAGCTGTTATAACCAATGATAAAATGTCTCATACTGCTGAAGAGGTTTTTGAGGTAAATAAAATTCCAATTCTCGATGCTCAAAAAATTTCCATAAACCAGATAGATGAATTTGCTGTGATAAAAAAAACAGATCTAGATAGGGAAATAGAAAAATGGAAGTTAAAACTTAAAAATAAAAGGAATAAAGAGGAAAAAAATAAAATAATAAGTATTATTGATGAATATCGTGCCAAAAGAAAAAGGCAGAATGATGATACCTAATTTTGAAAATTATTTTATAGACATTTTTATATAAAAGAAGGATAACGAAACTAATCTGTATAGGAACGGTTAATTTTAATCGAGAATCAGATAAAACGAGTTGATTCAATGAAAATTGCAATAATAATAGGTACGAGGCCTGAAATAATTAAAATGGCTCCCGTGATCGATGAAATTCAAAAAAGAGGTTTAAAATACTTATTAATTCACACGGGACAGCATTATGATCATGAAATGTCAGACCAGTTTTTTTTAGATCTAGAATTAAAAAAACCAGATTACAACATTAATGTGGGTTCGGGGACACATGGAAACCAAACCGCCACCATGATGAAAGGTTTGGAGGAAGTTTTAATTCAAGAAAAACCAGATCTTGTCATGGTTCAGGGAGATACTAATGCTGTACTGGCTGGTGCGATAGTAGCTGCCAAATTACATATTCCTGTGGGCCATGTGGAGGCAGGACTCCGATCATTTGATAAATCCATGCCAGAAGAATTAAATCGAATGGTAGCTGATGTCTGTTCCAAGCTCTACTACGTACCAACCGAAGATTCAGCATTGAACCTAATTTTTGAGGGAATCAGTCCTCATCAAATTTTTATCACAGGAAATACTGTGGTCGATGCTTGTCTTAGAAATCTTAAAATAGCTCAGAAACGTTCCTTAAAAAATTTCCAATTTTCTTTGAATAAAAATATTATGGCAGTAACTATTCACCGGGCTGAAAATGTTGACAATCCACAGAGACTAAGAAATATTGTTGAAGCCTTAATAGAAATAGATGATGTTACCGTTGTCTTCCCGATCCACCCACGTACAGTTAAAAACCTTAAAAATCAAGGACTATACGAAAAACTGGATAAATGTTCCCATATACATCTTATAAAGCCAGTTGGATACCTTGATTTTCTCATTTTATTATCTAACTCAAAATTTATCATGACTGATTCTGGAGGTATACAGGAAGAAGCCATTACTTTAAATATACCCTGTTTAACTTTAAGGTATAATACAGAAAGGCCGGAAACTGTAGTTGCCGGTGGAAACATTCTGGTGGGAACTAGAAAGGATGAAATTGTAAAAACCTTCTATAAAATTTTTAATGATAAGAAAATCTTTAATCAGATGAAAAAAGCAATTAATCCCTATGGTGATGGTAGAGCTTCTGAAAAGATATTAGACATTTCATTAAATATGTATAAATCTTCTAAGTTGAGGATTGAGGCTCCAGAAGAGATTATGCTTAACTTTAAAAGAAATCTAATAAAAGTTAATGACGAAATAACTGTTTTTGAGTATGAAAAATTAGAAAATGCAGTGGTAAAAATAGTATATGACTGGGATAAACCCAGATTCCCATATCCTGATCTTAATCTGAAAAATAAACAGATAGTGGTGGAAAAATTTTACAAATAATTTGAGTTTTTAATCGGGTGAATGTTAATAGGAGATATTATGTTAAATAAAAAATTTCAAATTGCTGTCTTTGGTTTGGGATATATTGGTCTACCAACTGCTGCTCTTTTTGCCAAGAACGGATTTTCCGTTGTAGGAGTTGACATAAATCCGGAAATAGTAGAAGCCATAAATCAGGGAAGATCTCCAATTTTAGAGCCAGGGCTTGATGAACTGGTAAAGGATGTGGTTTCAGCAGGAAATTTAAGTGCAACTACAGATGGATTAGAAGCAGGTAAAAATTCAAAAGTGATGGTGGTAATAGTACCCACTCCTATAGATGAAAATAATAAGTCTGATTTAAGAGCAGTTAAATCAGCATGTGAAACAATATCTAAGACATTAAAAAAGGATGATCTGGTAATTATTGAAAGCACCATACCTCCAAAAACATGTGAAAATATTATTATACCCTTGTTAGAAAATAGTGGTTTATCTGCATCAGATGACTTTGGTTTAGTATACACTCCTGAAAGGGCTCTGCCTAACAATACTTTGCATGAAATGACTCACAATGCCCGGGTGATTGGAGGAATTAACAATAAAAGTGTAGATCAGGCTGCATCAATCTATGAAAAAATTACAAATGGAAAAATAATAAGAGTAAAGGATCTGATTACTGCAGAGATGGTAAAATTAATGGAAAATACATACAGGGATACTAATATAGCCTTAGCAAATGAATTGGCAATTATTTGTGAAAATCTCGGAATCGATGCTATAGAAGCAATAAATGCTGCAAATCACCACCCTAGAGTGAATATTCACACACCAGGTCCCGGTGTGGGGGGGCATTGTTTATCAATTGACCCTTATTTTATTGTTGAAATGGCTGAAAGAAAAGGTTCGAAAGCTGAATTAATAAAAACTGCCCGTATGATAAATGAATCAATGCCATTACATGTTGTAAAACTGGTTGAAGATTCATTAAAAGATATAAGAAAGCCAATTGATGATTCAACTATTGGTATTTTAGGAATAGCTTATAAAGGTAATGTAGCCGATACCAGAGAAACTCCCGCAGTTCCTTTAATTAATATTTTAAAAAACAGAGGAGCAACTGTAAAAGCAAATGATCCATATGTTCCATCGACTAATATAGAATCTTTAGGAGCAATCCCTGTTAATTTTCAAGAAGCATTGTCATGTGACTGTGTTATATTAATTACTGATCATGAACTCTATAAAAATATAACCCCAGATGATATTAAAAATAGAGTTTTTATATGCACCCGACCTATTTTAAACCCGGAAGATTTTCGAAAAAAAGGAGTTATATTCAAGGGAGTGGGCCGTTTTTGAAGCTTATTTTTTTTGAATTTGCAACAGCAAATGGAATAAAGGATCCTACAATATATTCAGAAGGTCTAGCCATGTTAAAAGCACTTATTGACGACTTTCAGGATATGGAAGCCTATTACTTAATTTCTAGTAAGTTAAATTCCTTAAATGTAAAAAATAGCAAGACAGTACCTAAACCTATTATTATCGATGATTCTATCTGGGATTGGTTAAATGATAATATTTTTAAATTTGATGCATGTATCTTTATTGCTCCAGAAGAGGATGATACACTTTACAAATTAACAGATTTAATAGAAAGAAAAGGTGTTAATATTGTAGGATCAAATTCTAAAGCAGTTGAAATATGTACAAATAAATACAAGACTTATAAATTATTAAGAAATAAAGTACCAATCATTAAAACAAATAAAATATATTTTAACCAGTTAAATAATTCTATAGAACTTAATAAACTATTTTCCTCTAAAACTAAGAAAATTATTAAACCAGCAGATGGAGTATCTTGTTCAAGTGTGTACATTGTAGATTCTTACAAACAGTTAAAAAGATGGGCTCCACTCATAGATACTAACCTACCATATTTTATAATGCAAGATTATATTGAAGGTGTTTCATGTAGTGTAAGTCTACTTTCAGATGGAAAAAATGCAGTATCTTTAAGCTTGAACGCTCAAAATATAACTATAAATAATGGGTTTAGCTATAGAGGGGGATATACTCCCTTAAATCACAGATTATCAAAAAAGGCAAGAAATATAGCTGAGAGAACCGTGGAATCCATACCGGGTATTAAAGGTTATGTGGGAGTAGATCTTATTTTAAATGATAAAGTGCACGTGATTGAGGTAAACTCACGAATAACAACTCCTTACATAGCTTTAAAAGATATAATTAATTTTAATTTAGGTAAAGCTATAATTAACTCACTAAATGGAGAATTACCAGATGAAATCTTTTTAAATGGTATAAGTTTTTTTGAAAAAAAAGGAGATAATCTGGAAATATTTACAAATAGATTATAAATTTGACCATACTATAATGGGTTGATTAGAATTTAAAATTTAAGTAACTATATTTAATCATGATATAAAGATTTGGACGAATTAATATGAAAATAGCAGGATTTGATATTGGTGGCGCTAATACTGATATGGCAATAATAGATTTCGATGATTCTGGTAATATAAACAGTATAAAAATTGATTTCAAATATTTACCCATGTGGATTAAAAATAATGAATTAGGAGAGGCTCTTAAAATTTTATTAAAATCCGATATAAATGAAATTGATGCTGTGGGCATTACCATGACTGCTGAACTAGTAGATGCATATGAAACCAAGAAAAATGGAGTTTTAGATATTGCTGGTAAAGCAATGGATGTTTTTAAAGTTCCAGTAGGTTTTCTTAGTATTAATGGTTTAATTGATTATCCTCATCTACTTGATTATCCAGAAAATGTGGCAGCTGCTAATTGGATTGCCACTTCAAAGATTGCTTCAGAAATTTCAGATGAATGTATACTTATTGATGTTGGCAGCACCACCACTGACATAATTCCCATAAAAGATGGAATGGAATGTGCTAGAGGAAGATCAGACCTTGAAAGGTTAGGAACTGGTGAATTGGTATATACTGGAACCCTTCGCACCAATCTTGCCACCATAGTACAAAAGATCCCTCTAGATGATCAGTGGTATAGAGTGTCTTCAGAACTTTTTTCCATTACAGCTGATGTCCACCGAGTTTTGAACAACATTAAAATGGAGGATTATTCCTGTGATACGCCTGACGGGGCAGGAATTAACATAGAAGACTGTATGCGAAGATTATCCAGATTAATTTGTGGAGATTTAGATGTTTTAACTCCTTTAGATATAAAAGATATTTCCCTATACATATATCAAGAACAGATAAAACAGATAGCTGAAGCTCTAGAAGAGGTCTCTGATAGAGAAAATATTTCAAATGTTGTTGCTACTGGTTTGGGAATGGAAATATTAGCAAAAAAAGCTGCTGAATATTTAAGAATGGATTATGTTGGAATGGATTCAATTTTAACTAAAGAAGAATGTGTAGTAGCTCCCGCAGTAGGAACCGCACTTTTAATGAAAGATTATATAAGTCCTGATTTTTAGATGCAAAATATATTTATATGGTTAAATTTTATAATCTATGAAAGTTAAAAAAATCCAATACTTATATTATGCTTATAAGTGATTTTATCAAAGTTTTAAAGTGATTTAATGGAAAAAAGAGAAACCAGGAGGATATTGATCGCATTATTGGCTCTTATCGTATTCTTATTTGTATTTGCTAATTGGAGCCAACATTCCACCCTAGGGGCTGATGAACGGGGATTTGTTACAAAAGATGTATATGCCCATTACGGAGATTCAGACAAGAAAATAGCTGTTGTAACAGGAATACATCCCCGAGAAAGTATTTCTATTGGTTTAGTGCAGGATGTGGTTAAATTTTATGCATTAACCCATGGGGTCGAGCTTATAAATTATAATATAGTTGTAGAATCTGATCCCGATGATTTTGTCCGCGGTAGGAATAATGGGGAGGGTTTAGCTGCCCAGTATATTTTACCTGATGTTAAAAAATCTGATTATGATCTGGTTATTATTGCCCATGCTCATGAACCCGGTTATGGGGAAGGATTCTTTATTGCTACACCAAACATGGATGAAAAATCGGTTTATCTAGCTGAAACTGTTCAAAATGATCTTAAGGACTTTAATTATTATAAAGCATCTAAAAAAGGTAAGAAAAGTACTTCTGCCATCCGATTTTCAAATCCTTTAGCTAGAGCAGGTTACCCTACATTTGTTTATGAGATCCCAGAATGGAGTGGTTATTTTGAGGCATTTTACATGACTTATCGGTTAATAAGTTCATCTTTTAGTGCAATTGAATCCATTTCTTAAAAAAAAACTATTTCTTTCTCGATATAAATAAAAAAGTGTTTTCTAAATATTATTATCAAAGAAAATGGGTATAAATTTAATAATAAATGAATGAGTATGGTGTTTTAACCAATTCACAATTAATACCATACTTCTTTAATTCCTATCAAATATGCTATTATATTGGCAGAAACATGTAGTATCATGGTTATTATCACTATTAGTAAAATCATTTCCAGTGGCAATACAATTATTATCGAGGCAAATAATAGGGCGCCAATCACGAAATCAAGTTGATCAAGACCTGGGGCAGGTCTTCCTCTTTGTATTTTCAATCTTCGCTTAATAAAACTTCCACAAGCATCACCAATTAAAGCTCCTCCCCCTAGAAACAAACCTATCAATAAGCCTTCTAAAAGGTTTCCAGAAATAATACCTTGAATTGAACCAAAAAATGTTCCTATAATAGTTCCAATTATTAATCCACGCCAGGTAACTCCATCCCCAATAATTCTCCTCCCATCAATAAAATATCTGCCAAAATCAACGGGCTTTCCCCCGCCAAAGCTTAGTGCTGAAACATTAGCTAAGTAAGCCGGCATCATAAAGTATATTACATAGAGTGACATATTTAGAACATTAGTAATATCAGTATTCATTATTTTCCTCCAGATAATCATTGTAAATAAATGTAGATCAATGCAGTGATTATTAAAGCAATGATTTTTATATGATTTGTAACATTCATTAAATATATATTAGGTGAAATTATGGTTATCAAGAAAACAAAAAGCCTATGTCCTGAATGTCTAAAAGTTGTCGAAGCTGAAGTATACAAGAACGATAACAAGGTAATGATAAAAAAGGAGTGTTCAGAACATGGTGAATTTAATAACGTTTATTGGAGTGACTATGAACTCTATGAACTGGCTCAAGATAGCAATTTTATGGGTGAAGGTATAGAAAATCCTCAAACTCCATTGGATAAAGGATGCCCTCAAGATTGTGGTTTGTGTCCTAATCATCAAAGTCATACAATACTAGGACTGATTGATGTTACAAATAGGTGCAACATGCAATGTCCTGTTTGTTTTGCAAATGCAGCTGTTTCAAAATATATCTACGAACCCTCTTATGAAGAAATCAGACAGATGCTGAAAAATTTAAGAGGTAATGAACCTGTTTCTGCACCAGCAATACAATATGCGGGTGGCGAACCAACCATCAGAAAAGACATTGTAGATCTTATAAAACTAGCCAAGGAAGAAGGATTTTCCCATACACAAATTGCCACTAACGGAATAAAACTAGCTAAAAATCCTGATCTAGCAAAAGAACTTAAAGAGGCAGGTTTAAATACGGTTTATCTTCAATTTGACGGGATTACTGAGGAACCATACTTAAAAATTAGAAATAGAAATGTGTTTCCAATTAAATTAGAAGCTATTGAAAACTGCAGAAAAGCTAATCTGGGCATAGTATTAGTTCCAACTATTGTTAGAGGTGTTAATGATAATCAAATTGGGGATATAATCAGATTTGCTGCAGATAATATTGATATAATAAGAGGTGTAAATTTCCAGCCCGTTTCATTTGCTGGCAGAACCCCTGCTGATGAAGTAGAAAAACAGCGCATAACCATACCGGATTTTGAACATATGGTGGAAGAACAGACTGACTCAAAAATCAAAGTTGATGATTTTCATCCTGCATCATCCGTTTTCCCCATATCGGAATTTATTGAAGCCATTGAAGGAGAACCTCAAGTTACTTTTACTTGCCACCACCATTGTGGTGCTGCTACTTATGTTTTTATTGATGATGGAGATATAACTCCAGTTACACAATTTATTGATGTTGAAAGATTTTTTGATCTTCTTACTAAAAGTGCTGATGATATAAAAGATGGTGGATTAACTGGCAAGGCCAAAACAATTGCAAGAGCCACAGTAGAACTTCCTAGAACTGTTGATAGATCTAAAGCACCAGATTCAATTGATATTAAAAATATACTATTCAAAGTTTTCAAAGAGAGATCTTATTCTGCTTTAGGAGATTTTCATCATAAGAGCCTCCTTATTGCATGCATGCATTTCATGGATCCCTGGAATTTTGATACAGGAAGAGTTGAGCGTTGTGTGATCCATTATGCTGTTCCAGACGGTAGGATCATACCTTTCTGTACAATGAACACTCTTTATAGAGAACAAGTTGAAAAAAAACACGCTAAATTTTTTAAATGAACAAATTTTTAGATAAATCTAATTATTAATTTATCTACCCCTCATTTCATTAAATAATAAATAGTAATTGAAAATGATAATTAAAACTCCATCCCGACTCCATATTACCCTTATCGATATGAATGGAGCATACGGTAGGATTGATGGTGGCGTTGGGATTACTATTGAAAATCCACAATTAATTCTTGAAGTAGAACCATTGAATACTGAAAAAATTGATATTAAATTTAGTGTATCAGAAAACCTTTCGTATCTAAAAAAGGATTATCTAAAACGAATAAAATCTGCAGCTATCAAAATGAAGCATTTTTTGGATATAGATCATGGATTCAAATTTACGGTCAAAAAAGTTTATTTAAGTCATGCAGGTCTAGGATCTGGCACCCAATTATCTCTGGCAGTGGGAAAAGCAATATCAAAGTTTGACCATCAAAAACTGGATGCTTCAAAAATTGCCAAAATAGTTGGAAGAGGTGGAACTTCTGGTATAGGTGTAAGGGCATTTGATTATGGGGGTTTTATTGTTGATGGTGGCCATAATCGAACACAGAAATCTGATTTTTTACCATCTGCTGCTTCTTCAGCTTTCCCCCCTCCTGTGATTGCTCATTATGATTTTCCAGAGGATTGGAAGATAGTTTTAGCCATTCCCAAAATTGATGATCGGGTTTCTGGATTAAAAGAAGTAAATATTTTCCAAGAATACTGTCCCATTCCACTTAAAGAGGTTGAAAAACTTAGCCACTTAATTTTAATGAAGATGATGCCATCGGTAGTGGAAAATGATTTAGATTCCTTTGGATTTGCAGTTAACCATATACAAGAATTAGGATTTAAAAAAGTTGAATTAAAACTTCAAAATCCAATTATCGGGGAAATTATGGAAAATATTAGAAATGCAGGAGCTGCAGGTGTGGGTATGAGTTCTTTTGGACCTACTATCTATGCTATAACTGATACAAATCATAAAAACATATTAAAAGTAGCAAATGAATCAGTGGAAAATATTGGAGGTAAAGTTATTCTAACTAAAGCTCAAAATAAAGGAGCGATAATAGAATAAAACTTATTTTCCATGACTTATATAATATAAAAATAGGTTTTTATTAGATTATGGTTAATATAATGATCTTCTAATGTTGATATATTGATATCAAATTTCCTTAAGAATGGAATATTATAGAATAAAAGTAATTTTTACAGTGGTTTTCATGATAGAAGAGATGAATGGTAAAGTTTGGCTATTTGGAGATAATATTGATACTGATGTAATTATTCCGGGAAGATATTTAAGAACATTTAGTTTAGATGATCTTTCAGCACATGTCATGGAAGGAATAAGCATGGATTTTGCTAAAAATGTCAATAAAGGTGATATAATAGTTGCCGGATGGAATTTTGGGTGTGGTTCTTCCAGAGAACAAGCTCCAGTTGCTTTAAAGCATGCAGGAGTATCAGCAATTGTTGCTAAATCTTTTGCTAGAATATTTTACCGAAATGCAATTAATGTAGGTCTTCCAGTTATTATAGCTGATGTTGATGCAAATGAGGGGGACCATTTAAAGATAAATTTAGAAGATGGATTTATTGAGAACCTGACCAAAAAAAAGTCTTTTAAAATTAAACCATTCAAAAAGTTCATGCTTAATATTTTAACAGACGGTGGACTGGTTAAACATTACTTAAAGGAAAAAAATTGAGGTTATAAAAAAATGAAATGCCCTATTTGCGGCTCAGATTCCAATGAGATTTTAAAATCAAAAATGGAAAAATCAAAATCCACGAAATCTAAAAAACTGGTATTAAAATGTAGAGAATGTGGAACAGTATATAAAGATATAGTTAAGGAAAAGAAACCAGTTGATTACCGAATTATAATAAGTGAACATGAAAAATCTAAAAAAGAATTTATAAAACTTTTTCCTGAAGATCTCATCCAAGTGGGAGAAATTCTTGATGCTAACGGAACCCTAGTGGAAGTTAACTCTCTTGAAACAAAGAGGGGTTCGAGGGCCACAAAAAGTATCCTGGAAGATATTGAAACTATATGGGCATCATCAATAGAAATACCTGCAAGAGTTGGAATTTCAATAGATTTTAAGGGCAGAATTCTATCTAAAAAGGTTGATATGCCTCGTGATTATGAATTCACAGTAGGAGATATTGTAAAAATGGGTAAACATATTTTCCAGATAAATTCTATTAAAACCATTGATTCCAAAATTAGGAAGGGATCAGCATTGGCATCAGACATTAAAAGAGTTTATGGCAGACCAGTAAAGGTTAATCATTTTAATTATGATCTAACCCGTAAAGTGGTATGATGATCAATCATAGAAAAGAATTAGTTAGAAGGCTTCTAAATGCAGGATATATAAGAACAGATAGTGTTAGGAGAGCTATGGAATCAGTTCCACGTGAAGAATTTATCCCGGATAATGTTAAGCAATATGCATACGTGGACCAGCCTTTGCCAATTGGTCATGGACAAACAATTTCTGCACCACACATGGTTGCAATCATATGTGAAGAACTTGAAATAGATGAAGGTATGAAAATTTTGGAGATTGGAACTGGTTTTGGATATAATGCCGCAGTGGTTGCAGATATAGTTGGTAAAAAAGGACATGTATACAGCATTGAAAGATTATCAGATTTGGCAGATAAAGCACGTGATAATCTTAAGAGAACTGGATATTCAGATCGAGTATCAGTTATTGTAGCTGACGGTACTTCTGGTTTTAAGGAAGAATCACCATTTGACAGAATATATGTAACTGCAGGTGCTCCGGACATACCAGAACCCTTAAAAGAACAATTAAAAATCGGCGGAAAACTTTTAGCTCCTGTAGGACAATCAGATTTTACACAAGAGCTTTTTATTGTGGAAAAAAAGGCTCAAGGAAAATATAAGGTCCGAAGTCTGGGTGGAGTAGCATTTGTTCCTTTGATAGGGAAACATGGATGGCCTGAAAAATGAATAAGAAATTATTAAATAATGCTTCTTTTTTTAAAATTCGAAACTATGTTATATTAATAATGTTTTAATTTATTATTTATAAAATAAAAGAAAAAAATGTTGATTTATTTTATTTTTGCACCGGTCTGTGCATTTATATAGAATGAATCAACGTATTTTCCTTGGATAGTATACACTGGAACTTCCCAGACTTGTATGTTATTAACCTTTTTCAATGTAGGGGTACCTAGATAGACTCCTAAACCAGTGGATTGTTCTGCTATTTGGGTTGCTTCTTCTGGATTAATAATTTTTCTTCCAGTTTGAGCGTCAATATATATTGGTTGTACATATAAACCTTGAGTAGTGTATATGCTAATATTCCATACTAATGTCTGATTTAATCTAGATAGTTTTGCACTTCCCAAGTATACTCCCATTCCTATGAATTGATTAGCAATTTCTTTAGCTCTAGCAGCAGAGATAATAGTGCTAGTTTTATTTGTTTCATTAATAGTAGTATTGATGGTGTCATTTTTAATAATAATCGGGGTGATATTTACTGTTATATCATTTTGTTGTGGTGATTCCATAGTTGCAAGAATAACTCCTGCAGCCGCAACTCCTAATATAATAATTATAATCATTATAGATTTTTTATCCAAATTTTCACCTCCACTTTTTTTTTATACATGATATATAATTACAGCCATAAATATCTATTAGTCTTATCAATTTCATATAAAAAAACCAGTAATTGAATTTAACCTATAAATAAAGACATAAATAATATAAAACAAAATAAAACTACTTCAACACTCTTTAATCATAGAATATAATTATAATAAATTTATAAATCTTAAAATATACAGTCAATTAGTTCAAAGTATATTTTATTTATAAATCTTAAAATATACAGTCAATTAGTTCAAAGTATATTTTATTACAGTATATTATGAATAAACGATACTGAATGACAATTTTACAGAAGTATGCGGGTCCTTTAAAAAGACTCTTTAACTAAAATTAGAAAAGAAATAATTACTTAAAAAAATTAATAAAATTTAAATTTTTTTCTATAAAACTTAAAAAGATTTTAAAGTTGATAATAATGAAAGTTTACATTGAAACTTTTGGATGCACCTTTAATCAGGGTGATTCTCAAATAATGGCCGGTCTTTTAGAAGAAAATCATGCAAAATTAGTTCCTGAAGTGGAGGATGCAGATGTAATAATTGTTAACACTTGTTACGTAAAACATCCCACAGAACAGAAGATGTTAAATAGGATTCACAAATTACAAAAAAATTTTCCAGATAAAAAGCTTCTTGTAGCTGGATGTATGGTGGAAATTGATCAAGAAAAGCTAAAAAAGATCGCTCCAGAAGCAGGATGGATAGGCCCACACAGAATAAAATCAGTTACTAATACAGTAAAATCCATATATCAAGGAAAAAAACCTAGATTGACCGGTTTTCGAGATGATATAAAGGTTGGACTTCCAAAAATTAGATATAATCCATTTATAAATATAATACAGATTTGTGAAGGTTGTATGGGTGAATGTACCTATTGCTGCACACGATTCGCTCGGGGAAGACTCCAAAGCTATCCTTCAGAGGATATTATTTCTGAGGCTACTGCAGCTGTTAATGATGGATGTATTGAACTTCAACTAACTGCTCAAGACACTGCCGCATATGGAAATGACACTGGAGAGACATTATATGGACTAATGGAAAATATTAACCAGATAAATGGGGAATTCAGGGTAAGGATAGGTATGATGCACCCTAAGAATATGCTAAATAATATAGAAAACATAATAAGAGCATTTAAAGGAAGTAAGATATATAAATTTTTACATATCCCCATACAAAGTGGAAACAACCAAGTATTAAGAGATATGGGGCGAGGACATTCAGTTGAAGATTTTAAATACATTATAAGTAGGTTCAAAGAGGAAATACCCGAAATATCCATTGCCACCGATGTAATAGTGGGTTATCCTACAGAAGACGAAGATAAATTCATGGACACTTATAGATTATTGGATGAAATCAAGCCGGATTTCATACATATCTCAAAGTATCGCCATCGTCCCCAAGCTATATCATCCCAAATGGATGAACTGGAATATTCAATTGTTAAAAAACGTTCTAAGCTACTTGATGAACTAAAAAGTAAAATCACATATAAACGAAATCAAGAACTTCTAAATAGTATACAAAGAATTTTAATTACCGGTAAAGGTCCAAAGGGTGGTTACACAGGATTTACAGATTCTTATAAAATGGTTATCGTGGATAAGGCAGAACCAGGCACATTTCAGGATGTGAAAGTAGTAGAAGCACTTTCCACTTACCTGAGGGGAAAAATTCTCAATTAAAAAAATAATCTATCGATTTTTATACCTATTCCTTTGATAGGATGAAAACAAATTAGTTTTTCTTCTGTACATAATTTTAATTTATTGATAAAAAATTAGAATAAAGTGCCGTGGGCCGGACTTGAACCAGCGACATCCAGATCTTCAGTCTGGCGTT
>JASEJD010000029.1 GCA_030016715.1 Methanobacteriaceae archaeon | reverse complement strand
ATGACATTTGTTTTCGCATTAGCACTGTGTGGAGTAGTTTCAGCAGAAGATACTTCAACTGGAGGTGATTCTGGAGGACTGAATGACACCTCAAATAAATCATTAAACAACAGTAAATCTAATGAAATCAAGATTACGGGTCAGGTTAAAGATTGCATAACTAAAGAACCATTTTCAGATGTAAATATAACTGTATCTAATAATGGAAATCAATTAGCATCAACTAGAACCGATAATCAGGGAAAATATGAACTTAATTTCTTCAGTAATCTAACAGAGTTCAATATTACTGCGAGTTATACTGGACATAAATCATCTACTAATTTAGTTAATATAAGTTCTAATTTAAATACGAATGGAACAGCTAATTTTGAACTTGGAAAACCCAGAGTTTTATTCATATTAAATGGTGCTAATCCTAAATTCATAGATGCAATCAAAGAATGCGATTATTTAATATGTACTGTATATTCCGCGAAAAATATACCAGAATCCATTAATTTCAGCGATTACGATATGATTTTTGTAGACTGGTTATCCTCACAATCATCAAATTCTCAAAAAATAACTGGATGGCTGAACGAAGCTACGAAGAATAATCTAACGTCCATAATAACTACTAACTATGGTATGAACCTAACTAGTCAAGTTATAATTGCAGATAAAAATGCAACGTATAAACCTATTAGGGACTACTGGAGCAATATGAATAATATCAATGCAAAGGAGCTATTAAAATTCTTAGGAGTCAAATTCTTTGCATTAGATGTAGGAACGCCTCAAGCTCCTGTTACGATAAAAACTGAAGGTATTTACCATCCTGATGCAAATCAGTTATTTACAAGCCTTAATGAGTATTATAACTGGTATAATGAAAATACATCTAAACCAACTGTAGGTATATTATTCCATGAAAACGATTATAAAAAAGGAGATTTATCTGTAATTGATGTTTTAATTAGGGCTTTTGAAAACAAAGGATACAATGTAATACCATATTTCTATCAAAATAACGGAAAACCAGACATTAACAAATATCTTATGATAAACAACACTTCAGCAGTAGATTTAATTATTCATTACAAGATGCTTGGATGGTCTTCCAATAGCACAACAGAAGATATTCAATTGGATCTAAAAACACTGGGTGTTCCTGTTTTTAAAGCATATAAATACATGGCAGATTATAATAGCTGGGTAAACGGAACACAAGGAATTCAGGCCTCAAGTATTGGAGCTACAATTGTACCTTCAGAGATGGATGGGATGTTTGATCCCATTATAATAGCAACTCAAGAACTAGATCCACAGTATTCGCTCTTTGGGGTTACTGTTTACAAACCTATTGAAAGACAGGTGAATTGGCTAGTTGATATATCTATGGCATGGATAAATCTGAGATATGAGCCTAACAAAGATAAGAAAGTCGCTATTATCTATTGGCATGGCGTAGGTAAAGATACAGGAGCAACAGCCGGGCATTTAGATGTTTATAGTAGTTTAAGTGTTATATTGCAGGCTCTGAAAAACAGCGGATATGACCTAGGATCTGGCCAATTACCAAATAGCGACATTTTATCTGAATTAATAAGAAAACAGGGATTAAATGTTGGTGTATGGGCTCCTGGAGAACTTGAAAAGCTTGTTCAAAATAATCCCGTAATTCTTGTTCCAGAATCAGAATACCTAAGCTGGTTCAATCAACTAAATGAGGCTAAAAGAAACGAAGTAATCAAAATCTGGGGTCAACCTCCAGGAGATATAATGACTTACACTAAAAATGGTGTTAAATATTTGGTTCTTCCAGTTATCCAGTATGGTAATGTGATTTTAGCTCCAGAACCTGCTCGTGCATACAATCAAGACATGGATGCGTTATATCATAGCGGCAGTGTTCCTCCAACCCACCAATATCTAGCATTTTACTTCTGGTTAAAAAATGACTTTAAGGCAGACGCGATCATCGACATGGGAAGACATGGTACTGTAGCATGGTTACCGGGAAAAAGCGGCCCTGGTCTTGATCGAGATAATTGCTGGCCTGCTATTGTAAGTCAGGATATCCCTGTAATTTATCCATTTACAGTGGAAGGTAGTGAAGGTCTTTTACCAAAAAGACGTCAGGGTGCAGTTATGATCAGTCATTTAATTCCAGCTATAACTGTTTCAGGGCTTTATGGGAATTTAACCATACTTAATGACAAGATTGCCGAATATAATTTGCCCAATATCGATGAAACTACTAAAGCAAATTTAAAAGTCACTATTCTTCAGATGGTTAAAGATCTTAAAATCAATGAAGATATTGGCGTAGATTTAAATTCTATAAATGATGCTAACTTTGATCAGTTTTTAAGTGAATTACATGATTACTTAGAGGACATCCAATCTGAATTCATACCTTACGGATTACATGTGTTTGGAAAGCCACCCCAGGGGGATGAACTAACCAATCTGGTTCAATCTTTGCTTGGTTATGGATTTAGAGATTATATGAAAACACGAAATCTATCAGATAATCAGGTACAGTTGATGCTCAAAAAAATCTTAATTGATGGAAAAACTGTTCAAGACGCTCAAATAGAAGTTCTTGGTACTTTCTTCCCAGAACTTACAAATTATTTCAACAATGCAACAATTTACGCTGCAAATATCAATAATTGTACCAACGAAATTACTGGCCTTTTAAGAGCTTTAGATGGAAAATACATTACTCCTAGCATATCTGGAGATCCTATAAGCAATCCTAACGTACTTCCAACTGGAACTAATTTTTATTCTTTTGATCCAAGAAAGGTTCCAACAAAGGAAGCCACTGATATAGGTAATAAACTTGCACAGGATCTAATAAATGACTACAAGAAAAAGACAGGTAAATACCCAACTAAAATATCATTTATGTTATGGTCTTGCCATACTCAACAAGATATGGGAGTTATGGAAGCAGCTATATTCTATTTGCTCGGAGTTGAAAAAGTAACCGATCCATCAAACCCTAATATTGTCACAGATGTTAAATTGATTCCTAACTTAGGAAGACCCCGAGTTGACGTGGTAATTACCACCACTTCTCTTTACATGAGTATGTTCCGATGTCGTTTGGATCTAATTGACAAAGCAATAAGACTTGCAGCAGCCTCCAATGACACTCAACCAAACTATGTAAAACAGAATTCTGAGAATTTATACAATTACCTGAAATCAAGGGGATACAGCGATGACGATGCAAGAAAACTTTCCATGTGCAGGATATTCTCTCAAGAAGAAGGGGATCACAGTAATTCCGCTCAGAATCTTCTTTTAACCAGCAGCGCCTGGGAAAATGAAGGCCAAATAGCTAATGCTTTTATTGGTACTTTTGGAAACGTATTCCAGGGATCTGAAGTAAATTCTATTCACTTAGAAGATTTATTTAGACAGAATCTCAATGGAAGTGAAGCAGCAGTCTTTAGGCGAGCAGTCAGTGAAAACGATCTTTTTGGAGATAGTGACTACTTTGGATATTTTGGAAGCCTTGGATTGACTATTAGAAACATTTCTGGACAGGATCCTTTGATGTATGTCATGAATGTGGAAAATCAGAATAACCCTAGGTTGGAAACACTTTCTGAATCACTCTGGAGGGATTTAAGATCAACATACAGCAATCCGAAATATATCACAAAAATGATGCAAAGTGGAGCTCCAGGGGCTGCCCTATTCTCAGATTATATTCGTTATTTGAGTAAATGGAGAATTACATCTCCTGGATCTGTAAACGACAACATGTTGCAGGAAGCATATGATGTATTCTTCAATGACAGAGATAATCTTGGCTTGAAAGAATGGTTTGACAAAACTAATCCATATGCATACCAATCAATGGCCGCTGAACTCCTTAATTTAATTCAGAAAGGTTACTGGAAAGCTGATGCAGCTATTGCAAATGATTTAGCTAATTCAATGGCACAGAATGTTATTCAAAATGGCGTAGCATGTTGTGATTGTACATGTGGTAACCTTGCGATGATGAAATGGGCCACTCAATATATCAATCCAGATATTTTAGCAAAGTTCAACGCACAAATGTACTCTGCAACAATGAATCCATCATTTGCAC
>JASEJD010000005.1 GCA_030016715.1 Methanobacteriaceae archaeon | reverse complement strand
TATAAAAATCAAATCCAAAAACTAAAAACTTTCAAAAAAACAAAACAAAAAAAATAAAAAAATGAAGTAAAAAGAAATTCTCTAAAGAATCTTAATTTCAATTGGAAATTTTTTATATAATTATTCAATTAATAAGTTTATTTAATTTTTAGAGGAATGTTAAATTGAATAGTATAAAACCGGATTCAAATGAATCTCTAGAATCTATTAAAGAATTGATCGATCATAACGTGCCTGTTGCAGTTTTAGGTACATCTTTAATTGAATTGCAGAGCATGTTCTCCCAGAAGGCTCATAGTTTCAATAATATTAATTATGTATATGTGGTTGATGAACATAATATTTTAAAGGGCGTTATTTCTATTAAAAATATTTTAATCAGTGATATTAAATCAAAAGTAGATCATCTGATGGAATGTGATGTTATTACAGTTAATCCTGATACTGATCCTGAAAGAGTTGTTTATATGGCCCTTTCCAATGGTATTAAAAATATGCCTGTGGTGGATGAGGAGAAACATTTTCTGGGAATAATTAGCTATGATAATATCATGAAAATATTTAATCATGAACTGGAGAGCGATATATTCACTTTTGGAGGTATTTTTCATAGAATAGGGGATGAATATACCACTATTAAATCCAGTTCTTGGCAAATGGTTAAATCCAGGCTGCCATGGCTTATTATTGGGATATTAGGTGGTACTGTTGCTGCTTCAGTTATAAGCACCTTTGAAACATTATTGAGTAAACTGCTGGTTCTGGCTGCTTTTATACCAGTGATGGTTTATATGAGTGATGCTGCAGGCACCCAATCCGAGGCACTGATTATAAGGGGAATTGCATTGGATCCTAATCTTTCCATAAGATCATATTTTATCCGGGAGTTTAAAGTGGCAACTGCAATTTCACTGGCTTCTGGAATATTTGTATTTATCATATCCATTGTAGGGTGGGGTAATCCTATACTTAGTTGTATAATAGGTCTTTCCATGTTTCTAAGCATAATTGCAGCTGTTTGTATTGCCACACTTTCACCATTACTATTCAATAAGATAAAACTTGATCCTGCAGTAGCTACTGGACCACTAGCCACCATATTTAGTGATATTATTACCTTAGCTATCTATTTTAGTGTAGCATTATTTTTCTTTAACATTTTTAATTTATAAATTAAGCAAGGGAAACTATATCTAATACTATAACTTAGACTTGATTATAATGAAAGCTTTACTATAAGAGTGGGGATAGATAAGGGTTCTGATGGAATACTTGGACCAATATTTAGTGATGGTAGTTTTGAATACATCCCTATTATTCAGAGATGGACCAAAATTCTCATGAAAATAGGACCTATGCCAATACAAAAGGACGTTTTGGCCGATATTTATCCTATTACCTCCCGGAAAAAATTAAAAATAAAAAAATACATTTTGACCCTGAATTTCAAACCTTTACCTATGGCGATATAAAGACAAAAGCCAAATACCTATCAAAGCTAAACAAAGATGACTTAATTGTATTCTATGCTGGCTAACCCCTCTCCATAATAATAACTATAATGAAGCCCTATACATTATCGGATATTTTACCATAGAAAAAATAATAGAATTTAAAAAACTCAAAACAGATGAAAAAAGGATTTACTCTAAAAAGTATTCAGATAATGTCCATATTAAACGAAGCAGATTTGAAGAGGATCTAGTAATTGTAGTAGGGGATCCATCCAAAAGTAGATTACTTGATCAGGCAATTTTAATCAGTAAAAAAAAAGTGAATAAAAGAGGATAAAATTAATAATCTGAAAAAATTACTCAAAATAGTGTAGACAGAATTAAGGTTATTACTAAAATTTTAAATAAAAATTGAAAGTTTAAATTTAAGTCTAAAATTATCTAATTTCAGCGATTTATTTCATTCATAAGAGCCATGGTACTTCGAAGAAATTTTTCCACTATGGCCTTATATTTTTCTTCGCTTCTTTTAAGGGCTTTTTCGTATTCCTTTCGTTCAGTGATATCTATAAAACTTTCCAGCAAAGCTTCACGACCATTCAAAGTCACAGGAACCACCGTCTTTATAATGGGAATTTCTTTTTTATTTTTATCTAACATTATACGCTCAGAATTATCAACTTCTTGTTTTAAATCAATTATTGGGCAGTTAGATTCCTCAGCTGGACAAACAAACTTGTGACATTTATTTCCTATAATCTCATCCCTAGACAAACCAATAAGATCCGCAGCTACATCATTAACATCAAGAATTACCTTAGTATCACAGTCTACAACCATTATACCGGTTTGTATAGCTGAAAATATGGTTCTCTGATATTCCTCTCTCTCCTTTAGTTTAGCTTCAGCTTTTTTTCTTCTGGTAACATCCTCGAATATTAATAATAATTCCCCATTTTCAGGGTAGATAGGAAAAATCTTAATAATCTTTATATCACCATCTGAAACAACCTCGATTATAGATGGTTCAGTACTTTTATCCTTAAAATATCTTCTAACCTGTTTCTGTATATTATCATCTGATTGGAACCATTCAATGACCTTCTGTACTTTCTGGGATTGATCAATAATCTTGATGAATTGTGAATTATAATAGGTTAGATTGGCTTGATTATCTAAAAGGATTATGCCAAAGGGAAAATTATCCATCAATTTCTCTATTAACTTATAATCCTTGCAAAAAGAATATTTATCTGTATCCTTAAATTTTTCTTCCATCCCATACCCTCACTCATTATATAATATCTAGATCATATATTATTATATTCTATTATAGATTTATATTTCATTATTATTCTTAGATAGAATTATTTTATTATTTTAATAATTTCTTGAAAACCTTGATAACATCATGATATATAGTTATTTGAATAGAAAGCATATATAATTTAATCCATATATAGTATATGGGCTTGTTTAATCTGTTAGGAGGAAATTTATATGGCTGAAAATAGAAATGTATTGTTAGGTATTTTATTTATTGTATTAGGTATTTTAGTTATTTCTTTTCCACTGATCAGTGTTTTCACTGTCAGTGTATTGGCTGGTTTTGCCATATTATTATTGGGGATATGGTTCCTTGCCCATAGTTTCGAAACATGGCATGAAAGCAAAGCCGCGGCTATTATCAACTTATTGCTGGCCCTTTTTGCCATTATCGTAGGATTAGGAATGTTTGGAAATGTCTTGGCATTCAGCTTCTTAGCTAGTTTATGGCTCTATTTATCAGGATTCTTCCTCATCATTGCAGGAGTAGTGGGATTAGTCACCCGAGAAGCAAAGATCAACAAAGGTTCTGCGGTTCTAGGAGTGATATTGGGTATTATCTACCTTATATTAGGTGTATATGCATTAGATCCTATATATCTGGCTGTGATAATAGGTATATGGTTATTTGTTGATGGTGTTGCTTTATTTTTTGTAAATCCACTGGATATTCCTGTGGAAGAAGAATCTGACAAATAATTTAAAGAAAAAAACAAACAAGCCCCTTTCTTTTTTAAGATATTAAGAGCTGGATAACATTGAGATTCCATTCTCTTTTTCTATCTTCAAAATATTGTCTGCTGCTTCTTCTAGGTCATTATCATGGGTTACAATAATCATCTGGGGTATTATGGACATCTGTTTTAAAAGTTCAACCAACTCTTTTCTTCTGTAGGCATCCAAATGAATTGTAGGCTCGTCTAGCATTATCATCTCCAAGACCCCTTTACTTAATACTTGGGTAATACCCAAGCGCAGGGCCAGTGCTACTGCAATTCTTTCTCCACCACTAACCATATCCAGCTGACTTTCCCCAGATGGGCCATAAACCATTATATCATAGTTTTCATCCAATTTAATATCAGAATATTCAAAGTTGAACTTATCAAAAAAGGAACGGGTGTACTTTTCTATTAAAGGTCGGGAAATATTTCTTAGATCTTTTTGTATACCATCTTTGCTGAATAAGTCTCGGATATTATTAAGTAAATATATAAAATTCATAGTCTTTTCAAGTTCTTTTTCATCTCTTTTGAACATTTCTAGCCTATCTCTAAGTTTTTTAATGTTAACTGATAATTCTTCAGTTTTTCCAATATTTCTATTTAATTTATTGTTTAAATTGCTTAATTGAATTTCACATTCCTCAATTGTATTTAACAAGTTTTGGTGGGCATCAGCATCATAATCTAATGCTTTTAGATCAGATTCTAATTTTTCTAATTCCAGATTATGACTGGTTAATTGTTCTTTAATTTTTTCTAGCTGAGTATATATCTCTTTTTTAGAACTTATCTGTCCTCTTAGTTGATTATATTCCTCTTTAAGTTCTTCTAAAAATTCTATTTCCCCATCCAAATTATCAGGTACAGTCCCTAATTCATCCTTTATCCTTTCATTTTCAGTTTTAAGAGGATCTATTTTCTCCTTGATCTCTTCTAACTTCTTTAATATATCATCTTGATTTTCAAATGATTCTAAAGCATTATCTGCCCCTATATATTTATTATAATTTTCCTGGAGTTCATCTTGTATAGCTCTATATTCATCCAGCTTAGTATCTATCCTCTCTAATTTCTCTACATCAGACTTAATATTTATTATTTTAGAGTCTATTTTATCTAATTCCTTTCCACCCTTCTCTAAATTTTCTAATTGTTCATTTAATAAATCAACTTTAATTTCATTAATAATATTAAGTTTAGAATCCAATACATCCCTTTTATTTTCTAACTTATCCTTATTTTTTTGAAAAATATCAATATTATCTATGCAAATCTCAATCTCAGACTGGTAATTACTCAGTAATTCATCTCTTTTTTCAGGGGTTATTGGTGACTGGCAAATGGGACATTCATTCTCTACAGTTTCTAATTCCTGGACAGGTTTTTGGTAATTTTTAATCTGGGATTTGAGTCTTATAATATCCTCATCTAGATTCCCTATTTCCTCTCTAATCTTATTGATCTCTTCTTCTAGTAAAGGTTTAGTGACATTCACATGTTCTTCAAGTTCCTCTACTTTTCTAAATTCCTCCCCTAATTTTTTACCATATCTATCTAATGATTTAATTATCTTTCTTTCTAATTTAACCAAATCATTGTTAAGAGATTTTTTATTCATTTGGTACTGATCTTCTAATGCTTTACTTCCTTCATATTCCTTTCTTTTTTTATTTAAAACATTAATTTTAACTGTGATCTCTTTATATTGATTATATTCCCTTTCATTATGGGACATGATTGTTTTTAATTCTTCTAGTTTATTTAAAGATTCAGTTAGATTGTCTTTTTTTGATTCAAGAATGTTTATCATATTCATATTTTTTTTTAATGTTTTTAAAGGCTTAAGGTTTGATATCTGTGGTTTTATTCTCTTTAAATCTTCTTCTTTAGCTTTTATTGATTCCAATTCTTTTTTAAGTCTTTCTTTATTTTCAATAAATTGATTTAAAATTTCATTCTTAGATTCAATTTTATGATTTAATGATCTGAATTGTTCCTTTATTTGGCCTAATTCTAATTCCTGTTTTTCTAAGTTTTCTATTTTTTTTTCTAGATTTTCTTTATTAACTTTAAGAATATCGAAATCTTTTATTAGTTTTTCATGTTCTTTTTCTTTCTCTTCTAATTCTTGTTTATTATCTTCCCAGCTTTCAATTTTACCTTTTAATTGAGCCTTCTTCTGATTATAGACATTAATAAGTCTTCTCATATTTTCCCATGCCTTCTGAAGGTTTTCTATTCCTAGAAGTCTTCCAATCATCTCCTTCTTTTCTGCTGATTTTTTATTAATAAGATCCGCTATCTCTCCTTGTTTTACATATACAGCATTCAAAAATAGATCTGTGTCCATTTCCAGTATTTCATTTATGTAATTGTTTACTAGTTTTTCTCCACTGGCCAGTTGATGATAACTGCCATTTTCTATTTCTTCTAGTTTTGAGGTGGATTTTGTTCCTCTCTGTCTCTTACGGCTGATACGGTAATGTTTTCCATTGGAGGAAAATTCCAAAAAAACCCTCATCCTGTTCTTATCATTCTGTACCAGTTGATCTATCCTGGTTTTATGTTCCTTGAAAAGAGCAAAGCTAATAGCTTCTAATATACTGGATTTTCCTGCCCCATTTTCTCCCATAATTATAGATATACCTGGATTGAAATCAATAACTGTATATTCATGGGATTTAAAGTTTTCAAGTTTAATCTTCTGAATGATCATGAATATCTCCCTTTATCTGATTAAAATCAACATAAAATTCATCAGCAATCTCCTGAGCCCCTTCCATATCTCCATGGGACAGTTTATCCAACAATTTCAAGGTTAAAGAAGACTTTTGTGGATTATCTAGCTTATTTTTAATGATATCCTCAATATTCAAATTATCATCAGAGTAGATTATTTCCTCTTCTTTTTGCTGGATATTATATTGGGGCCTTATAGTGAGACATAAATCCTTAAGACATTTATTTATCATTTCATAGACATTTGAACGGTCAAAATCCTGGCCATTTATTTTCAAGTTAACCACTGGCTTTTTATCTAAATTTGAAACATAATTTTTAAGATCTTTTAGCTGTTTTTTCATATCAATATAATCAATTTCTTTCTGGATTGTTTCCCTTTTTAGGTGGAGGTTAATTGGTTGTATATCTGGTTGGTCACCATCCATATCTACCAGATAAAATCCTTTACCCTTAGTTTTATATATGGGAAGTTCATCTATTCTCCATATCTCAGGAGATCCTGGGTATACCAGTTTTCCATCACCGTAATCATCAATTATACGGTTGTGAATATGGCCTAAAGCATAATAATTAAAGTTTTCCGGTAAATCTCCAATTTTAAGTTCATATTCATAGGGTAAATACTTATCAATTGCTTGATGCAACACCAATATTCGATGATCATATTCTGAGGCTTTACGGCTTAATTCCTGGAGTTGATATTTAACCCTTTCAGCAAAATACTTACTACTAAAAGGCACTCCTCCTATAAATATTCCATCATGCACATAGTAAGGATTCTTCATACTGATAAGTTTTAATCCAAAATTTCTATATAAAACCAGAGGTGGCAGTGCATTTTTTCTCATAATAGTATCATGATTTCCTGGTATAGCATAAACAGAAATATTATTATCTTTCAATTTTGATAAACAGTTCTGTACAGTTAAAAGGGCTGTGGTTGGTGGCCGGGATGATTCAAAAAGATCCCCAGAGTGAATTACAAAGTCTGGCCGTTCATCCAATATTTTACTGGTTAAATCTTCAAATACTTGGTAAAAATCTTCTTCCCTCTCAAATAATCCGTACTGACGGTATCCTAAATGGGTGTCTGATAAATGCACGAAACGCATTAATAATCTCCCCCAAGATCCTTGTATTCTTGATTTAGATCATCTAATCTTTTCTCTTCATTTTTTATTTTAATATCCCATTCTCCTATAATATCCAAATCACCGCCAGCCATTTTACCCTTAAATTCATCGATCTTAACCAGAGTGGGTATCTTGGTCATTAAACCTAAAACAATAGCCTCTCCAATATTAAGAGAGGGTAGCTGTGTTATTAGATCATCGCTTAAACTTTCACTGGCCATCTGCACATGTCTCTGGTCTGTAGGCTCCACTAATCGGAGTATGATCATGTTATTAGCCTGGGACAGTGAGTCAGAGTCAAGTGATTTAGGGCTCTGACTAACCAGACACAAACCCACCCCAAACTTACGTCCTTCCCGGGCTATTCTACTTATCCATCTCTTGGACTCAGTGGGGCGATTGTTAGGAGCGAGTATATGAGCCTCCTCTATTATTGAAAATATTGGAAATTTCAGACCTTCTTCATTTCTCAAATAATCTTTTCTCTTTTTTAAGACTTTTCTCATCACATGGCTTACTATCACATCAGAAGCGTATTCATCCACAGATCCAAGGTCAATAACATTTGCTGATTTTAGTTTTAAATTATCTATTATATCAGAGGCATTCATATCCAGTATGTTGCCATATCGGTCCTTCATATATTCCAATTTATTGGCCACATCTGTTACTGATTTTTTATCCTTATTATCAAAATTTTCATCATTAATCCATTTATTAAGCTGATCCTCTATAACTTGCAGAAAATCATTATGAGTTACTAAACTTTCTCTCATAGCTTTTTCTGCTAATTTGTATGCTTTTCTAAGATATCTCTCCTGAACATAGGCATTGTCTGGTATTCGGGCTAATCTCTTAAATTCATAGAATTCCAAATAGAAAGGATTTAGAACTGGCTTTAAAGTATTAATATTACCATTATTAAATTTGATATTCACATATTCGGAATGCATGTCAAAGATTAAAACGCTTCCATTCATTTTTAAAAGTCCATCCACCAGAACTGCTACTGTATTTGACTTTCCAGCACCAGTCATGGCCAGCACTGCTAGATGACGTGTTACCATTTTATTTATATCCACCTCTACCTCCACATCTTCCTGGGTTATGAGGTTGCCCAATTTGAGAGGGGCATATTCTACTTTAAAAATCTTTTTTAGAACATTAGAATCAGCAATCTTAACCTCAGTACCTGGAGGTGGTGGAGTTCGGGGTATTTTAAGCAATTCAATGTCACCTAAAATTTTTATACTACCTTTGATATAATGGTCATCCCCTTCAATTTGTCTAATCTTTTCAATAGTCTTAGGATCATATATTTCGTTGGTTATGGAAACACTACCCCTTATCAGGGATTCAATCATTCCCAGAACTATCTTTCCATCGTATTCTAAGGAAACATATTCACCTACCCGTGGCATCTTTTTTGATATAAAGCTTACCATGGTTGGTGATGTTTCCCCAATACATCTTCCAATAACCTTATCCGTCATAATTTTCATCTCCACCCTATGAATTCCCGTGCTTCTATTATTCTGATTATCATAACATATCCCTGCCAGTTCTCTCTACTAAATTTAGAATTTTATTAAGATTAACCATATCATCCATTTTTATTATTACATCCTCATGAGCTTTTTTAAGTAGATAGGGATATCCTTCAGTACTAATACTTTTTATTTTTATTAGTATATCGTGTATATCATCTTTAGATGCTTTAAAAGGCAGTTCTATTTTCAATACATTTTTATAGTCACCCAGTCGGCAGTAAAAGACTGTGAATTTAAGATCACGGAAAAATTTGTTTAATATGGGAAAGTCTCTTTTAACACTGGTATTAACATCTTGAAAGATGGGCTTTGAATACCCTTCCATTTTACAGTATCTTTCAAATATGGCCATATCTGGTATGCTAATATTAAAGTAGTCTGTTCTTGTGGAAGTTTTAGATAAGGATACAATTTTTTTACTTTCTTTTAGAAACATTCCCAGCACAAGCAGGTTTTCCAAGTTCTCCAAGTAAATCATACTTTCTACTTTATAAGCCTCAAATTCTTTTTCTATTTCATTTGAAAACTGGGAGGATGCTAATCCAGTATTTTCTTCATTTTTCAAGATTCTTTCCAACTGGGGTCGGTACCTATTATTTATTTCTTCCTTTATTGTTGAGGGTAATTCATTTTCCACTGGGGAGGGCCTAATAATATTTCCCAGAATCGATCCATCAAAAAGGCTTATATCAACATTGTAATTCTTATATGCATGATAACTATTTTTTATCTCCATTATAGACATATAATTTCTTAATATATCCCTTACATATTTGTAAGGCGGTATAATATTGATTTCACTGTTTTCAACTTTTTTTAAGTTCTGACCATCATATACTAAGCATTCCGCGTCCACAGCATACAGTATGGAGCTTAGGAATCTTTTCTGATTAAAGCTCCCGTCACCACCAGATATGATGAATTTTTGATTTGATTCTTTTATAGGATAATTTTTCCATCTCTCACAAGGATTGATTTCTATTCTATCCATATCTTGGTTAAAATTCATTTTTATTTCTTGTTTTTTTTGTAATGCCTTTTCATATAGAGATTCTAGCATCTTTTCACCGTAAGTATATAAATATTATTATTTTAATGAGTTAAAGATTTTTTAAGTAAGCGATGGTACAAACATTTTTCATAATAATGCTTGCGATGTACATATATAACCTATAATGTGTTCATTTATTATATAATACTTTCCTTTCTTCTAAATTTTAGTCTAAATCATTAATAATTACATCTCTATCTTTTTAATTAGATTTAATGCTCCCTTTTTACTGTTTAATATATCTTATATAGATTAAAATGGTTTTTTGTCTAATCCAAATGGTTGTCCCCTGATGAAAAGGTAGAAGAAAGCAAACAAATTATAAAAAAAATGTTAAGTGCTTGATTTTACTTATTCTGATTTTTCCAAAGAATACACTCGTTTTGATGTGGTAATCAAAAAAGAATGAACCGGAAGGATACTGGATGTTTTACAAAAACATTTCTCCCAGCTTTAAGGTTTTAGAATAGTTGTTATTCCAGTGGAAACCTATATACCTATTCCTGATAAATTGGAAGATGCTAAAACTTCTAATACAAATGAAGAATCTGAACACGATGAGGAAAGAATCTTTAGGGAAGAATTGTATACTAAAGTTATTGATATGAGTAAATTATCCTCTGTTTATGTCTCCATGGATATTTTGTCCAGTTTTGTTGCTGCTATAGGGGTTTTAAATGATGATGTGGCCGTTATATTTAAAGGTATGATCATTGCTCCTTTGATCGGACCTAATATTGGCATATCATTTTCTATGGTTATGGGTGATTTAAGTCTTGCCCGAACAGCTTCAAAATCCAGTTTTGTGGGATATAATGATTACTATTATTCTATCCTTAGATTTAGGTATTTTTTTGAATGTGGATTCTACTATTCCATCTATTATTCTTAGAACCAAAATTGCAAGATGAAGGATAGTTTTGGCCCTTGCTTCTGGTTTTGCTGGATCTCTAGCATTAATTACTGATATTTCCAGTGCTTTGGTAGGGGTAATGATTGCTGATGCTTTACTACCACCACTGGTAACTTATGGATTGTTATTAGGATCAGGACAGTATTATATGGCAGTTGGTGCTTTACTTTTATTTTTAGTTAATTTAGTTGCAATTATTTTTGCAAGAATATAAACATTTATCCAGCAATATATACACCCCCTAAATAGTGAAGAAAGTCTAAAAGCCAAAAAAAATGACATTAATACATCTCTTAATATTGGGGATTGTAATGATTGTTCTAATTGCTGTAAACTTTGATAGACCATTATTTCCTTCTTAATATAGTAATTAAAATTTAAGGATTTGTTGTGAAGAAATCTATATTTATTAACATCATTATAGTTTTTACTATTTTACTTTTCAAATGCTCTAACACAAATCACATCAACTCCATAACTTATACTATTATTCCCCCACATAGGGTGATGTGATAAGGCTCAGTATATTAAAGAAATAGCAAAGATGAATCAGTATTTTTTTAACCAGAGAATATTCAAAGAATACTAAAAATTAATAGTATTTCAATTCTACGAATTCGAATGCTATTATAAAGATAAACGACTTCCCATCAAAGCTATTAAACAACTAATCATTGAAGGTCTAAGAGTAGTAATAACACTACCCCCTGTATATGCCCTGCTCAAATAAGGACCATGTCATGAAATAAATGGTTATAATGATAAATTAATGGATTTTGATGTGCAGACAACCCTTAAATCATTCGCAGCTAACAAAAACACCAAAACATAACATGCCATATAAATAAAAGTGTCAGTGCTTGATTGGGCATGAAAAAATGTTATAAAATCGATCAAGTACTCTTCAAAGTTATAGGGAGGGGTATTGTTAATTAAAATAGCTGATTCATATGTAAAGAGTATGTTGAATAGAGAGATAATAGATGAAAGAAATATGCATTAACACCGCTGAAGTTTAAACATCATATTCCTCTTAAAGATAAACATAACTTTCAATCAGACGAACCATTTAGGTAATCAGCCATAAAGACTATCAAAAAATTTGAATAAATGTTTGATAAGCTGAGTAATGATAAGCAGAACCTTCAACAGCAAATTAAAATTCTTAGCAATGAAAAAATAATGTTCCATGAAAAGTTAGATGATATTGAAGAAGCTTTAAAGGAGCAAGAAAGAGTTAATCACCTCCATGATAACTCCAATAAAAATACTCTCCCCATAGATAATGGTTTAAATTTTAAATACTCTATAACTTTGAAATTCTTTAATCTTAGAACCTTGATCATCTTCACCCTATCTTATTTTTTTGAAAAATTGAATAAAAAAAATAAATCACTGTATACGTTCGCCTAATATAATTTTTGGTGCTTTTACTAGGCATCGGTTAAATTCTCTGAAAAACTTTTCCAAACCAGCTCCAGTCGCTTTTCCATGTGTTTCTGCATCATCTAACTCCCAGTAGAGTATATATGTATAAAATTTAGGTTTACGGGTGAGACGTATAGGAGGTTTGCCACTTTTTGCATCAGAAAAATTACCTGGTCGGTGGGTTCTTTTAATATATCTAACATCTTTAACTCCAGGAAATTCACGGTGATGTTGGGTAACCTTCTCCACTAATTCTTCAAATTCTTGGATTCGATCTGGTTTGACTTCATATATGCATACTTCCACAAAAGAACCATCAAACATATTTATCCCACCAGCATCTGAGTTACAAAACCAATTATAATCCCACCAATCATACCCACACCTATTATTGGCAGATAAGAACGGGTTATGACTGCCGTAGGCAAGCTAAGAAATATTCCTAAGATAATTCCAGTAGTTACTGGTGATAAACCCAAAGTCACGTTAGGTATTAGAAATCCTATCATAAAACGTTCAATAAATGCGCCTAATATGGCTTCCATTTTCTCTTTTTCAGTGTTAAATTTCATTGGCAACATGATTACTGCTGCTAATAAGCCAAATACTGATCCACATATAATACCGAGAATCAAACCATCCACCGTAAAATCCCCCTTAACCATTTCTTTATAAGTGTTTTAAGCCAATATTTTATAAATCTTTTCATACTT
This sequence comes from Methanobacteriaceae archaeon, assembly GCA_030016715.1. GTDB lineage: Archaea > Methanobacteriota > Methanobacteria > Methanobacteriales > Methanobacteriaceae > UBA117. The sequence continues at coordinate 155,775 of JASEJD010000005.1, read as the reverse complement.
TTCTTGGTAAGAATTATAGTAGAAAAGCTCTTTAAATATCATATAAAATATTTAAACATTGAAGAAGAGCTGGTAAACTACTAGTGCCGTAAACAATAATCCACCTAAACCAGTGTTAATATAGGGCAGATACCAGTAAACATTTTCAATTGGTAGATCCTTTTTAATAATAAGTATGAATGGCATTAAAGGGTATAAAAATACTAGAAAACTTAATGGATAAAAATTTGTTAAATATATTACTATTAAGGATAATATCAGCCAGAATATTAGACATAAATATAATGACATGTTTTTACCAATGAAAACTGGTGTTGTGGTAATACCCGCCTCTTGATCATATTTAATGTCTGGTATGGCGGAAAAAATGTGCATAGCAGAAATATGGAAGTATGCACCTAACATTATAATAAGAGAGGGCAATGACTGGGCCACTAAGTAATATGCAAATATACCAGGCATTACATATAGATAATTGCTTGAAAAGTCTAGAAATGGTTTTTCCTTGAATCTTAATGGTTTGGCACTATAAAAATAGGATAATAAGAGAAATATAGCGAATATTATTTTTTCTTGATTGTTCTGAAACAACAATAAAAGTAAGCTGAATCCTGTTACTAAATAAATAATATATAGAAGCTTTTTTCGTTCACGCTTTTTAAGACGATGCTCTTTATCATCCTTTTTTGGATTTATTATATCAGTTTCCTCGTCCCAGTAATCATTAACTCCATAAATAAAAATGTTGGCTGGGATGAAAAAGTAGAAAAGATAGAGGTAGTATGCTGGTTGGAAGAAATCAGCCAACATGGTAAATCCTAAAGCATATCCTACTACATAGGTTCCCCCAGTATAAATCCAAAACCGAAATCTGGATATTTTGAATAAAAAAGATAGGATATCTTTCATAATCTAACCATGATATGATCTTAAAGGATAGTGGATTGGAGGTTTTTCCTATAAATAATTGGAAAATAAATTCTTTAAAGGATTTTAATGGTTGCTTGATTTACTTATACCTAAACGTATTGAGTTGGAGAATACATTAGAAACTATTTTAGGGATAGAAGGTTTTACTTTCATTTTATATACTATAAATGGATCTTTTTCTATTCTGCGGGCAGTCCAGTTATACATATCTGAAGCAGTTTTAATAGATATCAAATTACGGTATGGAATATAAATGAAGCCTTTTTCAGCCTCTTTTTGCCAATTTTTATAGGTCTCCAGTTGCTTCCGGATGAAACCCTTAAAATTTTCTGGCTGCATTCTTGTATGTTTTTCCTCTAAACTTTCCAGGCCAAATTCTGCCATATCATCTTGGGGGAAGTAGGTCCTTCCCAGATCAATATCCTCATCAATATCCCTTATGAAATTAATGTACTGCATGGACCGGCCCAGATTCCGGGCAGCAGTGTAAGATTTAGGATCAAGATCCATAATCTTGGCCATGAAAAGACCCACCACCTCTGAGGAACCATAGAGATAAGTCATAAGTTCATCTAAATTTTTATATGTTGATTGGTAAGTGTCCATTTCCATAGACTTTAAGAAGGCATCCACCCATTTTTCATCAAAATTTTTACGATTAACCAGATCCACAAAAGAGTCTATAACTACATCTCCAGTCACAGATCCATTGCAAGCATTATTATAACGATCTTTGAATGCATAGAATCCCTCGACATCTTGAGGAACCTGATCAACATAATCATCGGCTTTCCTTAGAAAACTGTAGAGGATAAATACATCCTTTTTTACCTTCTGTGGGAAGAAAAGTGTGCTGTAATAGTATGTTTTACTTCCCCTCTTGAAGAGGGAATGAATGGTTTTATCAATCCACATTTTTTTCAACCATGCCTCTCTTTGATTTCTTCTGCCACAATCTGGGATGATATAAGAGTCATAGGTACTCCTATCCCAGGATGGGTATACTGACCAGAATAGTAAAGATTTTTTACTTTTTTACTAAGATGTGCCGGTCGCCATAGTGCGGTTTGTCTCATGGTATGGGACAATCCCAGTGCAGTGCCTTTATAGGCATTATATCTGTCCTTAAAATCAGTTAATGCAAATACTTTTTTGACTACTATATGATCTCTTATATTTTCACCAAGTTTCATTTCCAGATCATCCATGATTTTATTATAAAATTTATCCCTTAGTTCAGGAGTATCTTCTAATCCAGGGGCTAGGGGTACTAAAATGAATAATGTATCAGAACCTTCTGGAGCTGCTGATAGATCAGTGCGTGATGGAACATTAACATAGTATGATGGTCTTTCAGGCCAGGCAGCCTTTTCCGGATCAAATATAACATCAAATCCCTGATCCCAATCCTTATCCAGAAATAGGTTATGATGGTCTAATTTATCCACCACATAATCCACCCCTAAATAGGCCACCATGGCTGAAGGGGCCATAACCCTTGAATCCCAATATTTTTCATCATAGGTCTGATAATTCTCATTTAAAAGTTCCAGTTCACTATGAGCGTAATCAGCATTCATCAAAACCAGATCTGCATCATAGGCAGCCTTGTTGGTTATGACTCTTTTAACCTTTTTATCATGTATCTCCAGCATTTCCACAGGTTCATTGAAATGGAATTCAACACCAAATGTTTCTCCCAGTTCTTTAATGGACTGTACCACTTTTCGCATGCCTCCTTGGGGATAATATACTCCCATGGTAAGGTCTACATGGGACATTAACTGGTAGAATGATGGAGTATTGGCTGGTGATCCACCTAAAAATCCAATAGCATATTCAAGGATTTTACGTGCTTCATCACTTTCAAATTTCTTGCCAACGTAGTGTTCAAGATTTTCCCATATATGCAATTTATATCCCTTTAAAAGTAATTTACCATTCAAAAAGTCAAGGATGGAACGGTAGTCCTTGTATAACATTTCATTTAAGGAGAAATCATATAATTCCTTGGATTCCTTCAAATATTCCTTGAGTTTTTCCCCCCCATTTTCTTCAAAAGTGTCAAATAATTCAAAGTTTTTCTCTAAATCTGAAGCTATATCCACTATCTTTTCATTTCCAAAATATATTCTATATGATGGATCTAATTTTTCTAATTGGAAGAAATCTTCTGGTTTTTTATCGAATTCGGCGAAAAATTTCTCGTACACATCAGGCATTAAATACCAAGATGGTCCCATGTCAAAGTAAAAGTCTTTTTCTGTATAGACACTAGCCCTTCCACCTGGTTGTTCGTTTTTTTCCAGTAGAATGACATCATGCCCATCTTTTGCAAGCAGAGCCCCGGCAGAAAGTCCACCGAACCCGGCCCCTACAATTACAATTTTCATTTTATCACATTTCATCATATATGACTAGTATTGTTAATAAAATAATATGTGTAATATCTATATAATAAAATTAATGTTTAAGAAGTTAAGTAGTATAATTCAGTTAATCTCTATAAAAAAATGGGATAAAATAGTAATGAGAATAGAAAAAAGATTAAAAAAGGATATTAAATATTATAATAGGAAAAAATGGATAAAGATCAACTTTATAAAATTATAAAACTAGGTCGTTTTCACTTTTTAACTGCCGGATTTTTGACCTTTACCTCTGGTGCTCTTCTAGCTGGTATTTTAACTGGAAAATTTTTCATTGAAAAATTCATATTTGCTTATCTTATTTTAATGCCTGCACATTTATCTGTATCATACAGTAACGATTACTTTGATTGGAAGGCAGATCATTACATAAAACCAAACCTTTTTACTGGTGGCAGTGGTGTTCTGGTTAAAAATCCACAACTTCGGAATATGGCCAAAAAAATAGCCCTCTATTTAATATTTTCATCAATAGCTATGGCCATAATTTATAGTATAATCTATGAATCACCATCCTTCCTATTACTTGTAGTTTTTGGAAATCTATTAGGATGGTATTATAGTGCTCCGCCTCTTAAATTATCTTATAGGGGTTTGGGAGAAGTAGCAATGGTATTAACTGGTTTAATTATACCTGGACTGGGTTATCTAGCTATGGCTGGTTTTATAGATATTAAATTCTTACTATTCAGTATTCCCCAGATGATTTATCAAGTGGTTTTCATATTAAGTGTAGAATTACCAGATAGAATAGGTGATAAAAAGGCGGGCAAAAACACATTTACAGTTAAATACGGTGTTAATGCAAGTATATTAATAATCCTGATTTCAACACTATTAGGAATGACATTATTTATACTGCTAGGCTTAACTCATATCTATAATCCTATAAACTTCAATATTATACTAATATTCTCATTCATCCCCTTTTTAACATCCCTATGGGGTTATAGAAATAGATTCAAAATAGAATATGTTAAATTTACCAAATATATGGTTACATCACTTATAATTTTAATATTACTGTTAGACATATACTTCCTTCTAATAATAACTAATACAATATAAAAATTTTTCCAATTACGTAATCCTAAAAACAAGCTATTCGTCCACGGGTTTTAATTAATATAAATGCAATAAAGCTGAATCCTATAACTGTGGGTATTAAAAGACCTATATATAAACATACAGAACTCCAGAAAAATAATATTAAAAAAAGACTGGAAACATTGCCGCTAACTTTAACTAGATCTAAATTATCCTTTAATAGATATAAGGTTATTGATGATGCAATAAAACCAGTTATAATCCAGCCTAAAAAATTAGATAAGGGTACTCCATAATAAAATCCTCCACTTTGAAAAGTCCAGAAGTTTAGGGCTACTGCTCCTGGATCTAAAACCAGATCAGCAACTACCACTAGAAGGGTGGAAAGAGTTATGATTCTCCACTTCTTTTTAGCTAGGAGTATTGCTAAATAAAAACAACCAATAAAAAGTGGTACATAGGCAAAGGGTACGGTATAAGGAGTGTGTCCAAATAGTTTTAAACCAATAAGACCACTGTACTGGAAGTGGGAGTATGGAATGCCAGTGATTATGGCCATGGTTTCAATAAAAATTGCATATAAACTCAAAACAATAATCAAAATTAAGGCTTTATACCAACCTAAACTCCTAACTAGAGCTCCATATGCTGGTAATGCTAGAAATATTATAAAAAAACCTGATATAGGTGCCATATCGGAGCTTATAGGCACATTTGTTACAAAAAAAGCTGCAACTGATAATACAACGGCACTTATGAATATAATTTTTGATAAATCTTTCATATAAACATCACCAATAATATCAGATGCTATAATATTTAAATGGATGATATTGAACACTTATCAAAACTCTTTTTCATTTTTAAAAACACTTCTAATAAATAAAAATATTCAAGAAGGGTAATTAATTGATTTAATTAGCATATGATAGTTTATGTAGTTACTACTCTTCAATAACATACCCTATTATAAATAATTATTTATATGATTTAATTTAAATTTTATTTATGAAATTACAGCCATTCAAAAAGCCTTTCAAGAGACAGAAACCAGATCTAAAAAGGCTTAGAGAAATAGTTGCGGTTCTTGCAAAATACCAGTTTACTAATGTTTTAGAGAGAACCGGGATTATTAAGAGTATTCTCAAATTCTTCAAGTCAACTGATGTATATGAGGAATTAGATAGCACAGCACCAGAAAGATTAAGAATGGCTATGGAAGATTTAGGAACCACCTTCATTAAGCTAGCACAAGTTTTAAGCACCCGGCCGGACCTGGTGGGTAAAGATGTGGCTGATGAACTATCCAAACTACAAGATGAAGTACCTCCAGTATCATTTGAATTAGTAAAAAAAATGATTGAAAGCGAACTTGAAAAACCATTAGATGAACTTTTCATGGAATTTGAAGAGGAACCTATTGCTTCAGCTTCAATTGCCCAAGTCCACCGTGGAGTATTAAAAGATGGTAGTAAAGTTGCAATAAAGGTTCAGCGACCTAATATCACTGAAGATATAGAGAAAGATATTACCATAATGCGCTACTTAGTTGGTCAGGTCAACCGGCGCATTTCAGACCTAAAATATTATAATCTAACTGGAATTGTTGATGAATTTGAAAGAGCAATTGAAAAGGAATTAGATTTTGCACAGGAACTGAGAAACATTGACCGTTTTAGAACCTTTCTAAAGAAAAAAACCAAGGTATACGCCCCCAAAACCTATCCGGAATATTCCAGTTTAAGGGTTCTTACCATGGAATATATAAAGGGAACCAAGATTGGAGATGTTATAGATTCAGATGTAAATTATGACCGGCGTAAAATCGCAGAAATTGGAACTGAAACCTATTTTAGGCAGATATTTATAGATGGCTACTTTCATGCTGATCCTCATCCCGGCAACATCCTAGTGATGGAGGATAATGTGCTTTGTTTTGTTGATTTTGGAATGATGGGCCATCTGGATCAGGAATTTCGGGATAACTTAGCAGAACTATTTGTCTACACAGTAAGATATGATGTTAAGGGAATGATTAATCAGCTTTTATACATGGGCATTATTGATGATGAAACAGACACTGCAGAACTTAAATATGACCTTATGGATCTCTTAGATAAATATTATGGCGCCGAAATTAAGGATGTGGGGGGTATGATCACCGAGTTCAGCATGCCCCGTTTAATGGTTAAACACCAATTAAAGCTTCCTAAAGATTTTATTTTACTGGGAAGAGTCCTTAGTATGGCTGAAGATCTGGGGAGAAAACTGGATCCAAGCTTTAATGGAATAGAATTTGCAGAACCATTAATACGAAAATTATTCAAGAAAAAATTAAATCCTCTTAGAATGTTAGACTACCAGACCCAATATTTATTTGAGTTGGAACATATAGTTAAGGATCTGCCCCAAACCATAAATCAAACACTTCTAAGGGCTAAAAAGGGTAAAATAAAAATGGATATGGAGATTAATAACCTGGACCGATTTGCTGATAAAATGGAAAGAATCGTGGATCGAATCTCCATTGCCCTAATAATTGCTGCCCTAATAATAGGCTCATCATTGATACTGCAAACCAACAAGGGAATGCCCATGCCAGTTATTGGATTTTCTACCGTTGGGATAGTGGTGTTTATGGTGGCTACCATAATGGCCATTATACTAATTATCAGTATTCTAAGAAAAGATTAACTTTTTAAATTATTATATGGTTATGATATGAATTACATTGCCTATATGGATTATAGAGAAATATTAATTGGAATTTTGACCGTGCTAATTTTAAGCATTGTTTTAGGATTAGTGGCTGGTTCCATTGGTTCTATTGCTGGATTTATTATTGCCAGTATTATGATTGGTTATCGTGTTAACCAAGATATATCAAATGGTGCAATATACGGTTCAATATCTTGTTTATTGACGGGTGTTATATTCACTTTAGCCATGTTGTTTATGAGTTTAATTAGCAGTGTCGGTCCTGGATCTGATATGATGGAATTTGGATTTACTGGTATTATAATAGGATTAATGGTTAACTCAGTTATTGGTGCGATTGGTGGGGCTATTGGTGCTGAATTATAATATTTAAAACAAATTTATTTATTTTCATAAAAATTTTAACAATAGTTTATCTTTTGTGTTGCCACAAATAACCTGCCTATAGATAAATTTTATATGATCATAATCCCAGAATAAATATTGACTCAAAATATGAGGCTGAAAAAATGAAAAAAAGAGACCATGTATCAGAAATGAAAGGTATAGTAGAGAGTATGATGGAAGACACAGCTAAGACCTTAGATGTCCTACGCCAGGACATCGAAAATAAAATAGTAGATTATACCTTTGTACCGGGTAAAAACATAATCGAAACTGATGAAAGTGTTATAGTCCACGTAGTATTGCCAGGTATAAAAAAAGAAGATATAGAATTAAATGTAACTGAAAAAAGGTTGAAGGTTAAAGCTAAATTTGACATGGAACATGTAATTGAAGGGGCTTACATAACTCTTTCTGATAAAAAGAGCGGATCTATTAGAAGAACTGTAAGACTACCTAAGAAGGTTATTCCACAAGAAGCCAAAGCATCATTTGAAAATGGTGTTTTAAAGGTTGAAATACCCAAAGTTGAAAAGGAAGAAAGTTTCAGTGTGAAAGTGGAATAAGTATATCCACATTTTTATATTTTTTTGATTACATGTTTTTTTACCATATTTTTTAATGAAAAATAATATATATCATAAGATTAAGAAATTATTTCTTAATACTCTATTTTTTTATGTATAACTCTTGCTAATGATAAAATTTTGTAATAATATGAGTAGATATTTCTCTTAATAAATTTAATATAGATTTTGAGGTGTAAAATTGGAAGACTCCCGTGAAATATCCTATGGTGAGTGGGAAAAGATCATCAAGGAATGTGAAGAAATATTAGAAGAAAATCAAGATGACCCTGAAGTTTGGACCCGTAAAGGAATGGCACTTATTGGAATAAATCAATATGAACTAGCTATTGAATGCTTTGATCAGGCATTAAATCTAGACCAAGATTATAGCTGGGCAGCTGAAAATAAAAGTATGGCCCTATTCTTATCAGGGAAATATGAAGAAGCATTATTATCACTTGAAAAGGTTTTAGAAAAGAATCCGGAAGATGAAGTATTATTAAACAACAAGGCATTTCTTTTATCTGCCATGGGCCGCTATGAAGAAGCACTGGAAATATTTGAATCAATAACTCATGGAGATACCCACCTACTAAATGAGATGATAGAATGTTTAATACCCCTATCTCGATTTGATGAAGCCCTGGATTGTGCAGATAAAATCTTGGAATTAGAAGGAGAAAACTCGGATATTTTATTTAAAAAGGGTAATATTCTGTTAGCATTAAACCAAGAAGAAGAGGCACTGAAATACTTTGATAAATCATTGTCAATTAATCATGAAAGTCCGGAGACATGGAATTCAAAGGGTATATGTCTCTCGATCCTTAAACGCTACAATAAGGCTTTAGATGCCTTTGACCAATCCCTACGTATTGATCCAGGCCACGATTATACATGGTTTTTAAAGGCCAAGGCCCTTTATAGTATGGGAAATGCCCAAAAAGCACTTGAAATGCTTGATAGATCTCTAGATATAAATCCAATAAATCCGGAAGCATGGTATCATAAAGGTCTGGCACTTTATGAAGTGGGAGAATACTCCCAGTCATTGGAGGCCTATGATGAGGCTCTGGAAATATTTGATGAGTATCCTGAAGCATGGAATGCTAAAGCGCTGTCATTGCATGAGTTGGGATTATTTGAAGATGAATTGAAATGTTATGAACACTGCTTGGAATTAGATCCTGAATTTACTGAAGCACTGACCAATCAAGGTGCTACCCTAGCTTCTTTGGAGAAATATGATGATGCATTGGATAAATTTGAATATGTATTACAGTTAGATCCAGAGGATATAAATGCCTGGCTGAACCAGGCCACTGTACACTTCCAGATGGAAAATTTTGATCTTGCTATAACCAGTCTAAATAATGCCTTGAAAATTAACCCTAACTATGTTCCTGCCCTATTTTTGAAAGCTGAAATTTTATTGGAAATGGATAAATTTGAAGAGGCTTCTGCCTTATTTGACACTGTTCTTCATATTCAACCAGAAAATATTGGTACCTGGTTTTTAAGGGGAGTAGCCATGGCCAATCAAGAAAAACATGAAGCAGCAGTTATATCTTTCAACGAAGTTATAAACAGAGAACCAGATAATGTAGGGGCCTGGTTTTTGAAGGCTAAATCCTTGCAATTACTTGGAAGGTTTGAAGAATCCCTGAAATGTTATGATATGGTGAATCTACTTGAACCTGATGATATAGAGGCATATATATTCAGTGGTGACATATTATTTGAACTATCACGTTATAATGAGGCTGTCGAAAGGTTTAATAAAGCATTAGAATTGGATAATGAGAGTGCTGATCTTTTTATCAGAAAGGGCCAGTGCTATGGGTTCATGGAAGAACATGAACTTGCTATTGAATGTTTTGACCAGGCCCTTGAACTGGAAAAGGATAATATATGGGCCATGAACTTTAAAGGTGTTGCTCTAAGGGAATTAAATGAATTTGAAAGGGCGATTGATTGTTTTTCCCAGATATTAATGGAAAAGGAGGATCATGCCGGTGCCTTTTTTGAGATTGGTTTTACCAACCAAAACCTGGAACAACATGAAACTGCTATAAAATTTTTTAATAAAGCCTTAAAGATAGAACCTGATTTCACATGGGCTTTGATCCAGAAGGGTATAAGTTTTAGAGTTATTAATAAATATGAAGATGCTCTGGAATGTTTTGAGAAGGTATTAACTATTGAACCTGAAAATTTAGATGCACTGGAACTAAAAAAGGAAACTTTAGAGTTCCTGGAATGAATTAAGAGAAATAAATTTTTTTATAAATGATTTAATCAATTTAAATCGTTTATTATATATTTTATGAAAAATATATTATCATGCATATTTAGGGAATTGTTAATGTTTAATATAATACTTCTTGGGTTTTGATGTTCCTTGATTCATTAGAAAGATAATTAAACCTGAAATAAATATCCTTAGAAAAGAATAGGAGGATTTATATTAAGCAATTAAATGTTTTCATAGTTGCCTTGTTGATTATAATTTTTCTATTCATACTTCCGGTTTCAAGTGCTAAATATGTAGGTGCCTATGGCGTGAAGATCACAAAGGACTATGTTAAAGCTACTTCGAAATGTTCTTGCAGTCTTTCAAGTGATTATAAATATCATGAAGAGTATTTTAAAAATTATTGCCCTAATTGTCATTTGTATGGGACTATTAATTTTGAACAAGGAATTGGAGATCATAACCCTGAAGGGATGTGGTATTGTAAAAATTGTGATATAGATTTTTGTCTTGTTCATGGTAAATCACATGACCATAGAAACTTATTCTTAATAAAAATCGAAAATATTGATAGATTTGAAAAAATAAATCATGAAAATTTGTACACATTTAAATTCCATGAAAAATTGAAATGGTTGAATATGAAAAGTGATGATAAATTCAATAAAGCATTAGCAAATAAAATACAATATCAAGAAAACAAAAAATAATGGTAATTCAAAAATATTTTTATAGAATAGAATTTTTTTGACAAATCTAGACTGTGACTTCTGCTTTGACTAACTTTTTTTTGTATTTGTAAAATATTTAAAACATTTTAAATAATTTATCTCCAGTAGCGTTATGCAATTATTAGCAACTGGATGCCTATAATGTTATACATACAAATTTGAAAAAATTCAGTATAAATTGTAAAATCATGATTTTCTAAAAAAAATAACGAAAATATGGATTCCATAAAGTAAAATTTTAGAGTAGTATTATAAAATCATTAAAAATGCCAGATATGAACCGTTACATATATACTGATTGATCAATTTACACTAGTTTTGAAGAATTTATGTTAAATAGAATTATACTGATCAACTTCGTTAAACATAACTATAACGAAGTTAATAAATTTAAATCTCAATTGAGAATTATCTAAAAAATTCTCATATTAATGCTTTATTTAGGCTTCATATCTTGATCATTTTTAGTATAATTCCATAATTTATAAGATATTATAAAACTATAATTATTGAGCTAAAGAAACATATGGAAAAAATATAAAAAGTTCCTGAAATAATTATGCTAATTTTTTAATTCTAACCCGGGTTTCATAATAGGGTGTGCCTTCACCCTCTTTGCTAACCATATCCTCGGTTAGAATATTAACTCCTTTATTATATTTCACCCAGCCCCCCCTATATGTTAAAATTGTGTCTTTTCTTACGTTTTTGCTGGAATATGCCTCTACCTTTAGTTCTGATATGGTTGACTGTAGTAAAATCATTTCTCCATTTTGGAGTTGATAATTTTTCATGGTCTCGGGATGAATATTAACCGTTAAGTATCCTTTTTTATGCTCTGATTCAGGTATTTCAGATCCCACCCACTCTTGCGGTATGGTGGACAACAGATAGAAAGGATAATCTTCATTTTTAGTGATTAATATGGGTATTTTATTCACAAATTCGAATTTGCCCGAATCGTTGAAAAATTTATGATCATTATAGGGGGTGAAAGGTGCTTGGGGTACTCTCATTGGTTTCTTTTGGAGTTCTTCAAGGTTTATTCCTTGATTTGATAAGGGCTGAGCAATTTTCTCAATCCATTCATCAGGAGTTCCGCTCATCTCCTTTAAAAATCCTAAGCGTTTTGCTAGTTGCTGAAATATCCATAGTTCTGATCTGGACTCTCCTAGTGGTTTAAGTACTGGATTAAGGGGGGAGATGTAATTATGCCCATAACTTCCCACCAGATCCTTTTCCTCAAGGAAAGTGGTGGTGGGTAAAAAAAGATCAGCTTCCTGGGAACTGTCATTCAAAATTTGATCGGCTACAATAAAATAATCAACACTTTTAAATGCCTTTTTTACTTTATGGGAGTTGGGGGCCATGGCTAAAGGATTACCGGCGGTCAAAAATATCAGCTTGATGGGAGGTTTTTGGGCTCTTAGAATTTCTTCCCCTATGATGGGCATGGATAATTTACGTTGATTAGTTGTTAATTTATTTCCCGCCCATTTATGGTCGAAAAATCCTAATTCGTCAAATCCCTGGCTTACTCCACCGCCAGAAATACCTAGATTCCCAGAAATTGCGCATAATGCATCCATCATCCTTAAGGATAGATGTCCCTGGTAATAACGGTGCACTCCCCATCCCGCAATAATGCTACTAGGTTTTTGTGCATATAAACCAGCTAAATTAGACACGTCTTCTATTTCAAGATCACAAAGACGGCAAAGCTCATCAAGAGAATATTTATCCACTAATTTTTTGAACTTTGAAAATTTATGGGTATTATTTTTAATAAATTCTTCTGCTTGTATTTCTTCCTGCAGAAAAATCTTGGCTAGAGCAAGTCCTAGATAGGGATCAGTTCCGGGTTTTATCTGGAGGAACAGATCAGATTGATGGGCGGAGGTAGTTTTTATGGGATCAATTACCACCAGTATTGATCCTTTTTTTTGAGCTTTTCTTAGAATCCTCCAGAGGTGAATATCACTATGTGCGGGATTACGGCCCCAAATAATTATACAATTGCTATTTAAATGATCCATGGGATCATGGGAAATTCTAATTCCCATATCCATCTCCTGACCCGCTTGGCCGGTTCCGCCACATAAGGTACCCTTTAGAGTGCTCACTCCGCCCATTAAATTGAAAAATCTCAGATTTAATATTCTTAATGCTGTTCTAGCGCCAAATCCCTGGTAATATAGGATGGAAGTGCTCCCATATTTTTCAGCGGTTTCTTTAAGATGTTTAGCGGCTAAATCCAGAGCTTCATCCCAATTTATTCTCTTCCAGGACCCTTTGACTTTCTTTAGAGGATGTAAAATTCGATGAGAACTGTAGAATCTGTTTCTTAGAAAATTAGATGTGCTGGGACATAAAAATCCCGCGGTAAATGGATTCTCTCCACTACCCTTCAGTTTTTTGATGGTACCCTGCTCGAGTAAAACTTGAATCGTGCAGCTACCAGGACAATCCCGGGTGCAGGTAGTAATGATATTTTTCATGAAAATAGTAAAAAATTAAAATATTAATTAATTTTAATGCATTCCTTGGGACAAACATCAATACAGACTTCGCATTCGTTACATTCTTCGGGATTTTGTACTTTAATCTGTTCACCATCTATTACCAAGATTTCCATGGGACATAAATCTACATATTCCCCACATTCCGGACCTTCACATTTTGCATGATCTACAGTTACTTCAGACATAATAAATCTCCTCATAGATTTATAAAAAATTGATATATTTACTAAATTTTTTAAACTTATGATCTAACTATTTTAAGTAAATATTTTATTCATCTAATATGGTTGAGAGGTGTATAATGGAATCTTCTACGATTCCCTTATATTCCACCACAATTATACCCTTATTTTGAAGTTTTTTAAGCGGTTCTTTACCTATCTTAGCATATATAATCGCATTACAATCCATTAACGCCTTGTATCTATTTTCAAAACGTTCCTGATGGTTTTCAGATTTTAAGGGCATAATATCTCTAATTTCCAAAAATTTAATGGTATTATTTTCTAGGGTAAATATTAGAAAATGGGGGGTCTTTCCAAAGTGCTGATCAACATTTTCACCAACTGAAGATGCCACTGCTAGCTTCATAAATGTTCCTCCTTGAGATTGTCATAATATTTCTCAATAATAGTATTGGTTATCAAATCTAGAAGTGATAATCCCGCCCTATAACCTACAATTTTAATTCTTTGAGCTCCTATACGATCGAAAACAGGAAAACCTATTCTAATTAAGGGTATGTTTTCTTCCTTGGCAATTCGGGCTGAGTAAGAATTTCCCATGAGAATTTCTATTTCTTCCTCCTTGACTTTTTGATGTAAATCATATTGATCACCTCCTGATATAATCTGGATTTCATGTCCGTCTTGAGAGGAAATAAGCTCTATTTCCTGTTTGAATTTATTGCATTCAGTTCCAGTGCATACCACTGCCGGAATCATGCCTAGTTCACTGGTAAAACGAGTTAGACCTACTACCATATCCGGTTCGCCATAGATGGCTACCTTTCTATTATAATTGTAAGCATGAGCATCTACCATGGCATCAAGTAATTGCCCTCGATGGATTTTTAAGGTTTTACTTATTTGATTATTCTTAAGTTTCACTAATGTCTCTATAAATTCATCAGTAGCTCTTAGACCTATGGGTGTTGGAAGGTTAAATAGTTTAACTCCGAATTCTTTTTCTAAAAAAACACCAGCGGAATTTGCATGATTTGATAAAGCAATGGTAGCTTTAGAATAAGCAGTATCCCTAATTTGTTTGATGGTGGTTCCTTTGGAAGGTAAAAAATCTACTTTTCCATCTAAAGGGGAGTTTAATGATTGTGAATTGTCGGTAAGGACAATACTTTCAATATTCATCTCCTTAAGTATGAATTTTACTTCTTCCACATCCATAGGGGATAATAATCCAGTAATGACATTTATTTTGTCTTTCAAATTAATTTGAGAGCTTTTTTTGTTTTCATCTTTTAATCCTTTCAGCGATTGTTTCAGAATGTTCTGATGGGTGATTTTCTCGACTAAAGCCTTGAGGGTCTGGTCATAACTTTCGATATGTGAACCCGCATAGCTAGGAGTGGATATGGGTATTATGGGGAAATCAATTTTATTGTGGTTATTTTGCAGGAATTTGTTTATAATTGAATCCATATCATCTCCAATGGTTTCTGTTAAACAACTGGAAGTAACCCCAATTAATTCTGGTTTATATTGATGGGTGATAGTGTTTAAAGCTTGAATTAGATTTTTTTCCCCGCCATATACTACCGTTGCTTCGCTCATGGAGGTGGAGGAAACATTTATTGGTTCGCGATAATGTCGACATAGTTGAAACCGCATATAAGTGCTACATCCTTGAGAACCATGGATTAAGGGCATTGCCCCTCTTATTCCTAGCAGAGCCTGCACAGCCCCTAATGGCTGGCACATTCTTGAAGGATTTATAACCGCAAATCTCTTTTGAGTTTTTGCGATTAATTCTTGGGATTCTTCACCGTAAGGGGAATGAGGATGATCTTTTTTTTGGTGTTTTTTGCTTTCAGGCAAATTTTCTACCTCTGAATTTATGAATTAAGCTGCTTTTAATGGTTTTTTTATATGATCCCAGACAGGACTAGAAACAGCCCGATCTAGATCTTGGGCAAAATTGATATATCCATCAAATCCTGAAAAAGAGGTTATTCGATCATGGTTGAATTCGCAAAAAGGTATCCCCATCTTCATAGAAAGATATTTCTCTTTAGCACCAGATATTACCAAGTCGGGATTGTATTTTTTTAATAAACTTGAAAGTTCCATGGCATTAGCATCATCAACAATCAGAGTTCCCTCCTGTACGGTTTCCTTGATTTTTTTATAATCTTTAGGTAGCCCATTCTGGGTTCCAGTCATAATTACTTCCATGCCCAGTTCCTCAAAAGCTTTAATCAATGACCAGGCTTTATTACCTCCAACATATACCGCTACTCTCTTACCTTCTAGCCTTTTTTGGAAGATTTTGATAGAATCTTCCACCCTTTTCCTCTCATTTTCAATTAGCTTTTCTGCCCTGGATATCATCTGCGGGTATTGAAAAAAATGGGCAATGGATAAAAGCGAATATGCGGTGTCTGATATCCCAAAAAAATTTACTTTTAGATAGGGTATTCCATATCTTTTCTCCATTTCCCTGGCTATGTAATTAGAGGATTTCTGACATTGAACAATATTTAAATTAGCCTGGTGTGCTCTGGCGATATCTTCTACCAGGGAGTCTCCGGTTAAGGTAGAAATTATTTCTATACCCAATTTTTCCAGTAAAGGTTTAATACCCCATAAATCTCCGGCTATATTAAATTCACCCACAATATTCAAAGTAAAAGGGTTAGAAGATGAAGGAGGATGGGAAGTTCCAATTACATAATCCAATAGAGCATCTCCGGCCAGTTGATGGCCCAGTGACTTGTTGAAACTACGAAAACCTTCTGATTGAACCGGTATAATTCGTGTTGAGGTTATTTTTTCGGCTTCTTTGCAAACTGCTTTTAAATCATCCCCAATCAATCCCACCACACATGTGGCATATACGAATATTGCTGGAGGTTGATATAATCGATTAATTTCGATTAAAGTGTCCAATAATTTTTTTTCACCACCAAATACTATGTCTTTTTCTTCCATATTAGTTGAAAATCCAGTTTTGTATAGTTGACTAGTGGAAGATAGGCTTCCGCGTATATCCCATGTGCATGATGCACATCCTATGGGCCCGTGCACTAAGTGTACGGCATCGGTAATAGGCATCAGTACTACCCGTGCCCCCCCATATACACATGATCTTTGGGTTACGGCACCTGGTATTGACGATTTATTACACTGGGGAGTAGAATCTGTGCCTTTTTTCTTGAAGCACATGTGTTTTTCTCTAGATTTGATGGTTTCAATTATCTTTTTTGGTAGAGGATCGAAATCTAACTGTTTTGATTTATTTTTACTCTTTTTTACGATTTCTGTGCTCAAAATTTCTCGTTGATGCATGAAAAATAACCTTCAGTTGTTTAATAAGTTCATTGTATTCTTTTACTGTTGTAGTTTCCAGTGAACCGGATCATAGTATTCCCCTAATATAGTATTGGTAATTCTATCTAAAAGGTTGATTCCGCCTCTATAGCCTACGATTGGAACCCTGTGATATCCTACCCAGTCATAAACTGGGAATCCAACCCTCACCAGAGGTATTTGTAAGTCTCTATCAATTAAGCGACCATCAGAATGTCCAATTATCACATCAACCGGTTCTTCTTGCAGTTGCACTTCCAAAGCTCTTAAATCCTGGCCATACATGATCTCAACTATTCCATTAGCTTCTTGAGCTACTTTTTTCATTTCTTCTACAAATTCCTTGTTTTCTACCCCAGTACAGACTAATTGGGGGGTCATTCCCAGTTCACAGATAAAACGTGAAATTCCAGTAACCATGTCTGGATCTCCATAAATGGCGGCTGTTTTGCCGAAGAGATACCTGGAGGTTATATCAGCCATAGAATCCACAAGCAATCCCCTTTCATCCAGTAATTCATCTGGTATGTCGGAATCAGTCATATTCTTAAGGTTACGCAGAAATTGATCGGTGTTTTGCAGTCCTATGGGGAAGGGACCCACTACACTAGGTACATTATATTTTTTTTCCAGGGAATGAGCCGCCTGAGCACCATAATGACATAGAGATATGGTTCCTAAACTATTTGAACTGTCTTCCAGCTCCTGAACCGTGGTGCCCCCTTTAGGATAATAAGGTTTTACCTGGGTGGCTCCAGGTCGCAGTGGAGAATCAAATGGATCAGATGTGTCGGTGAGCATGATGCTTTCTAAACCCATCATGGCCATAATATGTTTTATCTCCCTTATGTCTCCCGGATTAACTATTCCCGGGATAATATTTATCTTATCGTTCGAGTTAGTGGGATCTAGGGTTACATGGTCTACCAATGATTTTATGGCATTATCATATCCCCTGAAATGATGCTCCACAAAGCTGGGAGTATTTATAGGCACAATTTTAATCTTTTCTGCGGCTTTTTCTCCCAATTTATCCTTTATTTCCTCCTGGGCAGTTTTAATAAACCCATTTACATCGTCTCCAATTATTTCACTGGAACATGTGGTTACCACTCCAATTAAATCTGGATGAAAACGAGCTGCCAGATTTCCTAGACCTGATATTAAATTTTTTCTACCACCGAAAACAGCTGCATCCTCATGCAAAGAGGTGACAGCTATTTCCGAAGGTTCCCTGAAGTGTCTGGAAAAACCATATCGGACAAAAGTAGAACATCCCTGGGAACCATGCACCAGAGGAAGACCATGACTTATACCCGATATAGCATACATGGCATACATGGCATACATGGCCCCCAGTGGTTGGCAGGTTACCAGAGGATTTATAATTACATTCCTATCTCTTTTTGTTACCTTAACCTCACTCATCAAATCAACACCTATTATATCATTTCTAATGGCTAAAAATTTCAGGAAGCTGGTCCTATTATTTAAGAATTTGAATATCTTTAATTATTTAGCACTTAATGTAGATTTTTCCTCTGCAGATAATTCTTTTAATTCCAGGGGTTCTTCTTTAACTTCATCCTGAAATTCAACCAGATTCCATACCGGGTTGTAAATCGAGGCATATATATCCTTTGCCAGATTTATAAAACCTTCAAATCCGATATAAGGACCATTTTCATACGAATGAATCAATACACAGGGTAATTGTAGTTTATGGGCCAAATATTTCTCTTTAACTCCTGATAACATTATATCTGGTTGATACTTTTCTATAATTTCCTCCATTTCCAAGGAGTTAGGATCATCCACAATGACCGTGTTCTCCTTTGCTCTTTGTTTTATTTTTTCATAGCCGTCTTCATGTTCGAACATTGTCGATACGGCCACCACTTCCATTCCCAGACATTCTTCAAGAGGTCGGGGCAAGTGCCAGTTTTTAGGTCCTCCAGAGAAAACCCAAACCTTTTTACCCTGGAGTTTTTCCTTATAAAATTCAAGTTCAGGTTTAATTTTAGCCATACGGTCTTGTATGACTTTTTCTGCCTTATCCTCCAGTCCGAAATATTTTCCTATTGCTCGTAAATTTTCTGCACAGTAACGAGGGCCAAAAAAATCCACTTTCATATAGGGTACCCCGTATTCTTTTTCAATTAAATCTGCAATGTAGGTAGCTGATCTCTGACAGCGAACCAGACTCAATTTTGCCCTATGCATCCAGCAAATCTCATCATGACAGCAATCACCAGTAAAGGTACTCAAAATATTGATGCCCATCTCTTCAAAATAAGGCTTTAATATCCATAAATCACCGTCAATGTTGTATTCTCCAATTAAGTTTACATCGTAAGGGGTGGTTTGGGGAGGCTCCTTGCTACCAACTAAATGCTGGAACAGGGTATGATTTCCCACGTGGTGTCCTTTGGATTGGGTTGGTCCAGAAAACCCTGGTGCATTGAATGCTACCACGTCTTTTCCCAGCTCTTCAGATAATTCTTTAACTACCCCATCCATATCATCTCCAATTAAACCCGTGGTACAGGTTGCATAGGCATAAATGGCATTTGCCTCTGGAAATTCTTTAGCTGCTTCCAGTATAGATTGTCTTAGTTTTTTCATACCTCCAAAGACTACATCTGATTCCTTCAGATCAGTTCCCATAATATACTTTAAATTAAAGTTCTCCAGAGGAAATTCACTTCCATCGGGCATTGAGGAGGTGGTAGGATATCTTTTGGTACCATAACCATAGGCTGTGCATCCTACCGGGGAGTGTATTACATGGGCCGCATCTTTTACTGCACCAGTTATAACTCCTTTTACCCCAGCAAAAGCACATCCTCTTTCAGTCATACAGCCTGGTATGGTTTTAGTATTACAGCTAGGAATTTCTGCTTCAGGATCATCTGATTTTTTTATATAAATGTGCTTTTTTCGTTCAGGAATAGCTTTATCCACTTCAAATAGGTCATAAGGCATGATCATTCTCCAATAATAATTTTAAGTCATTCGTTTTGAATATTAAACCTAATTAATTGCTTTTACTCCTTGTTCTTGGGTTCTTACACGTACTGCTTCCTCTATTGGTGAGACAAAAATTTTTCCATCTCCTATGTTTCCAGTCTGATTTACTCGCATAATAGCTTCTACTACCAACGAAACATCTTCATCTTCTACTATTAGAGAAATTAATCTCTTAGGAATGTAACGCATTGTTCCTTCTTCTTTTAAGAGTTCTTTTTTTTGTATTTCAAAGGATACTTCCCCAATTATAGCTTTTTGTTTTCCCCTACCCATCACCCGATGAGCGGTCATGGCGGGGAACCCTAAAGCAGTTAAAACATCTTTAGTTGCAGTCATTTTATTGGGACGTATAATGGCGGTAATTTCTTTCACTAAAAACACCTATTTTTAATTATTCATATATTTTTTAGATTATAGTCCTTTACTTCTGGTTCTAACGGTAAATGCATCGTCTACGGGACTTATAAATATTTTACCATCACCAAAATTACCGGTAAATGCTGATTGGGTGATTAAATCCACAATATTAGATGTTTCCTTATCTTCAGTAACTAGCATTAGCATCACCTTAGGCAATTCATCATAGTAAATCTGATCCAGTTGTATTCCCTTCTGTTTACCCCGTCCAATTACATCAATCTTTGTTAAAGCCACGTGTCCTGATTCTGCTAGAGAATCTACTACTTTTTCTGCTTTATCTGGTCTAATTATTGCCCTAATCATCTTCATTTTTTTATCCTCATTTAATTGTTATCTAGGGCTCCGTACTTGACTACTAGTTTTTCCATTTCATCCATGGTCATGGGTTTAGGAATAACGAAATTTTCATTTTCAATTATTTTCCTTGCCAGTTCCTTGCATTCTGCGGCTTGATTACATTCAGGATCAAATTCAATCACTGATTTTTAATTGAATTCAGCTTTCCGAACGATATTATCCCGTGGGACGAAGTGTATTAATTGTGTTCCTATTTTATCACAAAATTTTTCCATTAGTTCTTTTTCTCCGTCCACATTACGACTGTTACAGATAATTCCTCCCAACCTTACGCCGCTTTGATTGGCATATTTTACCATCCCCTTACAAATATTATTGGCTGCATATAGAGCCATCATTTCTCCAGAAGCTACAATATATATTTCTTCGGCTTTTCCATCTCTAACACATGGCAAAACCACCACATACCACATCTCCTAAAACATCGAAGAACACGAAATCTAAGTCTTTTTCATAGACGCCGTGCATTTCCATGAGTGATATGGCGGTAATTACTCCTCTCCCGGCACATCCCACTCCTGGTTCAGGACCTCCGGATTCAACACATTTTATTCCATTAAATCCAGTTTCTATCACTGCATCTGGAGTACAAGCTTCTTCACCCAGTTCTCTTAAGGTATCCATCATGGTGGTTTGCATTTTTCCACCAAGAACTAGCCTTGTACTGTCTGCTTTTGGATCGCAGCCATGAATCATCACATTTTTATTGTGATATTCAGCCATTGCGGCAGCAGTATTCTGTTGTGTTGTAGATTTTCCAATTCCACCTTTTCCATATATTGCAATTTTTCTTACCATAGCAAACTCTCTTTAATAATTTTATCTGACCGGAATAAGGAATCTTACTTCCGGTTAGTTTGACGGTTATATGTAATATTTGCTACTATATAAATGTTTTGATATTGAAAAAAAATATTGAAAAATTTCAGAAAAAAAAATTTTATTTAATTTTATTTTTACTAATTAAATAGAATTGCTAAAGATTGATCAATAATATTTTTCATTATATTCATATCATATTAAAATAAAAATAATAGACTTTAGATTTTTTCTTGTTGAGAAATCTATTTTCTTTTTTTTACTTGTTTAATGATGTATTTGTTACTTCCTTTCTAAAAATACATTTTAAAAATATTCATATATAAATATTGGATCTTATAAACCCATTAATTTAAATATTGATGCTTACATATACATATTTACATATGAAAATGAAGTATCATTCATAATATCAGTAAATAAGGCTCGAATGAATTTCTTTGTTAGAGAAAATATTAAAAATTATTGGTTCAAAAATCAAAAAACTATAATCAGCTCTAAAGGTGTTAAAAACGTTAATATATGATGATTTATTATCCACTTATAGAATCATCTTCACAGTAATATTTTTCAACACCACCGTTCTATTTATGGTTAAAGAGTTAAAAAGGGATAAGAAATTAAGGAAATTCTTCCAAATAGATGATGTTCCTGAAGCTGTCCAAGTCACGGAATTTTAATCCACGATTTAAAGCCTATAAATACATATATAAATAGTTAACCGTATTATTAATGCAGACTAAACCACTTAAAAGACGTGTAAAAAATTAACATTTTTAATAGATGCCACACCATTAGATTTTTAGATTTACAATACACAGCGCAAAAACCGGTACCAAAAAAAGACAACTCGATAAAAGGGGACTTGAAATGGAGTTAAGCATCCCCCCTTTATGGATTTTATCGTTGGATTTAAAGCCACCATAGTTATTGAATAAGGAATCTGCAATGCCATCTGCGCTAATATTTTAATCCTATTCTGGGGCCCAAACTATGATTCTATTAGATCTACAGAATATAATGGACCACCTCCAAATAAGACGTATAATAAGAAAAGTAGGATACCATATAATCTTTGTATAAAGGATTATTACACTTATAAAAAAAAACATATCGATATGGGAATATCTAAATATGACGAACATAAAGAATATTAAAATATAACTAGAAAACAAATAAAATTTATAAGATTACCTTCATATAAATCCATCTTTAAATGATTTTAGAGGCATTAAAATGATTGAATACCGTGATCTGATAATCTATACTCATCCAGAAGTGAAAGAAGAAATAGAAGCTTCAAGCTTACTAATTGATATTCTAAGTATTCGAATGAGAGATGAAGTTCTTTTAATAGGAATTGGAAATGGTTTATTACCGGTTTATGCTGCAAAAAGGTCGAGAAAGGTTATTGCAACTGATGTGAATCCACATGCCTTATCTTGTGGAGTTAAGAATACTATTACTAACAAAACCTACAATGTAGAGCTTAGAGAAGGACTTTTTTTCGAACCAGTTAATGATGAGAATTTTGATCTGATCTTATTTAATGCTCACTATCTCTTAAATTTAGAAAGTATAGATGAAACAATATTATATAATTCTATTAATAGAATAGGGGATTATTTAAAAGAAAATGGCCGTTTCTATATCTTGGATTCATCTCAGAATTCTGAATTATTAAGAACAAAATTAGAGAGCGCCGGGTTAGATGCAGAGAATATTATCACCGAAAAATGTGCTGATGAGGAAATAATTGTTGTAAAGGGTAACTTGAAAAATGGATAATATTAATATATTCTATATAATTTTTTTGGCGTTCTTTCCCAATAATAATTATTTTACCTAATTTATACTGATTTGTTCAATTGAATAACCATTAAAAGTAAATTTTAGATAATATTAGTTTTAAGAATCTGAAATATTCCAAATAATATCTAAGTAAGGAGCTTATTTACGTGATTTTCGAACCAATGAATTATAAATTATTTTAAATCTTAGCTTTTTTATGTTTCGGAAAGCTTTTATAAGGATGTTTTTGTTTTAAAACCCAGTGTCTTTAGTAGTCTTGCTGAAAATACAGTTAGTATTGTAATTCTTGTGGCTGATTCGGCTGTATATTAAATGTCTTTTTTTTATACCTAGCCCGGATTTGTATATATTATAGAAAAGTTATTCAATTTATACCAGATACTGGCTTGTATTGATTCCATTTTACTGATTTTTTGGATTAATTTCTTTTTTAAGGTTTGATATATGTTTTACAGCTTTCTTATCCAATTTTTTTGTCTTTAAACAAGTTCAAAAAAGAATAGGTTAATTTGGTCTTTTATTCTTTGTAATTTGAAGTCATTTTTTAAATAATCAAAGGAATGATTTTTATATATAGAATAACTGAGTTTATTTAAATAATGAGAAAAATCCATTATCATTAGCTAATTGAAAACCATATATTAATACTTCCATGGTGGTGTAGATGATAGTCTATCAAGTAATTTAACTGAACAATAAGGAATAAAACCTCTTTTTCTTGACTTTTTATAGGCATTTTCTGCTTTTTTTAGAGCATATTCACAGTTTAAGACTAATTTACCAGCTTTTATGTATTGATTCAAATATTTTATATACTCGAGTGTTAATTGATTATTGGTAGAAATATCATAATCTTTATAGTTATTCCAGTCATACCATACTGATTCCTGAGCTATTCCATCCACCAATGAATATACCTTTGAATGTCCTGAAGCCAGTGATACAGCATTTTGTTGAATTATTATAAAATTTGGATTTTTGGATTTAGCATAGTGGCGAATTTCTTCAATAAATTTGATCATCTCCACTTTAGGATTTTTACCAGCTTTTTTCGCGGCCTTGATTACTTCAGGATTTTCATAGGCCTCAACCCAGTCCAAGTAAACCCCATCAAAACCAGCTCTTAGGACTTCATCAATCATGCTCTGATATTTCCAGTAAGGATTGGTTTTCTGATTATTTCCATAGATTATCAAGTCTTTCCATTGATCATCCCAGTAGGCCACCATATAATTCCCACTCCAACCCTCAGAATCGGGTGCTAAAATATAAGAAGGCCAATCTTTAGGTTTGGATTTGCCCTTTGGCCGTTTTTTTGACCATTTCCAGTACCAGCGGTAATTTTCAGCCTGCCCTATATCAATATAGGCTAACACTAATTTGCGGTGTAGGCCATCATGGGCCTTGGATTTCTTTAGATATGATACAACTTTCCGAGTATTGAATTTCTCATCACCAGAAACAGTTTGTGTTGGTTCTATAACCAGCAAATCATACTTTGATGATGCCAATTTTCTAATATTACCTGGTTTTTCAATATTTTGAAGTTGGTATGCCCAGTACTTTACCTTAGAAAGTTTAAGTGGTTTATTGGTGGATAATAATTTTCTTCGGTAAACCTTCCAGTAGTATTTTTTAAGATTATAATGGGTTTTGATATATCTGGATGTATTTAATTTACCATTATACATTATCCTTACTTTAATTTGATATTTAGATTGTTTATCCAGATATATATCTTTTTTAAGACTATCTTTAGATTTATAATAATAATTATATCCTTCAATTTTTAGGCGGTTTTTACCATTAAAATAGGTTTTGAAGGAATACTTAACATCGGATTTAACCTTGTAATCATAATATAATTTAGAACCTTCATCAATATGATTATTTTGAGAAGCGTTAACTGGTTCTATTATTAAGGATATTGTGAAAATAGAAACAGAAAGCAGAATAATCAGCAAAATAAATAATTTCCATTGTATGGAACGATTCATCTCTTTTCACCATACTTTAGATATATACCACTTTATGTAAAAAATTTTCGTTATCCTATTATTTTCCTATCAATATGGTAGATATTGTTAAAAAGGGTACAATTAAGAACTAATGGGGGATGTATATGTCTTTTCAGTCTATAAAAATAAGGATGCATGGAATGTTTATTGAATAAGGAATATAATATTATATTATTTTAATTGATTAGATTTCTTTCTTTATTTGAATTATTTAAGTGCAATGACTATAAATCCATTTACCTTATTACCATGATAACTGGTGAAAATTCTTTTTTCAATTAGATCGATTCTGAAAAATGGTTCTAGTAATGATTTAATTTCTTTTTCACTATAATGATGAGCTCTGTAAATTTCAGGTGTATTAGATGTTCCGTCTTTGGTTACAATAAATGTGCACATTTCCCTTGTTAATTTATAGTCAGAAAGGTACCTTTTTTTGTAAATAGGATTTTCCCAAGTCTGACCAAATTCTGCCATGAATAGAATACCATTACTTTTAAGGATACGGTTTGCTTCCTCCAAAATTATACTGCGATCAGCTATATTATCAATGGTGGTCATAAATGCTTGCATTAGACATACATCGAAAGATTCATCATGATAGGGTAAATCCATAGCATTAGCCAAGTCAAATTTAACCATATTTTTATATATCCTATTTGATTTACTTGCCGACTTTTTCGCTGCATTTATATTATGATTATTGATATCAAATCCTCTTACATGGTAGCCTTTTGACTGTAGCTCTAGACTGATCCGACCAGTTCCACATCCCCAATCCAAAATTTTCAAGTCTTTTGAAACCTTTTCCAAGAATAATTCGTCTAAAGGAACACTACCCGGTGTTTCCAGACTGAAATATCTCCATGATTCATGAGTTCCCATAGGATTAACTTTAATTTCATGGATTAAAATAATTTATTATAAAATCTAATTAGATGAATTATTTAATATTTCTATTATCAAAAAAAGATTATTTAATGGATTCTTATAAAATATTATTTAGACCAATATTAGTTTTTTTGATAATTATTTTTTATATAATGCAAAACATAGTATAATATGTAGTCTTAAAAAATTCCCTGATTTTATGATATGAATAGGTAGGCAGTTATGTCAAAAGTAAAAATACTTTTGATGGGAGCTGAATTGGAATCTGCTATTCAGCTTAAATTGGAAGAATGGGGTTATCAAATTATAGATAATATAAGTATTGATAAATTCTCCCCTAGAAAGATGGATAATATTATTCCAGATTTAATTTTAATTTATAATCTATCTGAAACTGATTGCTATAAAATAGAAAATTTACAGACAGATCTAACAAAATATAATATCCCCATACTCTTTTTATCCCCTAATGTATCAAAAAACTCCTTAAAAAAAATAGAAACATTAGATAATTATTATTACCTTGAACATTTAAATGAGGATGCAATTAAATTTGCCTTGAAGAACATTATTAGCAAATCTAAAAAGGATCAAAAATCATCAGTACGCTTGAAAGAGATAACTAATGTTTTATCCAGGCTAACTAGCGACCCAGAACTAAATATTAGAAATATTACAATTTTATGTGGAAAATTACTAAATGCACATTGTGCTCTTTATCGAAGCTTGAAAGGAGAAAAACTGTACACCCTGGCTCACTGGAATCTCCCACCAAACTTTAAAAAGGTAGAAAAAGCTAAGGGACATCTATGTTTAGATTTAATTAAAAGTAATGATGATGATATTTTCCTGGTTAATAACTTACCCGAAACTATTTATTATGAAACCGACCCTAATGTTAAGGCATTTAATCTTAAAACTTATGCTGGATATCCAGTGCAATTCGCTGGAAAAACTATGGGCTTATTATGTGTAGTTTATCAAGAAGATTACTTGTTAGATGAAGATGAAAAAGAAGTGCTGAAAATATTAGCATCCACCATAGGTGAAGAAGAAGAACGTAAAATTACAATTTCCAATCTAAAACAGAGTGATGAACTTTTCCAATCCCTCTGGGAAAAAAATTTAGATGCAACATTAATTTTAGATTGGGATGGAAAAATCTTATTCGCAAATCCTGCAGCAGCCAAACTAGGAGGTATAAAATCTCCTGAAGATGCCATTGGTAAAAACATCCTTAATTATGTGGATGAAATAACCCAAAAAAGAATAATTAAACATATTGATCTTGTAAAAAAAGATAAAGGTGGTTTTTTAGCTGAATATAAGATAAAAACTCCTTCTGGAGAGAATAAATTCGTGGAGGGGTTAGGAACAAAAATTCAATTCAGAGGAAAACCTGCCAATATTGTCACAGTTAGAGATATTACACCTAGAAAAAAGGCAGAGAAAGAAATAGAAAAATCAGAGTCTTTTTACCGATCCATATTTGAAAATACTGGAACAGCCACAGTTTTAGTTGATGAGAAAA
Organism: Methanobacteriaceae archaeon; assembly: GCA_030016715.1. Classification (GTDB taxonomy): domain Archaea; phylum Methanobacteriota; class Methanobacteria; order Methanobacteriales; family Methanobacteriaceae; genus UBA117. The sequence continues at coordinate 127,768 of JASEJD010000005.1, read as the reverse complement.
ATGTCATATCCTTAGCTAATAGTGAATTTGAAAAACTTTCTGGATATTCCCGGAATGAAATTGAAGGTAAATTGAAATGGACACAATTTGTCCATGAAAATTATAAAGACAAAATGGTGGAATATCATAAACTGAAAAGAAACTGGAAAGATAAAACACCAAAGAAATTTGAATTCAAATTTATTGACCGCGAAAATAATGTTAAAGATATTTTATTAACTGTTGATTTAATTAAAGGTACTAAAATCTCTGTTGCCTCCCTCATTGATATAACTGAAAAAAAGAAAGCGGTTAAAGCATTAAAAGAGTCATATGAATTATATGAAACTCTGGTTAGAACATCGCCAGAAGCTATAACCCTAACTGATCTTAAAGGAGATATAAGTTACGTTTCCCAGAGAAAACTGGAAATGTTTGGATATAAAGATGAAAAGGAACTTATTGGGAGAAATGTTTTAGATCTGGTAAGATTAGGTGAAAATGATCAAAAACACGCTTATGTCAGGAAACTCCGTAATCAATTATTAGAAAAAGGAATTATACGAAATAAGATTTTTGAAGCAAAAAATAAAGACGGGAACTATTTTACAATAGAAATTAGTGCATCACTCTTTAAAGATGCACACAACAAACCAAAAGGTATCATAATAACCAGCCATGATATAACTAATCGCAGAAAGATGGAAAAACAATTAAAAAAACGGGAGGAACTTTTAACACTAGTTACAGATAATATGCTTAATATTGTTGGTCAATTAGATTCTAAACTAAAATTTAAGTATATCAGCCCATCAGTTAAACAGATATTAGGATACTCAGTTGAAGATGTTATAGGCACTTCTGTATTTGAATTTTTAGAAAAAGTCCATCCAGATGATTTTGAAAAAGTCAAAAACACATTCTTAGAGGCTACTATGAGTTATAAGCCTGGAGATGTTAAACATAGATATAAACATGCTGATGGCCATTATATATGGCTTGAATCATTGGGAAATCCGTTATTTGATAAGGAAAATAATTTTTTAGGAGTAGTGTTTAGTTTAACAGATATAACTGACATTAAAAATGTCGAATTGGAACTTAGAGAAAGTGAAGAAAAATATAAGACATTATTTGCTTCCTCTCCAGATTATATTATTGTAATTGGTATTGATGGTCAGATTCTGGCAATGAATAATATTTTATCAATGGAATTATCCAGATATGTTAAGGATATAAATACTGTAAAAAATGTGACAGATTTAGGATACCTTTCCAAGAAACATTATAGCTTGATGGATACTGTTAAAAAACAGATAATTAATGGAGAAAACATTGAACCAATGGAACTGTTAGTCGAAGGATTAGACCATGAAAAACATTGGATTGAAGTAAGAACCATTCCAATGAAGAAAGATGAGGAACTTAATGCTTTAACAGTAATAGTTAGAGATATAACTGAGAGAAAGTTATATGATGAAGCTATAAAAAAATCTTTAATTGAAAAGGATCATCTCTTAAAAGAGATACATCACCGGGTAAAAAATAATCTACAGATCATTTCCAGCCTCTTAAATCTTCAATCAACTTTTATTGAGGATGAAGATGCTTTTGATGTTTTCCAAGAAAGTCTAAACCGTGTTAAATCAATGGCCATGATCCATGAACAGCTTTATCAATCTAAGGATCTTTCTAGAATTAACTTTTCTGACTATATTCACAGCTTGGTTTCAGGCCTTTTAAGCTCTTATACAGTGGATCCCGAACATATTAAAGTAAAAATTGATGCAAAAGATATTTACATGGACATTAATACTGCAGTACCATGTGGATTAATTATTAACGAGTTAATTACTAATTCTCTGAAACATGCATTTCCAATGGGATTGAAAGGTGAAATTTCTATAAAACTGGAAAAAGATGAGAAGTATATTTTAGAAGTTTCAGATACAGGGATCGGAATGGATGAGGGTTTTGATATAAAGAAAAGTAATACTCTCGGATTTTTACTTATAAATTCACTGATAAAACAATTAGATGGAACCATAAAGCTTGATCAAAGCTCAGGGACTCGTTTTGTGATAACATTTTCCAAATTGATATACCAAAAAAGGATTTAATTTCATTAAATTTTCATTAAACCCTTGCATTTTCTTATTGTAAATAATATAGGGATGGGATGGAAATGGAAAATAAAGAAGTTGCAAAAATTCTCTACAAGGTTGCTGATTTTCTAGAAATGGAAGATAACCCATTCCGTCCTAAAGCTTATCGCAGAGCCGCCCATACCATAGAATTTTTATCTGATAATATAGATGATGTTAGAAAAAAAGGACAGCTTGAAGATTTACCTGGAATTGGTAAGAATATTGCCCAGAAAATTGAGGAGATACTAGATACTGGTTATCTTGGATACTTGGAGGACTTGAAATTAAGTGTGCCAGTTGATTTTGATGCTCTAAGTTCAGTGGAAGGACTGGGTCCTAAAAAAATTAAGCTGTTATATAAAGAATTAGGTATAACAAACCTGGATGATCTGGAAATTATGGCCAAAAGACATAAGATTCGCAGATTAAAGGGAATGGGTGAAAAGAGTGAGAAAAAGATACTTGAGAATATTGAATTTGCCCGTAAGCATGGCAGCAGGAAATTGTTAGGATATGTACTACCATTGGCTCAAAGTCTAAAAGAAAAGTTAGAAAGAATGGAAATAACCGAGAAAGTGGAAGTAGCCGGTTCAATCCGTCGAAGAAAAGAAACAATTGGTGATATAGACATTCTAGTTATAACTTCTCATCCACGTCAAGTTATGGATTTCTTTACCAATATGAAGGTGGTTAAAGAGGTAATAAATAAAGGACCATCTAAATCAACAGTTAGATTGAAGGAGGGGGTTGAATGTGATTTAAGAGTTTTTGAAAAAGAAATGTTCGGTGCAGCTCTAATGTATTTTACTGGGTCTAAAGAAATTAATGTGGAACTAAGAAGGATTGCTCTGCAAAATAATATGAAACTAAATGAATATGGACTATTTAAAGGTAAAAAAAGGGTGGCCGGTGTTAATGAGTCAGAAATTTTCCATAAATTAGGTATGGATTACATTGAACCAGAATTAAGAGAAAATCGTGGTGAAATAAAAGCGGCGATAGAAGGAAAATTACCTATACTAGTTGATTATAACGAAATAAGAGGAGATCTCCAGATGCACTCTAACTGGAGTGATGGTTCAAACAGTATAATTGATATGGCCCATACTGCATCTAAAATGGGTTATGAATATATTGCCTTAACTGATCATGCAGGTAGTCTAAGAATTGCCCAGGGATTAGATGAAAAAAGATTAAAAGACCAGATGAAGGAAATTGATAAGATAAATGAAACATTGGATGGAATAACCATATTAAAAGGAGTAGAGGTAAATATAGACTCTGAGGGAAAATTAGATATAAAAAATGAACTATTAAATGATTTGGATATAGTAGTAGCCAGTATTCATTCCGGTTTCAGACAAGAAGAAGAGAAGATTACTTATAGAATTATAAAAGCCATGGAAAATGAGAATGTTAATATAATAGGGCATCCTACCGGAAGAAAAATTCAAGAAAGAAAGTCTTACAACTTAGATCTAGAAAAGATATTCCAAACATCTATGGATAATAAGGTATTTCTGGAGATTAATTCACAACCTAACCGTCTTGATCTTAAGGATGTAAACATTAAAAAAGCCATAGAAAGAGGATGTAAAATGGTAATAAACACTGATGCTCATAGTCCTAAACAGTTAAAGAATATAGATCTTGGAATAGCAACGGCTCGTAGAGGTTGGGCAAGTAGCAAGGATATTATTAACACTCTTTCTCTTCAGAAACTAGAGAAAATTTTGAATTAAACAATAATAAATTATTATATAACTGTAATTAAATTAATAATAAATAAATATTTAAAAAATAATATTTCATTATACTTTAAAATAATTAAATTATGAGGAGATAATTATGGTAACCAGTGAAGAAATTAGAAGAAAATTGGAAGAAAAAAGAAAAAAAAGTCATACACTAAAAGATATACCTCCCACTGTTGATAAACAGTCATCAGATCTTGAAGGAATGCCCCCTACTGGTGGTGATGAATCATCACCTGAACAAGGAGAAGATAAGATAATGGTCTGCCCGGACTGTAATATTGAATATGATGGGAATGCTAAATTTTGTACAGAATGTGGCTCAGCACTGGAAGAATATGTTGAACCCGAGCCAGAGCCAGAGCCAGGAGTAATTCCAACATTCAAAACATCTGCACCTGCAACTTATGATAATATAATCATTGTAAGCTCCAATTATGTGCCCGGGTATAATGTTGTGGCCACTAGAGGCTTTGTTTATGGTTTAACTGTAAGAAGCAGAGGATTAGGTGGACAGATGGCTGCTGGTTTAAGATCAGCCTTTGGTGGTGAGATAAAAGAATATGTGAAGATGATGGACCACAGCAGACAAGAAGCATTGCAGAGAATGGTGGATCATGCCAAGGAAATGGGGGCCAATGCCATAATAAGTACTAGATTTGATTCTGATGAAATCTCTAATGTAATGCAGGAAATTTTAGCCTATGGAACTGCGGTGATAATAGAAGAAAAACAATAAAATCAGTAAAAAGCTTAACTAAACCTTTTTTTATATTATTCTCCTTTTAAATAATGCTGGTAGCATGGAATGGGTAATTAACAATACTAAGAATATTGGAAAAAGAATTTCATGTATTTTAAATGCAAAATTCTTCTGTAGAAGTCCTAATGTTAAATATTCTACAGTTCTAAAGTAGTTAATACCCAAACCACTTATAATTATCGATATTATAACTATATAAAGTGCGATACATACTATTTTTTTAGTTAGAATAAAATTTTTAGTTTTCAAATGAATTCCTCATCTATATTAGCTGAGTTGGAATATCCTCGACTTTCCCAGTATCCTCTATAATTAGTATCATTAGATAATTCAATTTTTTGGACCCATTTTATCCATTTGTATCCCCATTTACTCTCAGCTACCAGTTGAAATGGAAATCCTCTTTCAGGTGCTAGAGTGGCATTATTCATTTTATAGGCTAGCATAATATTATTTTTCTCTATATAATCCAGTGGTAGTGAAGTGGAATATCCATCAACAGCATAAAAAATAACCACAGTAGCATTATTTGATGGTTTAGATTGATTAATAATATCCTTAACTAGAATACCCCTCCATAAAATATTAACTTCCCAGCCTTCTACACAATTCAATTGGACAACTTTCTCATAATCTTGGAATTCGTCCAAAATTTCTTGGTAGGTATAATTTTTAGGTTCATTTACTAATCCTGTAACTTCTAATTTGTATGAGTTAATATCTACATTCTGAGGTCCTTTTATAGAATTTTCACGAAAATCATTAACAGAGGAAAGTTTTTCTCCTTGATATTCCCTAACCTCTACAGCATCCAGCTTAATAGGTTCACTGCTAAATATAGAAAAAACTAGATAAACTCCTAATAAAACTAATAGAACCAGAAACACTGCAATAGCTAATTTATTCATTATCTTTACACGTATTATGATTATTTTTTTTATTATAATTATATATGTAATGTTTCTTAAATTTAATTATAACATAATAATTATTTAAAATGATTCTATCATCATATTAAATAGATAATTATAAAGAATAAAGATATTGGTTATTTTCTAATTAAATTAATTCTTGTTGTTGATTTTATGAAATTTGGTTCCAGCAAAAATTATGCCCTTCTGGTGGCAGTTCTAGCTTCATTTGTAACCCCATTCATGGGCTCCTCTATAAATGTAGCCTTACCCTCCATAGCAAATGACTTTTTAATAACTGCAATAATGTTAAGCTGGATTCCAACATCTTACTTATTGTCTTTGGCCATCTTTCTAATACCTTTTGGACGTATAGCAGATATTTACGGTCGAAAAATGATTTTCACATATGGTATAATTATTTTCACAGTGGCATCATTAATAGCAGCTTTTTCCACCAGCGCGGTTATGCTTATTATATTGAGAATTTTTCAAGGTATGGGCAGTGCCATGATATTTGGTAATGTGGCAGCTATTATATCCTCCATATTCCCATCAACAGAAAGAGGAAAAGCCTTAGGTATAAGCATAACTGGAGTTTTCATGGGCTTATTTCTAGGGCCGGTTCTAGGTGGATTTTTGACCCAGTATTTAGGTTGGAGAAGTATTTTCTTCTTTAATGTTCCATTAGGTATACTGGCAACATACTCAGTGGTAAAACTTCAAGGAGAATGGGCTGAGGCAAAGGGGGAGAAATTTGATATACTAGGTTCCATAATTCTAGGCATTTCACTAATCACTTTAATGTATGGTTTATCCCTACTACCAGAAATTTTAGGATTCATTATGATAGTGGGGGGAATCATAGGGATAATAATTTTCTATTTTGTCGAGAAAAATATTGAAAGTCCAGTACTCAATGTAAGTCTCTTTAAAAATATGTCCTTCACCTTCAACAATTTAGCTGCTCTTATTAATTATAATTCTGGGGTGCCAATTGTATTTCTTTTAAGTTTGTATTTACAATATGTTAAGGGATTAGATCCTCAAGATTCTGGTTTAATATTATCAGTTCAACCGATTATGATGGCATTATTTTCTCCTTTTGCCGGTAGATTATCTGATAGGTTCCGAGCAGAATATGTTGCTGCGTCTGGAATGGGTATCACTGCTATAGGATTAGCTGGATTTGCATTCCTGAATCCTGAAACACATTTATGGTTAATAGGTTTAGGTTTAGGGATTATTGGATTAGGATTTGCCCTCTTCTCATCGCCTAACACCAACGCTTTAATGAATTCCGTTGACGAAAAATACTATGGGGTGGCATCAGCAACTCTAAGTAGTATGCGGGTTCTGGGACAGATGACAGGTATGGGAATTACCATGCTGGCCTTGGCAATTTTCATAGGTAATGCAGATATAGTGCCGGCTAATTATTCCTCCTTCCTATCTAGTTCCACAGTCTCCTTTATTCTGTTTGCCTTTTTATCATTTATTGGGTTATCTCTGTCTATTTTAAGTATTAGAAAAATATGAAAATGAAACAATGAGAAATAATAATAATAATAATAATAGGTGAAGAAGATATGTGGGAAGAAGAACTTAGAGAATATAAAATATATGTAAGCCATATTGATGATCAGGAGGAATATGATATTTTTTTAGATAAATTGGATGCAGGATATAACTTTGAATGGAAAAATTATTCTGAACCAGGAAAAAAGAATTTTGATGAACAAATGACTGATGTGGATATTGTTATAATTCTTTCTGGACATTATGCAAAAGATGAATTATCAATAAAAAAACAGATAAAATCTGCTCAAAAATTGCAAAAACCTATAATAGCTGTTAGGCCCTATGGAATGGAAAATGTGCCCCCATACATAGAAGAATTAGCTCAAGATATTGTTGGATGGAACACCCCATGTATTGTGGAGGTAATAAAAGAAAATGCAATTGATGAGAACTCTAAATAAGTATAGAGTAAAAAATTAAAAGAATTTACAACTCTTTCTACCGGTTTTTTCAAAATATTGCTGATGATAATCTTCAGCTTTATAAAAAGTTGTTGCTGCAGTGATCTCGGTTACTATATCATTTAAGAAGCGTCCTGAATTTTGTAATTTCTGCTTGGATAATCTTGCAGCTTTTTCCTGTTCATTATTATGATAATATATGGCACTGCGGTACTGTGAACCAATATCAGGGCCTTGACGATTCATTGTGGTTGGATCATGAATTCTCCAGAACACATCCAGGAGATCATCATAACTTACCTTAGAAGGATCATAAATAATTTCAACCGCTTCAGCATGACCAGTTAAACCCGTACAAACATCCTCATAGCTAGGATTTTCTAAATGACCACCTGTATATCCTACTGATGTAGATAAAACTCCTTTAACCTGACGGAAAGCGTCTTCTACTCCCCAAAAACATCCTGCAGCAAATGTTGCTTTGTTTAATTTTTTATCATCCATCTATTAATTCTCCCTTGATAAGTTGTTTAATTAACTTAAATCAGTTTATAAAATATTTAATTATGTTTATGTCCCTCTCACCCGAAAAAATTTATGGTTTAAATAACTTAGGATTATCAATGAAAAAGAAATATTCCAGTTCCATAAATTGTATGGTTATTATATTTTTAATTGTTTCACTATCTATAACTTCCCTAAAAATAGTGGAAGCAGGTGAAAACAGTGTTGAACCTCCAAAACAACCATTATATGGGCTTGGAGGATCTGATTATAAACATCTGGATGTTTTAAGATATTCTTATGGTGAAGGGGGTAAACAGTATTGGATATTTGAACCAGCCTCACCTAAACCAGACTCAGCACCAATAATTGTATTTAATCATGGCTGGTCAGCATTAAATCCTATTTTTTACCAAGCCTGGATTGATCATATCGTTCGAAAGGGTAATATTGTTATTTATCCCCGTTACCAGGAGAGTATTTTCACCAATTCTGATGAATTCACACCCAATACCATCTGGTCTATTAAAGATGCTATAAAACGTTTAAACTCCACAGGACATGTTAAACCAGAAATGGACAAGTTTGCATTAGTAGGTCATTCTGCCGGAGGATTAATAAGTATTAATATAGCTTCTATTGCAAGAGAGGAAGGTTTGCCTGTTCCAAAAGCTGTTTTCTGTGTCCAGCCAGGTAAATCTCGTACTGAATCTGACAGTTTGGGACCAGCCTTTGAAGATTTAAGCAATATCCCAGAAGATACCCTTATTTTAACCATGTCTGGTGATAGAGATGATATTGTAGGTAGTGATGATTCTAAAAAAATAATTGATAAAGCTTCGTCAGTTAAAGATAAAAATAAGAATTACATTGAAATGGTATCTGATGAATATGGTACGCCACCTCTCATAGCAGATCATATAGCGCCTTTAGCTATGAAAATAGATTTTGGGGGGAATAAATTCCATTATTTAGTTAATTCTTTAGATTATTATGGAACTTGGAAGTTGTTTGATGGTTTGTATGAAGCTGCTTTTTATGGTAGAAACCGTGAATATGCACTTGGAAACAATACTGATCAGCGATATATGGGCAAATGGAGTGATGGAACACCAGTGAAGGAATTAATTATATATAATTAATTTAAGATACATTTGTTCTTACTTCCCTTATATCTGAAGTCGTATTATAAGGGCTGCCTCCTCCTCCTGATCCTTGCTGTATATAAAAAGATCTTAAAACACTGCCAGATGGAGTTTTTCTATAATCATAGGGGCCATTAATAACCCAGGAAAAGGTTTGATTACCAATGGTTAATGTCCATCTTCCAGACTGGCCAATACCTTTGTGTTGACTTGAACCACTGGCTGGATTGCCCACACCACCTTCTATTGTAAAGCTGGTTCCCGGTAACATTTCTCCAAGATTAAATGTGCGGTTATTACCACTAGCTAAAGTGAAAAATTGATTTCCAGGTGTGCCACTTTTAATCCACTCATTTCTACCACCAGTGGTGTTATTTGCTTCGTAAATAAAAGTAGATGGGTTTGGTCCTATGTTAGTTATGGTAAGGGTCACCTTAACTGGAGTACCATTATTTGGCATGTCAAAATAAGAGGCATATAATAAAATAGCTGCGATTGCTATAAAAAGAATAGCACCAAACAATAATAAATACTCGGTTGATCCTTGTCCTTTATTTTCATTGAAAATTTGCATAAGGCTCACCTTTATCATAATAAATTTTAAATACATATTATTAAGTTATTGATAATTCTATATTTATTATATTGATCATAGAATATATAATTAATACTGATTTACATAAAGTGTTTATTATGGGACCTGGAGAAGGAATTAACATCTTTAATTTTGTTCCAATAATTATAATTGTAATTGCTGTTATTATTGCAGTGATTCTTTTATGGCTATTTGGAATTAAAATAAAGAAAAAAGAAAAAGAGAAAATAGAAAAATATGAAAATGGTTTAAAACCTAAAATGGATATTGTCAATGAACTTAAAGAAGAGTATGGTATTGAAGATGAAATAGAAGAAAGTGAAGAATAATAGTAATAGAGTTCTATTTTATAATCGATTTATATCTTATTCTATTATTGAGATGTTATTCTATAATGTACTACTAAATTTTTTTAATGATTTATATGAAAGTTGCTGTAATTGGATTGGGAGTTGAAGGTAATAAAGCAGTTAATTCACTTTTAAATAATGGCTATGAAGTTTATGCATCTGATCTTAACCCTGATATTGACTTGGAAGAAAAAGATTCATTAGACATAGATCTAGGATTTCATGATATTAAAAAAATAGATGAATCAGATGCTGTTTTAATAAGCCCTAGCCTTTGGAATACTAACCTAGCGAAAAAGTTAAGAGAAACAAAAAAGTCCTTAGCAGATATAATAAGTAAACATCGCTCCATATTCACTATTGGTGTAACTGGAACTAATGGTAAAACCACCACATCCTTTATGATAAAAAAAATATTAGAAAATGCAGGTAATAATGTTTTAATAGGTGGAAATGCTGGTGGAGGATTTAGAGGCTACACAGATCTTATAATTGAATCTGCAAAAGATGATTATGATTATTTACTAGTGGAGGTCTGTGATATGACCATGGATTTTGCCTCTGACTTTTTTGACTTTGATCTAATCGTTGCTACTAATATTGGAAGAGACCACCTAAATTATCATAAAACACTTGATAACTATAAAGAAAGTCTATGCCGATTTATTGAAGGAAAACCAGCAATACTTAACAAAAACGATCCAAATCTTTCCAAAATAGTGGATTGTTCAGATAAAACCTTATTATTCAATTATTATCATGATAAACTTAAGATATTCGGCAAATTTAACCAGAGCAATGCTGCTGCCGCAGAAATGGCTGCCAGATATCTGAAGATATCTGAAGATATCATAAAAAATTCATTAGAACATTTTGAAACCATAGATGGTAGGCTTAAACAATTAAACATTAATAAATCAAATATTGTTATTGGAAAAACAGATAATGTAGATGCTATTAACGCTGCATTTAATGAAATGAAATTTGAAGCGGTCATACTAGGTACACCCCGAAAAAATGAATTATATCGTCTAGATATTCTAAATGAAACTGTTAATCATAAGCCATTATTTATTGGATTGTTTAATGGTTTAGATAACATAGCAATGGACTGTTTAGAAATTTTGCATAAAAAAAACTATGATGGTATGACAAAAGTATTCAATGAGATAGAAGAAATTGTTGATTTTATATATAACTCGAGTTCTATATACCCAAATATTTTAGTGGCTGGGAATGGTCAACCTAAAATTATGGAAATTGAAAAGAGATTACTACTTAAAACGTCTAATTAATCAAATTTGCTCATATAAAGTATCCATATTTTTAATAAAAGATTATCATATAATAAAAAATAATATATGGAAGTATATGCTAACTTTACTAAAAAATTATAAGTAACTATATCCTATATATACTACTAATTGTATAATTAATATTAGATTTGAATAGGATAATTATTAATTCTTAAGATAATAATATATTTAATTCTAATTCAAAGAATTTAATTTGGAGTATATGGAGGTGTTTTGGTGGTAAAATTTAATAAAACAGTTAAGATTGCAGTTATTTTATTAATTCTCGTTTTTATAATGTATCCCATTGGTAGAACTATTGAATCATATTATCCTCCACAAGATGCCAGTGAAATTACTGACTTTAAACTGGGAGATACAATAATGCCCGGCACACAAGTAATTAATTTTAATAATATTAGAAAAGTGCCAGTTATTAATCATCCAGAATACATAATTGACCATATAAATGATATTAACATACTTAATTTAATTTACACATTCATGACTGGAACAGTTCAAACACCGATAATACACATAACCAGTGGTAGCATAGCCAGAAATGGAACAGCCCAAGGATTTGAAGGACCCGGTATACTGGTTGTTAGAAATAATAAACTTATAGTTGATCCTCCTGCTAATTTTGTGTGGGGCTATAAAACTCCAACAGCCTACATAATAAAAACCAGTACAGGTATAGATATTTATGATAAGAATAAAAAAGTCAATAGTGTGGCCTTTGATAATATTGGTAATGATACGGTGCCCCACGATTTTGTTAATGTTACCTATGTAAAACAGTGGTATAAATATGCACGTGAAGGCGATAAACTGAATATTATTTTCCAGCTGACAAATTTTAATGATGGAAGAAACACTGTACCTCCAGAAAAAATAAAGACATATTTTGGAACAGAGGTATTTGAATACACCCGTAAATATCCTGAAGGAAACCCAATAATGGTATACAAACACTCTTACCATGAAGAGGTTATTGGAAGTGCAGTTAGCTATCTTGGTTCTTATCCTGAATATGGTGATTATACCCGTTCATATAATGCTAAAGTTTTTTCCTATGGATGGAATGGGACCATAATACCCCCTAAAACTTCATCCAGTGGTAAAGAGAGAGTAGGTTTAGCAACAGTTAGAGATCCAGAGGCACCAGGAGGTTATGCCACACATGGAACATGTCCTCCAGCCCGAGCACTTAGAGATGTGGTATTAAAAGCAGGATTTCCCATGCCAAAGGGAATGTCAGGAGCACATAATGCAGTACTATTTGGATACAGCCCATCAAGCGGAATAAAAGTTTTCAACACCCAAGATTATCCAGTACTAATACGTATGAGAACCAGGGGGACTGGAGCTAACACAATTATATACGCTGAATTAATCAGATTAGTGCCAAACTAATTCCCCCAAATATATTTTTATATAAAATTTTTTATCCTTTTCTTAAATTAATTTAAAGATGATTAGATGGTATCTGCAATTATAACTGCAGCCGGTAAAAATAGACGAATGCTAAGAGATCTTAAAGCCAAAAAAATACCTCTAAAAAATAAACTACTTTTAGAATTAAATGGAAAGCCGGTTATAATAAGAACCATAGAAAATGTTTTAAAAGCAAGCGTTAACCGTTGCATAATTGTTCTAGGTCATTATGCTGAAGAAATTCAACCCGTTATTGAAGAAATTCATGATGATCGAATTGATATAGTGATAAACCCTAAATTTAATGTGGAACTATCCCAATCACTTTATAATGGTGTACTAAAAGCTGAGAATGAACTATGTCTGTGTTTAGCTGGTGACCAACCATCAGTTACTACTAAGACTATGAATAATCTTATAAAAATAGCCGAGGAATTTGATAACCCTGAAAATATAGTATCTATAATGGCCCGGGGTGAAACTGGATTCTTAAAAAGTGCAAAAGGACTGGGAATGCCATTTGTATGTCACTCAAAAACTTTAAAAAAATTTCTGAAAAATAAAAAAAGCAATCTAAATCCCGTTCTAACTGAAATGATAAATAAAGGCATGATTTTTTATGGATTAAAACCTTTAAATATATTAGAATTGGTGAATATTAATCATTATGATGATTATCTAAGAGTAAAAAAATATGAAGAGTAGTACCAGAGTTTTTGTAATATTTTATTAAAATTCTGGTAAAAATAGTTAGATTTCTTTATATTATCTAAATATCGATAGTAAACTATAATTTTAGCTAATAATTAATTTATTAATGTTTAAGTAATAATAAGCACTATAATGTTAGTTATAGAATAATTATAAATAGAAACTTATAAATAATATTAAAAACCGACATTAAATATTGATTTAACTATAAACCTATTTATTAAAGATAATTTAAATATATGGGTGTTAAAATGTTTTGCCCTAAATGTGGAGCCAAAAACCAAGATAATAATCGATTTTGTTTGAAATGTGGTAATGAATTAAATCTGGCTGAACCTCAGCCTCCTAAAAAATCTGTTGATAGTGACAGAAGCCAAGTTAAAGCTGACCCAAGCCAAGATAAAAATCCTTCAACTATACTTTTAGTTCTTGGTTATATTTTTGCATTATTAGGGGGACTTATTGGAATCGCCATAGGTGCATATTTATATACAAAAAAGAATCCAGATGCCCAATACCACGGTAGGAATATTATACTAATCGCCCTTGTCATTATGATTTTAGGTTTTCTATCCAGTGCATTATTAATAAGTAATATCACAGAACCGTCTTCAGTACCCGTTGAAAACTTAAAAGCTGTTGTTTTAAATGAGTCTAGAGACAATTCAGGCGATCTAATACTGGAAGGAGAAGTAGTAAATATTGGAAATAAAGATATAAACTCAGTAACTATCAATGCAACCGCTTTCGATAGTGATGGGAATATTATTGCTACGGATAATACTATATCGAACCCTTCAATCATACCTGCAGGTGGAAAAGCAACTTTTACAGTTAAATTCAATGATAAAAATAGAGAAATAGTAAGATATAGTATAATAGCCAATGCTAAACTAAATTAGTTAATTTAAGGGCTAGATAAATTAAACCAATTATTTTTATAAAAAAAGGCATTTAATTTATCCTTAAATTTTAATTTAATTTTTTTCTATTATCGTAATTGAAATTATGATTTGTGATTATAATCACATAAAATTTTTAAAAAACATAAATTTTAATATTAATACTAACATAATAGTGTCATCCCTATATATTAAAAATTATAATAGGAGGGGGATTGCATATTATGGAAAAAGACCGTAGTATATTGCCTATAGTCATTATAGTGATTGTTATACTGGTAGGTGCTATTTTTGGTAGTTATATCTTATTTGGTACTGATGTATTTGCTAATGAGATAACAGCCGAAGAAGCACAAGTAATTATTAACAATGTTGTTAATGAGGGTATAACTGATCCTGCTGAAAAAGCCACTGTAGGCACTCCAGAAAAGGTTACATTAAATGGGGTTACATCTTGGAGAGTACCAGTAACTTACACTGGTAAAAATAAAGAGAGATTACGAAAACTTAATGGTTCGGTAACTCTTCCAACAAAACCACCGAAAGAAGGGAATAACAATGTAATATCTATTATATTGGCTGATGGAACTACAATAGAAGTTGTTACTACGCCAGATGGTACTTTAGTTACTATAAATACACCAAATGTATTACCTACTGCTGAAGAACTTGAAAAAGAGAAACAAGAACAAGAAGAGCAAGAACAACAAGAAGAAGTTAAAAAAACAACCACTACACAACAAACTACTCAGACTAAACCAAAAACCACAACAAAACCTAAACCAAAACCACAACCTACTGAACCTGCATATCCTGGCTATGGATGTGGTAATCCTGATTGTAAAATCTGTTATCCCGATGGATATGGTTAATTAAAAATTCTATCGCATACTTGCCATTGCAAGTATACGATTTTTTTTTATTTTAAAAGATTAAAATATTCTAAAGAAGGTAGTTATCAGGTTATTTATTTTTTAAAAAAAGATTAAAAATTAAAGTGAATCTAAAGCATTAACCACACAGCCAATATTTTCACCATTTAAACCAACAATTACTTCATCATCTTTAATATCAGCATACTGCCTGGAACCACTGCATCCTAATGTAATATTGGCCTGTTTTCTCATGTAAGGACCAGCCACTGCATCAGCACAGATAGACTGAATACCTGAAAAGTCAGCTTCCACCCTTCCACCTAAAGTGTAAACTAGTGCTTGAGCTATCATCATTGCTTGTTTAGGATTACATATTATAAGGATTACATCTGGATCGAAATTTGCCTTTTCTAATGGAGCGTAAACTGTGGCATAGGTTCTCATATCTATTTTTGGAATGGCATCTAAGGTTCTTTTTGCAGAGCCTAAAGATGAAAATCTACCTAAATCATAGTAAAATTCACCGGTTTTAAGTTTATCTGGAGCCTCATCAGCCCCGATTGCAGCTGCCCCACCTTTACACATCTGATCATCGGATAGAGCATAAAATAAATCTCCTTTACTGGCTTTTTGAACCATTTCACAATGTCTCATCTTAGAATCAATCTCTTCAATACCCTCTGGAATATCATCTTCTCTTAAAACCAGTTTGATAGCTACTGGTGATTTTTCAAGTCCAATATTATCTTTTATTTTTTTTGATATAATCTCATAACCATTTACTTCACAGACATCCATATTATCACCTAAATATAAACCTTAATTTATTGTATTATATTCTTGTTATCTAAAATAAATTTATGGAAAAAAATTTGACATTTTGGGATAATATTATAAAAAATTGTAATTTAAAAAGAGTGTTATTGAAATTTCAAATAGATTTTTATTTAGTTATCAGATTTAAGTCAAAAAACTATTTCTATGATTTAATCATTAAATTTAAATCACAGAAACTATTTCTTTTATACATTTTTCAACATCAGAAGTATCTTCAACCACAGTCCCGGTAACTATTATATCTGCACCGGCTGCACTGACTCGTTGTGCATCTTCTTTAGTTCTAATTCCTCCACCTACAATTAGGATCATGTCAGTTAGTTTCTTAACCCTAGAGATCATTTCAACGGGTACATGTTCACCAGCTCCTGAACCTGCTTCAAGGTACATTAATTTCATTCCCATGAACTCTGCTGCAAGTGAATATGCCACTGCCAGATCTGGCTTATTTCGGGGTATTAATTTAGCATCACCAACCCATCCTACAGTTCCGCCAGGTTCAATTACCAAGTAACCCATGGGGAGAGTTTCAATACCTATTTTTTTCACATTTGGAGCAGCTAATGCTTGAGCTCCTATTATCCAGTAGGGATTGGTAGAATTAAGTAGGCTCATGAAAAAAAGTGCGTCGGCATATTTGCTTACACCACTGGTATTTCCAGGGAAGAGTATAATAGGAACTCCGATGTTTTCTTGTAGTATTTTAGCAGTATCATCAAGATCTGATGCTTCTGCTGTGGAACCACCTAACATTATTCCATGAGTCCCGCCTTTAATTGCCTCCTGGGCAATTTTTAAAGCTGTTTCTGGGTCTTGTTCATCAGGATCTATAAGTGTTAAATGTAGTTTTCCCTCATAAAGGGCTGATTTGATGAAATCTTCAACTTTCATTTTAAATCACTTTAAAAATAGTTAAAAAATATTATAATTAAGATTAGAGGAAGATTTTACATTCCTCATAAATCTATTTATCCTCTAGGCTCTTTAGCCTTAAATCTAAGGCCTTTATATCCACATTTTCTGCATACCTTTGCAGTAGGTGGGTTTCGAGCGTTACATTTTAAGCATATTTTGATTTGGAATAATCTTTTTTCAGCTTCTTCAAATCTAGCCATGTTTATCCTCCTATGAATTCATTTTGAATTTTAACTACTTCCATACTATTTTCAGCACGGTAATAAGCTTCTAATAACTCATGGTTGAGCTTTAGAAAATGAGGTCCCCACTTAAACTGGGACATAATTTCAACAGCAATATTTTTAAATCCAACTATATAAAAAGTTGCTGCAATTGCCTCTGCAGTGGATAGTATGCAGGGACGACCATAGTTGGTGGGGTTGGATGCAACTAAATATGGAAGTGATCTATGATATTTTGCTGTTTTGAACATGAATGAAGTTCTTTCTACTTTCTTCCATGAACAATCAATGGCTACAAGTCCATTATCCTTAATATTTTTTTGATCTTCACGTGATACTGATTTTTCACTGAAAGGATTTAAAACTATTGCACCTTTGGGTATTCTATTTAGATGGTTGACTATTTTAAGTTTATCTTTACGTGCCAGTTTAATCGTCGTGCACTTTTTAGGATCACACTGTTCAGCATGATAAGCAACAATTTTCATATATATTCTCTAAATGGATGCTCACTCTAATATTACTTAAAAATAGTTAACAACAAACTAATAATTTAAATATAATATTACCTTATTTAAACCTATCCATTTACTATTTAAAATTAGCATATTATTCCCTTATGGAGTTTCTTTTATTGTAAAGTATCCCCATTTTGATTAAATGAATTTTCTCTCATAGTCCAGTATCCTTGATACCAGTGAACCAGGATTTTCCAGGTCTTCCAATTCATAGTATCGTCCACCTGATGCCAGTGCAAATTCCATATTGAAATTGCGGCCCATTGTCACAGTTTTTTCAAAATTTATTACAATGGTATGAAAATAATTTTCCTTTAAATTTTGTGCTAATTTTAATGAATCACGGGAAGGATCTTTATCAAGAGCAACATTAGGCATTCCATCTGTTAATACTACCATTAATGGGATAAATTCTTCCTTTTTCTTCTCAGATTTAAGAATTTCCAGTCCCTTTTTCAACCCTGCCGCCATTGGTGTTGTACCTCCAACACTAATATTTTTTACTATATCCTTAAAAGCAGTAGCTCTCTTGGTGGTAGGTATTATTACCTCAGCATCCTTACCCTTAAATCCTATAACACTGATTTTATCATTATGTCTATTGCTATCCTGAATAATGGATTCAAGTATGCCTTTTACTCGGTTTGCTTTTCTATCAGAGAACATTGATCCGCTTATATCAACAACCAGTACAATGGAAGCCCTAGCACCATGTTTTCTGATCTTTTCGCGGAGATCTTCACCCTCAACCTTCAAAT
The DNA here is from genome assembly GCA_030016715.1 of Methanobacteriaceae archaeon. Taxonomy (GTDB): domain Archaea; phylum Methanobacteriota; class Methanobacteria; order Methanobacteriales; family Methanobacteriaceae; genus UBA117. Next base: position 109,166 of record JASEJD010000005.1, on the reverse strand, counting down.
CTCCATTTGATCTGACTGCAGCAGCCCTTAGAGTTGCATCGATTGCTATATCTTTAGAGGAAACTTTGGGAATTTTACTTTTGATATATTTACCTTTCTCTGTTTTTGAATCCATCCTCTGTCCATAAAGCCTCTTCTTTTTTTTACCTTTCAGTTTAAGCAATTTTTTTATATCCACATCCTGTTCATCCTTATCAGGAATTTTTTCTTCATGTTTCAATGTTTTTAGTTGCATTCCCTTTTTTCCACTATTATTTTCTGTTTTATTTGAAGTAATTTTTTTTTTATCCTTTTCTTTTTTTTCCATATCATCGGAGGCGTCTTTCACCTTTTTATCGATTTCTTTTTTATCAAAAGATTTATTCTGCAATCTATGGCCCAGTACCAATAGTGCAGCCTCTTCTAAATCATCTAAATTTACATCTATTCGATTATTATAAGCAGCTATTGTTTTAGCTGCCTTCAAAATAGCAATATCAGCACGATGTCCATCTACACCTGCTTCAACACATATCCGGGCAATTAATTCCATTAACTCATCTGAAATTCTTACTTTTAAGAGAATTTCACGGGCTTTTAAGATGCTGTTTAGAATTTTTTGTTGATCCTCTTTAAAGCTTTCAATGAAAGTTTTAGGATCTTTTTCAAATTCTTCCCGTCTTTTCATAATCTTTATTCGATCATCAATATCCCTTATAGTCTCGACATTTATATGGAGACCTATACGGTCAGATAACTGGGGTCGAAGTTCTCCTTCTGCAGGATTCATAGTGCCTACCAGTATGAATTTAGAGGGGTGACTTAAGGATATTCCTTCCCTTTCTACTATATTAACACCATATGCGGCAGCATCAAGCAAAACGTCAACTAAATGATCATCCAATAAATTGATTTCATCTACATAGAGAATATTCCGATTAGCTTCAGCTAAAATTCCTGGTTCTAAAGATTTTATTCCTTCTTTAAGAGCTTTTTCAATGTTGATTGATCCTACCACCCTATCCTCGGTAGAACCTAGGGGCAGTTCTATTACCCTCATTTTATGTTTTTCTATTTCAATCTCACCTGATTTACATGTTTCACACATGGAATTTTCTTCTGCTGGATCACAATAAAAGGGACATCCTTTAACTACTTCCATGGAGGGAAGAAGGTCAGCCAGAGCCCTTACAGCGGTGGTCTTACCGGTTCCTTTATCACCTTTTATTAAAACTCCGCCAATTGATGGATTTATAGCATTTAGAATCAAAGCTTTTTTAATATTTTCCTGTCCTACGATTGCACTAAATGGGAAAACAAGATTTTTCAATATTCTCACCGTTTTTAAAAAAATAATCCACTTTTATTAATTTTTCTAGTTCTTACTATTTTTTTAAGTTAATACATTTTTGAATTAAATATGATGTTAATTAATACATTAGAAATTATATTCCCTTTAATTAAGTATAAATTTGTTGTTAAGAACTACATTATTTTTAATTATTAATACCAAAACAAAATATTAAACAATTGAATACAAAAAAAATAAATAATCACTAAAATATAATATATTAATGGTGATGTATGATGTGTACTGTGGGCGGCCCTATGGCTGATATTAAAATGAAAAAATTAAAAACAAAAAGATATAGATGTTTAGACTGTGATAATGAATTTAAAGGTATTGGAAAAAGAGTTATATGTCCATCATGCCAGTCAGACAATCTAGAAGCTTTAGAATAAATGAAGACCATGTCTTTTTTTTATTAGGAAAAAGTAGTACTGTTGGGATTTCCAAAGCATCCCAGAATCTCCTTTTATATATTGGAATGCCTGATAAAGAGGAAATAGTGCAGTTCTTAGAACCTCATGATCTGATTGTTGTTTCTGCATTTGATACTGGAAAAAAAATAGAAAAAGGTATTAAAGGATTAATTTTTCTTATAAAAGAAATACAAACCCCCATAATTGTTCTACCAGAAAATCATCCCACTTCCCAGAGACTTAAAATGGTGGTGGCCACTGGAGATCATATACGTCTTAGCTGTGACATTGTTCCCGGAACTCATCCAGAACAAGATATATTATGCTCTGGTGATGACTTGTCAGGTACTGAAATTTATTCCAGCCAAGATGGTTTAGAAGTAATTGGTCAAAATTCAAACTATAAAATAGAAAAAATTTAATTGATTATTAATTTTCCTAAGATCTGGGTAGTTGGTTGGAATGAACAAAAAAAAGGATATATCACTTATTGACATTGAAAACATGAAATGGGACAGGGACTTAAAGGGCTTGAAATTAGCACTTCAAAGCAATAATGATTATATCCGTAAAGAAGCTGCCGAGGCCCTGCGATATATACCTGGCAAGAGCTCTGTTGAATCTCTTCTAGGTATATTAAATGATCCATTTTGGGCTGTAAGAGCTGTTTCCATTCAATCATTAGCATATATCGGTGATAAAGATTCTATTCCTCATATTACTGATTATCTTAAAGATGATTCTTGGGTGGTTCGATGCAGTGCTATAGAAGCTCTGGTAAAACTGGGAGGTAAAGAGGTAACTGATCTGATCTTGCCTTTTCTCTTTGATAAAGAAGCTCATGTTAGAAACACAACAGAAAGATCATTAGAGAAATTGAAAGATAAGAAATCTATTATCCAAGAAGATGGAATATCTTAGTTATTTTATTCTATTAATAGTGTGACAATATCTTTTAACTAATTATTATTATTATTTATGAAAAAATGATTAATTTTAAAAACTTAAATAGTGCTTAGAATAAATTAAATATAACGGTTTGTTGATTTTTAATATTTAAAAATGCATATGTAATATTTGAACTAAATTAACGAGATTAGTATGATAATGTATGATTTTTACCAAATAATTGGACAATTAATTTTCATCGCAGGTATAGTGATAATACTGCTTTTATCACTATCTTTAATTCTAGGAAAGATTTTGATAAGACAAAACAGGCTGATATTTCCCAAACTCCTACTTTTTACCCTAGATATGTTTTATGGTCCTTTTAAAAAATTCTCAGAAAATCTGGGATTAGAAGAAAAAATTGTAGATCAAATAGGGGTTGAAGTAAGAAATAAGGTAAATAAAAAAGCTTTTGAGAATTCAGAACCAGGTGAAAGATTGTTAATACTTCCTCATTGTCTTAGAAATGCTGATTGTGAAGCAAAACTTGATTCTTCAGGTTTGAAGTGTACAGATTGTAACCGATGTGTTATTGGCCCATTAAAGAAAAAGGGAGAAAACATGGGTTACAAAGTTTTCATAATTCCTGGATCAACTTTTCTAAAAAAAATCGCTGAAAAAAACAAGTTCAAAGCGGTTTTAGGGGTGGCATGTTATCAAGACTTGAACCTGGCCATGATGAAGCTTTCAAATTTTTCATGCCAAGGAGTTCCATTACTTAAAGATGGATGCATAAATACAAAAGTAGATTATAACGAAGTACTGGAAAAGATGGGTGCAATAGAACCTAAAAAGAAAATAAGAGGAGTTTCTTGTAATACAAAGCAGGATAAAAGAAGTTATATTTAATTTTTAAACTAGGCAATTTATGTATTAAAAAAATTTATTTAAATGATTAAAAAGAGATAATTAAAAGGGTAGAGCTAAATATCTCCCTTTCCAATACAATATTTTACAATTATTTTGTTTTCCTAATGTGTTACGGTAACTGGTTGGATCTGCAGTGTACCATCGTCCATTTATGTACAGTTGCGCCCAGATATGGCCCACTGTCATAGTGGAAAATTTACAATGTGCATGGCGGTATCGGGCTGGAATCCCAACAGAACGGGCCATTGCAATGAGTAAATGGGCTTGATCAATACAGTTAGCCTTTTTTATTTTTAATGTGTTTATTGCACCATAACGAGTGTTATAATAAAAAGTATACTTACAAATATCTCTGACATATGTAAACAGATTATCAGCTGTTTCATAAGGAGTTAATTCAGATAATATTAAGGTTTGTGCAATAATTCTGTAATCATTAACTTGACAATTACGTGTTTTTGTTAGATAAATCCTATAATCTTTTGGAACATACCAAGGGGAACTTTTCTTTTTGTAATAATATGCTAAAAGTTTTGATACATATTGATACTTCTTATAGTAATAGTTATAAGAAGATCTAAGGCTTCTTATACGTTTCATATTCCTGGTTCTTTTGATGTAATAGTTTATACTGGAAAGCTTTTTTCTGTACAAATATTTTCTGTAACTATATTTTGAAATCTGATTATCTACATATGCTGAATTAATTTTAGGAAGCTTATTTAGCTTGCCAATACTTACATAATCAGGATATTTGTTATTATAATTGTAATAAACCAACATTTCAGTGTAAATCTCTAAGAGGTCCAGATAATATATGTTTCTAGTGCCAATCTTTACTAAATAAGGTGCACTGTTATAGGTCACTATATGATCTGTGGTGCGTTGGGAAATCTTATAATAGTTGGCTGGATAAATACGAATATATTTGGATGTTTTAGAGCTACATGGAAGATTTTTAAGAGCAATTAGACTGATAGTTGGATTATTTGTAGTAATAAAACTGCTGGACAAATGGATGAACTGTGAACGATTTACCACAATTTTTTCGCTTCCACGACTTATGGTAACGTAGGTTGGAAATTTATTATCCCTTCTATAATAATAAGAAAATAGAGATGCACATTCTAGGATTTCAGATCGAGTAATCTCTAAAGGAGGTTCTGGTTCTTCCTCTTCTATAGGATCTCCATTAGTAGAAATCTCTCCCGATGCTGTGTAAACCGGCTCATTTGACCCATCAACAACTATTATTTCTTCTTTTGCATAACTAGAATCAATAAGTAATATAGATGCTGTAACAAAAAATATAATTAAAGAAATTTTTAAAACCTTAATTTTTAATCCCCCATTATGAGAATTTATATTTATAGTTATATTTATATTTCATTAATTTCTGTATTGGTAATAATACTTTTCAATATTATCATTATATAAAGAATTAAATTTAGTGAAAATGGTAAAATTTATATTAGGGTATATCCAGATAATATAGATACCTATGTATCAATCTAGCATAGGGGCCATAATGTCACTTCCAGGGGTTTATGTTTTTGCTATAACCTACTCCCACATATAATTTAATCCCTGGAGGACATTAATTATTCTAATTATTAATTCAGTGTTATAAATATAATTTTTTAATAAAATTTAAGGTATCTTTCAAAATAAAACTTTTTTAGTTCTTAATAATTACAATTAGATTTGATAATCTATATTTTTTTGTTCCATGATTTAAAATAGTAACATTCATTAAAAAGAAGTTATTTATCAAGATATGGTGAGAATATTATGAAAATTAAATACATCACCATCATAGTTGAGGATATGAGTGAATCAATAAAGTTCTATACAGACGTCATGGGATTTGAAATTGATAGTAAATATGATCTGGGACCAGAAGGAAATATCACCTTATTAAAAGGTGAAGGGGATACTATGGTGGAAATTATTAAAAATCCGGTAGATAAACCGGGACTTTTTTCAATAGGAATAGAGGTTGAAGACATAAACACTAAGATTAAAGAACTTAAATCTAAGGGTGTTAAAGTCATAATGGAGCCAACTCCAATAACAGTTGGACTTCTTGCGTTTATAGAGGATCCTAATGGTGCTAGAATTGCGCTAATTCAACATAACTAATCCCCCAAATTTATAGGCCTTTTGTATTCTTCAATTATTTAAAGTACCATTAAAAAATTGGAAAATATTTTGAAAATTCAATAACATTCCCTTATCCTATTTATTATAACTAGATTTTAAAAATAGATTTATGGATTAAAAACTTGGTTAATGGTCTTATCATTTGCATGATAACCTTAACACGAATTATTTATTAAGATTCTAATTAATGATGATAAAGTTCTTAATAATAATACATAATTTTTTTATTTTATTATTAAAAAAGATTTGATATATAATTTTATAATATAACATTGAAAACTGGAATTAATTTATATACTTTTTTATTTCGAATATCTATAGAATTAGGTGGTATTAAATGAAAGAAGTATTTGTAACTGATAACCATATCCATGTGGATCCTTATAATGGGGATGGACCAGTAATAGTTGCCAAGAAATTCGAAAGATCCGGTGGAAATGTTATGATTATTCCTAACAAGCCTACCTGGACTATTAGTGAAACATGTACATATAAGGAGGCCATGGATTTAGTTATTAATTATACAAAGGAAATAAATGATAATACCTCCATAAAGGCCTATCCCATTGTGGGTGTTCATCCAGCAGAGCTATCAAGACTTATAAGAAATAGAGTTAGTTTGCCTATTGCTGAAGAAAAGATACAAGATGCCTTAAAAACTGCGTATAAACTTGTAGAAGATGGTGAAGCTATTGGTATTGGTGAAATTGGACGTCCACATTACCAGGTTAGTTCAGAAGAACTGAAAATTCATAATAATCTTATAAAATATGTTATGGATCTTGCACATGATGCAGATTGTGCGGTGCAGCTGCACACTGAAACTGCTACTAAAAAGGAGTTTGAAGAATTTGCTAAAATGGCCACTGAAAGTAACCTAAAAAGTTATAAGGTTATTAAGCATTTTTCAGGACCATATGTGGATGAAAAAGAAAATTATGGTCTAACTCCATCTTTAATAGCCACTAAAAATGTGATTTTAGAAGGAATAAAGAAGGGTAATAGGTTTTTAATGGAAACCGATTATCTGGATGATTTAAGTCGTCCAGGTGCAGTTTTGGGTCCAAAAACAGTTCCAAGAAGAACCAATGACTTGATAAGGAAAGGGATATTAAGCATTGATGATGCCAATAAAATACATGTAGATAATGTGGAGAAAGTTTATGGTATAGATCTTGACTTTTAAAAAAATTCAAAACTTTTATAGAAATTAACCATGCCCTCCTCCAATAAAGAAACTTACAAGTGAGATGAATATTCCTATGGCTATGATTTCTATACTGGTCTTTAAGATGCTTTCCTTGGATACTTTTCCCAGATAAATTCCCAGTCCAGAAAGAGCTATGAAACAAAAACAAACAGTTGCAATTACTGCAGTTAATCTATCACCAATAAATAAAAAAGGCACAACTGGTACAAATGCACCAGTGAAACTGGAAAACCCATGGGTAATCATACTCATATATATCCTTCTTTTAGCTTGCTGGTGTATAAGAGTATCATCTAATGACCCCTCCTCACGGACCATTTTACGTTCTAATTCACGCAGTGTACGGACTTCCTCAGCTCTTTCACCAACAAAAGAACCGAATGCATTGGATAATGCTATGGCAATTCCTCCACTAAGACCAGTAAGCCCTATGATATAGTTGGGGATATTAGCATCTCCTACAGATGCAATACCACTAGCTGCCAAGGTAACGCCCATAACAGCTAAAATACCATCAAGACTGCCTAAAGCAACATATCGGCTCATTTTAAAGTATTCATTAATAAATTCTCTAATATTCATATAAAATCCTGTAATTGATATTATAGTGTTGTTTTTTCGTGTATTCATTTAATAGAAATTAATAGATAAAATTTAAAGTTCAATTTATTATTAATTTTTATTTGTTACTTGTAATAAAAAATAGAGGTTATCCTCTGCCTAATTCTTTATGGGCCCGGGCTAAGTGTCCTGCTGCAAGAGCACCAATCAATGAAAGTTCACCTGCCAAAACAGTTCCACCAACTATTTCTGCCAATTTTCCAATATTTCCAGTACCGTAAGCATTCATAATTTCTAAACATTCCTTAGCTGTCTCTAGACGAGTACCACCACCAAAAGTGGCTATAGGTAGATCGGGAAGTGTAACTGCAAAGTATAGGTCACCATTTTTATTTTCAGCTGTGGTTATACCTAAACTTCCTTCAACAATATGTGCTTCATCTTGTCCAGTGGCCAGGAAAAATGCTCCGATCATATTTGCATAATGGGCATTAAAACCCATAGATCCTGCAATTGCAGATCCCATGAAATTTTTGGATATATTAACTTCTTTAATGGCCTCAATAGATGTTTTTAGTTTTTCTTTAACCAAATCTTCAGGAATTATAACTTCTGCAACAACAGTTTTGCCCCTTCCCTCAATCATATTTATGGCTGCTGGTTTTTTATCAGCACACACATTACCACTTAAAGCAACTACATGTGCTCCAGTCTTATGCTGTAAAAGGTTAATTGCTGCTTCAGTTGCAATGGTGACCATATTCATTCCCATACTGTCACCAGTGGTGTATACAAAGCGAGGATATACATATCTACCAACAACCAGTATAGGTTCAATTTTAATAAGTTTTCCATGCCGGGTTGTTACCTCTGCTGCTTGTTTAAGCTGGCTAAAGTGAGATTCAATCCATTTTTTTACTTTTAATGCTTCAGTAACAGATTCTGTCTTTAAAACAGGAGCACGGGTCATTTTATCATCAATTATTCTTACTGTTGCACCGCCGGATTGAGATATTATGGAACATCCGCGGTTTACTGATGCAACCAAGGCTCCCTCTGATGTGGCCAGGGGAATGTAAAAACTTCCCTGAGCATGTTCTCCGTTAATATCTAACGGACCAGCCACCCCTAAAGGTATTTGTATAGCACCTATGGGATTTTCAATATTTCTTTTGGAAGCTTCTTCCATGTTAATTGAATAATTTGATATGTGATCCATTTGATTATTTGAAACAGATTCAATGAATTTTCTCCTTATTTCTACGGCTTTATCAGAACTATCCACATATTTTTCAATTTCATGCAATTTTATATCGCCATGGGATAGTTTATTTATCAATTTTTTATCATTTGACATGTTCTCACGAATAATTTTTGTGTAAAAAAATAAGTTATAATATATTTTTTATTATTCCCACAATTTCTGAGGGACGTGTAGCCACTTCAACACCAGCATTATTTAATGCTTTCATTTTAGTTTCAGCAGTTCCTGTTTCTCCTTCTATTATGGCTCCTGCATGACCCATACGCTTTCCTGGTGGAGCTGTAGTACCAGCTATATAAGCAACTACTGGTTTAGTTATATTCTCTGCTATAAATTCCGCTGCCTTTTCCTCGGCATTACCTCCAATTTCTCCGATCATAACCATAACATCTGTTTGGGGGTCTTTTTCAAAGCGTAATAGTACATCTGAAAAATCTAATCCCACTACTGGGTCACCACCAATCCCTAAACAGGTACTCTGCCCCATTCCTGCGTTGGTGATTTGACTGGCTACTTCATAGGTTAAGGTTCCACTTCGAGATACTACACCTACATTACCTTCATTAAAAATGTGGGTAGGCATTATACCCAGCTTTCCTATTCCCGGAGTAATAATACCGGGCGTGTTAGGACCAATAACCACGGTATTGTTCCTTCGGGCGAACTCCACTATGTCCATTGAATCATGTACCGGTATGTGCTCGGTTATTATAACAACTAGATCTAGATTAGATATAGCTTCATAAGCTGCGTCCTTGGCAAATGGTGCTGGAACAAAGATTATGGAAGCATTTATTTCTATATCCTCCTTAGCCTCTTCAATTGTGTTATAAATATTAATGTTCTGGAATTTCTGGCCACCCTTTCCAGGGGATGTTCCAGCCACGATTTTAGTTCCATATTTAAGCATTTGTTCAGTATGGAATGATCCTTGCATCCCTGTTATTCCCTGCACTATACATCGGGTTTTTTCATCAAGAAGTATCATTAAAATCTACCTTTTTAAAGTTATAGTAAAATGTTTTTCTAATTTTATTTTTAATATATCTTCTTTAACTAGATTTGTCTAGATATTTTTTGTATCATGTTTCCCTATTATTTTTGATTAATCTATAGATTTTCATGTGTTATAAATTCAAAATCCTGGTTCTCTGTTCTATGGGAACAGCAAGATCAAGTACATTACCATTCATATAAGCAGTTACAGATACAATAACACTGCCAGGTATTATATTGGAGGGTGAGCCTCTTTTTACCATATAAACATTTTTATTTCCTAAAGCAGCCCCTAGCATAGCTCCGGCAACAATACCAACACTTTCTATGTTTTCTATGGTAGCCACTACTACAGGATCATCGGTCATATCAGAAACATAGCCTACTCCGGGTATTTTTTTCAATCCAGTTACTACACTTCCCTGAACATCAGTAACATTATCCATTGATTGGGCAGCTTTAACAGCAGATCCTGCCACATCATTAACAAATGATTCACCACCATAAGTATCAAAAGCCAGTATAACAGCATCTGGATAGAAATTTTCTTTGATTTTCGCCTCTACATAGGAAATTCCTTCGCCAGCATTTTCAGGAACTTCTGATATGCCATTAATATCTCCTAAATCCTCAGCATTATTTTTTAATATATTAATTATTTCCTTGTTAATTATTTCCAAATTATCATCAGGTACAAACGCACTGATAACCACATCATCACCAGTAACATTTGTTAGTGCAGCACTATATGCACCATGTTCTATTAATTGAGGAATATCAACTTCAAGATTTCTTATTAATTCATAACTGCATGAAACATCATTTCGGGATATATCAGCACCTATGGCTGTTATTTTCAAAATATCACCCAGTATTCATCAATTTAAATGTTTACTTAATTTTAAAATATTATATAATCCAAAAATTATTTTACAAATTTTTTAGGCAAATTTTAATTATGAATTTTATCAGAACCCATGTTTAATATCAATATTAAAAAACTAGTTTTTAAAGATTTTTATCATAATTTATTATCCAATACTCTAAAACTAATCTAACATCTATAATTTAAATTTATTAAAAAATTATATATTCCAAATAAATTAGGAAAGGATATTTATTATTCAATTGTAATATAATTATTGATATTTACAATTTAATAAATGATAATTAAATCATAGAAAAAAATTAAGGATATGTGTTTCTATTGTCAAAAAAAACTATGGTCTGTGTACCAATAATGGAAGAGAAGTTTAATCTGGTTGAAAAATCCGCGTTAAAGGCAATTGATCATGGTGCAGATATTCTTGAATTTAGAATTGACTTTCTTAAAAGTCATGACCCCTATAATATGCAAAGATTAATATATGATCTTGATTACCCCATTATAGCAACCAATAGATTACAAAAAGAAGGTGGTTTCTTCACAGGAACTGAGGCAGAACGTACTGATATCCTCATAAAAGCCGGTAAATACGCTGAATTTGTAGATATTGAACTGCATACTCCCCTTAAGTATAGAAATGCAGTTATAAATAAATCTAATTCAACCATCATATCTTTCCATGATTTCGAGAATACTCCTCCACTTAATGTTCTTTTAGAAATTATTGATGAGGCTAGAAAAATTGGTGATATAGCTAAGTTTGCAGTTATGCCTAACACACTCCAAGATACCTTAACTGTTCTAGAGGTTCTTATTCGTGTTAGAGACACAATAGGAATATCCATGGGTGATAAGGGTAAATTTACCAGAATAATTGCCCCTATCTTTGGTTCTCCCATTACCTATGCATCTTTAGATAATGAATCTGCCCCTGGACAGTTAGATGTTGAAACTACAAAAAAGATATTAAAAATGATTCAGTGAAAAAGTAATTGAAAAGATTTGTAGAATTATTAAAGGTTAAATATATTTTTAATAAAGCTAAGTAATGATTTTTATTGTTGGTGATTGTTTGAAATCAAAGTCTTGGATAATTATTGGAATAGTAGCAGTTTTTATAATAGCAGCAACTTCTACCTATCTATATCAAGGTTTGGATAAGGTTGATGTAGATATTGAGACTAATGGGACTGAAATAACCGTAAAAACCACATCTTCAATATTTAACAACCCTCCACCCGAGATGACGGCTGAAATTGAACAATATGTTACCAATGCAGTTAAAGATTATCATAGTACTGTAGAAAGTATTCAAAAAGATGTTCAAAATATTGTTAAATCATATGGATACAAAGAAGCAGTAGTTACCATTAACTCCCAGTTTGGGGTTAATCAGCTTCCTATGCCTGCCTTTGTCAATGGAGATTCTATGGTACCTACTCTGGTTGATGGGCAGCAGATAATTGTTCTGAAAACAGATGATTATAAGGTAGGGGATATTGTTGTAGCAGTTCACCCTGAATATGATCTTATTGTAAAAAGGTTATCTAAAATTGAAGGGGATAGAGTATATTTAACCAGTGATAATAAAAATGTGGAAACTACAACCATTTATCATGCTACTTATTACGAGGTAATCACTAAAACTCCCCTAAACACATGGCTGCCAAAAGATAGTGTTATAGGGGTTGTGAAAATTTACTAAACCTTGAAAAAATTTATCCCCTTTTTTTTAGTTAAATTAGTTATTAGAAGTTAAACTCGTATTTTATAAAATAAATAAAAAGAAATAATTAGAACTATCTTAGTTCAGATAGTCTTTTAATCCTTTTTACCATGTTGGGATGTGTTGAAATTATTTCCATGATTTTTTGAGCTAAACTTACCCTAGTTTCAGAGTGTTTAAGTCTTGAAAGTTCGCTTTCACTGATAACTCCATCCATATCCAAATCCAGCTGCCTAAGGTCTGATATCTCATTACCAGCATCAGATACATCATTTACAAAGAACGCTTTTACACCCTCAACTTCTTTTATTTCATCCTTGTTCGCAGTTGCAGAACCATAGACTAGTTTATATAGAGCACTGGCTAACTTATGTGGAGGATTTCCCAGTTCAACACTTCCTTGATCAGCATAGTATTCTCTGACACGGGAGACAAATAGTACCAGTAGGTTACCTAAAATATATCCCGCCAGTGCAGCTACTCCTATTAGTGCTGCTCCTCCTTCTCTATTTCTACCTCCTGAAAATAGTGTGCTTATAAATATGTAGTAACATATCAGGGGAACAACACTCAGTAAGGTCATTACCATCATGTCCATATGTTTTATATGGGATATTTCATGTCCTAAAACAGCTTTTAGTTCACCTTCATCCAAAAGATTCAATATCCCCCGGGTTACACAAACTCTTCCATCTCCTTTTGATTTTCCAAATGCAAAAGCGTTAGGTATTCCTATTTCAGATACACCAACTTTTGGTTTTGGAATCCCTGCATTATAGGCTAATTCCTCCACCATACGATGTAAGTTTGGGGCTTCTGCTTCTGATACATATCGGACTTTCATCATGGATTCTACCATGTAAGGGCCCAGCAAGTATTGTGCAATCACAATAACTAGTGCAAGGAAAGCAAACATAAATGGGCCGCCAAATCCAAAATAATAACTTACAGCCGCTACTATAGCATAAAGTAAACCAAATAATAGTACTGTTGCAAACCATATTCGAAGTCTTAACTTCCAGATACTTGAACCGTTCATTTGAATATCAACCTCTTTATTGTTCTATATTTTTATTAATCTAAAGTTTTTTTAGGATAATAATCTAAATATAGCCTAAAAAAATTTATTTGGATAATTAATTTATAATAAGATTATAGTTAATCTTGGTTATTAAAATATAAAATTTTTACTATAAATAGTTTATGATTGTATTACCCTTGAAATAATTAATGGTATGAGATTTATCTGATTTGTTTTCCAATCTTTTTTTTAAACAATCTATTTTATATACAAGTTCAAATGTAATAATAATTCTTAACCTAAAAATAAATAAATTTTAGAAAAAAACCATATGGTTACTAATTTAATTATTAAGTAGAAGAATGCTTACTTTCTAGGGTGTGCCAATGATAAAAAAATGGATTAAAATGGAAACTATATTGATATTTTTACGCGGACTCTTTATGGGAACTGCAGATATTATACCGGGAGTTTCTGGCGGGACTATAGCGTTGATTACTGGAATTTATGAACGATTAATACATGCTATAAGTAAAATTGATTTTAAATTTATCTTATTTCTATTTAAGGGAGATTTAAAAAATTTCAAGAAAAATGCTTTGCAAGAAATAGATTTCGAATTATTTATACCTTTGCTGACTGGTATTGGATTGGCAATTTTAACCATGTCCAAGGTTATATCCTATCTTTTAGCCAGTTTTCCAGCCCCAACATTCGCTTTTTTCTTTGGATTAATATTGGCATCTGCTATATTTGTCTATGGACATGTTGACGAACTTAACTTGAAAAATATTTTATTTGTTTTTTTAGGATTCGTATTTGCCGTGATATTTGTAGGATTAAATCCTATACAAGCAAATCACTCCCTCCCAATAATTTTCTTATCAGGGGCTTTGGGTATCTGTGCCATGATATTGCCCGGAATATCAGGAGCATTCATATTACTACTTTTAAATCAATATGAATATATGATAAATGTTTTGAATAAATTTCAAATCACAGAAATTTTAACTTTCCTGTTAGGAGCATTAATAGGTATTTTATCATTTTCAAGATTACTGGACTATCTTTTAACTCATCATAAATCTGTAACTATGGCCTTTCTGGTGGGTTTAATGGTAGGAACCTTAAGACTTCCCTATGAAAAGATTTTAATAAATTTAGAGTCTATCTGGCCAGTTATTGGTGCTGCTATATTTGGTTTTGTTCTGGTGTTCATCTTGGAGTGGAAATTTGAAGGAGAAAAGCCTCCCTTAAAACTCAAATAATCTAATGGAGAATAATAATCTTAAATTTAATTTTAATCTTATAGAATTAGTAATGATTATTTAAAATAATAATATTTTATCTGGAAAAATTAAAATGTATAAAAATAGTCCCTTAAATATTTATTTTCCTTTCTTTAAACTGTTATATGCACGGCTAAGACTGTTGATTACATGTTTTCTTATTTCAACATCTTTATCATCGATAAATTGAATTAAAGCATCAACTGCTGCACTCGGACCTCCGATTTCAGTAAAATTCCATGAATTCATTGCAATTAAATAATAAGCTTCTTCATCAATATTTTTAGCCTTCCAACCCAAATGCATCAATGAAAGAGCTGCCTCCTTTCTAACTTGTTTATCTTCATCCTTTAAAGCATCAACTAATGGAAGTACGGCTTGTTTATCTGCAATTTTCCCTAAAACTCTAGCAGCACTAGATCTTACAACAGCCTTTTTAGATTTCAATGCTTTTATGAGAGGTTTAACTGATTTATTTCCAATTTTAATTAGAGATTTCTCTGTTTTAGAACGAATACGTTTATTATCATCGCTTAACATCTTTATTAATGAATCTACAGCTTTTTCATCGCCCATGTCTCCCAGAGCTTGAATAGCTACTCTTCTAACGCCTGTATCCTCATCCTCTAATTTTCTGACAACAAAGTCAATTATTTGTTCCTTTTCCATATAGCCTCCTCCCAAACTTTTTAATATATATAAATATTATTAATTTTTAGAGCATATTAATTATTCTATAATTAGTAATGAGAAACCTATTTGAACAAATGAAAATTTACCCTAATCTATTCGAACTTAGAAAATTCCCGGGGATTAAAGCCTTGATTTAATAACAAATTCCTATCATCACTACCAAGATTTACCTTGGAGGTGGGGGGTATAGGACTTCCCTTTATAGCAAGTATTATTCCACCCTTTTTATTGGCGCCGAGGAATTTACCAGCATTACCATTAACAATTATCGTGCCAGAAATCATGTCAATACCAGTGAAATCATCAGTATCCCCGTTAATAATTACAGTTCCTCCGTTTAAAAGTGCGCCAGTGTTTTTCCCTGTCTTACCATTCACTCTAACCCGGCCTTTTTTCATGAGTATTCCAGTACTAAGATCAACATTGCCATTAAATACTATGTCAAAATCCTTATCTAAACGAGCTCCAATTGTATCTTTAACTGTAGAATCGTTTATAATTAGCATGTTATTTATTAACTGGGAATTTAGGAGTTGATCTGATCCTAAACCATTACTTAGAATATCGGTTATGGATCTATATTTTTTATATCCTTCCTTATCAGATTTAACCTGAACTATATTTCCAATTGGTTCTCTTAATGTTCCCTTAACATAGATACATCCTTTCACCATACTGATTCCCATTCTTGTGTCCACATCACCATCCACAATTACAGAACCCACATCAACATCTCTTCCAGTTCCTCCAAAGTATTTTAAATCCACCCCCATACTGGATGCTAAACGATGACCTACATTACCAGTGATTTTCACATCCCCTCCTCTTTTAAGATGTTCCACCAAATCCTGGAATGTATATCCTGTTTCTAAGATTTTCCATTCAGGTGATAGTTTTTCTCCTTTATGCTGCCAATAAAAATTATAGGTAAAATCACAGATACAATCAACTGGCTCATCTAGTTTAATTTCAATAACAGACCCCTCTACTGAATCTCTCTTTGACTTTTGACCAAAAATTTTAAACATTTACATCCCCCATTAATAAAAAAAATTTATTAATAAAATTATTAGTATTAAAAAATTCATCTATTAACAATATATTAATATGAATTTGAAATTTATAATTTTTATTACCTCATATTGAAACTTATTAATTCCATCTTTATTATAATATAATATGAAACCTATGAAGAATGCTGTGTTAAAATATTTGAAAAATATTAATGTGGACACCCGTTTTATCAGTTTAGTGGGTAAGTCTGTTTATATTAATAATCTCAGATTTTCAAAGTTTTCCCGAAGAAAAGAGCAATTATTCATACATAAATTTCCTGATTATGAGGTTATAAGGTCAAAAATTTTCCAGAAAATATGTAGCCGAACCGCAAAGATTTTAGTTAATAATATAAAACCCCATGACAACATATTTTTATTAGATAAAAATAATTGGATAGATTTCACGGTTCTAACAGTTCTAGAACCTTATCAGAGGAAATATGGGGTTAAACTATTCATTGAAGATTCTTTTGATAAAATGAATACTGAAAAGATAGATGTAGTAGCATCTAACATAAACTTGGATGATGAAGTAGAAAACATATTACATCAAATATTAAATGGAGATAAGATTCAGCTTTTAAGTTCAAAAAATTACTATGATAAAAAGTGTAAGATCAGGATGATCTATCCTCTGCTTAATGTTCCCAGAAAATGGATAAGTATATGGTTAGATATTGAAGATAATATAGATATATGTAAAAAGGAGGATATAGCCATTTCTCTTCTTGATTTCCTAGAAAAGCATGTCCCCGATACTAGGGAAAATATTTATAAATCATCAGTTTTCATCAGCAATAATAAAAGAAATAATCAATCAAACATTGAATAATATAAATAAAGTAAAAATTGGTTTAAAAGAGATAATAAAATTAAATTATTTAAAACTGAACAAGGATGTTTGTTTAACTTTTTTATCTGTATTCACATCTCTTTTTGCAGATTTTTTCAGTTTAGTCTTTCTTGTATTAGTGTCTTTATTTTTACTTTTTTTATTATTTGATTTTTCAGATTTTTCATTTTCTTGTTGATTTTTTGAAGATTTCCTGCTTTTAGTGGTTGAATATAAACCTGAAGGGGTACTTTTATTATTCTGTGTTTTATTTGTTGATTTCTTCTTTTTAGACTTTTTTATTTTTATCTTTCGTGATCTAAAAAGCTTTACTTCAGAATCCTCTAAATCAAAATAGTTTGCAAGTTCGTAGGCTGTTTCATCATTCTGGAACATTGTTTCAAAGTATGGAAATTGTGATATGGCTTCTTTTTTTGAGGTATGAAGTCTTTCAGAAATTTTAGCCGCTACTTTATCTCTTAAATCTCTCTTACTCCTGCTTTTTGAGAGAAGTGTATAAACCGTTGAAGTTCCATATCTTGCAAATTTTTTATAGGTTTCATCTTTAGCCAGAGCAACACCCAGACCCATGAAATCAAAAGTATACCTCCAGTATGTGTAATCCCTTGTATTAAATGCCCTTCCAAAATTAAGATCAGCCTGAGATATCATTTCATAGGCCTTTTCAATTTCATAATTTTTTTCATACTCACGGGGAATATTTTCTGTAATGAGCTCCAATACGAAGTTAGGATCTTCTTCCAAACGCATGGCATCTTTAATTCGTCTAAAAGTTTTACTTTTTAGAACCGTTCGTACCGAGTCAAAAATATTGGAAACATTATCCTTCTGAGATAAAATATCCAAGTCATTAGAAGATATCTTTTCTCTGCCTTGAGCCATTACTTCCAAGTCATTTATGGCTGAACGTAGATCACCATTGGATCTCTTGGCCAGATCTTTAATAACTGCATCATCAAAGTCTATACCTTCTAAAACACATATTTTCTTTAAAAGTGCTGTAATTGAGTTTGTATGTACCTTACGGATAGGTATTACCTTACATTTAGATTTAAAACCCTTGATACGGTTGCTGTATGGATCATTGGCCATCATTATTATGGGATGTCTTCCTTCTTTTATGATCCTATTAATAGCTCTAACACCGCCTCGATCATCCCGTCCATGGAGTCCATCAACTTCATCAAGTATTATAAGTTTCTGACCATTATTAAATAGAGATGTTGTGGCAGAAGCCTCTCCAATGGTCTTCATTATGATGTCATATGATCTTTTATCACTAGCATTAAGCTCAACATGGTCTGAAAACTTGGAGGCAATTACATGAGCTAGGGTGGTTTTACCTGTGCCTGGAGGACCTACTAATAAAAGACATTTTTGGGGTTTATTTTCTTTCCAGCAGTCAATCCATTCCATTATCTCTTTTTTTGCCTTTAAATTACCAACTATTTGGTCGAATGTCTTTGGACGGTATTTCTCAGTCCACATCTAATCTGTCCTGGATTTTGATAAAAATTTAGTAATAAGTGCTTCTAATTGAATTCTTGGATTTGCACCTTCTCTTATTCTAAAATCATATTCACTGATACTGCTAATAAGATTCACATAGGTTTCTTCATCTATCGAATCCTGCATGGCCATCCGGGATACTTCTTGATATATCTGGGTCACCATATCTTCTCCACTTATTCCTTGAACCACCATGACTTCACGGAGTATGTTTCTAGCACCAAGAAAATCTCCGTTTAATGCCTTGTTAATCATCTTCTTAACATCTTGAGGTCGGGCTTTGGAAACAACTTCGTGAATGCTTTCCTCAGTTATCTTCTCACTTACTGATGCTGATGCTTGGAGTATGTTTATTGCTTTTCTTAAATCACCCTCAGCAAAATAGACAATGCTCTCTATTGCCTTTATATCAATGTCCAACTCTTCTTTCTGGGCAATTATTTCCAATCTCTTTATTATATGATTTCCTTTAACCGGTGCAAATCTAAATATGGCACATCTGGATTGTATAGGGTCAATTATCTTAGAGGAGTAATTACATGATAGAATGAATGAAGATGTTTTTGTGTACATCTCCATTTCACGTCTTAAAGCATGTTGAGCATCTTTGGTCATGTTGTCTACTTCATCTAAAAATATTATCCGGAATGGTGCACCGACTGGTTTTAATCGACAGAAATTCTTAATATTGGTTCTTACAGTGTCTATACCTCTAGCATCGGAGGCATTTAACTCTAAAAAATTTTGTCGCCAATAATCTCCTAAGACTGATTTAGCCAAAGCCAGTGCTGTTGTTGTTTTACCCACCCCAGCCGGGCCGGTAAACATTAAATTAGGCATGCTTTCTTCATCTACATATCTTTTTAGTCTTTGTACAATATGATCTTGACCTACTATCTCTTCTAGATTGTTTGGTCTGTATTTTTCAACCCATGGCCCGCTCATCTAATCACCATCAAACCTTTTCAATTTTTTTATTTAATTAATTTAATGATTAAACTTAATTTTTATAAATAAACCATTTTAGGTTTATTATACGATTATAACGAAGTATATCCATTTTTTTAATGGAAAAAATGTTTTTTTTATTTTATTAAAAAATAGGAATCTCAACTTGATAAATTTATTTATTTGACTATTCCTCTTGATCAAATGATAATTTATCTATAAAAAGATTATAATAATATACTAATCTAATCTTTTTTTATATCATAATACTCCCTTTAAACCATTTTCAAATGATTTATAAGTCGGTCTGATTCCAGTCCATATCTGAAATGATTCAATACCTTGATAAATTAACATTTTTATTCCTGATACTGGTTTTGCCCCAGCATTCTCTGCTTCCTTAAGCAGACTGGTTTTTAGAGGATTATAAACCATGTCAAACACTATTAAATCCGAATGCATGTCTTCTGCACTAACAACCGGTTTTTCATTAATATTAGGATACATACCAATAGGGGTAGTATCAATTAATATATCTGCATCCTTCAGTTCATTTTGTAGTTTGCTATCTAAGCCTATGACCTTTACATCACTTCCAAGATCATTTATTATGTCTTCTTGAAGAGAGATGGCATTATCAAGCGTCCTATTAGCTATAACAAGGGAACCTGCTTTTTCTATAAGTGTCTGATAGGCAGCAGCACGTGCTGCTCCTCCAGCTCCAGTTATTATGATCTTCTTATCTTTTATCTGTGTGAATTCTTCTAAAGCCCTTATTAACCCTGTCCCGTCTGTATTATAACCTTTGATTAAATTATTTTCAAATTTTAAAGTATTTACAGCACCAATCAGCTCAGATAACCGATCTAATTCATCTATATATTTGATTATTCTTATCTTATGAGGTATGGTTACATTTAAACCTTTCAGATTAAGACTTTGGGCACCGTTAATAGCAGTTTTCAGATCCTGTTTAGCTACTCTAAATGGAATATAAACATAATCCAGTCCAAGTTCAAAAAACGCAGCATTATGCATCAGAGGAGATAAACTGTGTTTAACAGGATCACCAATTACACCCACCAAACTAGTTTTACCAGTTATCATATTATCAACAATTATTTATCCCATCAAAGGTTAAGTAGTTAATTATTAATTAAAAATAATGAATAACAAGTAAGGGATTGCTATGCACCTAACATTATCTATATCTTTTTAATCAATTTAAGGACTTGTTAACTAATAAATTGATTTAAAATGCAAAAAACTAATAAAAAATGCAACTGATTTTATATAGTTTTTAATACATAAAATAGATAAAATATACATCAAATTAAACTATACTAAACTTTGATGTATTTAAAAATTAGATAATAATAAATGTTTCAAATAAAAAATATAAAATGATAATGAAATTTTATTGAAATCTGAAATTGATGATGGAGGATTTTTATGCCGGCTAAACAACGTTTTGTTCTGGATACCACTGCATTTACTGATAATCAAATGCGTGATGATTTAGGTGATGGTGAATTGTTAAAAACAGTGGATGTTATGCTTGATTATATTGCCCGATCCAGGATAATGCTTAATATGAGTTGTCATATGCCTCCTATTACCTATAAAGAATTTTCAGATTATATGGCCCGCTATGAGTGTCCAGATGAGATTATGATCAAAGCCGAAACATGGATTGTTAAAAAATCACCCAACCGTTATGATACTAAAATACCCTCCGAAATATTCTATGAATATGTTCATGACATGAGAGAGCGGATGAACAAGGGTATGAGAATCTCAGAAAGTGCTGTATGGGAAGCTGCAGTGGAATCAATGGTAATGGCATCCCGTGGACAAAAGAAAACAGATATTGAAGTAAAAATTATCGGCAAAGCAATTAAAGATTTTAGGAAGAAGTATCGGGCCGCCCTACGAAAAGGTACCTTGGATAGTGCACCAGACCTTGATGTACTATTATTAGCCAAAGAATTAGGGGCTGGTGTGGTAGCAGCAGATGAAGGAATAAAAATATGGGCTGAAAGGTTGGGTTTAAGATTTTTAAGCGCAAAATCATTCCCCAAAATGTTAAAGGAATACCTAAAATTTTATGAATAGTTAGCAACAACAAGGATTATATTTAAAGAAAAAATACTAAAAACAATTCCCTTTATATTAACTGAATATTATTCTAAATTATTTAGGGAAATGTTATTTTTTGTAATTAATTAAAACAATTTTATACTTTTTACAGCGGAGGACTTATTAATGGAAATATTGAGACCCAGAGGAACTCGAGATTTTTTATTTGAAGAAATGGAACAGAGAAAATATGCCGAGACCATTTTAAGAAGAGTTTTCGAAACTTATGGTTACAGTGAAATTAAAACACCCTTATTTGAAGAGTTAAAACTTTTCACATTGAAGTCTGGTGAAGAAATTAAAGAGCAAATATATCATTTTCAAGATAAGAGCGGGAGGGAACTAGCACTTCGTCCGGAGCTTACTGCACCCGTGGCCCGTCTTTTTATGGATAAATTCCAAAAAAGTCCTAAACCAATTAAAATGTATTATTTTGGTAGTTGCTTTAGATATGAAAGGCCTCAAGCTGGAAGATGGAGGCAGTTTTGGCAGTTTGGTTGTGAATTAATTGGTGGAAAATCTCCTGAGGCAGAAGCAGAAGTTATATCTTTGGCTAATCAGAGCTTAGATGAGTTAGGACTTAATGAATTCGAGATACATGTTGGAAATTTAGGAATATTAAGGGGAGTGCTGGAAGAAGCTGATATCACCGGGGATGTTCAAGACCAGGTCATGGGCATCATTGACAAAGGAGATATGGATGAACTAAAGGAATATCTAGACAACCTAAATTTGAATGGAATATATCGTAAAATCCTTCTCACATTAATTGGATTAAAAGGTGGAAAAGAGTTACTGATACAAGTTGAAGAATTGGTAAAGGATATTGAACCAGCTTTTAATGCATTAAAAGATCTTGAAGATTTATTAAATACTCTTGATTCTTTTGGAATGGATAATTACATGGTTAATCTAGGAATAGCTCGTGGATTGGATTATTATAGTGGAATGGTTTTTGAGATATATGTTCATGGTTTAGGAGCTCAGAAACAGATTTGTGGTGGTGGAACCTACAACCTAATCGAAGTTTTCGGCGGAGAAAAAGTGGCATCAACTGGATTTGCATTTGGATTCGACCGGGTGATGGGAGCCCTTGAAAGTCAAAATGTTAATCTAACTGTAAATGACAATCTAAAAGTTTATGTGGCACCTATATCAAAAAATACGCGGCAAAAAGCTTTTGAAATAGTTCAGAGTCTTAGAAAGGTTGGTATTGCTTCAGATGTTGATCTGGCCCGTAAAAAACTTAAAAAAATTCTAAGTTATGCTAATAATTTAGGAGTCAAATATGTGGTCTTAATCGGAGAAAGAGATCTAGAAGAAGGCCAAGTCACATTAAAGGATATGGAAACTGGTACCCAAGAAAGTGTTAATATGGATAAATTAGTGGATAACCTTAAAAAGTTAATTTAGGTTCCAACATAATATATTGTGTTAATAATATGTAGGCTAAAAATATAGTAGTTCATGAAACCCTAAAAAAAGAATCCTAGATGATATAATGAGTTTTGATCAATTAAATTTAAATTTTAGACATACAATAAATGGTGAAGCTCTTATAATGGCTATTTCTCAGGACTATGAAACATTAGAAGTTTTAATGGTTGCATATATGAATAAAGAAGCCCTTAGTAAAACATTAGAAACTGGTAAGGTTCATTACTGGAGCACTTCTAGAAATAAAATATGGTTAAAAGGTGAGAGCTCCAATCATATCCAGAAAGTTAAAGAAATATTTGTTGATTGTGACTTGGATGCTGTTCTAATTAAGGTTGAACAGGAAGGAGGAGCATGTCATGAAGGATATTACTCCTGTTTTTTCCGCAAAATAGAAGATAATGATCTTAAAATTATAAAAAATAAGGTTTTTGAACCTGATAAAATATATGGGGAGAAATGAATGAGAATAGTTCCAGATACGAGTGTTATTGTGGATGGTCGAATCACTTCCATAGTTCAGAAAAAAGAATATGATGGTTGCCAAGTTATAATTCCAGAAGCAGTTGTATCTGAATTAGAGTATCAAGCAAACAGAGGACGGGAAACTGGTTTCAATGGTTTAGAAGAACTTAAAAACTTGCAAAAACTTAATCAAAAAAAGAAGATTGAATTAGATTATGTTGGTAGAAGACCCACCTTAAATGAAATTTCCCTTGCAAGAGGAGGAGAAATAGACGCTTTAATTAGAGGAACTGCACAAGAACATGAAGGCACATTAATTACCAGCGACCGAGTACAATCAGAAGTAGCCAAAGCACAAGGCTTAGATGTAATCTTTATAAAACAGGAAATAATTGAATATGGTGATTTGGAGATTACCAAATTCTTTGACCAAGAAACCATGTCAGTTCATTTAAAAGAAAATGTGGTGCCCATGGCCAAAAAAGGAAGGCCTGGAAGAATAAAACTCATAAAAATAGGTAAAAAGCCGTTATCATTTTCAGAAATACATGGAATGGCTCGTGAAATCGTTGAAAGAGCTAAATCTGATTTTAATAGTTTCATTGAAATTGAGAGGGAAGGTGCTACTGTTATTCAATTCAGAGAGTACCGTATTTCTATTGCTAGACCACCTTTTTCTGATGGTTTTGAGATAACTGCAGTGCGACCAGTGGCTAAAGTTTCACTTAAAGATTATAAACTTCCAGAAAAATTAATTGAACGTTTAACTAATACTGCAAAAGGAATATTAATTGCTGGATCTCCTGGAGCAGGTAAAACAACTTTTGCTCAAGCTGTAACAGAATTTTACAGTTCTGAACTTAACTCCATTGTGAAAACCATGGAATCACCCCGGGATCTCCAAGTCGGAGATGAAATAACCCAATATGCTCCCTTGGAGAAGGATATGCAGAAAACTGCAGACATACTGCTACTGGTAAGGCCAGATTATACTATTTATGATGAATTAAGAAAAACTAAAGATTTTAAAATATTTGCAGATATGCGGCTGGCTGGTGTAGGTATGATCGGAGTTGTACATGCCACCCGCCCCATAGATGCTATCCAGCGTATAATAGGCAGGGTTGAGCTGGGAATGATTCCATCAATTGTGGATACAACCATTTTTATTGATGAAGGAAGGGTTAAATCTATCTTTGATGTGGCTTTAACTGTTAAAGTACCTAGTGGAATGCTTGAAGCAGATCTTGCCCGTCCAGTAATTGAGATCAAGGATTTTGAGTCTGGTGACTTGGTCCATGAAATATACACCTACGGAGAACAGACCATTGTAATGGATGTTGGTCAGTCTGAATACGAAAAATCCCCAGCATTGAAGATTGTTGAAAGAGAAATAATAAAGGAAATAAAAAAGAAAATACCAAAAGCCATAGTGGAAGTTGATATGAAATCTGATAAAAGAGCTAATGTTTGGATTGATGAAGCTAACGTGGCTAAACTAATTGGAAAGAAAGGCAAAACCATAGACGAAATTGAGAACAAGATAGGTATAAGCATTGGTGTAGAATCTCTGAGTTTGAAACAAGTAGAAGAAACATTCCCTGTGAATGTGGAACTCTCTGGAAATTATGTAGTCTTAAATTTTGGAAGAGAATTTACTGGAACACCCTTTGATATAATTGTTGATGAGGAATATCTTTTTACTGCTACTGTAGGTAAGAAGGGATCCATAAAAATTAAAAAAGATATTGAACTTGCAGATATAATTATCAAGGCACTGAAACGTAACCTGCCAATAGTGGCAAGAATGAGAAATGAATAAACTATAAAATTAGAAATTATTCCGCAAGAAGACTATTAGGATAGTATTATACTTTCATAATATGAATAATATTTCTTTTTGTATTATAAGGTGAATTTTAATGAGAATTGGAGTATCAACACTGGCATTGTACCCTGCAAACCTAGAAGATGTTCTCTCCTACTTGGAAGATTTGAAGGTTGAATACTGTGAAATTATTAATGAATATCCTTATCATGATTTAGAAAGAAATATTATTGATTCTTATAAACTCAAAATTAATATCCATGCTCCTCTATCTGATATTAATTTGGCTTCTTCTAATTATGCTATCAGAAAATCTTCAATATCCCAAATAAAAAAGTCCATTGAAACTGCATCTTTAATGGATTCAGAGATTGTAGTGGTACACCCCGGAACTATTTCCGTTATGGCAGCTAAATTTAAAGATAAAGTAAGTAAAGACTGTATATCCTCCTTACGAGAATGTTCTAAATATGCAGATGAACACTCGATAGATATGTGTGTGGAAAATATGCCCCATATTGATGGATTTCTCTGCCAAGATATTAACCATCTTAAAGATGTGGTTGAGGATATTGACAGCTTCATAACCATGGATGTGGGCCATGCCCATACCAATCAGTACACAGTGAAAGAGATGTTAAAACTGGAAAGAATCAGGCATATTCATCTTAGTGATAATGATGGTTCTTATGACAGTCACAATGCAGTGGGCAGTGATAATATAGATTTTAAATCTCTTATTAAACAATTAAATAAATTAAATTATAAAGGTAACCTTACAATTGAAGTAAAAAATAGAGAGGAAGTATTAAAAAGTCTAGAATATCTAAAAAAAATCCTATGATTAAAGAATTGATTGATATCAATTGTTTATTCTATCCTTGTTGATCATTAAGAAATTTTTTTAAGATTCTATTAAATAAATCCAAACAGTATTTATTAATACTTTAATTTAACAAGTATAATATTAATTTCATGGATAAATATATTGAATGATGTGGAGAATTAATATGAAAGTTGCAATAATTGGTGGAACTGGAGATCAAGGGTTTGGTCTGGCATTAAGATTTGTTCAGGCCGGTTTAGATGTGATCATAGGATCAAGAGATATTAAAAAGGCCGAGAATACTGTGAATATAATAAAAAATATGATCAAGGGAGATGAAATGCAGATTCAAGGCATGACCAATGAGGAAGCTGCAGAAGAGGGGGATTTACTTATATTAACTGTTCCTCTGCAAGCACAAGTTGTATCTCTTCGAAGTATAAAAGACCATTCTGAAGGTAAAATACTGGTTGATGCTACTGTGCCCCTGGAAACTTGTCTAGGTGGTAAACCTAACAGATATGTTGATCTTTGGGAAGGTTCAGCTGCTGAAAGATCTGCTGAAATTTTAAAAGATAAGGATGTGAAAATAGTTTCTGCATTTAATAACATCAGCTCAGCTAGTTTAATCAATATAAAAGAAGAGGTTAAATGTGACTGTTTAATCTCTGGAGACCATGAAGATGCTAAAAAAGAGGTTATGAAGCTTGCCGAAAAAATTCCAGGGGTAAGATCCATTGACTGTGGCCCTCTAGAAAATGCACGTATAATCGAAAAGATAACTCCTCTTCTTATCAATCTAAATATAAGAAACAGAATTAAATTAGCTGGAATACGAATAACAGGCCTCTGACCATGGAAAATAATTTCATAACTTTCTAAAAAAAAATATTAAAATTTCTATTTTTAGATTATTTAATTTAAAAAAAAGTATAGAATAGTGAGAATATGGATGTATTAACTAAAACCACAGAAGGAATAACGAAACACGCTTTGGAAGTAATAAAAAAGATTAATCCAGAACAAATAAATTTGATGATAGAAAAAATTATAGATTCTGATGCTATTTTTATTGTAGGGACCGGAAGATCCGAATTAGTTGGTAAAGCTTTTGCTATGCGCTTAATGCATTTAGGATTTACTGTTTACGTAGTTGGAGATGTTACCACCCCAGCTATTAATGATGAAGACTGTCTAATAGCAATATCAGGTTCAGGAGAGACTAAAACTGTTACTCTGGCTGCTAAGACTACAAAAGATGTTGGTGCATCAGTAATTGGCATAACTGGAAATTTAAACTCAACTCTAAATGAATACATGGACGTGGCTATTAATATAGAAACTAAGACTAAAGAAGCCTGGAAACATTACACATCAAGTGTGCTGAAAGGCGATTATGATGATTTAACACCCATGGGTACTCTTTTTGAAGATACATCATTATTATTTCTCGATGGTTTAATAGCTGAATTTATGGTACGTTTAAGTAAAAAAGAAGATGACCTTAAAATGAGGCACGCCATTATTGAATAAAATCATCTAAAAAAATAGGTGTTTTTGATGCGCTCAGAGTTATCAGATAACATTGTTACCCTCAGAAATTCGAAAGCCGTAACTCTCAATGAGAAAAGTCATTATGGAACAATCACCCCTAACGGGCTTCAGCTATCATTAATAGAAGCATTATTCCTAATGGAGAAAGATAAGATAGATATCTATAAAGATGACAAAAAGCTGGAAAAAAAAGAAATGGAACAGATAATCCATGAAAATAGGATATTCAATAAATACCTTGTTTTTAAAGACCTTAGAAATAGGGGATATATTGTTAAGACTGGATTTAAATATGGTTCCGAGTTCCGTTTATATGAAAGAGGTACATCTCCAGGTGAAGGACATTCTAACTTCCTGGTTAAAGTTATAACTGAAAATTCTATGATATCTGCCTCTGATTTTTCAAGTTATGCCCGTGTGGCTCATGGTGTTAATAAAAAACTGTTACTTGCAGTAGTAGACGAGGAAAGAGATATAACCTATTACAATATTGAATGGATACGTCCTTAAGTTGATAATTATAATATGCAATTAATTATTAAAGGTGATTTTTTTGATTGATCCATGGAGTTCAGCTATAATTGACTATGAGAAGCTTGTTAATCAATTTGGGATTAAACCTTTTACAGAATTAATCCATGACATTCCTAACCCTGACTTGCTAATGAAAAGAAATATAATATTCGGTCACCGGGATTTCGGTAAGATAATCAAAGCTATACGTGAAAAAAAAGAATTTGCAGTTGTAAGTGGAATGATGCCCAGTGGGAAGATGCATATCGGCCATAAAATGGTTGTAGATCAGCTAATTTGGTATGAGAAACAGGGTGCAGATATTTATATTCCCATTGCAGATATGGAATCCTATTCAGCTCGAGGTATAGACTTTGAAACTTCCAAAGAACTTGCCATTAATGAATACATAACCAACTACATTGCATTAGGACTGGATCTAGAAAAAAGTAATGTACATGTTTATCTACAATCAAAGAATAAAATAGTAAGTGAATTAGCATACATTCTCTCAAAAAGGGTTAACTATAATGAAATGAAGGCTATTTATGGCTTCTCTGGAAGTACTAATATTGCTCATCTATATGTTCCCCTGATACAGGTGGCTGATATTATACATCCTCAGCTGGAAGATTGTGGAGGTCCCAAACCTACCGTGGTCCCAGTTGGACCAGATCAGGACCCCCATATAAGACTTACCCGGGATATTGCCGAGCGATTTAAATCCTATTATAATTTTATCACACCCTCCTCGACTTATCATCGATTTATAACTGGACTTACTGGTGATAAAATGTCAAGCAGCAAACCAAAAACTGCAATTTTTCTTAGTGATACTCCAGAGGAAGCCGAAAAAAAAGTTAGAACTGCAAAGACTGGTGGAAGAGAAAGTTTAGATATTCAACGACAAAAAGGTGGAGAACCTGAAAAATGTGTAGTTTATGAACTCTTACTATATCATCTCATTAAATCTGATTCTGAACTTGAAGACATATATCATGAATGTAAAAACGGTATACTTATGTGTGGTGAATGTAAAAATAGATCAGCAAATATAATTAAAAAATACTTTAATCAATTAGCAAGTAAAAGAGATGAAGCCAAAGAAATTGCATCAACAATATTGAATGGTTAATGAGCGTTATCATATAGAGTGGGGGAATATAAGTGAAGAAAGAAAAATTTGAAAGTACAATTGGAGCACTATACCGTAGAAACGAAAAATTCCTTTTCCTTTCCGCAGCTATATTTATAGGGTCTATATTTATTGGATATTTTCTATCAGGAATTTTTAGCAGTATAGATCAGTATTTCGGAACAATTTTCAAAGATCTTCAAGAAGGTGCTCGTAGTGGAGAAATTAAACTGGAAACTATCCCCATATTTTTAAATAACATTCGTATAGCGCTAATTATTTATGGGGGTGGGCTTTTACTAGGATCATTCACCGCCATTTTCCTGGTAATAAATGGTGCGTTTATAGGCTATGTAGCATCTAAGGTTCCATTAGGAGATTTTATCATATACACCATTCCCCATGGTATTGTTGAAGTTATAGCCATTATTGTCGCCGGTGCGGCTGGTTTTAGGCTGGCTACTACAGTTTATTACTTTATTGATGGAATGTTGTATGAAACATGGTATGGATCAATAATGGAAAAGTTTGGATATATTTTCAAGAAAAATCAGGATGAATTTAAAGAATCATTGTACCTATTCCTAATTGCAGTTGTTTTACTGTTTATTGGATCAATTATTGAGGCAAACCTAACCCTACCATGGGCTACATATGTTCAAAGTATAATATAATAAAAAAATGTTTTAGAACACAATAAAATAAAGGTTGATATTGCTAGAACCTTATTTTATATTTTAAGGTTTTCATTTTATAAAATTAATATCAGAATTCATTTGTTGGTGAAAAAATGATTAAATGTATCAGTTGTGGTATGGAATATGAAGATGATAATATAATTTACACGTGTAATAACTGTGGATCAATACTGGAAGTTATATGTGATGTGGATGTTTCTAAAGAAATTTTTAACTGCAGAAAATCCACTATGTGGAAATATAAAGAATTTATGCCGGTTAATGAATCATCTATTGTAACCCTCCAGGAAGGTGGAACACCATTTTGTAAATGTGAAAAATTAGGTGAGAAACTTGGTGTAGAGTTACATGTAAAAGTTGAAGGTTCTAATCCAACTGGAAGCTTTAAGGATAGAGGAATGAGTGTAGGTATCAGCAAGGCTCTTGAACTTGGAGTAAATGCTGTGGGTTGCGCATCAACAGGTAATACCTCTGCTTCACTGGCGGCCTATGCTGCTAGGGCGGGGCTAAGATGTATTGTACTTCTACCCTCTGGAAAAGTTGCACTGGGAAAGTTAGCCCAAGCCATGTTTCATGGTGCTGATGTAATATCAGTAAAGGGAAACTTTGATGAAGCTTTAGAAGCAGTTACTGCCCTGGCACTGGAAGGTGAATTATATCTTTTAAATTCTGTAAATCCCTACCGATTAGAGGGACAAAAGACTATTGGATACGAAATAGTTGATGATCTAGGCTGGCAGTCTCCAGATAGAATTATACTTCCAGTGGGAAATGCTGGAAACATATCAGCCATATGGAAGGGAATCAAAGAATTCCATAGAGCCGGCTTTATGGAAGATTTGCCTATGATGACTGGTATACAGGCTGAGGGAGCTGCACCTATTGTAAAGGCATTTGAAAATGGTAAAGAGGATATTGTTCCCTTTGAAAACCCGGAAACTGTGGCCACTGCCATAAGAATTGGTGCGCCGGTGAGTGCACTTAAAGCCATAAGGGCCATTAATGAATCGGATGGTTATGCTGAAACAGTTTCTGATGAAGAAATTTTAAGCGCCCAAAAGCTTCTGGCGCGAACTGAAGGTATAGGCGTAGAACCCGCCTCGGCTGCTTCAATAGCCGGTTTAATCAAACTGGTTGAAAAAGGGGTGGTTGATAAGAATGAGAAGATTGTATGTATTGTTACTGGACATCTTCTAAAGGATCCTAACACTGCCATAAATGCTTGTACTGAGCCAGTTGAGATAGATGCTGATATCGATAAATTATCAAAATTTATTAGCGGATTATGAACACTTTTTAGATTAAAACATCATACGAACTCTCTTTTCTATTTTTAATTCTTATTTAAAATGGAGTTCAAATATTATCCTAATTTTTTTATGATGAGCAAAGATCATATAGTTTGCCAGATAATAAGCAATGATCTTATACTTAGCCATAAACTTGCCCAAGATCATATAGTTGTCCTAAAAATCAATGAGAAAAACGATAAATATATATAGGAATATAAACACACACTATATTACATAGAATGAGGTGATTAATTATGGAATTACCAATTGCTCCAATAGGAAGAATAATAAAAAATGCGGGTGCAGAAAGAGTAAGTGACGACGCTAGAGAAGAATTAGCAAAAGCTCTAGAAGAAATGGGGGAAGAAATAGCTTCTGAAGCTGTTAAATTAGCAAAACATGCTGGAAGAAAAACCATTAAAGCATCAGATATTGAAATGGTTGTAAAAAAGTTATAATTACCTAATTCATCCCAAAATCTTTTTTTCCCTTAAATTTTTATTTTTCTTCATAATATTAATTAAAGATAATTAAATCCCAGATTATTATTCCATTTTGATGCTGAAACTTTTAATTAATATAAATGGTACTGTTTTTAAGCTATTAAAAAAATATTATAACAAGGGATGTAGAAATGTTTATTAGTTTATTTAATCTAAAAATAATTCTTAATCCATGAAAAATTATATATTATGACAAAAAAAAGAGCTAATATTAATAATTTAAGGTAATAGTAATGATTTATAGAAAAACTATATAAGGGATAATATATTAACAGTTAATTGCTAATTTTCTTTTAATATTTAAAATAAATTATTTAAGTTTGAAAATTAGATTCTGATTTCTTTGAAGTCATTTAATCATATTTGGCAACAACTTTTATATTCTATGTAAAAGTATGATTTGCTGATGGATGGTAAAAAAACCAGATGAAAAAGGAGGTAAATGAAAATGGCAAAACCAATATATGTAAAATTTGACGTACCACAAGAGATAGCTGACAAAGCATCTGAAGCATTAGAAATAGCAAGAGAAACAGGTAAAATAGCAAAAGGTACCAACGAAGTTACCAAGGCAATTGAAAGAGGTAATGCAGCACTAGTATTAGTGGCTGAAGATGTTGACCCAGCTGAAATAGTAGCTCACATCCCTGTGCTTGCTGAAGAAAAGGAAATTCCATACGTATACTTACCTACTAAAGATGAAGTAGGAGCAGGAGCAGGTTTAAATGTAGGCACCGCGTCTGCTTGTATAGTAGAAGCTGGTGAAGCTGAAGATCTTGTAAAAGATGTTGTGGAAAAAGTTGAAGAACTTAAAAAATAGTTTTATTACAATACAAGATTTATTGAAAGGCATATGCCTTTCTCACTTTAATTATATCAGGTGATTATATGGAAGAAGGAACTCCAGCAGAAGTGATCGAAGTTCTAAAAAGAACTGGGATGACTGGAGAAGTCATGCAGATCAAGTGCAGAATAATGGAAGGACGAGATAAGGGTAGGATATTAACTAGAAATGTTATGGGGCCTATAAGAGAAGGTGACATATTAATGTTACTGGATACAATAAGAGAGGCTAAGGAAATACGTACCCCTTAAACTAAAAGGTGTTTAAAATGAGAGAATGTTCATTCTGCCACGAAAATATTCCAGAAGGTACAGGAACCATGTACGTTAAAAAAGATGGTACAGTGTACTTTTTCTGCAGTAGTAAATGTGAAAAAAATATGATTAATTTAAAAAGAGTTCCAAGAAAGGTCAAATGGGTTAAAAAATGATTGAAAAAAGCTTTGTAATGATAAAACCCGATGCAGTAAAACGCAGACTTATAGGTGAAGTTATTAGCAGATTCGAAAAACGGGGCCTTAAAATTGTTGCAGCTAAAATGCTGGACATCAGCCAGGATCTGGCTAAAGAACACTACAGCGAACATAAAGAAAAACCTTTCTTTAATGATCTAGTAGAATACATTACATCTTCTGCAGTTTTAGCAATGGTAATAGAAGGAGATGAATGTATAAGTCTTATAAGAAAAATGGTCGGAGCAACTAACCCTAAAGAAGCTGATTTAGGAACTATAAGGGGCGATTTCGCCCTGGATACTGGAAGAAACATAATACATGCTTCTGATTCAGTCCAATCTGCAAAAAGAGAAATAGCCTTATTTTTTGATAAATCTGAAATCTGCCCTTACCAGATGCCAGATGAACATTTAATATATGAAGGTTGAAATTAATTACATAAATTCCATCCCCCCCTTTTTTGAACTTGGAGGTTTAAATGAAGATAAGATCACCAATAGTATCTGTCTTAGGTCATGTAGACCATGGTAAAACCAGTCTATTAGATTATATAAGGGGCAGTGCCATTGCTCAAAAGGAAGCAGGTGGTATAACCCAACATATTGGTGCCACTGAAATTCCTATTGAAGTAATTGAAAATATATGTGGTGATTTCCTAAAAAAATTTGATATTAAAGAGTCCCTTCCAGGACTTTTTTTCATTGACACTCCCGGACATGAAGCATTTACTACGCTTCGAAAAAGAGGAGGAGCACTTGCTGATCTGGCTATTCTAATTGTAGATATAAATGAGGGGTTTAAACCCCAAACATATGAAGCATTAAATATTTTAAAAATGTATAAAACTCCTTTTATTGTTGCTGCCAATAAAATCGATAAAATATATGGCTGGGAAACCAACCATGGAAAAACATTTCTAGAAAGTTTTTCTAAGCAGCCTTCTAGTGTCCAACAAGCACTTGAAACTAAGTTATATGAACTGGTTGGAATCTTACATGATGAAGGATTTGAATCAGAAAGATTTGATCGGGTGGAAGATTTTGCAAAAATGATAAGTATAATTCCTATAAGTGCTGTTAATGGGGAAGGAATACCTGAACTTTTAACTATGCTTATGGGACTGGCCCAACAATACTTAAAAGCACAGTTACAAATAGAGACAACCGCTCCAGGTAAAGGCAGTATACTGGAAGTAAAAGAGGAAGTTGGCCTTGGTTTAACAATCGACGCAGTCATCTACGATGGAATTCTAAAGAAGAACGATAAAATTGCATTAATGGCCAGTGAAGATGTTATAATTACAAAAATACGATCCCTATTAAAGCCCCGAGCCTTAGAAGAGATAAGAGATTCGAAGAAAAAATTTCAGAAGGTTGAAGAAGTAGTAGCAGCTGCGGGAATCAAAATTGTAGCGCCTAATATAGAAAATGTAGTTGCTGGTTCACCACTTATTGTAGCAAAAAATGATGTTGCCCAAGTAAAAGAAGATCTTTTAAAAGAAGTTGAAGACATTAAAATCGACACTGATGAGATGGGAGTGACTGTAAAAGCGGACACTCTTGGATCATTAGAGGCATTAGTTAATCTATTAAAAACTATGAAAATACCAATTAGGATTGCTGATATAGGTGACGTGTCCCGTAGAGATGTTTTTGATGCGAATATTGTTAAAAATGAAGATCCCCTGCACGGTGTGATAATCGCATTTAATGTGAAAATACTACCCTCTGCTTTAGAGGAGATCAAATCTTCCAATATAAAAGTTTTCGCTGGAAATGTAATATACCAGATAACCGAAGATTATGAAGCTTGGATTAAGGAATCAAAAGAAGAAAAAAG
Organism: Methanobacteriaceae archaeon; assembly: GCA_030016715.1. Lineage (GTDB taxonomy): Archaea > Methanobacteriota > Methanobacteria > Methanobacteriales > Methanobacteriaceae > UBA117. The sequence goes on along the minus strand of JASEJD010000005.1, from coordinate 73,898 downwards.
GAAAAAATGGCTTGATGCCATTATTAAACCTGGAAAGATAAGAATAATTCCTAAATTGGTCTTCCGTTATAGTAAACCAGCCATTGCTGGGATCGAAGTTTTAAGTGGAACCATCAAACAAGGTTACACCCTTATAAGAGAGGATGGAACTATTGTTGGTAAAGTGGAAAGTATGCAAGACAAGGGAGATAACAAAAAATCTGTATCTAAGGGCCAGCAAGTTGCAATGGCAATAAAAGATGCAGTTTTTAATAAAAATTTTGAAGAGGGAGATGTACTATATGTTGACATCCCCGAAAAACATTATAAAATACTTGAAACAGAACTAAAAAATAAACTCACTGAAGATGAATATGAAACACTTCATAATACCCTAGAAATTAAAAGGAAAATTGAGCCTGATTGGGGAGCCTATTAAACCTAGAGACTAAAAAAAAGATAGTTATGTTGAATATTATAGATAGAAAACAATAAATATGGATAAATATCATAAACCATGAATTAAGAAGGAGGAGATATTTTGGCATTTAAATTGGTGATTTCAGATAAGGAAAAAAGCCATCAGATTGAGATTGATGCTAAACAATCAAAAAAGTTAATTGGATTAACTCTTGGTGAGGAATTTGATGCATCAGATATTGGTCTAACTGGATATAAACTAAAAATTACAGGTGGAAGCGATAAAAACGGTTTTCCAATGAAAAAAGATATAAGCGGACCTAGAAGGATTAAAACCCTTACTTCAGGGGGTATAGGATACAGACCTGGGAGAAAAGGAGAAAGAAGAAGAAAGACTGTCCGTGGAAACACTATTTCTGATGATATCGTCCAAGTTAACACTGTTATTACTGAAAAAGGGAAAAAAAGTCTGGAAAAAATTCTAGAAGTTAAAGAAGAATGATTTTAACAAATGAATTCGGGTGTAATCTGTGAAAATACAATCAGAGATAAACATTGGGCTTGTAGGTCATGTAGACCATGGTAAAACAACTTTAACGAAAGCCCTTTCAGGAATTTGGACGGATACTCATAGTGAGGAGACAAAAAGAGGAATATCGATAAGATTAGGTTATGCTGATATAACCTTCCGTCGATGTTTGGAGTGTCCAGCTCCCCAATGTTTCACCACTGCATTAATTTGTGAACACTGCGGAGCAGAAACTGAAATGCTAAGAAAGGTATCATTTGTAGATGCACCCGGACACGAAACTCTGATGGCTACTATGTTATCTGGTGCTGCTATAATGGACGGAGCCGTGCTGGTAATTGCAGCAAACGAACCATGTCCCCAACCTCAAACTAAAGAACATTTAATGGCCCTTGATGTTATCGGGGTAACCAATGTTATTGTGGTTCAAAACAAAATTGACATAGTATCCAAAGAGAGAGCTATAGAAAGCTATAATGAAATTAAAGAATTTGTTAAAGGAACATGTGCTGAAGATGCTCCTATAATTCCAGTTTCAGCCCAGCAAGGTGCAAATATAGATATTCTCATTGAACTTATTCAAGAAAAAATAAGAACTCCCCGCAGACAGATAAGGAAACCTGCCAGGATGTATGTAGCTCGATCTTTTGATATTAATAAACCTGGATGTCCTCCAAAAGATATTGTAGGTGGAGTTATTGGTGGTTCACTGGTACAGGGCAAATTAAAAGTTGGAGATGAACTAGAAATAAAACCAGGTATACAGATTAAAAAAGAATGGAAAAGCTTAAATTCCACCATAACTGGTTTGATTGCTGGTGGAGAATCAGTTGAAGAAGTAGGTCCTGGAGGATTGGTCGGTGTAGGAACACTTTTAGACCCTGCATTAACTAAAGCAGATTCACTATCTGGATCGGTTGCTGGAAAACCAGGTACTTTACCTCCCATTCTTCATGAATTTACCATGAAGACTAACTTGTTAGACCGGGTGGTAGGTACAAAAGAAGAAAGAAAAGTGGAACCTATAAAAACAGGAGAACCTTTAATGATAAATGCGGGAACTACTACAACTATTGGTGTTGTCACCAGTGCCCGTGAGAAAGATGCTGATGTAAAACTTAAACTGCCAGTCTGTGCAGAATCCGGTCAAAGAGTAGCTTTAAGCAGACGTGTAGGTGCTAGATGGAGGTTAATTGGTTATGGTATCATCAAATAAGCCTAAAGAAGCCATTCTTGATGCAAATTTTTTATGATACCTGCTCAATTCAATGTAGATATAATTAGTGAATTAGAGCAGAAAATACCTTCATATAAATTTATAGTTCCTTCGATTGTTATTAGAGAACTAGAAAAGATAAAGAATCATAGTAAAGGTAAAAATAGAATTGCTGCATCAGTAGCCCTTAAAATTGCATCATCAGAACCAGTTAAAATTATAGAGATTAAATTGAAAAAAAACGAGAAAGTAGATGATGCTCTTCTAAGAATATCAAAAGTTTTGTGTACAAATGACCGTGAATTACGTAGAAAAGCACGTCTAAAGAATATTCCCGTTATTTATCTGCGTCAGAGGAAATATCTGGCCATTGATGGGTATGTTCCAGAAATTTAATTAAAAAAATAAGTAAATCGATCATGAAAATTAATTTACTAATTGTCTAGGGACATAGTTAGATAATTATTATAGTTCATTCATAAATTATTATAATCTTTTAATGATGGATATCATTAGTAATGATTAGATGATGGATATCATTAAGTGAATCGGAACTATTAATTGTAGAGGAGGAATTTGATGAATCTTTGGAAAGATTTGAAACCTGGACCATCCAGTCCAGAGGTAATATATGCAGTAATTGAAATCCCAAAAGGATCAAGAAACAAATATGAGTATGATAAAGATATGGAAGCATTTGCATTGGACCGAGTACTATACTCACCATTTTATTATCCTGCAGAATATGGTATAATTCCACAAACTCTCTATGATGATGGAGATCCCATGGATATAATGGTTCTTATGGAACAGCCCACATTCCCTGGTTGTGTCATTGAAAGTCGTCCTGTTGGTATGATGAAGATGATCGATGGTGGGGATAATGATGATAAAATACTGGCTGTGTCGGTGAATGATCCTAAATTTGCCGAAATAAATGATATTGATGATTTACCTAAACATCTATTAGAAGAGATAGCTCATTTCTTTAAGGAATATAAAACTTTGGAAGGAAAAGAAACTGAAATTATAGGATGGGTAAATAAAAAAGAAGCAATTGAAGCAATTGAACATTCTATAGACCTTTATAAAAAAATTTAACCTATAATAAAATTTAATTAAACAAAAATATGGAGAGGGATTTGATTGTATTTAATCTCAAAGATCGAGGACACGGTGAGAATCCCACCAAGCCGCTTCGAAGAGCCATTAAAAGATGTTGCTGTTGAAACTATAAATGAAACTTATGTGGGTAAGATTGATAAAAAATTGGGTTTAATGGTAACTGTAAAAGAAATAGTTGATATTGGAGTCGGAAAAGTGATAATGGGTGATGGTGCGGCTTACCACGATGTAGTATTTACAGCCCTCTTTTTCAAACCAGAACTGCATGAAATTGTGGAAGGTGAAGTAATTGAAATCACTGAATTCGGTGCGTTTGTAAGGTTTGGTCCTATGGACGGATTGGTGCACGTTTCACAAGTGACAGATGATTATATAAACTATGATGGAAAAAGAGGTGCACTTATTGGTAAAGAATCCAAAAAAACATTGGAAGAAGGTAATAAAGTTCGTGCCCGTGTTGTTGCTTTAAGTCTTAAAGGAAAATCTTCTAAAGAAACTAAAATAGGCCTGACCATGAGACAACCCGGTTTAGGAAGATTTGAATGGATTGAAAAAGAAAAGAGGAAGAAGAAGAAATGACAGTTAAAGCTTGCACTAAATGTCACCGGATCATGAATGAAGATCGTTGCACAATGTGTGATTTACCTTCATCCACCAATTGGAGTGGTTTGCTCATAATTATTGATCCAGAAAAATCAGCAATAGCAAAAGAACTTAACATAACCCTTCCTGGGGAATATGCTTTGAGGGTTAGATAGTGTTAGTACTGAAAAAAGAACATAGATCTGCCCTTAAAAAGCCTTTTGGAATCCTTTATTCGTCCGTTGATGAGGCTAAACATTCCCTGCCCCAATATGATATTTTGATATCTGTAGGGGATGTAACAACAAAGAACTTGTTAGAATCTGGATTAATTCCAGACATAGGAATTATTGATCATAAAATACAGAGAAAACAATCAAAAAATAATATTGAATATGATTCAGTCACATTAAATGCCAAAAATCCTCCCGGAACATTAACTAAAGAGTTGTGGTCCAGTATAGAAAAAGCTCTTAAATTGGTGGAGGAAGAATTAAATGTACTTATTATTGTTGAAGGAGAAGAAGATTTATCAGTTCTTCCTTGTATATTAAGTTCACCGCCAGGTACTGTAATTTTATATGGACAGCCTAATCAAGGTTTAGTGGTGGTTGAAGCCGATAAAGTAAGAAAGATGACCAAGAATATAATTGAAGAATTTGAGGAGGTATAATTATGGAAATTAACATAAAAGATCAAAAAGAAAACAAATTATTAAACAGAACTGAAATACAATTTGACTGCATATATCAAGGAGAAGCTACTCCTAGAATATTAGATGTTAAAAATAAATTAGTAGCAATGTTAAACGCTAAAAAAGAACTTTTAGTAATTGATCAGATTAAGCCAAGTTTTGGTGAAGGTCGAGCAAATGGCTATGCCAAACTATATGACTCCCAGGAAAGTTTAGCTGATATTGAAACCAATTATATTATTGAAAAAAATAAAGAACCTCAAAAAGAAGAAGCTCCGGAGGAAGAATAATGAAAAAAAGTGAACTCTATGAGGTTAAAGATAACAAACTAGTTCGAAAAAATCCTTTCTGTGTAAGGTGTTCCAGTGGAGTATTCATGGCCGACCATGGCGACAGATACTCGTGTGGAAAATGTGGATACACTGAATGGAAAACTAAAGACAAACAATAAATAAAAAAATTTGCACTAATATATTCTATCTTTACTAAAAAAGTATTAAGGTGAACAATTCTTGAATTTAAGGGCAGGCAGGCTCAGTAAAAAGATGAATGATGAAGCAGCGTATTATACTTCATCACTGGAGTTTGATAAAAGAATATTTCAGGCAGATATAGATTGTAATATAGCACACACTACCATGCTCAAAGAAGAAGGTATCATTTTAAAGGAAGATGCTGAAAAGATTGTCCAAGCCCTTAATGAATTAAAGAGTGAAGGAATTGAAGCCCTGGATCTTGACCCCTCGGTGGAAGATATTCACATGGCAGTGGAGAATTATGTCACCAATAAGATCGGGGAAACTGCAGGGTTCATGCACACTGCCAAATCACGTAATGATCAAGTGGCAACAGATCTTAGATTAGTTTTAAAAGAAGAAATTGAATCCCTAAAAAAGGATATTCTAAAATTTATGGATAAAATTTTGGACATGGCTGAAGATCATGCTGATACTGTCTGGATTGGTTATACCCATCTTCAACATGCCCAGCCCACAACCCTGGCCCATCACCTTCTGGCCTATGCAAATGCATTGAAAAGAGATTATCAAAGATTAAAAGATGCATATAAAAGGGTTGATATGAATCCATTAGGTTCTGCCGCATTAACAACAACTTCTTTTCCTATAAACCGTAGGCGAACCACACAACTACTCGGATTTAGTTCTATGATGGATAACTCTATTGACGGAGTTAGCTCCAGAGATTTTATAGCAGAAACTGTTTTCGCCCTAACCATGCTCTGCTCCACTTTAAGCAAGATCTGTGAAGAACTTATTATATGGAGCACCCATGAATTTGCTTTTCTGGAGATCTCTGATGAATTTTCATCCACATCATCTATAATGCCACAGAAAAAGAATCCTGATGTGGCAGAAATTGCCCGGGCAAAATCAGCAATTATGCAGGGTGAATTAAACACTATCTTAACCATTTTAAAGGCCTTACCTTATAGTTATAACCGGGACTTGCAAGAGATAACTCCCCATCTTTGGAATGCAGTTGATAATTCTAAAGAAATGTTAAATATTGTCTGTGATATGCTAATCACTGTTAAAATAAATAAAAAAAGACCTCTTGAACAGGCTAATTCAAATTTTTCAACAGTAACGGATGTGGCAGATTTAATAGTAAAAGAGAAAAATTTACCATTTCGTGTAGCACATAAAATTGTGGGTCGTATGGTTACATCAGCCATAAAAGAAGGAATAAAACCATCAGATATAGATTCAGAATTCTTAGACATCATATCCAAAGATGTGACAGGTAAATCATTAAATTTAGATGATGAAATGCTGAAAAAAGCTCTTGATCCATATGAAAATGTGAAGATGAGAAATGTGTGGGGCGGATGCTCTCCTGAAGCTGTGAATAAAATTATTCATAAGCTAAGAGTGTACATAAAAGATCAATAATAACATTATATTCCCAATATTATTTTTTATAAAATATTTATTTTCTAACTGACTTGATAAAGCATCAAAAATCCATAAAGTTATAGTTTTAATCATTTTCTAACAATTTTTAAATAATTTTTCCTTATTTCTTCAGCCAGTTCTTCATCTTCAATGACAATGGGGCCAGTATATCCACATTCATTACATTCCCAAACTGACCACATCTGAGGTATTACCCATTTTATATTTGGAGAACCACAATTAGGACAATATTTTCTTTTTAATGGTTTCATAAATTATATATAGATTCAAGACAATAATATACTCCATGACAGATAGAATAGATCCTAGAATTATTGGAGTAATTGCATTAATTATTGGAATATTAATGATAATATATCCACAGCTAGTTGGATATCTGGTAGGAATATTCCTTATAATCTACGGCTTATTTACCCTTTTTAAATAAGCTCCAAGCTAAATCTAATGCCTCACCAGGCTCTAATACACCAGCCCGAGTTTCACGAAGGATTCTTTGAAGAGAAAATTTCTTCATATGAGGATATTTTTTATGCACTTCATAAAGTAAGGGACAACCATAAACTCCTGAGCTAGTTAGCTCTATATTACGTGTTAAACCTTTTATCTCACTCTTTGTTGCATTTAATACTGCTGGCAGATTTATTCTAATTAAATTATTTTCATATATAATGGACTGTGAACCAGCCGATAACATGTCCCCAAAAATTACTATAGATATATTATTTTTGTCAGCATATTCTATCACTTTATCCTCAATGATTTTAGAACATCTACCACATGGATGATACTTTCCTTGTAATGAATCTTCTATTAAATCATCCATATCTACTGTTAAGTAGTGGTGGGGAACTTCAAGTTCCTTAATCAGCTTGTCAATTTTTTGATGGAAATATTTGGGAAGTACTATACTGCCTGGATCAACAGTTACTGCAACTGGATTAAAGCCTAAAAATTTGGCTAGGATAAGTGAAAAACTGCTATCAACACCACCTGACAATGCTACCACAGCTTGATGAGATCCAGACTCATTAAAAACATTATCATCCATAAAATTTTGAAAATTAAAACTATAAATATTATCTAAGCGAAATTCTAGTAGATATCTTAAATTTTTAAGAGTTTCATTATTATATCCATCAATGACAGATTCAAGATTGGTCAAAGATAATTTCAAGTAATATTTACGCTGCATTATATCTGAATTGGATATTACATGTATTGAATTTAATCCCAGTTCTTCTTTTAGTCTGCCTACCACCCAACCCCCTTTACCAATAATATTTGATTTCTGGGAACGGTCCGGAGTAATAATTACCAGATCATTTTCTTCATTGTCATAGATTATTTCCAAAATATTTGTTTCTATTGATTTATGTCCAATTTCACTTCTTATTTTGGCAATTTTACTGATAATTAATTCTTTTGAATAAAACAAAGTTATCAACCTTTTGATTTAATAATTAATTGAAATATAACGATTATAATCATTTTTCTAAAATTTATGTTAAATTCTAAATCTAAAAATTGAGTAATCTATATATGATATTAGGTTCATATATGTTATCATAAAAAGCTTAAAATAATAAAAAATTGGGTGTTACTATCAAAATTAATAAAAATGCATTAATTATAATTGGAATTATTATTATGGGACTTATATTTATTGGTAGTGTTTTTGCTGCAGATAATAATAGCTCAAACATAACACAAAATTCTAGCTTTGAGGTGACTTCAAGTGGAAAAGGTATAATAGAAGAATTAACACCTATAGGAGCACCTTACAATGAGGAAGGACCTATACAGTTTAGGTGTGTCGTGAAAAATAAAGGTCCAGGTAACATTCCATGGGGAGATCTAACCCTAACCATAAAAGATTCAATGGGGAATATTGTTAAAACTTATTCAGAAAACATTGGACAGTTAAGTTCAGGTCAATCACGAACCGTTACCTGGGATACCACTAATACGGATTTTCCTGAGAAAGGATATTATACTATAGAAGCCTATTGGAATTATCCTAGTGGTCCGGCCACCGCATCTACAACCTTCTACTCTGTACCATCACCCTGGATCATAGTGGCTATAGCTGGATTCTTAATGGCAATAGCCGCATTAGCCCATAGAAAAAGATGGTGGCTTACATTCTATGCTTCAGGGGCAATAGCTGTTGTTTCATTCATCATAGCCTTCATGGTACTTACCGGATTAGATAACTACTTGATGGGGATTGAAGCCGTTAATATTGCTTCTATTGCTACTTTCCTAGGGATTCCCTCTAACTTCCTCCCCCCTAATGCATTTATATTCCCGGATCCTACTGGTTGGAGTATTTTTGGGATAGGCTTTGAATGTTCATCAATAATAGAGATTAGTGTTCTGGCTGGTCTGTTACTGTTATATCCCGGCTATAGTTTTAATAGAAAATTGAAATATGCAGCAATAGGTATCGGTATAACCTATGTGGCTAATTTAATTAGGATGATGAGCATAGTATATATTGTTAATATTTTTGGGAAAACTTCACTATACTTTGCCCATGCCATAATTGGTAAATTAATATTTTTTGTATTTGTTGTGGTTCTGTACTGGTATCTCCTAACCAGACCAACACTGGGCATTGTAAGAGACCAGATAAAATCTGGGAAATTTGAATAAAAGGTGTTTTTAATGGAAGACCCTGTATGGGTAAGTTTAATGGTCTGGACGACCTGGATTTTGATTGCAATAATCATAGATGGATTATTAATACCTATAAAATTATACTTATCACGTAAATCTATTCTTAAACTTGATAAAAAAACTGTAGATATTGATCTTCTGCCTAAGATGAGTGTGGTTATCCCCGCCCATAATGAGGAAGCAAACATCCAACAATGTATAATGTCTTTAATTCAATGTGAGTATCCAAACCATAAACTGGAACTAATTGTGGTTGATGATGGTTCCACCGATAATACTATTAACCTTGTGAAAAGATGCCAAGTTGATGCCATTTTGTATGGAAAAGATCTTAAAATCATAGCCAAAGGTCATAGTGGTAAAGTCCACACACTAAATACTGGTATAAAACAAAGTCAAGGCGAAATTATAGTTACAATTGATGCTGATATTAAAATAGCATCTGATGCACTCATAAAAATTGCAAGACCATTCATAGAAGATTCATCAGTGGGAGCAGCTACTGGATACATTGAAATAGAATGGGATAATACTAAAAAAGACGATTTCATAAAAATGTTCTTTTCTAAATCAGAATTTCTAGAATATCTAACCTCCTTCAACTTTGAAAGAAGCTATCAATCATTTGTATATTCTATTTATACAATGTCCGGAGCTTTCTCTGCATTTAAGAGGAATATAATTGGGAATATTGGTGGTTACTGGCCTGTGACTGTTTCAGAAGATATGCATGTTACTATGATGCTGCATAAGAAGAAGGTTAGAATAGTTAATGTCCCTGATGCCATAGCCTATGCTGATGCTATTACTGATTATGATACACTTTATTCTCAGAGAGTCAGATGGTCCCGGGGTCAGTTAGAAGTAGCAGCTATGCGTAAAGAGGAACCAAGAATCAATCAGGAAACCTTAAAAGATATACTGGGAATTGTTAAGGACCAAAAAGATCCTAAACTTCTGGAATTAGCATTTTCATATATGAAAACCAAGTTTACCAACTACCTAAAAACATTGAAAAAGAAGACTTTCCGCTACTATGATTTAATGGGACTTCCACGGATCTTATTTATTGACCATACCATAGCTTTCCCCAGAATAATATGGGTATTTATATTAATGATGTTCCCAGTTCTGGGACTTTATACTGCAATATTACCCATAGTTGCCCTTTTAATGTATCTTTTCTATGTATTTATAGATGGAGTTGTAATTTTGTTTGCATATTATCATTCTAATCCAGCCACTAAAGAGAAGATAGAAGAATCATTCCATTATGTTTTATTACTACCAATATACAGACTGGTAATATTCTGCTTTAGATTATCTGCATTTTTACATGTACTCAACGAACCAGCAGGATGGAAAGTAGAAGGACCAATAAATGGATTTAAAAATGGAGTAAAAGATGCCCGTACAGATATCAGAGTAAGTGTAGCCACCGCAATATTTCATATAGGAAACATATTTAACCAGTTAAATCTAATAAAAAGAAGGGGTAAATAAATGGCCAGCTTTAGAGAATTTTTTTTCAAGAATGAAAACACCAAACCACCAGTTAGTAGAATAGAAAAAACAGAAAATGTGGATATAGGTGTTAACTACAAAAAAGGAAGCAGATCACCCCTTATAGGAAAAAATCCCCTTATCAGATCTAACTCTATCATATATGATGATGTGAAGATTGGTGATAATTTTAGAACCGGCCACAATGTAATTGTCCGTGAAAAGACAACTATTGGTGATGATGTTCTAATCGGGACCAACACTATCATTGAAGGCCACTGCCATATTGGAAGTAATGTTAGTATTCAATCCAATGTATACATACCAACCAATGTTTTAATTGAAGATAATGTGTTCATCGGACCTTGCGCCTGTTTTACCAATGATAAATATCCAATAAGAGTTGATTATAAACTTAAAGGACCCATAATACGTAAAGGCGCATCTATTGGTGCTAATTCTACTTTTTTATCCAGTGTGGAAGTAGGAGAAGGAGCTATGGTGGCTGCGGGTGCTATTGTAACTCGAAGCGTTCCACCCTGGTATCTGGCAATCGGAGCACCCGCCCGGATAAAACCATTACCTCCCTTCCTGAAGGTACCTAACCGGATAGGTTAATTAAATGTAATTCTTTTCTTTTAGAATAACTCAAATAAATCTAGTTAATAGTATGTAAATTTAGCATTAATGGTGATATAATGAATCTTATGGAAATGGATAACTATTTAATAAAAAAATCATTAGCTAACTCTGATTTAAACGTTGCTGTGGTTGGTTTAGGTAAAGTTGGACTGCCTCTGGCACTGATATTTGCAGATAGAGAACTAAATGTTACTGGAGTAGACATAAATCAGAAAACTGTTGAATTATTGAATAAAGGTATTCTACCACACTATGAACCCAAGGTACCTGAATTATTAGTAAAATGTATTGAAAAAGGTAAATTCAAAGCCGTCACTGATACAATTGCTGCTGTAAAGGACAGTAACTTGATCATCATGGTGGTTCCCACACTCATTAAAAAAAATAAAGAACCAGATATTACCGCTGTTGAAAAGGCCTCTGAATCTATTGGAAAAGGTCTTAAAAAAGGAAGCATGGTGATAATTGAAAGTACAGTGCCTCCAGGTACCACTGAAGGAGTGGTAAAAGATATATTGGAAAGAGAAAGTGGTCTTAGAGCTTGTGAAGATTTTGGACTGGCATTCTGTCCAGAGCGAGTACAATCACCCCAAGTAGTGGATGATATAACCAAAAACTATCCAAAAATTATAGGGGGAATAGACCCTAAGAGTACAGAGATTGCTTCTGCACTTTACAGTTTTATTAATAAAAAAGGAGTAATAACTGTTAAGAATCCGAAAACTGCGGAGATGGAGAAAGTTGTGGAGAACACTTACCGGGATATAAACATTGCCTTTGCCAATGAATTAGCCTTAATCTCTGGAAAATTAGGGATAGATGTGATGGAAGTTATAGATGTGGCCAATAGTCAGCCCTTCTGCAATATCCTCCGACCTGGAGCTGGTGTGGGTGGTCACTGCATACCCATGGACCCCTACTACTTAATTGATGAAGCCAAAAAAATAGGTTTAGATGTACAGTTACTTGAAAATTCCCGTAAAATAAATGATTACATGCCCCAACATGTAGTTGAACTTGTAGAAGATGGATTAAAAGAAATAAACAAAAATATTTCCAATTCCAAAATCGCATTATTAGGTGTTTCTTATAAGGAAAATACTGATGATTACCGTTACTCTCCATCAAGAGATATCATAAATTATCTCCATGAAAAAAATGCCTATATTAAGACTTATGATCCTTTTGTTGATGATGTATCAGACTTAAATGTGGAACACTTTAATGAGCTGAGGGAATGTGTTAAAGATGTGGACTGTATAATAATTGCCACTGCCCATAATGAATTTAAAGAAATGGACTTAGATGATATTAAATCTTTAACCGATGAAAATTGCTTATTTGTTGATGGAAGATGTGCTTTTAATCCAGATCATGTAATGAATGCAGGTTTTGTATATAAAGGGGTTGGAAGATAAATTTAAATTTTATTAAGTATTGATAATAACTTTATAATTCAAAAATAAATTTAGGATAATATTTAGTAATATATATTAAATTCTAGGTTCTAAATGATAATATGAAAATCTCTGTAATTATTCCCATGTATAATGAAGAGGAAAATGTTACAAAAACTTTAAATGAGATAGATAATGTATTAAAAAGTTTTGATGACTATGAAATAATTATAGTTGATGATGGAAGTTCAGATAATACTTTTAAACTTGTTCATAACTTTATCTCAGATAAAAATAATTTATTTTTATTTAAACATGAAATAAATATGGGTATGGGAAAAGCCATAAGAACTGGTTTTGAAAATTCATCAGGAGATATTTTAGTCACTATAGATGCGGATTTAAGTTATGAACCTGGAGACATTCCTAAACTTGTCAATAAGATTAAGGAATCAAATGATATTGTTATTGGTTCACAATACATGTATGGTGGAAAAACTGAGAATATTCCATTTTTAAGATTATTTATTAGTAAAATAGCCAATAAAATTGTGGGATATTCGCTAGGAGATAATATTAGTACTGTGACTGGCGTTTTTCGAGCTTATAAACGAGAGGTTATAGATTCATTAGAGCTTGAATCAAATGGAACAGAAATTAATCCAGAGATACTTTCTAAAGCTAGTGCAGTTGGGTTTAAAATAATAGAAATACCTGTCAAATTAAAAGGTAGAGAGCTTGGTGAATCAAAAATACGTTTTAGGGCGACCACCATTTCCCATTTATTATTCACATTCTATGAAAAGCCTATGGTACTTTTTGGATTAGTTGGGCTTTTTATACTTTTAATTGGAATAATAAGTGCAATTTACCTATTTTATCAATTTATTATCGGTTCATTAGATCCCAATAGACCATTAATGCTATTCATGGTATTAATGATACTTTCAGGAATCCAGATACTGATTTTTGGTTTTATTGCAACCCAAATAAGCATATTAAGAAAAGAGATCTACTTAGTTCAAAAAGAGAATAAATTAATTGGGAAGAAATTAAAATAGTTATTTCATGAAAATAACTTTTCAAGAATAGTTACAATGCAAAATGCATCAAATTTGGAATCTACTACAAATTTATTAAATATATTCAGTTCTAATAAATTAATAATTCTCATTTTTATTTGATCTTGGCTAATTCCTTATAGCTAATTCCTTATAATTATTTATAGGGATTATGATTATCTTTGGGAGTTAATCTTTTCAGTTTTTTTAATTGATTTGTCTATATTTAATGCTTATATGGAATGATGACAAAAATTTTAGGATAACTAAAAATTAATCCAATTATTGATACTGATATTTATTTATCTATTACTCATTTTTTATAATTATTAATAATCCAAAAAAACCAGGTATAATAGCATTTATTATCTGTGTATAAATAAAGGATACTAAAACTCCAAGAGTCGGAGATATATTGTTTAAACCAAAAATGAATATTATCATAGCTTCGCTTGATCCTAAACCATTCAATGTTAAAGGGAATAAAATTGCTAAATTAATCAAAGAAGCAACGGCTAAGATATATATAAAGCCAATTGTTATGTTTAATGACTCACAAATAATCAGCAATTGTAAACAAGAAACTAACCAACCAAAAATTGAAATAATAATAGTGATTATTTTTATTTTATTTGAAAGATTGAATGATCTTTCTAATTTTTTTTTATTCATCTTTTTTTTTGAAATTAATGAATAAAATTTGTTTATTATTGACCAAGGAAAAAAATTAGGTAAAAAAACTAATAATAATAAAAAAATAGTTATTATTACTGAAAATATAAAAATATCATACAAGCACAAGAAAAAAGCAGCAACACAACCTATAATAAATATTGATAATAATGCAATAATTTTATCGACAATACTAGCTGACAACATTTCTTCTTTAGAACCATACCATTTGTAGCCATAATATGACTTTGCAATGTCTCCCATACTAGCAGGTAGAAATATGTTTAAACCAATTCCTACAAGAGTAAGGATATATGCATTTTTCAGAGAAATAATCTTAATATCCTTATTTAAAATAACGAATAATCTCCAAGAACGAAAAAATATACCCATAGGAATAAGTAGAATAGCAATAAAAAATATTAGTTTGATATTCATTAAACTTTCTATTAGTAATTTAAAATTTACAAAGGATAAGATTAAAAAAATTAGTATCAATGAAAATAGAATTTTAAAGTACCTACTTCTAAAAATAGCTCTGATATTCATAATTAACTACCAAATATTGACTTTTGGATTAATAATTCTTCATTAGAATTATTGTAGAAAAATGCATGCCAAACAAAATTATATCCAATCCAAATTATTTTACCTTTTCCTATTCTTTGAATACCAATAATTGTTTTTCCATTAGCAGTCATTAAAGGTTCAATCTTATTATCACCTATTGATTCATAATTTGCTCCATTCCAATCACCTCCATTAGAAATAAAAGGAGAAATTGAAAGTACTTCTTGTGTTAAATTTGGACTAATATCAATATTTGGATTAGAAGATAAAGTTCCTTTACTAATAATTGTGTCCAAAAATATAGTATTGTCTAAATTATAATAAATACCGTCTAAATTACTTGAAGCATCGATAACAACTGTACCTCCATTTTTAACATAATTAAAAATTAAATTTTCAGTGTTTTTTAGATTATGCCATTTAAAATTATAAATAAATATATAGGGATATTTGTCAAGTTCTTGTGGAGAATAGTTATCTAAATAAATAGATTTACCTGTTCCTAAACGACCAGCGCTTAATAATTCATGAATTAAATATATCCTAAAATTTAGAACATCTTCAATATAATTCTGCCAGTTTTTTCCAATATATAACGCTCTAGGTTTATTTTGAAATTTAGCAGGATTTTTTTTATAAATTGTAATAGATCCTAATTTTATAACTTTTTTATATGATGGAAGATTTACATCTCTAATTGTTAAATAAAAGTCAGCATTCTGTTTCTGTAACTCATGATTAAATGCTAAAGAATTTTTAAAGAAAGGCATTGGTTTAACATCCATCTTTAGGTACCAGCTTAGTACAGGCCATAAATCTGACATTATTTCCATATCTTTATAATTAGAAACATTATTTTGCATCCATTCCGCAGCTGAAATTGAATCAGCAACCAAATAATCTGTTTTATCAGGCAATGAATTTAAATAAACATTACTAGATATTAATAATAAGAAAATAAAAATAGAAATTATTATATAAGGACTTATATTGATTCTTTTATATTGAATTTTAAATTTATTTGAAACTTGATTTACGCCCAATATTATGAAGTAAGTGAGAGGTGGTGTCATAGTAATGAAATATCTTTCAACTTTAACACCGTATATACTATGAAAAATAAAAAAACTCATAAACCATGAAAAAAATAGAAAGTCTAAACGCAAATCCCTATCAGAGATATCTTTCAAATAAAAATATGAAACTATACAAAAAATAAAGAACAATATCTCAACATACATGTAAGAAAGTGAAATGAATCCTAATATCCACAGAATACCGAATATAACTGTTAATGAAAATTTAAATTTATTTTGTGACCTTTCAAAACCTAAAAGTTTATAAACCTTATTTTTAACTTTTTCTTTCAATAATTTTGTACTAAAAATATTATAAAGATAAAATAAAAATCCTAAAATAATAAAAAGGATTATTATAAAAAAAATAATTGACTCCCATGTACCTTGTAGAGAAATATATGAGTCTAAATTGTAAATGAAAAATAATTTATCAGTTGTGTATGCAAAATTTTCTTGAGCTGAGGAAACATCTGTAAGCTGTAAAAAAACAGTGAATGGAAAAAATGGACTTCCAAATATCATTAAGTTAATATATAAATAGGGAATTATAGCTAAAATTGAAATAAAAATACCTAATCCAATTTTTTTAATATTTTTTAGATAATTTCCTGAAATAAGTATATACAAAGTCATTGGAAATATGATAAAAGCAGAGGTAAAACGCGTTAGAAAAGATAACATAGCTAATAAAAAAGTTAAATAAAAAAAGCGAGAATCTTTTATAACTGCAAGTGAAAGGAAATATAGGGATAATATAGACAAAGAGATGCTTGCAATATCACTATATCCCGTCCCGAGCCATAGTAAAACTACAGGAAATGTTGCAAATAGTAATGCTCCTAAAAAACTTTCAATAGCGCTAAAGCGCAGTTTTAAAAATAGATATAATCCTAAAACTCCGATTATATAAAAAAGTGAATCAACATAATAAATTGCTCTCTCGTTAACTATTCCTAAATAAAAAATTAATGAAGTTACAACAGACATTAGTGGTGGCCTTTCAAATTCCGCGTATCCAAATCCTTTCCCTGCAAACTCCATAGCATTAGCTAGGAAAGCATATGTATCCCAACCCGGCCCGATATTTATCTGTATTAAAACCCGTTGGTAGGCTATCCAGCTTACAATCACAGTTAGAATTACCAGTAGTGTTACGGGTACTATGTATTTTTTTATTTTTGACTTCCAAGAGTTGTGATTTGCTTGTTCTTGTGTTTTATTCAAATGATCACCGGGTGATGATGATTATCATAAGAGAGTTTTATTGTTAAAAAAATATCTGATTATTCATTAATAGTATATATGATTTGTATTTAAAATAAAAAATTTATAGAAAAAGTTTATTTTTCATCTTTTTCAATCTTCATCTCTTGAACCTTTAATAAGTCCTTGGCCTTTATTTTATCATCCTTGAATAGTTCTGCAATTCCTGCAACTGATCCCATTACTCCTGATGTTTCTAGTGGTAGGAATATCTTGGTTGCCTTTCCATCTGCAACTTTCTGTAGAGCTTCCATATATTTTAATGCTAATAGGTCGTTGGTAGGGTTTCCTTCATGTATTGCCTTAAAAACACTTAATATGGCTTGGGCTTCACCAGCTGCAATGGTTATTTCCTGGTACTTGTTTGCATCAGCTACCTTTTTAATGGATTCGGCTCGTCCTTCAGCTTCCAGGATTATTGATTGTTTGTCACCTTCTGCTTTTTTAATCTTTGACTGTTTATATCCTTCTGCTTCAAGTATGGCTGCTCTTTTCATTCTTTCTGCTTTCATCTGCTGGGACATGGCATCTACAATATCTTTAGGTGGTTCGATCCTCTGGATTTCTACACGGACAACCCGGGTCCCCCATTTATCAGTGGCCTCATCTAGTACTTCCCTTAACTGTGTATTGATCATTTCCCTGGATGTAAGTGTCTGGTCCAGTTCCAAGTCCCCTATTATATTTCTTAGATTGGTCTGTGCAAGTTTGGTTATGGCCTGGTAAAAGTTCACTACATTATAAACCGCGTTGAAGGGATCCACTACCTCGTAGAAGATTACACCATCAACCACTACACCTGTGTTGTCCTTGGTTATCACGTCTTGTGGTGGTACATCTACTACCTGTTCCCTTAAATCCACTTTTCGTATTGATTCTATGAAGGGAATTATAACAACCAATCCACTTTCCACTGTTCGCTGGTATTTTCCCAGCCTTTCTACCACTCCTTTCTGGTAGGGTCTTAGAATGTTTAATGCCTTATATGCTAGTACAAAGAGTACCAGTACAATTATTCCCACAGTTATTATGTCCATATAAAATCCTCCCTTTATTTAAATATAATTTCATGCTTTTAAATAGTGATAATATTAATTAAAATTTTTAATGTAATATTAAAAGGCCAATGATAAGTTTAATGTTATTCATCTTCTGCTAATTTTACCATTAATTTCACACTTTCTATTCTTTCCACTATAACTGGTTTATCTTTCTCTATTTTTTGATTAGATATTGCTCTCCAAGTATCACCATCTATTTTAACTAATCCGCCTTTTCCAGGTAATATTTCTTCTGTTACATATCCTTTTTTTCCGATTAATCTATCGGATGCAGCTTTTTTTGAAGGTTCTTTGGTTATTCGTGCAGCTAATGGTCTGGAAATTATCAGCAAAATTAGTGATATTATGATAAATACTGAAATTTGGATAACATCTGAAAACCCCATATAACTAAGTATAGCAGCTACACATGCTCCTATACCAAACCATAATAAAAAGAATCCTGCAGTTAACATTTCCCCAATAAATGAAAATGCAGCTATTATCACCCATGCTTGAAATCCTAACATTTAATTTCCCCACATAATTGTTAAATAATATTGTTTAAATTAAATTATAGTTCGTTCTTATTTATATTAATAGTTTTCATGATATAATTATTTGTTATTATATTATTAAATTTTTTTAAATCATAGATAGTTAAAAAAATCCATCCTTAATCTTTAATAATAATCTAAAAAACTATAATTTCAATAATTAGTAAAATATATTATTATATAACATTAATGAATAAATCATGGGAAAAATTAGGGTAAATTCTGATAGTATCCACTCTAATCATAAGGTGAATTCTGGCTTTGATAATTCCATATTTGTTGAAACCAGGCCTTATAAAAAGCTATGTAAGCTATTAAGTAGATTAAAATCTGATAAAGGGATTATTGTCCATGTTACTGGAGCTCCCGGCACGGGAAAGTCATCAAATATATATTCAGCCCTGATTGACTTGGATATTAATTTCTATGAACCTGAATTTATCTTATATGATAAGAATGCAAATTCAAGAACTGTTTTTGAAAATATTTTCCATTACCTTAAAGAAGATTTGGGTGTGAATTCCCATAAAGAACTTCTTGAGAAATTATCAGAATTTGATCTTGTACTATTTGCTGATAAGTTTCATGACTCACATTTAATAAATAAAAAATTAATTGGATTTAGCAGATGGACAGATTATAAAGGATTTAAGTCTATCTATTTCTATTGGCTCTGTATAAAAGAGTACCTATCACATAGAAGGGAATATAATAATATTAACATGGTTTTTCAAACGGCTTGGAGAATCTACTGGGGAGGAGAAAAATATGATCTATTCACGGATCTTGGAATCATTTCACTTTTATTGAGGAAATTATTAAATTTATTATTTGAAGTGGTTAACATCCAATATAATAATGAAGAGATTATTAAGATAATAAAAGCCCATGATCCCCAATTAGATGATATAGAAATAGCATATTATATCAAGAAGTATGGTTCGAAACCACGATTCATTTTATCTCAAGGCAGGAAAGACTATCATCATAAAAAGGGTTAAGTATGTATAATAAGTTTAATTAATTGATAGGTATGGAGATAATTAAGACTTTAATAAAATCTACCCGGCTTAGCTGGGCAGCTAAAAATTTTAACATGTACCTTCTTGCTTTAAGCTATGCTTATTTCACAGATTTGATAATAAAAAATCCATGGGAGGTATTGGAAGGATTAATTCTAGTTTGCATTTTATGGGGTTCATTGTATGCCTTGAATGATTTAACTGATTTAGAACTTGACCGTAATGATAAGGAAAAAAGAAAAAGAGCTTTTATTCAGAATCATGTTGATAAAAAATGGATAATTACTTTTATTATATTATTAATATCACTGGTTTTTTTTGTTTCTATAGTAACTTTAACTCCCCTTTTTAGTGTTATTTTGGGACTAATGGTTTTAAACCAGTTCATATATACTGTACCCCCTATAAGACTCAAGGATACATTTTTAGGTCCTTTTACCAGTACAGCTACTAATACTGTCCTTAGACTTGCCTCTTGCAGTTTATTACTTGGATCTGTTCTTATTGTTCCTCTAAGTGTCTATTTATTAATGTATCTGGCAGGGATGGGTACTTATCTGATGTATAAATCACGAAATAGGTTTACAACTATTATTTCAATATTATTCGGAATTTTGTTGTTATACATATTCTATGTAGGAGATATGAATCTTTTACAGTTTATGGTTGCAGTTTTACCAGCATTTATATCTACCATCCCACTTTATCTATCTAATTTCTATGAAAAAGAAATGATGGTTAAAATTGCTGATATTCTGTATCATAAAGTTGCAATGGTATTTTTCCTGATATGTATCCTTTATATTCTATTTCTTGGTTAAAAAAAGTGAACCTTAGGAATTATCAAGACCTATGTATTTTAATAAAAATATTAGAATTACTAAATATTTGGGATTATATAAATTAAAAAAATGAAATAATGGTTTTAGATTTATTTATAATCTAAAACAGTTTACCTAACTTTAGAAGGGCCTTAGGAGATACTTTTATTAAGAGCTTTATGAGTTCTGATGTATTAATTGATTCAAACTCGGCATCTTGGAATGCATCTGCAATAGAATCTAGTTCTTTATCAGATAAACTCAGTAGATATTCTTTGGCTTTCAGGTATTTCTTGAAAGAATCTCCTATTTCCTCTTGGGCTTTATCTTTATATTCTTTTAGTCTCTTTTTAGAATAATCTTCGTCTTGGATTGCTGCACCTGCAATTTTACCCGCGATCATACCACCGATCATACCACTGATAATTCCTCCGCCAGTTAGTGGATTTACCATGCTGGCCGCATCTCCCACTATCATTACATTATCTGCCACAATATCCTTAAGCATTCCTCCTACAGGGTCACCGCCAATATTTAATTCTACTGGTTGTGCATTTTTAGTAGCAGGGTTATTCTTTACAAATTCCAGGAGATGTTGATAGGCGGTTTTATCGGTTTTAGTGGTTAATATTCCAAGACCTACATTGGCTATGTCATCTCCTTTAGGAAATATCCAAGCATAGCCGCCTGGAGCAACGCTTCCAAAATAAAAATCAATACAATCAGGGTAGGGCATATCTAAATTAGCCATTTCAAACTGGGCGCATGATTCCATATTTTTCGGTTTAATTGAAGTTTTAAGACCAGCCCATCTGCCTACCCTTGATTCAGGACCATCAGCACCAATTACAATTTTTGCCTTTATCTGGAATTTTTCATCCATGGACTCCACATCTACTAATACTTGGTCTTCTTCTCCTCTTTTAAGACCGGTAGCTATAGTTTTGACTAATATCTCTACTCCAGCACGAGCAGCGTCCATGGCCATGTGCTTGTCAAAAACTTTTCTCTCTAATATATATCCTGATTCTGGGAGTTTAACCTTATCATCATCCAGTAAAACGTCTGTACCATTAGGTGAGACCAATCTTACTCCGCTAAGTTCTTTAGCCACCCATCTTGAACTTGGTTCTATTCCTAATTTAGCCAGACCATCCTTGGACACGCCCTCGGCACACCTTTTAGGTGCTCCTATCTCGGATTTTTTATCTATTAAAGTTACCTTTGCTCCATTTAGAGCTGCATGTTTTGCAGCTGTAGAACCAGCAGGCCCGGCTCCTATTACCAGAACATCTGTATTTATTATCATAAAATCACCTTTAATTATTCCTTCTCTAATGCTCTTACTGGGCATACTTGTATACATATTTGACAGTCTTTACAATTTTCCGGGTCAAATATTAATTTTGATTCGCGAACTTCAATTAAACACCGGGGGCAGACACCAGCACATTCCCCACAGTACATACACCATTCATTTACTATCATATTATCTAACCTTTAATTTTTACATTGTATCCTATTGTTCCGATTTAACTCTTTTAATCTCTTATATTATTTAAAAGTTCTATTAAACATGGTAAATAATAACTTATAATTTGATTTATAATATTAGCTTTTAGATTTCAATATTCATCCGGAAAAACTGGAATTATATCTCCAGAAATCCGATGTCAATATATTTTTTAGTATTTAATATTAAATACTATTATGATACATCATAATTTTAGAATAATTATAATGCAATACTCCTTGTTGTTTAAGAAGAGAATAATGAGTTTAAACTCATATTTAAACTTCTATTATAACTTTTATTATATTTATTTCTTTTTTTCATTTTCTGCTGATTCAAATACATATCCACATTCACTGCATTTAATATTTTTTGTTGTGGCATGGGCTTTGTGAACAGGTTCTATATCTCGATTAACAGTTTTATCTTTACAACCACATTTAGGACATTTTTTTAGTAAATCTTCAAGTTTCATTGGTTATCATCTCATAACATCATTAATGAATTTAGTAACTTTTCAACATAATGGACATTATGGTGGGTTTGGATTTCTTTGCAGGATCAGTTTGTCCACCTAAACCCATAGTTGCAGATTTTAACATTTCCTTTGTAGCTCTTTTAGTTATCTCTTTAAATATTGTTTTGTAGGCTGTGCAGTGGGGGTCAACACATTTTACTTTATCTTCACTTATAGCCAGTGCATTGTAGGGACATCCCCCTCTACAAAATTTAATGTAATTACATTTCTTACAATCTTCATCTACAAAATCTTTGAATTCATTTAAAAGTTTCATGGGGGCCGAATGATTCAAATCCTCCATGGTGGGATGGTCACATACATTTCCCATTATATAATCATCCATACCCACAAAACGGTAGCAGGGATAAATATTCCCATCAGGACCTATGGCAAATGTGTCACCCATACAATCTACAAAAGTACACACAGTACCCCTCCGGATGAATGCGCTTTTGCAAAGAGTGTCAATGTTCATAATGGAAATTTCATCAAAGTGATCCAGATACTGATCCAGCAAATATATTAGTAATTCACCATAATCTTCAGGTGATAATGACCATTTTTCTGGTTCTTCATCACGTATTGAGGGTAATGAGGGATGAAGTTTCATGTTGAACCCGTTTTCAAGGAAGAAATTAAATATGTCCTCTTTAAACTTAATGGAATGAGATGTGAAGGTACATATAAAACTCACCTTTAGGTCTTGTTCTTTGGCAATTTCATAGCCCTTCATGGTTTTCTCAAAGTATCCATCACCCCGCTGGAAATCATTTAATTCCTGGGGGCCGTCTATGCTGGAACCTATAGGTATCTCATATTCCTTGAATAACCGGGCCATCTCTGGAGTTAATAGCCAGAGATTAGTTTGTAGGGCTAGGGCTGGTTTAAGTTTTTTTAAACCCTTGGTTAATAAAGGTAAGGCCTCTTTATAGAAATCATATCCTGCCAGGAGTGGTTCTCCACCGTGAAATGTGAAGGTTACTGGTTCTTGACGAAAGTCTCTAAGCCAATCCACTGTTTCTCTGATAATATCGATGTTCATCACAGGAGATCCTTCCTCAGAGCTCCAGCAGTAACCACAATTAGAGGGACAACCTAAAGTTGGTACTAACATCACATGAAATGCCATTTAAACACCAAAATAATTGAATTTTTACAAAATATTTTTCTAGATTATATTAGGATAATAGTATTGAAAAAATAAGTTATATATTTTATATAAATTAAATTATCATTTTTCATATTCTCCATAATAGGAATTCTATGGATAATTACCCACTGTTAACCAATTTTTAATCCATAAATATTTGCAATTTGAGAGTATACTAATATACGGGCAATGTTTTGAGTGATTATTAAACTTGAACCTTTTAAATATTTGGAATTTCTAATCCAAGCCTCTTTTTCAATCTTATCCTTTTTAGTTTTACATGATATTCTGGATCCATGCCAATTACTTTTCTGGAAAATTTTTCTTCTCTTTTCCATGTTCATTTCATCATTTATATCCTTAATTGGAGGCATTTCCGGAAAGGATAATGGAATTTTTGATTCTGTCTTGATAATGCCCTCATATAACAATATATCATGAATAGTTTTAGCATTTTTTGTCAATGGATCCCATTTAAGATCTAAAGGAGAATCTGCAATAATATCTTGGATATATTCTTTTTTTTCATCTTTATTCATAGAATTGAAATTGGCCCCTAAATCTTGCAGCAGATTTCCTAAAAATACTTTAAGATCCTTTTTTATGATAACTTCTCCTATCAGACTATCTAATATGTTTAATATAAATTTATTCTCATTTAAAGGATATTTAAAGTCCTTATATTCCATTGGATGTTCAAAAGCTACTGTATAATAATGATTATCAAAAATTTTAAGTTTTAATTTGATTTCTGCTTTTTTTTCATCTTTTAATGCTTTTTTATACTGAATAAATCCCTTACTTAAATGTTGATCCCAGAGACAGAAATCTATGAACATGACTGGTTTATGCTGATAGCATACCATAAAATCAATCGATGAAGTTGGGAATATGGCTTTATCCTCAGAAGAAAGATGTAACTTATCTGACTTCAAGATACTATCTAGGCAAATATCTGGATACAAAAGAATCTTACTTCCCCATACAGATTCCAAATACCTTAAATTTTCTAATTCATCTTTAAATGATTTTTTAAATATCATTAATATCAAAATTAATTATAAACCTATTCTTATAAATAAAAAACGGAAAATATTTGAGAAAATTCGATAATATTTTCTTTGACTTTAGATTTTTTTTACCATTTTTTTACATTATTTATTGTTAAGATAAACTTGAATTATTTTATTTAGTTACTTTCATTTATCTGCTTGAAAAAATTAATAAATAAAATTAATTAGGGTGCAAATATCCCCACAAATGCTATCCAGGCAAGCAGTGTTTTTGCCACTAAACTAAGAATAATGTACACTCTTTCCCCGTATAAGTAATCTTTCCATTTTCCTATTCCTTTATACTGTAAGACCATATTAATTGAAAATGTGTTGAACAGTATGAAATAGATTAATAGAATGGCATATACAAAGGATGGTGGTTCAGTTTCTGCAGATCCTAGTGCAGCTACAAAGTAAGCTGCCAGTACCACCCAAGGTGTTAATCCAGATATGCACCCTAGAAGGTATGGTGACCAGTCAGTCTTTTTAGGGAATTGGTTAATCTTTTCCATTAAATAGCCAAACATTATCATCATGGCATTCAGTATGAATATCATCACCAGTGACCATAAATCCCACACCCCAACAAAGGTGGCAATTATAACTATCATGATAGAACTGGAAAATGCATATTCATACCAACGGTAGGGATTCATACCCTTTTTTAGGTTTTCATTATAGGTTTTATTCTTAACAAAGGCAATGTAAAAATGTGCAATCGCTGAAATCAATAGGAAAGATGCAAGTATCGCCCCCAGATTTTCTAGAGTGTATACAACCTGGGGATCGGGTAGTATCTGAAAAGTATTTGGAGGAATTATTTCAAAGTTTAAATAGAATGTATATAATTCCTGGCTCCACTCTAACCATACCCCCAAAATAAGCATTAAAATACCTTGGATCAAGTGCAAACTCCCAGCTGCAATATTCAGTTTTCTAAGTCCCTTAAAAGTAATAGGAGACTTTTCAATTATTTCTCTTCTAAGCTCGTTATCCAAAAGAATACCCCCTAAATTTTTAATGTATATTTTCTTTTTTGATTAATTTATACTTAATGATTTAAACCAATAAAATAAAAATCAATCATTTCAAAAGTGTTTAAACCAATTAAGTGGAGGTATATTGGCTAGTAAATTGAATATTTAAAAATGTGAATAGAAAAGAATAGATTCACTCCATATTATTATTTCTCTTAAACTCACCCTTAAAAGTTTTAAAACCAAATAAAACTTTAAAAATATTCTTAAATGGTTTCCAATAAAGATGGATATGTATCAAAGTTCCAATAACCATCAAAATTGCAAACTCAGCGTGCCAAAAAGTAATAGAGGGGTTCAGAGCAGTTTTTACACCCATATTTACCATAAATGTAAGTATAACTCCCGTAACCCCTGTACCCAAATATCCAGCAGTTACAAATAAATTCCACAGTCTTCTGTGTTTTTTAGGACTTAATATTCCCTTACTAAACAGGTAATGAGTAAATAAATATCCAGATATCAAAAGGAGACTTATTGGTAGTAAGTAATATCCACCACCATCATCAGAAAGGTTTCCGTCAATATCTCCAGTATCACTTATTGAACTTGCATTTTGTGGATCATCCACAACATCAACATCATGGCCTCTACCATTTGTTGAATCATCTATAGAATCAGTAGCAACTGTATCATCGTCAGAAGAAGAGGTGGATGTATCAGTTGTTGCAGTGGTTGCTTGAGATAGATCACATAATCCATCCCCATTAATATCAATATAACGAGGGCAATGGCCAGGATAAGGATCATTAACCAGACCATAGGGACATCCGGCAGCACAACTTCCGGACATTGAAAAAGCAGTCACGATAGGTATGGTTGCTAATGCTTTAATTAAACGATCCCTCATCATATCAGCCTCCATTATTTATGGTAAACATCTTCTTAGAAGTCTTCCAGTAAGTGTGAAAATGAAATATTGTTATTAATACCAAGGTTAAGCCTAATTCAACATGCCAGTACAATAGATGGATATTAATAGGTAATAAAGTTCCTAATTCTAACAATATTAGTAATATAAAACCCCCTCCACCTGAAATTAGAAAGATCAATCCAAGTATTAGGTTCCAAATGTTTATATGCATCGATTTTTTTATATAGCCTCCCCTATACAATAGATAGGTTCCTAAATAACCTATTATGAAAGGTAGGGAAGGTAATAAAATATCATAAACCATAAAATTCCTCTTAGCCCCTTAGATTTTTTCTTGTTGAAAAACTAGTTTTGCTTTACTTTTTACTTGATTCATGATGTATTTGTTAGTTCCTTTCTAAAAATACATTTTAAATACTTATATATTAATATTAAGCCTTTTAAACCTATGAATTTAATTTTGATGTTTATATATATTTATTTTTATTTGATTGAATAAATAAAGATCCATTTATAATATCAGTAAAAAAGACTTGAATTATGTTTTTGTTAGAAAGAATATTTAAAATTATTGGTTAAAAAATCAAAAAACTATAATCAGCTCTAAAAGTGTTGAAAATATTAATAATAATGATTATATCCACTTATAAATAATCTTCACAGCAATATATTTTTTTTAACACCAACGTTGAAGTATGTGGTAAAAGGAGTTAAAAAAAGTAACCATAAAATTGAAAAAAGTCCTCCAAATCAAAGATAGTTCCTAAAGCCATCCAAGTCTTAAAATTTTTATCCAGGATCTAAAGTCGATACATACATATAAAATAGTTAAAGCATCTTAATCCAGATTAAACCGCTTAAAAGACATTTAAAAATTAACATTTTTTAGTGGACGCCACACCAGTAGATTTAGATTTGCACCGTAAAAAAACGATGAAAAAAAGACAACTCAATAAAAAAATGGACTTTAAATTGAGTTACGCATCTTCTTATAGCTTTATTATCGGATTTAAGCCACTATTGTCATTGAATAAAGAATCTGCAATGCTAATTCCACTTTTTTCAACTATTCTGGTGCACCACTATGATTCTATTAGATATTCACAGAAAAATAATGGACCACCTCCAAAGAAGACTTATAATAAGGAAAAAGATGACACCATATAATCTTTGTATAAAGGATTATTACAGCAATAAAAAAACATAAAATAGGGAAATGGAAGATTTATGGTATAAAAATTGTATAGTATAAAAACCATTCCCATAATTTTTTCCCAATAGAAAATTTCTATATATACAAAGACTAAAGTACCAATTGACCTATCCTTTAGACGTATTTTAAGACAAAAAACTAGAAAATAAAGCTAAAAGATATATAAAACCTTAAAAAAAGAAATTAATCCAAAAAATCAGTAAATTGAAACAATACAAGCCGATACGTGGTAAAATCGAAGACTTTTCTATAATTATGCAAATCCGAGCTGAACATAAAAAAATACACTGCTTAGTCTGCCACTAGAATAACTATAAATAACTGTATTATTTTAGCATGGGCTACTCACAATAGTGGTTTTTAATACAAAAAAGCCATAAAAAAGCTTTCCGAAACATGGAAAGTCTAAGACCCTGAACTATTAAATATAAATAATGAATATTTTAATATCCAAATATTGCTTTGATCATATGGATTGCCTTTTGCAAATCATCTCGTTAAATTTCAATTTTATTTATATCTACCGGACATTTACCCTTTGAATACTCAAAAAGGTAACCACAATTTGCACATCTGATGGAACAAACTACTGCAGTTGAAGCTTCGTCCTTAGTTATGCCAATTTTCTCTAATTTTTCAAGATCAGTAGGTTTTTGGACTTCTGATAAATCTTTATCTTTAGAACCACATTCAGGACATTTTTGACTAAATTTTTCAGCTTTCATTCTATAATCCTCCCTCCATAATATAATCCAATAAGCTATAAATAATATTGGTAGATAGGAATAAATAATTCTACCTATTATACTAGAATAAATAATTAGATTGTAAGTAGATTAAAGATAAACCTATTTAAATATTATCATAATTATATATAAATTATAATTATAAATAATAACAAATAATATTTGGTGGTAAAATGCTCACATCAGTTCAAAAAGAGATTTTGCAAAGTCTGATTAACCTATACCGTAATGCAGAAGGTAAGTCAATAAAGGGTGAAGAAATAGCCGAATTAATGAATCGTAATCCAGGTACTATAAGAAATCAAATGCAATCTCTTAGGAGTTTAGGACTGGTAAAAGGAGTACCAGGACCTAGAGGAGGCTATAAACCTACAATTGAAGCTTATCACCAATTAAATATTAATTACAGTGACAAAGAAACACTTGTCCCCATATATAAAGATGATGTTAAGATTAAAGATTTAACTGTAGCCAAGATAGAGTTTACCAGTATTCCACATCCTGGAGAATGTGAAGCTGCGATAAAAGCAGTGGGGAACATTAAACAGGTAGATCTAGGTGATAAAATCAGAGTAGGACCTACCCCAGTCAATAAACTAGTAGTAAATGGTGTTATAGTAGGTAGGGATGATATGGACAACATATTACTCTTAGACACTACCAGCATCAGGAGCATTCCCAAAAAAACGGTTATGCAAGTGGCAACAAGAAAGTTGATCGAATTAAAACCTTCTATGGAGATAAAGAATGCCGCGCAAACTCTTTCAGAAAATGGTATAGAAGGTGCTCCAGTTATTGAAAATGGAGAAATAAAGGGAATATTAACCTTGAGTGACATAACTAAAGCAATTGCTCAAGGAAAGGAGAACTTAAAAGTAGAAGATGTAATGTCTAAACAAATAATAACCGTTGAAAATGATGTGATGATAGCTGATGCTATTGAAATCATGAATAAAAAGAAGATAGGAAGGTTAATTGTAATAGATGAAAATGGAATAGCAACCGGCATTGTAACCCGAACTGATCTTTTAGATAAGATTGCTGGATTAAAATAATTTTTTTATTAAAAATAACTGATAAAATTAATTTTCAAGATTATATGTGTTGTTGATAATTTTTTCTCTGAAGAATCTATATTAATAGATTTCTAATTATAAAAAAAATGTGATGTAATAATTTTTTTAGCTATTTAATTAAGAATTTATTTTATATTATAATAAGGATGTGAATAAACTGATAATCCAACAAATGGCCCTAAAAGAAAATATGACTGTTCTGGAATTAATTGAAGAAATGGGAAAATCGGGAGTTTTAGGAGCAGGTAAAATTGAAAAGGCAACAAAATTATTAGCTAAAGCAATAAATGATAAAGAAACAGCTGTTTTTTTAAGTATTACAGGACCTATAGTGCCTGGAGGTCTTAGAAGAACTATTTCCGATTTAATCAAAAAGGGTTATGTGGATGTAATTATCACCAGCGGTGCTAATATAACACATGATCTGGTAGAGGCCTTTGGTGGTCACCACTATCGTGGATATGAAAAAGATGATGAAGCTTTATTTGAAGAAGGCATTGGCAGAATTGGCGATCTTTACACTAAATCAGAAGATTTTGAATTATTTGAAAAAAAAATAATTGAAATATTAGATGATATCACGTCAGAAACTTCAAAATTTAACATTAGAGAACTCTTAACTAGGATAGGGGAGATGGTGGATGATGAAGAATCAATTCTACGAAATGCAGCCCTAAATAATGTTCCAATTTATGCCCCTGGATTAATTGACAGTATGTTGGGATTGCAGTTGTGGATGTATACTCAAACTAATAACTTAAATCTGGATGCAGTGGGTGATATGCACCAACTTTCAGATATAGTTTTTAGCTCTGAAAAGGTAGCAGCAGTAATACTAGGTGGCGGTCTTCCTAAACACTATGCTTTAGCCTCAAATCTTCTAAGAGGTGGTGTTGATCAAGCTATACAGATTACTATGGATAGGAGTGAAACTGGAAGTCTAAGCGGGGCACCTTTAGAAGAAGCCAAGTCATGGGCCAAAGCCAAAGCTGGATCAGATCTGGTCACCGTAATTGGAGATGTTACAATTATTTTTCCACTGATAATGGCTGGAGCCATAGATATTTTGAATAAAAACAGGCCCGATTAAATTTATTTATGAGTTGATGATGGACAATTTTTACCACAATAATTATATGAAAGTCTATAATAACTATCTTAGAGGAAATTTGCAATGTTAGAAATCTTTTTTTATAGTCTTTCAGGATTCTTTATGAAATTATCCGACGACAGCTATGACCGAAAAAATGAAAAAGCATTAGCGATAATTTTTGGAATTTTCAGTGGTTTGACTATTGGCTATCTAGTTGTAAACAGTATAGATGCTGCATATATTTTTCTAGGTATTTTTATTGGTACTCTTCTTTCTAAAAAAATCGATGGAATTCACCATATTATAACTGCACTGGTTTTCTTTTTATATGCTATTTTATTTGGTATTCCAGCTATAGGAATTGGAACTTTAATAATATGCTCTTTTGCATCATATATTGATGAATTTGGAAATGATAATAGTTCTATTTCAAAGAAAAGTAAATTTTTTGGATTATTTTTTAAATACAGATTTTCTCTTAAAATTGTGGTGATGGTTTTATCTATTTTAGGTTTAATTCAATTTTTTTATCCGAATTTTTTAATTCCAGGATTGGAATTTATGCAATTTTACACGATTATTTATTTCATATTTTTCGAATTGTTCTATGAAATTGCTGGTTTAAAGTTTGAAGCTATCTATAATGGTCTTAACCGACTCTCTAGGGCTTTGGGACTGGTAAATTGATCTTCCAATAATCAATGCATCCGCATACTTAAGTGTATCCTTCGGAACACCCCCCTGTACACCAACTCCAGGCGATATAATGTAAGAATCTCCTACAATTTCTCTAATCTTTTTTAATCTTTGTAATTTAGTTGAAGGAGCCACATAATTATTAATTCCCATTTTTACACCCATTTGTGCAATATCTTCAGAGACTTTTTGGATGAATCTGGCTGCACCAGGGTGTGACATTTCTGTTAATAAAAAAACTTCCCGTGAGTGTTCAGCAGCATTTTCTTGGCAAGCTTTTACACTATCCTCCCCTACAAATCCCTGCACAATAATTGCATCCGCACCTGATTGGAATGTAAGGTCACATATCTTAGTATTTGTTTCTGGGATATCTGCAACCTTAAAATCTGCAATAACCTTAAAATCAAAATTATCTTTAATTTTAGATATTGATTCCAATCCCTCGCTTAATACGAGTGGATATCCAACTTTAACTGTATTTATATAATCAGATATAGATTCTATTATTCCCAAACCCGTGTCCATATTGTTAACATCGAGAGCCAGAATAATATTGTTTTTTACTTCCATGATATTTTATTAGGATAATCTCTTTAAATTATTTTTCGTAAAAAATCTTATAGGTCCATCCAATGTAAATTATGTGAAACTTATGAATAGCGAATATCTGTTTAAATAAAAAATTGGTTATTATCTTATTTTTAAATAAAAAATATATTTTAATAAATTTATTAAAAAATGCCAGATTATCATACTTTAAAAAATAATAAAAACCATTCACTTTATATAGTCTGAGAATCAATATAGAATTGGTCATTTTTATGGCCTTATTTCGGAAGTGATAAATTGTTTAAAAATAGTTACGGTAGAGATAACTACTCAAATAAAGGAAGTTCTCCGATTAATGAAGGAGAAGAATATGATGTTAAAATTGAAGATCTTGGAAGAGATGGCGATGGAATTGCTCGTGTAGAGGGTTTTGTTGTATTTGTTTCAGGTGCCAAAGTTGGCGATGAAGTTAAAATAAGGATTACTTCAACTAGAAGAAATTTTGCTTTTGCTGAAATAGTGGAATAAATTCATTTTTACATATTATATATATGATTCTTGAAGATTTAATTATTTTCTTGAATTTCTAAATTTTTTTTTTTAATATAAACTTATTATTTTTAATTCATTTTTCCAACGCATATAGCTAACTTTATATACTACTTTATATTCAACTATACTTGATAAATATTAAAGGAGGCTTTAATGTGCATATTATGGAAGGTTTTTTACCATGGCAATGGTGCTTATTTTGGTATGTTGTATCTATTCCCATTGTTGTTTATGGTATATTAAAGATAAAAAAAATCACTGAAAATAAACCAGAAGCAAAACCCCTATTAGCAGTCTCTGGCGCATTCATGTTTGTTTTATCATCCCTAAAGTTACCATCTGTTACTGGTAGTTGTTCTCATCCAACTGGTAATGGATTAGGAGCTATACTTTTCGGTCCTGCTGTTACAGCAGTTCTTGCATCAATCGTACTAATTTTTCAGGCCCTATTATTAGCACATGGCGGAATTACTACACTAGGTGCAAACATCTTTTCTATGGGTATTATTGGTCCTTTAGCGGCTTGGTTAATATATAAAGGGTCAAAAAAGGTAGGGATTTCTATTACCATAGCTGTTTTTATGGCGGCATTTTTTGGTGATTTATTAACCTATATTACCACTGCTATTCAAATATCGCTGGCGTTTCCTTTGCCAACATTTGGAGAGGCATTTTCCAAATTCATGGTAATATTTGCCTACACCCAAGTTCCTTTAGCTATAGCTGAAGGATTGCTAACCGTGATAATTTGGGACTATATTCTGAAGTTAAGACCAGATATACTGAAAGATCTTAATATAATAAAATCTATTCCGCGAGAAGGAGGCAAATAATGAATAAGAGACATATTATCATGATAATAGCCATAATTCTCATAGTTGTTTTACCATTAATGCTGTTCCAGGGCAAAGGTGAAGATGAAGGGTATTTTGGTGGAGCAGACGGAGTTGCAGCTGATGCTATAACTGAATCAGGCTACGAGCCCTGGTTTGAACCTTTATGGGAACCCCCTAGTGGTGAATTAGAGAGCCTATTATTTGCTACGCAAGCTGCTATCGGTGCAGGTATTATAGGTTATTTCCTAGGATATTATCAGATGAAAAGAAAAATGGAATCAAAATAGATTTAATGTCTTGGTGGTTAAGTGGTAAATATACTGGAATCATACGCATATAATAATGGTTTAAAAAATATAAACCCTCAGATTAAGATATTATTCGCATTTATAACCTTAATTGTGAGTTTAATTGCCGTATCTCCTGTTGTACCCTTAATCATTGCATTTTTCATATTTTTATTATTATTTTTTGAAGCAAAAATCCCCATTTCAGTATACTTAAAATTTATGTCAATTCCCCTATTATTTGGTGTTTTTAATATTATATTCATGACTTTATTTTTTGGAATAAGTGAACCATGGGTTAACCTAGGATTTTTAAACCTGATTGCTTACAAAGATGGTTTTAACTTAGGTTTACTGGTTTTTAGTCGGATGATAGGTTGTGTCTCATGCATGGCATTTTTAATATTAACCACTCCGGTTAGTGAATTATTATTTTTAGCAGAATCATTTAAAGTACCGAAAATTGTTACAGAAATATCATTACTGATGTACCGTTATATATTCGTGTTTTTAGAGGAAGCAAGGACAATGTATCATGCTCAAGAAACTCGATGCGGCTATTCTGGGATTAAAAAGTCATTAAAATCTCTAGGATTATTAATAAGTAATCTTTTCATCAGATCATGGACCCGAGGGGATGCTATCTATCTATCAATGCAGTCAAGAGGTTATAATGGTTCAATTAAGGTATTCCATACAAATAA
The DNA here is from genome assembly GCA_030016715.1 of Methanobacteriaceae archaeon. Classification (GTDB taxonomy): domain Archaea; phylum Methanobacteriota; class Methanobacteria; order Methanobacteriales; family Methanobacteriaceae; genus UBA117. The sequence continues at coordinate 39,206 of JASEJD010000005.1, read as the reverse complement.
TAAACTTGGATTTAAACCAATTCTAATGATCTTGTTCTTTGAATCATTACTACTATTAGGAGTTTATCTAACCCGGGAATTTCAGTTGATTTGATAATATCTACTTTTTTTTGATTTTAAAACTATTTCTAATATTATTCTTCAGACTATGAATTAGATAGATACTCTTAAAAATATTGATTTTAGATAAGTTTAAGTCATGATTTTATGTTAAAATAATTAATGTAATAATGAATTTCATATATTGATAAATTACAATTTTTATGAAAAATTTAATATTTTATTCAAAGTATGATTACAGGCAGTGATTCAATGGAAATAATTAATGCAGATAATATCTCCTACTCTTATCCTGATGGAACCCAGGCTCTGAAAAATGTTAATTTTAGTGTTGAGACTGGTGAAATAGTTGCACTTTTAGGCCCTAATGGAGCCGGGAAATCTACCCTGTTTCTTCATTTTAACGGTATTCTAAGACCAGAATCAGGAAAAATTAAAGTTAATAGCCAACCAATTGTATATGATAAGAAAGGATTAATGGAAGTTAGAAAAAAAGTGGGTATTGTATTTCAGAATCCGGATGATCAATTGTTTGCACCCACAGTTGGGGAAGATGTTGCATTTGGACCTATGAATATGGGTTTAGAGTTACAAGAAGTAGAAAAAAGAGTAAAAGAAGCATTGGAGAAAGTAGATATGGTGGGTTATGAAAAAAAGCCGCCCCACCACTTAAGCGGTGGCCAGAAAAAAAGAGTGGCTATTGCAGGTATTTTGGCCATGAACCCTGAGATCATGGTACTAGATGAGCCAACCTCTGGACTTGATCCTAAAGGAGCTTCTCTAATTCTTCAGTTACTCTATAAATTAAATGAAGAAGGAATTACCATAATAATTTCCACCCATGATGTGGATTTAGTGCCTTTATATGCAGATAGAATATACATAATAAGTGAGGGAAAAATCATAAAAAAAGGAACACCAAGAAATGTTTTTGCAGATATTAATACAATCAGAGGTGCTAATCTCAGACTACCCCGCATTGCACATCTCATTGAAATCCTTCAAAAGGAAGATAATGTTCCATTTGAAAAACCATACCCCCTTACTATAGGAGAAGCGAGAAAGAGAGTTCTAGAACATTTAGATGATAAAAAATAGTGTTAAATACAAATATCTATATTAAGAAAAACTATTTTATTTAATTAGGGTGATATAATGAAAATTGGTATATGTGACACTACCTTTGCACGCTTTGACATGGCTACTCATGCTATTGATGAGATTAAAATGCATATAGGCAACATTAAATTTATTAGACGTACTGTACCAGGCATTAAGGATCTTCCAGTGGCCTCTAAAAAACTTATTGAAGAGGAAGGATGTGAACTTGTCATGGCCTTGGGTATGCCCGGTCCAGAGAAAATTGATAAAACATGTGCTCATGAAGCCTCTATGGGATTGATATATGCCCAGTTAATGACCAACACCCATATTATCGAAGTATTTGTACATGAAGACGAAGGTAGAGATGCCAAAGATTTGAAAGTATTAGCAGAAAATAGAGCCCGAGAACATGCCCAGAACGTGGTAAAAATGTTATTTAAACCAGAACAATTAAGAAAAGAATCGGGGATGGGTATGAGAGAAGGAAGGCCTAATGTAGGTCCTCTTTAACATATATACTGATTGATTTTTAAGAATTATTGTAACTCATGAAAATTATTTTAATAAGGTGATTGAATGGTAAAAATATTAGGAATAGTAGGCAGTCCTAGAAACAATGGAAACACAAGTATTTTAGTGAAAAAAGCTTTAAAAGCTGCTGAAAGTGTTGGTGTTGATGTTGAATTTATTAATATTGGTTCCATGGATCTTCAACCATGTATTGCATGTGACATATGTAAATCCACCGGTGAGTGTGCTATTTACGATGATATGCAGAGCATAATTGACAAAATACTCCTTGCAGACGGAATAATAATTGGCAGTCCCGTGTATTTTGGAAGCATGACCTCCCAGACCAAGATGTTCATGGACCGTACTAGACCACTGCGCTCTGATTTTAAGTTAAAAGATAAGATAGGTGGAGCAATTACAGTGGGAGGAGCTCGTAATGGAGGACAAGAAACTACTTGTGCCGCGATCCATCATTTCATGCTAATTCATGACATGATTGTTGTGGGAGATGGTAAACCACTAGCCCATTATGGTGGTACTGGTATAGGCGGAGCAATGGGAGAAACAGAAAACGACGAATTTGGATTGGAAAGTTCAGAGAATCTTGGAAAAAGAATCGCAGAAATGGCAAAAAAGATTAATAAATAATCTGAAATTTCTTAATTTATCAAAGTTAAATCCGCAAAACAGTCACCTAGATATTAATCTAATAAATAATTAAATCAGTAGTAGATTTAAATATAAAATTATTAAAAATCCATATTTCTATAAAGTTAAAAGTAACAGCTCTCTGAGAGGCTTATATTGAATGAATTCATCTAAAACAATATATGTTATTGTACCAGCTTATAATGAGGAAAAAACAATTCATGCTGTTTTAAATAGCTTAATTAAAAGAAGATATAATATTATTGTTGTGGATGATGGTTCAAGTGACCAGACATTTAACATAGCATCAAAAATTCAAAGTGAAAATGAACTCTATTTATATAAACATGCCATAAATCTAGGTCTTGGAGCTGCTTTAAAAACAGGATTGGAGGCTGCAATTAAAAAAGGTGCAGATATTGTGGTTACCTTTGATGCTGATGAGCAGCATAATCCTGATGATATAAAAGAGATCTGTAAACCAATTCTTCATGGTTCTGCAGAAGCAGTAATTGGTTATAGAAACTTTAATCATATGCCTCTGCCCCAAAGGATGGGTAATTTAATAATGAATGCATTGACCCGAATTTTTTATAGATCAAATGTGAAGGATTCTCAATCAGGACTTAGGGCATTTAGTAGAAAAGCAGCTAAAGTCATAAATATAAATTTAAGGGGTTATGGTGTTTCATCTGAAATTATACGTGAAATAAAAATAAATAATATTAAAATGGAAGAAGTGCCCATTAAAACAATTTATACTGATTATTCGCTTTCTAAAGGAACAAATACAAAAGAAGGATTAAGAATTTTTTCAAAAATGTTATTAGATATTATTAAAAAGGTGTAATATATGATATACCAAATAGTAGGAGTTATCATCGGAATTTTTGGAATAATAATCTCCATATTTAGATTTAAAGAAAGAAAAACATCTTTAGGTATGCTATTTATTTGGATTATTATCTGGTTAATTATTATCATAGTTTCTCTATTACCCGAAGCAACCAGTATTCTGGCAAACATGCTACAAATTGGTAGAGGACTAGATTTAATCCTAATTTTAGGATTAATTGGATGTTACTACTTACTATTTAAGATATATACTATGATTGAAAATCTAGAAAATGAAATAACCCAGTTAGTTAGAGAAACTGCCCTTAAGAATGAGAAAAAATCTGACCAAATTAAAGAAGGGGAAGAAATAAAATAATCTAAATTCTATTGGATATTAAAGAGAGAACTATATGAATATACTAATATTGGAGTCAAAATGAAAATTGGCATATTTACAGAGTATTTTCCAAGAACTGATGATTTAGAAGTTAAAGGGGGTGCTGAGGCTTCTGCATTTAATGAAGCCAATTATCTATCCAAAAAACATCAGATAATAGTTATTACCTCATATGAGAGGGGCACTAAAAAAAAAGATAGAATTAACAACATTAAAGTTTTAAGATGTGGTAGAAGTAGAGAATATGTCCAAGCAGGTTCATTTATTGATAGATTATCTTATATGAAAGCTGCCTATGATACTGGAAAGAAAGAGAAATTTGATATAATTGTTGCATATAACTTTATAACCTATCCTATTGTATGGAAATTGTCTCAAAAACTTAAAATTCCTTGTGTAGCCCGTTATCATGATGTATGGATAGGTGAATGGATTAGAAACGTTGGATTAAAGGGTATTACAGGTGAGATCTTAGAGAGGTACACTTTATCCAGAGACTTTGACCGGATTATAGCAGTTTCTAATTACACCCGGGAAAAGCTTGAAAAATTTGTTTCACCCCATAAAATAGATTTAGTTCCTAATATAGTGGAAGTACCTCCAATTAAAGTTGATAAATTTAAAAACCCCACATTATGTTGTGTGTCACGATTAGTTGAATATAAAAGAGTAGATGATTTAATTAAAGCTGTTTCTATCTTAAAAAATGATATTCCTAATATTAACTGTATAATTATAGGTACTGGTCCAAGAGAAGAATATCTGAAAAAATTGGTAAAAAAATTTGATCTTGAAGAAAACATCAAATTCTATGGTTTTGTTAAAAGCCACCTAGATGTTTTGAAAGCAATTAAAGCCTCGGACATATTTTGTCAGCCCAGTAGTGTGGAAGGGTTTGGAATAGTCTTAGTTGAATCTATGAGATTAGGAGTGCCATTTATAGCTTCAAATATTAGTCCTTTAATTGAAGCTAGTCAAAATAAAGGTGGATTATTTTTCCAGTTGAAAAATTACAGTGAATTAGCTGAAAAAATTAAATTTTTATTGAAAGATAATGAAAAATACAATCAATTATCTAAGGAAGGCATCCGCTTTTCCAACATGTATAAAGGAGAAAAAATTGCATCAAAACTTGAAAAGATTTATTATAAACTAATAGAATAACTGGCCCTTATATAAAAAAAGATGTTAGTAAAAGATCTGATCTAATTAAAGTATAATTGTCAACCAGATAATAAAATACATCAAAAAATTTAGATCTTACATTAACCCATTATAATTATATTAAGAAATGGGCTATTTTTTTGGAGATTATAGGTGTCATAATGATATATTTTAGAGGATGTGTAATAAGAGATAAACTAACAGAAATTGATAATGCAACTATAAAGATTTTAGAATCTGCAAGCATAGATTATAAGATATTACCTAATGAAAAATGTTGTGGTTCTTTTCTAATGAGAACTGGGTTTTATGATGATGCTATAGAGTTAATGAAATCTAATTTAGATATTTTTAAACATGAGAAAATATTAGTTTCATGTGCTGGATGTTATAGAACTCTTAAAAAAGATTATAAAGATTTATTTGGTATAGAACTGGATGTAATTCATAGTTCTGAATTTTTCCAGGAGTTAATTGAAAGCAAGAAACTTAAACTTAATAAAACCTCAAAAACTATTACCTATCATGACCCCTGCCATCTTGGTCGTCATTCTAATCAATACAATGCTCCAAGATTTATTATAAGGCAATTAGGAAATTTAGTGGAAATGGAAAAAAATAGGGAAAATGCCAGATGCTGTGGGTCTGGAGGCGGTGTAAGATCAGCTTACCCTAAAGTTTCAGAGGAAATTGCTTCTATGAGGATAGATGACGCTAAAAAAAGTAATGCAGAAATAATGTGTACAGCATGTTCTTTTTGCATTTTAAATTTGAATTCTGCGTGTAAAAAAGGTGAAAAAGTATTTGATTTGTCAGAAATTATTTTAATGGGGCTGAAAGATGAATAAATCCCAGCTTAACACCATGCAAAAATCCTTTGAACTAATGGATAAACGAAGAAAAAGTTTGTTAGATAATAAGAAAACAAAAGAACTCATAGAAAGAGTGAAAAATATCCGGAAAGATTCCATTAATAATCTTCCCAAACTAATAAAAACTGCTAAAAAACGTTTAAAAGAGAATGGTATTGATGTAAGGTATGCTGAAACTGCTGATGATGCCCTGAATATTATTAATGACATAATTGGTGATAATAAGGTTATTGGTAAATCTAAGTCTAATACTATTGCTGAGATCGGTCTTGCAGATTACCTTAAATCTAAAGAAGTGGAACTTATAGAGACAGATTTAGGAGATAGGATTGTTCAGTTAAATCCTGGAAGTAATAGATCATCTCATCCCATTGGCCCTGCTCTTCATTTGAATATAGAAAGGATTGCAGAGATTGTTTCAGAAAATTTAGGTATCACTATCAATCCAGAACCAAGGGAAATTCTTGATATACTAAAATCTAATGTACTGGAAGAGTTATCTCAATGTTCAATTGGTATAACTGGGTCAAATTCTGTGGCTGCCGAGGATGGATCAGTCGTTATTGTTCATAATGAAGGTAATGTGAGCCTGGTATCAATGATGGATACCCATATTGTACTGGTGGGTATAGATAAGTTAGTTCATACAATCGAAGAAGCAATATCAGTAGTTAAAGTGGAAACCATGTATGCTACTGGTACTCGTGTACCTTCCTATATTAATGTTATATCCGGACCCTCTAAAACCGCTGATATTGAAAAAAGATTAATAGAGGATATGTACGGTGCCAAAAAAGTGGTAGTAATACTCTTGGACAATGGTAGAAGCAAAGCACTTAAAGAATGTTTGTGGTGCATAGGATGTGGAAGTTGTATTGTTTCATGTCCAGTATATAACGCTGTTGGATACGAATTCGGATACCGCGGCTACTTAGGGGGTAGAGGTGTTGCTTTTAGCAAATTTATAAAAGATGTGAAAGCATCATACCAATCAGGACTATTCTGCTGTACTTTGTGCGGTTTATGCTCACTGGAATGTCCAGTAAGTACACCCACTAACGAAATTATAGAAAAATTACGAAAAGAATCTGTTGAGTCGGGTATCTATAATAAAAAACATTTAAAAATTGCAAATAATATAAAAAATAATGGAAGTCCCTTTGATAATTGAAGATAAATTCAGATATTATATTGTGAATTAAATAATATCCATAATTTAATGCTTTAATCAATTTATGAATAAATTTAAATATTAGATTTAAGACTTGAATAGTAATAGGAGGTATACGATATGCTTCTGTTGATAAGCCCAATAAACACTGAAGAAGCACTGGAATCTATAAAAGGCGGTGCAGATATAATCGATGTTAAAAATCCTAAAGAAGGATCATTAGGTGCTAATTTTCCATGGATTATTAAAAGCATAAAAGAAATAACCCCGGATGGTATGCAAGTTAGTGCTACACTGGGAGATGTTCCCTACAAACCAGGCACAGTTTCCCTGGCAGCTGCAGGAGCTGTTGTTTCCGGAGCAGATTATATTAAAGTAGGTTTATATGGAACTAAAAATTATGACCAAGCATACGAAGTAATGAAAAATGTTGTTAGAGCAGTAAATGAATTAAATGAAGATGCTCTAGTTGTGGCCTCAGGATATGCAGATGCTCATAGAGTTGGTGCTGTGGATCCCATGGATATACCGAAGGTTGCAGCTGCAGCCGGAGCTGACCTAGCCATGGTAGACACTGCAGTTAAAGACGGGAAAACATTATTTGACTTTATGAACACCGAAGATCTTACAAAATTTATAGATGAGATTCATGATCATGGATTAAAATCTGCTCTTGCAGGTTCAGTACAAAAAGAACAATTGCCTATATTATATAAACTAAAATGTGATGTGGTTGGTATTAGAGGTGCTGCTTGTAGTGATGGAGACAGAAATTCTGGTACCATAAAAAGTAGTGCTGTAGCTGATTTAAAGGAAATGGTTGAAAATTTTTAATTCAGAATTAATATAAATTTTAATAGAAATTAATTAATAATTTGTACTAATACCAATAATTAGAAATTAATTAATAATTGTCCTAATACCAATAATGTTATTCTATTCAAGATAAATAGAATATTAATAAATATTTTAGTATAATAATATTTTGATTGTATTAATTTTCCCAATCATAATTAAACCTTTAAAATAGAATGAGGTGCTTTATGTTCTCTAAAAAATTAAAAGATGCAGAAGTTGGCTATACATTTGACGATTTTTTAATTATACCCAACCCATCATCAGTTGAACCAAAAGATGTAACCACTGTAGCACGTGTTTCAAAAAATCATAATTTAAATATTCCCGTGGTAAGTTCAGCTATGGATACTGTTACTGAGTCAGATATGGCGATTGCTATTGCCCAGGAAGGTGGTCTTGGTGTAATCCATCGTAACATGACTATTAGTGAACAGGTAGAAGAAGTTAAAAAGGTAAAAAGATCCAGTGATCTTACCATAAGAGATGTGATTACCACAGAAGCTAATGCAACCCTAAAAGATGCCCATGAAATTATGGAATCACAAGAAATAAGTGGATTGCCCGTTGTTGAAGACGAAGTAGTCATTGGTATTATAAGTAGAAGGGATATTAAACCTATCATCAATTCTGATGCTCAAAAAAAGGTTAAAGAGATAATGACCGAAGATGTGGTTACAATATCTGAAGATATAACACCCGAAGAAGCTTTAGACATAGCATACGATAATAAGGTTGAAAGGCTTCCTGTAGTGCGTAACGGTAAAATCGTAGGCATAGTAACCATAAAAGATATATTAGAGAGAAAAAAGTATCCTAATGCTTCAAGAGATAAAAAAGGACGCTTTTTAGTTGCCGCTGCCACAGGACCTTTTGATTTGGAACGGGCCATGGCCCTTGATGATGCTGGTACAGATATTATAGCGGTAGATTGTGCTCATGCTCATAATTTAAATGTGGTTGATTTCACCGAAAAAATAAGGGAAAATATTGATGCAGATCTTATTGTAGGTAACATTGCAACCAAAGAAGCAGCAGAAGATTTAATTTCCAAAGGAGTTGACGGTTTAAAAGTTGGTATCGGTCCCGGATCAATGTGCACTACCCGTATTATAGCTGGAGTAGGAGTACCTCAGTTAACTGCTATATCTGAAGTTGCTGATGTTGCAAAAGATAATGATATACCTGTCATAGCTGATGGAGGATTAAGGTACTCTGGAGATGTGGCCAAAGCAATAGCAGTAGGTGCTGACTCAGTGATGTTGGGAAATCTGCTGGCTGGAACCTATGAAGCTCCAGGAGATGTTGTGATAATGAATGGAAGAAAATATAAACAATATCGTGGTATGGGATCACTTGGAGCAATGACTGGAGGTTTTGGAGCCGGTACAGACAGGTACTTCCAGGAAGTAAAAGGCCCGATGAAACACGCTAAATTAGTTCCAGAAGGAGTGGAAGGTGTGGTACCCTATAAGGGATCAGTAAGTGAAATTTTATTCCAACTGGTAGGTGGTCTGAAGGCATCTATGGGTTATAGTGGTGCAAAGAACATTAAAAATATGCAAGAAAAAGCCAGATTAATTCGAATAACTGCCAGTGGCATAACTGAAAGCCATCCACACGACCTTTTAATAACCAATGAAAGTCCTAATTATCCCAGTACCAGGCTAATGTAAAACTATTATATTTTTTAAAATTCTTTTAATTCAGTAATGGAATCTAAATTACATGAAATCATGCATAATATTATGCGGAGGAAGAGGAACTAGAATGGGAAGAGATAAAGGATCTCTCATTTTAGATGACAAACCCTTAATCTTGCATCTCATTCATAACTTAAATGATTTCTTTGATGAAATATTAATTATACTTAGAGATGAAAAGCAGATTGAATTTTATAAAAATTTTATCAAAAAAAATGACCATCCCTATTATAACCTTAAATTCTTAAAGGATGAAATATCAGAACAGGGCCCTCTTGTGGGAATATTGACTGGTTTGACCAGAATAAAATCTGATTATGCTCTTATTTTACCCTGTGATTCTCCATTTGTAACAAAATCATTTTTAAATAACATATTTCATATCTTTGAAACAGAGAAAATAAATCAAAAAAGTGATAATATCTATGATTCTATTATTCCTCAGTGGGATAACGGAGACTTAGAACCATTACATGCCATATATACCAAAAAAGCAATTCCAAAAATTAAAAAACTCCTTAAAAATAAAACCAATGATGTTAAATCATTAACTAAGCAGTTAAAGATAAAGTATGTTAATGTGAAAGATTTGGATAAGTCTAAAGTCAGTTTTAGAAATATTAACCGGCCAGAAGATATTATTTCATTTTAATTAAGTTGTATTGGTCTGTATCGAAGGTTTGTATATCTACACTTCGCGGGTTTCTGCCCATCTCAAGTATGAACTTGTTAACCCTCTCAATAATATCAATAATATTTTCTTTCTCAATTTTTGTCCCATCTATCATGGTGAATTCGGGCATTTCACCATTCTGCTTTTTAAACTCTATTACTTCATCAACCATTACTCTATATTGTTCTAAAGTTAGTCTCTTCATTAATACCAACCTTGAGTTTTTTACAATTATATTATTACAAGTATATAAATGATTTGGATTTAATTTTTATGAAATTGATAAATTTGTCCCTAAATAGTACTAAGTGTGTATAATTAGCCTGTAAATTCAACTCGGGCATCTGGATCAAATGGATTTGTTCTCATGGCCAGAGAAAATAAATAAGGGTAATTAATCATAAGATGCTCCATGTACTGCAGCCATTCATAAATTAATAAAGCATATGCTCTGTTGATATCCCCAGCAAGATGTTCATAATCCGCTGATGTTAAATTATATAAATCATTCCTCTTTTCTAGCTCCTCACTCAAATGGAAAACTGCCCATAACATGTCTGTGAAGCTATCATGTTCCAGTAGGTTGGGATTTTCAAGAAGACGTAGTAGAAACTCCCTTTTTTTAATCAGAAAACTTTTAAGACTGTCAAGATGATTTAGTGATGTCTTGTTATTATAATCAAGTTGGATATGGAAATCAAAATTTTTAATCTGCTCTGAAGTTTTTAAAAAATGTTCATGATCCCATTCATCATCAACCATTAAATAATTGCGAATTTCATCTTTTTTCGGGTCAAATACTCCCATAAATTTGATAAGTTCTGTTCCAACATCACTAAAAAATGCGCCTATGACCATATTTAACTTTTCCAGCATGATTTTCTTTTCTTTCTCATTGATGGCTTTTTCTATTACCAGTACAACTACTAATATTTCTATGGGTAAAAATGAGATGTCAATACCAATATAAAAAAGTTCTGTGTCCAGTTTATGGAAGATAAGGTACTGAATAAAATATAGAAGAATAGATAAAATTACAAGAAATATGCCTAAACGAAATCTCCAACCTATTTTTTTCATGTTATCTCCTTGAAATTTATAATTAATTGTTTAATAATATTATTTAATCGAAAGAAGGTTCATTCAGTTAATAAAATTTAACTTCTAGCTAGACTATGTTATTTTTTGGATGAATAAATTATCGCAACTGGATTTTCGGCGTACATCATTGTGCCTCTTTCAATAATTTTACCCTTAGAAATTGAAATATCTACAATATCTGGATTCATAGAAAGTTCTCTTAATGTATTAACTGCTTCAAAACGGGTTTCAAGTAAAATAGCTGTTATTATTATCCTTCCACCTGTCTTAAGATGTTTATAACCTTTTTTGATTATCTGAGATAGATCACCACTGCTTCCACCGATCATTAACACATCAAATTGGGGAATATCATCCAATACAGTTAAAGCATCTCCTTGAATAAGTTCTACTTTATGTTCCAGTTTCATTCTTTTTAAATTAGCCTGAGCTAAACTTATGGCTTTGGGATTTTTATCTACAGAAAAAACTTTTTTAGCCTTTCGAGCAAACTCGGTGGTTAAACCACCAGTACCAGTTCCAATTTCAAGAATCACATCACTACTGGAAACCTCCGATTTACACATGACTAAACAACGAATTTCTTCCTTGGTTGGTCCTGGTACATCATTTGATACAATAAATTTATAATTCTTTTTCATGGTTTTTCACCATGCCAGCGCTTGAAAAGATGATTTTCAATTCCTAGCACATCTAAAATTTTACCAACAATAAAATTTGCCATATCATCAATATTTTCAGGGTTATGATAAAAACCAGGCATTGCAGGTAGAATCACGCCACCTTCACCACTAACTTTCAACATATTCTCTAAATGAACTGATCTAAGGGGTGTTTCTCTCGGTACAAGTATTAATTTTCTCTTTTCTTTAAGTGCCACGTCAGCTGCCCGGGTTATGGCGTTACTGGCATATCCACTGGCTATAGCAGATAATGTTTTCATGGTGCAAGGCACTATAATCATAGAATTAAAACGGCAAGAACCACTATTAATTGAAGCAGTTAGATCATCAGGCTCATAAAAACGAGTAGCCAATTTTATAATATCTTCTTCATCCATGTCTAGTTCATGGTTTATTATAATTTTTGCAGGTTTAGTGATAACCAATGATGTATCCATTTTAAGTTCTTTTAAGGATTTTAAAAGATTAAATCCATATATTACGCCGCTTGCACCAGTTATAGCTACAATTATCATTTTAAACACTCAATTCTATTAATAGATATAGATCTGTATTTTTTTTATTCTATTAATTTAATTTTTTAATTCCATTCTTTTTCATTACATATTACAATACCCTAAGGATATATTGATAACTAAATTAATCAATTTAATTATAAGTTAAGATATTCTTCAAAGGAGATATTATATGCTTTTTCAGAATACTCTTCAGGTAAATATATACATAAATCTGCGTGATTGAAACGAGCATCATTTAAAGCCGCTACTATACTGGATATTTCACTTAATTTAACAATGTCATTATCAACAGATACTAAGGTTTGCATTTCATCAAATGAAGGATAATCTGGCACGTCAATAATAACATAATCTGGAGGGATATTTAAGTCCTCTGATATTTCATTCTCAATATTTTTAATCTCCTCATGACTTATTTTAAATATCTCCTCAGGATAGTCAATTTCGCTAAGTTTTAAGCAATATATATTTTTAAATAGATCCCTATCATCTAATCTACCCATTATTTCTTTAACAAATCCATCTTTTGCACGGGCTATAGAAGTAATATCAGTATCATCGTATTTGTAAATCTTATCTGGATTAACATCACCCTTCTCAAATAGTTTTCTTAAACACCTTCGAAACATGGAGTTAACTATGCGTGTGGTGTGATGCTGGTAAACACTAGGATACATGAAATAACGGGCTACTAAAGTTGATTCAGCAGCTTGAACTCCTTTGATATCTAGGACCAAGTTCTTTTTTAGCTTCATGTTATCCAGTAATCTTTCTGCATCAATTACTCCGTATGCCACTCCAGTGTAATGTGAATCTCGCAGCAAATAATCCATACGATCTACATCTAGCTCTCCGGAAATTATCTGTCCCAAGGGTCCTTTTCCACTGATAACATCAATAATTTCTTTTGGTTCAAATGATTCAGATAATATATCTGCTATTTGAGACTCTTTTATAATTTTTGATGTGAAAATTTCATGGGAATGATTTAAAACTGCTTCCGATACATGGGAAAATGGTCCATGTCCCACGTCGTGCAGAATTGCGCTAATTCGTACTATTTCTTTTTCATCATCATCTAAATCTAAATTATCAGATAATTTAGAAGCCAGAAACATGGTGCCCATGGAATGTTCGAAACGGGAATGATTAGCACCAGGATATACAAGGTAGGTAAATCCTAACTGTTTAATTCTTCTAAGTCTTTGAACTTGAGGTGTATCAACTATATTTACCTCAAAATTTTCTAGGTGAAGATTTCCATGTACACTGTCCCTTATGAATTTCAATTCAAATAACCCCCAAAAAAAAATTAGACTATTAGTTTAACCTCCAGACATTATGATATTCATGGCTGATCCCTACCTGTTATTTCTTCATGTGGTTCCTGAATGGTTTAACCTCCAGACATTATGATATTCATGCCGGTTCCGGTGTGCTCTTCTTTTTTAAAATCTAATTCAAATTTTGTTCTTTCAATAATTTCATTTAGAGCCTCAATAGTTTCATTTCTATGGGATCCTGCCACAGCAACTAAAAATAAGGGATCTCCAACGTGAAATTCACCTACATAATGCACTACTGCGATATCCACCACTTTATACTTTTTTTTAACATCTTTAACAATGAGTTCCAGTTCATTTTCTGTTTTTTCAATGTTAGGTGTGCTTAAATCTAGTCTTTTAATTTTTTTCCCTTTTTCGTTACCTCTTACAATTCCTTGGAAAGTATATATTGCACCGCAGTGGTCTATTTTATTATTATTCTCCACATGAGTTATTAGATCATTTATTGTTACTAAATCTTCAGTATTTTTAATTATTTTTATTAACATTATATCACAAACCTGCACTAATCAATTAGATAACTTTAATGAACTTCTTTTTTTGATAAATGTTTCATCCTCTGCACACCATCAATTTCTTTAACCACTTTTACCACTGATTCTGGGACTAGTTCCTGCCAATCTTCATTTTCAAGTATTCTTCTTCTAACCTCAGTTCCAGAGTAGAGTGTACGGTTAAATAGTGGAGGCTCTGTAACTTCAAAGTCATCTTCAATAAAAAGTCTTTGAACCAGTGGATTTCCACTATAAACATGATCAAATGGTGGAGTTAACATTTTTATATGAGCTGCCCAGACTGAATTGCATTCTATATCTTGCACAGGTATTATATAGTATCTGGAAGGAGAAATATTATTTTCTGTAAGGGCTTTTGTTAGCATCATAACTCTCTCCCCGGCAGTGAATGGATCCTTAAGGGTATGGCTAAGTTGAGCACTACCTATGCAAATTACTACTTCATTAACCTCTTCTAAAATTCTTTTTATAACTTGAAGATGTCCTTTATGGACTGGTTGCATTCTACCAACAAGTAAACCCCTCATGAAACCACCCAATTTATAAAATTTATATCTATTGTTTGATATTAGTTTATGTGATAATTGAAATACATTGATTCATGTTTATTAAATAGGCCTATTAAATTTTATTAATTATTATCTTAGAGTTTATTAATAGAAAATCTAATATAATTTGTTGGACAATTAGTTTCATTAAAGAATTCAGATTTTCTATTATTTACGGTGATAGACAATGATTGAAGTAAAAAATTTATCCAAAACATATCAAATGAAAAACGGTGCCGAGTTAAAGGCCCTAAATAACATTAATTTCAAAGCAGAAGAAGGTGAAATTGTTGGAATAATTGGAATGAGTGGTTCGGGAAAAAGCACTCTTTTAAGGATTCTTAGAGGTGTGGAACCATTTGATGAGGGAGAAATTAGAGTAGATGATGTCACACTATCACCAGATTCAACACCTTATTATTTTACGAAGCTAAAAAAGGCAACTGCCATTCACTTGCAGCGATCATTTGGATTATGGTCTGAAACAGCCCTTCAAAATGTTTTAAGAAAATTATACGGTACAAAATATGGTGACGAAGCTTTAACCGAATTTGATGATGCTTTTAACGAATTTGGGGAAGAAGCAATAAATATTCTAAATTTAGTAGGATTAGGGGATAAAAAGGATCATTTTGCACCAGTATTGAGTGGTGGAGAAAAGCAGCGCTTGATTATGGCCCGGCAGCTGGCAAAAAAACCTAAAGTTTTATTATTAGATGAACCAGCAACAATGTCCTGTCCAAAAACTAAACAGGAGATTTTAGATGCAATTAAAAATATTAATAAAGAACTAGGTGTTACAGTTATTCTGGTATCCCATTTACCTGAAGTTCATGAATATTTAGCAGATAGATTAATTTTAATGGATAAGGGGGAAATTATTGATGAAGGAAGCCCTGATGTTATAATTGGAGAATTTTTAAATAGTATTGACAGTAAATATGAGAATCAAGAAGATTCCCAAGTAGATGATCCAATTATTAAAGTTGAAAATCTTAAAAGAAAATTTTTCCTATTAAAGGGTGGAAATGTACTGGAAATGGAAGATATTAATTTTAAAATTAAAAAAGGGGAAATATTATCTATAATAGGGCCTAGTGGATCTGGAAAAACTGTTTTACTCAGAATGATTGCTGGTCTTGACACCCCTGATTTAGGTGAAGTATATTTCAAATTGGATGGTGAATGGATTAATATGCATGAACCTGGACTTCTCAGAATGACTATAAGACGTAAATTAGGATTTATGCATCAGGAATTCTCATTGACACATCATTCTACTGTAAAGGAACAAATAGCAGCACGATTAGGAGTAAAAAATGAAAATGTTATTGGAAAGGCTCGTGAAAAGGCAGAGGAAATGGGTATTAGTGATGTTATACTTGATGTTTTATATCAACTAACTGATCTTCCAGAAAATGAAGCTAAGTTCCGATTAGAGAAGATTGGATTAGATCCTGAAATTTTACACGATTTATTCCCTAGTTTCCCGGAAAATGCTGTGAAAACCTATGCCGAACCTATATTCAAAGCACTGGATTTACCACTAGAAATTCTTGATCGTAAATCCTATGAATTATCTGGAGGACAAAAAGTTAGAGCCACTTTAGCACTAGTTCTTACCTCAAATCCAGAAGTGCTGATACTTGATGAACCATTTGGAGACTTAGACCCTATAACATTAAGAAATGTATCAAATGCCCTCAAAAGAATAAATAAAGAATTTAATACAACTATAGTGATGGTTAGCCATCATGTTGATTTTATTGAAGAAGTTTCAACTAGATCCATATTGATCCAGGATGGGAAATTAGTAATTGAAGGTAAACCTGGGAAACTGTGTAATCAATTCATTAAAATTAGTGATGCAGAATATCTGGAAAAAAGAACTGTAAAAACAGAATAGTAAGCTAAATAATAAAAAAAAGATATTTAATCAATTTTGTTAGATGAATAAAATCCCTTTGTTAAGTATAATTTGAGGTATTAAAATGGCATTTGAAAAGTTGGATAATAAAAATGCATACAGAATTCTGGCTCCCCGACCGACCATTATAGTAACAACAATTAATTCAAAAAATGAAGTTAATGCTGCCCCTTTTTCATTTACCATGCCTGTATCCATGGACCCTCCACTGGTAGCATTTGCATCAGTTCCTAGCCATGACACTTATCAGAATATTGAGGAAATCCCAGAATTTGTAGTTAATATTCCCCCCGAGACTATCTTAGAAAAACTATGGATTACCGGTGAGAAATTTCCTTATGGAGTAAATGAAATTGAAAAAGCAGGTTTGAATCAAATTCCCTCAGAATTGGTGGCACCTCCTAAGATTAAGGAGTGTGTTGGACATTTAGAATGTAAGGTGGAATGGATTAAAGATGCTGGTGATCATAACTTGATAGTGGGTAGAGTGGTTCGAACTGATATTAAGCCGGGCTCCCTTAAAGATGGATTGTTAAATGTTGAAAAGGTTAAACCAGTTCTACATTTAGGTGGGGTTGATTTTGTTGTGGGAGACCATTTGAGGAAAGTGAAATAATGTTTGAGACAATTTTGGTTCCTACTGATGGCTCTAGATATGCATCTAAAGCTGAAGATGTGGCTATTGAACTTGCAAAAAAGTTAAATGCTAGAATTGTAGCAGTCCATGTGATTGATGAAAAACTTATATATCCCTATTCTGTTCTGGAAGAAGAAGGTAATAAAATCCTTAAAAATGTTAGAGAAAAGGGTGAAACTGAAGGAGTTAATGTTGATGAAATTCTGATTGTGGGAAATCCTCTTCATGACATGGATAAGATTGCGAAAAAGTCCCATGCAGATACAATAGTTATTGGGACTCATGGAAAGAGTGGTCTAGAAAAGCTCTTAATGGGAAGCGTGGCCGAAAGTACCATTAAATCAACTGATATTCCTGTGTTATTAGTTAAAGATAAATAAAAACTATTCAATCCTTAATTTATATGTTCTATTTAAAACTAATTTTAATTTTCAAATAATTAATTAATCCTAATCTAATTTTTATTAGACTAAAGATTTCCTTATTAGTGATTTCCAAGAATTAATCAATTAAATTAGCATTAATAGAAAATAGGGTTTATTATTATTATTTTACTGTTTTTTTATTAATGGAGTTAGATAAAAATAAATTCAGCCAGATTTTTATATAGATTCTAAAAGAGTAAAGGTATAAATATTGAAAAACAATATATTAAATTAAAAAATATTTTTTTACTTTGAAATTTGAGAAGTTAAAATGACAGATTATAAATGCAGTGTCTGTGGTTACATATATTCTACTGATGTTGGTGATGTTAGGTCTGGCATTGAACCTGGCACAAATTTTGATGATATACCTAATAGTTGGGTGTGTCCTCATTGTGGAGCTGGAAAGATTCGTTTCCGAGAGATAAATGATCTATAAAATCTTAAAAGGTGAGTGAATGGATAGATATAAATGTAAAATTTGCGGTTATATATACGACCCAGAAGTAGGGGATGAACGTTCTGGAATCAAACCCGGCACACCATTTGAAGAGTTGCCAGATGATTGGAGATGTCCCTCTTGTGGTGCTCCAAAAAGATCATTTGTAAAAATATAATAGAAGATTAAAATAATAGTTTATTTATAAATTGTATATTTGTAATGAATTTTTTAAGATAAATAAACTGGATTAGGTATGAATTGATGGATAAATGCATAGTGGAGGCAAAAAAATGGATAAATACATTTGTGAAATGTGCGGATATGTATATGATCCCGAAGAAGGTGATCCAACATCAGGAATAGATCCTGGAACCTCTTTTGAGGAGTTACCTGAAGACTGGATCTGTCCCATATGTGGTGTGGGTAAGGATCAATTTAAAAAAATGGATTAAATATTATATATTTTAGAAAGATGGATTAATATGTCTCTTAGGACAATTAAACCAAATATTTATTTTTTAGGATCCCAAGATTGGGATCGAATATTATTTGATGAACTAATAACCATCCCACGAGGCACCAGTTATAACTCTTATTTTATTTTAGGCAGTTCAAAAAATGCTTTGATTGACACTGTTGATCCTAGTAAAACTCATGAATTAATTAGTAAACTTAAAAATATTAATGTTAAAGTAGATTATATCATAGTTAATCATGCGGAACAGGATCATTCTGGATCATTGCCAGAAATTATAGAATTATACCCCGAGGCAGTTATTGTAACTAATGAAAGATGCAAAGAATTGCTTAAAAATTTATTATTTATACCCGAAGAAAATTTTTTAACAGTTTCTGATGGGGAAAGCCTATCTCTGGGTGATAAAACACTGCAATTTTTATTCACTCCATGGGTTCATTGGCCTGAAACAATGGTATCCTATCTAAAAGAGGATAAAATACTTTTTAGCTGTGATTTCTTTGGTTCTCATCTAGCAGAAAGTCAATTATTCATAGAAGATACAAAAACAATATACTCTCCGTTAAAGCGATATTATGCCGAGATAATGATGCCCTTTCGTAAAGTGATAGTTGGAAATATTAATAAGATCAGTAAATTGGATATTGACATTATAGCCCCCAGTCATGGCCCGCTTCATAAAAATGTTGAATATATCATAGGGTTGTATAAAGAATGGATTTCTGATAGAACCAAACCCGAGGTTATTCTTCCCTATGTTTCAATGCACGGCAGTACCAGAGTGATGGTAGATCATCTTATAGAATCCCTTATGAATAGAAATATGGTGGTTAAACCTTTTAATCTGACAAATACGGAGATTGGAGATATAGCTGAAACACTGGTGGACGCTTCAACACTTATTATTGCCACTCCTACTGTTTTAACTGGTCCACATCCATTAGCAGTTTATGTTACCTACTTAACAAACATTCTAAAACCGAAAATCAAATACTTATCAATTATTGGATCTTATGGATGGGGTGGAAGAACAGTGGAACATTTAGAAAATATGTTATCCAATTTAAATGTTGAAATAATTGAACCGGTTTTAGTTAAGGGACAGCCAAGAGATGAGGATCTTGAAAAAATTGAAAAATTAGCTGATAAAATTGTTTTATTAAATAAATCAATTAATATGGTAAGTAAATAAAAAAAAAGGAGTTTTTAATATGCTAGGAGAAAAAATAGAAGATGCATTAAACAGTCAACTGAATGCAGAGTTATATTCTGCATATCTATATCTGGCAATGAATGCCTATTTTGAATCCATTGATTTAGGTGGATTTGCAAACTGGATGAGAATACAAGCCCAAGAGGAACTATCCCATGGAATGAAGATTCATGACTACATTATCCAGAGAGGTGGAAGAGTTATTCTAGAAGAAATTGAAAAACCCCAGACTGAATGGGAATCACCCTTAGATGTATTTGAACATGTTTATGCCCATGAACAAAAGGTTACTGGTTTAATAAATGACCTTGTTAATCTATCAATTGAAGAAAAAGATCATGCTACAAATAATTTCTTACAGTGGTTTGTTGAGGAGCAAGTTGAAGAAGAAGAATCTTCCAGTGGAATACTCAACAAAGTTAAACTGGCAGGTAAAGATGCATCAAGTATTTTAATGCTAGATAATGAATTTGGTCAGAGAATGTTTAACCCACCATCTTCTGAATAAAATAAATCCTGAAAAAAATTATTCCAGTAAAATAAAGACTTAAAAAAAAGGGGGAATTTTAATGGGAGAAAAAATATATGAATTGAAAAAAATTAAGAAAAAAGGAAAAGGAATGCCTTTAATTGGTGATAAGTTTCCTAAGATGGAGGTCCAAACTACTCAGGGTATGATGAAATTACCTGAAGAATTGAAAGGAAAATGGTTCATACTTTTTAGCCACCCAGCAGATTTTACACCAGTTTGTACCACTGAATTTATTGCATTCCAAAATAGATATGAACAATTTAAAGAATTAAATTGTGAATTGATAGGTTTAAGTGTGGATCAAGTATTTTCACACCTTAAATGGATTGAATGGATTAAGGAAAAAATGGATGTTGAAATCCAATTTCCAGTGATTGCAGATACAGGGAAGGTTGCTAATACATTAGGATTGATACATCCATCTAAAGCAACTAATACTGTTCGTGCAGTGTTTATTGTTGATTCTAGTGGAATTATACGGGCCATATTGTACTATCCTCAAGAATTAGGACGGAATATGGATGAGATTCTTAGAATGATAGAAGGATTTAAAACTATCGAAGAAAAATCAGTGGCTATACCTGCTAACTGGCCAAATAATGAACTAATTGGTAAAGGACTTATAATTCCTCCAGCTACTGATGTTGAAACTGCAAAAAAACGAACTGAACAATATAAATGCTATGATTGGTGGCTATGTTACCGAAATTATCATAAGTGGTAAATAAAAGGTATAAGAGGTGAAAAAAATGGGGAAAAAAATATATGAACTGCCTGAATTAGAGTATGGCTATAAAGATTTAGAGCCCTACATATCAGAAGAACAGCTAAAAATACATCATACTATACACCATCAAGGATATGTGACTGGTGCAAATGCCTTGCTAGAAAAATTTGACAAAAGGGATCAAAATATTGAATTTGATGTCAAGGCTGTGGCCAAAGAATTGTCCTTCCATGTAGGAGGATTCATGTTGCACAAATTATTCTGGGAAAACATGGGACCCGCCAGCAAGTGTGGAGGAGAACCACAAGGAACATTAGCTAAATATATTGAAAAAGACTTTGGAAGCTTTGAAAGATTCAAAAATGAATTTACACAAGCTGCTAACAGCGTGGAAGGTTCCGGATGGGCCGCATTAACACTTTGCCGGGGTACTGACCGACTTTTCATTATGCAAATTGAGAAACATAATGTAAATGTAATACCCAACTTCAGAATACTCATGGTCCTGGATGTCTGGGAACATGCTTACTATATTGATTACAAAAATGTAAGACCGGATTTTGTTGATGCATTTTGGAAAATTGTTAACTGGGAAGAAGTAAACAAGAGAACAGAGACTTGGCTAAACTCTCCCTAACTCAAATTTTTATTTATTTTTCTATTTTTATTTTAGAAACATAGTATTCTCTAAAATTTACTTGGAAAAATACAAATCTTTTTCTATATATCATTTATTAGATGTTTTTCCATTAGAATCTAAAAATTTTTTTTAGTAAATTTTATATTAATCCAATAAATATTAAGTAACAATAATTTTTTAGATATCAAACTTATTTATTAGTAGTTATTAGGTTAAAAAGGAATCTATTAATCCATATCAATATAAATCAGGTGATAGAACATGATCTGGAATGAAGAAGCAGAATGTATAGCCAAAGATGAATTAGAACAGTTACAACTAGAAAGATTACAAGAAATTGTTAAAGTTGCATATGAAAATGTTCCATATTATCGAAAGAAATTTGATGATATTAAACTCAAACCAGAAGACATCCAAACACTAAAAGACATAGAAAAACTGCCATTTACCACAAAAAATGATTTAAGAGAAGCATATCCTTTTGGAATGTTTGCAGTTCCACGCAAAGATATAATAGAAGTCCATACCTCATCAGGGACGACCGGCAAACCAGTTGTGTCTGGTTATACTCAGAAGGATATTGATATATGGAGTGAAGTTATGGCCCGTGGTTTAACCATGATGGGACTTACTGATGAGGATATTATACAGAATACTCATGGATATGGCCTATTTACCGGAGGATTTGGGGTACATTATGGTGCACAAAAAATCGGGGCCACTGTAATCCCTATATCCACAGGGCAAACAAAAAGACAGATTGAAATATTATGCGATTTTGGCTCCACCCTCATGATTTTCACCCCCTCTTATGGCCTTTATTTAGCCGAAGTAGCTAATAGTGAAGGTATAGATCCTAAAAAGTCTAATCTAAAAGCCGTTGGATTTGGAGCAGAGATGTGGACAGAAGAAATGAGACAAGAAATCGAGAGAAGGTATGGTGTGCCAGCCTTCAATATCTATGGGTTAACAGAGATCATGGGTCCTGGTGTTGCCATAGAATGTGACCAAAAAAGTGGATTGCATGTATTTGAAGACCATTTCTATCCCGAAATTATAAATTCTGAAACATTAGAACCAGTCCCATTAGGTGAAAAAGGAGAACTGGTTCTCACCACTCTTACCCGTGAAGGAATGCCTATAATAAGATTCAGAACCAAAGACATCACTGCTCTTAAAAATGATAAATGTGACTGTGGCAGAACATTTATAAAGATGGAACGAATCACCGGACGTACAGACGATATGCTAAAAATTAGGGGAGTTTCAGTCTTCCCCTCCCAGATTGAAAAAGCCCTCCTAAATATAGATGGATTGGAACCCCACTACCAGATCATCGTTACTAGGCCCCATCTCATGGATGAACTTGAAGTAAGAGTTGAAGCATCACCGAAACTTTTCTCTGATGAAGTGAAGGAATTGATAGGAATTAAAAATAGGATTGAAAGCTATATCGAAGATGAAATCGGATTAAGAGTTAATGTTACATTAGTAGAACCAAAAACTATTCCTAGAAGTGAAGGAAAAGCAGTTAGGGTTATTGATAAACGTGAAATATGAATAAGGACATAACTTAAAAAGGAAGGAGTTTTTTGAAATGAAGTTGAAACAGTTATCAATATTTTTAGAGAATAAGAAAGGAAGATTATGGAAAGCTATCAATATTTTAGGTGAAGCTGGAATCAATATTAGAGCATTATCCATTGCCGATACCTCTGATTTTGGAATTTTAAGATTAATAGTCCCTGACCCAGGAAAAGCAAAAAAGATACTTGAAGACAACAATTTCATTGTTAAAATGAATGAAGTTATTGCCGTTGAATTATCAGACCAGCCTGGTGGATTAGCATCAGTGCTGAAAATATTAAATAAATCTGATATCAATCTTGAATATTTATATGCATTTGTAGATGAAAAAGAAGAAAAAGCAATTGTTTTACTTCGAACTGAAGATATTGACCATTTAATTAATGTTCTAAGAGAGGGTAAAGCAACTATAGTTCCAGCAGAATATGTTTACAATTTATAGAAATTTACTCAATTAATATATTTTCCATATATTATGTTAACTATCTAAATTCTCTCGAAAAACGTCATATAATTTATATTCTATTCCATTTTCATCTAATTTACGAGTTATGCTTCTGTTCATTTTACCAACAGTAAATACCAGTATATTTAGACCCCTTTTTGAAGCGGCAACTGTGGCATGAGGTGTTGCAAACTCAAAATCAGGTTTTATATTTAACTTATCAACTACCGCCCTTGAAACAGTGCCCATTATTCCTACCTTTTCAAAATCTTTTTTCAAGATATTTTCTATTTTTCCATAATCAATGGATCTTGATCCCCCTTGGTTAATAGTTGGTAATACTAATATGGTAACTTCCCCTGGTTCGAGGTCAATTGTTCCCCCTAATTTAATCAATGCCACATCCTCACCTTTATATGCATCATATAAAACCTCAGCATAAGCGGATGATTCATTTTTGCCAGCGTATAATGTTCCATTTTCCATTATCAAACCAACTTGATCGCCTGCTTTAAGATCTTCCCTTGCTATTGCCGGCCATATAGATTTATAGGTACTCATTATATTGAGTACTTCATCTGCAAATCTTTTCAAGTCACCTGCATCCATTTTTACTTTGTCAATGCCTCTTTTTGTGATCTTATAACGGGAACGGCCCATCTTGGTTTCAACATATCCTTCATCAACCAAGTTTTTTATATTTTCAGAAACAGCTTGTACTGTTATCCCTAATTTTTTAGCTATATCTTTTTGACGTAGATGGGGCTCATTCTTGGCTATTTCAGCCAATATTTGGAACTGTGTTAGTTCCCCTTTTTTCTTAAAAACACTCATAAATACACCAATAATCTAATTTCAAATTATTATTTATCTAATAATTAATTTTTAGGCTAATCTACCATTTAATGATTCATCAAATAATTTTAAAAATTCATTAGTTTTATCTTCTGGAATGTATGCACCGCAAGCCACTGAATGTCCTCCACCAGTACCTCCCACCTTTTTTGCAACCTTTTTAATGATATTACCAAAGTTTATACCATCATATGCCAGAAGACGACTACACCTAAGTGAAACCTTTACTCCATTTTTATCATCACCAATATCAGTAAATCCTATGATAGGCTTTTTCCAATCACCATGGCTTAAGATCATCCCGGCAATGGTGCCAACTACTTCTTGTTTTATTCCATTTCCATTAAAATATTGAAGATTTTTAAGATGAATTATTCTATCGTCTCCTTCAACCCATTCTATTCTTTCAGCTAAATATCTGCGGTGTTCATGGGATAAATCTTTCATTGCATCCAATACAATGCCCCTATCACCTTTAAGTACTTTAAGGGCAACCTCAGGGTTTTTGTTACGACTGCATGCATTAACTGCTGTTGAAAATTCCGATGCATCCCGAAGAGGAGTGTATTTTCTTTCAGCTAGAAAATCGTAAGATTCTCCAGTGATCAATCTAGGAATATATTTAACATATTTTGATGGAACTTCCCGGCTAAGCATTCTCATTAATTCCGAGAAAATACTAGTTTTTTCTTCTTGGGTTAAGTCACATAAACAACGAGTTTTTCTGCCATTCTTTCGGGGAATACCAAGATTCTTTAACATTAAAATACATTCAGTTTTATTATTAGTTATGGGAAGGTTAACATCTCCAAAATAGGAAAGAGCAACAAATATTGGCCTGGTTTGACGTCCGTATATTGAAAGATCATTCACAGAACTAATTAGACCCTCCTCAACAGCATCATTTAATATATACTTATTAATACCAGTTAATTTTCCTGATAAATTATTTTGCATATCCCCCACTGCACTTAAAACACCTATCCAACTCAAATCTTTAAATCCAAATGTTTTTGCTAAGAGATAAGACATCCCACCCCCTGAAATATGGAATGAACCATCAATACCATAGTGATGAGGATTTATTTCTAAGAATTCTCCCTTTAAAGCAGGATTATAACCTAATTTTCTAAAAGGAGGGTGATGATCTAAAATAAGTATTTTAGAAGAAGAAGTACTCATATTTTCAATATTTTTATCAAGATCTTGTCCGGATGCTAGATCAGAAAAAATAGAAAGTTCATTATCGATTTCAATATCAGGAATTTGATCCAATGTAATAAATTCAATTTCATGGTCTTTTTCCAGTCGATCTAACATTGAGGATAGTATTGCACCTGCAGATATACCATCACAGTCAATATGAGTATAAATTTTTATATCCTCAGAATTAATTACCATTTCATTAGCCCTATTAAAGGCTTTTTCCATTGGACCAGGTAAACATCTACTCATTAATTAACTCCCTTATCAATTCAAGATATATTATAATAATTATTTAAATTATTTAATATAAATTTTTATTGATGCAATATGATTAATAGGATTAAATATTTCAAGTTATCAAAGAAAAACATGGATATAATGAAGATAAACATTAAATTATTGATCAAAAAAATGTAGGTGCCTTAGGATTAAAAAAATTATTTTTTGGAACGTGAAGCCTTTATCAGATTAGCAATTTTTTGTAAGATTTCTCTTTTAGGAAACTCCTTATCCACTAAAACTCTCCCTGAAGATTCCCACCATTCAGAAGGATAAGATTTATGCTTTTCAATTTCTGGATTTAATTTTAATTTTTTAGCTGCTTTTGATATTTCATTTAGTTTTGGGGAAGGAACCGCATATTTTTTAGCAATTTTTCTCCCCTGTTTTTTTGATTTTTCAACATCAATATAAACCGGCCAGATTACAGTTTTAATATTATCTCCTCCACAAGCATCTTTATGTAATACGTTAGTGCTTAGATTTTTTTCATCAACTCGGTAAGCATGGCTTTAACTGTATATTTTTCAGGAATTATGGGGGTAATACCTCTCTCCTTTAGGGGTTTAGATGTAACTGGACCTATAGCTGCCACTAATACCTTTCCACTTTTTAATATATTGATTAAATCATCTCTTTGACTATTTCCAGCGATTTCAAAGAAATTATTCACAGTTAATGGGCTGGTGAATGTGACAGCATCCACCTTTCCGTTAATGATTAATTTGATAAGATTTTGAACTTTGGTTTTATCTTCTGGTATGCTTGATTTGTATGCATCTGCCAGATAAACATTTGCACCCTGTTTTTTTAGTCCTTCAGGCAATACGTCCCGGGCAACCATGGTGCGGGGGATGCCAACTGTTTTATTTTTCATATCTTGATCCATTAGAATATCCAGCAGCCCCTCTGCGGTATAATTATCAGGGATAATATCTGCATTTAACCCATATTCTGTTAGAAATTTTCCAGTTCTAGGGCCAATTACTGCAATTTTACAATCAGCACTTAATTTATCATTTAAATTGGGACAATGTTTAAATAATGATATAATAGCCGTAGGTGAAGTGAAGATTAACCAGTCAAGTTTTTCCGCCATTCTGCATAGTTTTACCAGCGAATCTGAGTTAGAAATCCTTAGTTCAAGTGTTGGTGCTACAATAGATTTACCACCATTTGCTGATATAAAATCCACTGCCTCCTGAGTTCTCTCTGCAGGACGTGTTATTCCTATTACTTTACCTTTGAATCCATTCATTTTAAGGCCTTCTTATATACTTTAACAACATTTCCAATAATAACTAATGCAGGCGTATTAATCTTCTTTTTGGTGATATCTCCTAAATTACTTATTACTACTCTTTCATTAGGGAGTGTTCCATTTTCTATGACGCATACTGGAGTTTCTGAGTCTCTGTATTTCATTATCTCCTTCACATTATCTTTTAATCTGCCAACACCCATTAATATTATTATTGTATCTGCAGTATAATCCCATTTTACTTGTTTTTCTTTTTTGGTAGGATCTTCATGGCCAGTGACAATAGTAAAGGAAGTAGCCACTCCCCTATGGGTTACTGGCAAACCTACAGATGTGGGAACACCAATAGCAGAGGTAACTCCAGGAATGAATTCAACATTAATTCCTTCATTAATTAGAGCCAACATCTCTTCTCCCCCCCTGCCAAAAACAAATGGATCTCCTCCTTTAAGTCTCACCACCACATTATGCTTTTTTCCTTGTTCTAAAAGAATCTGATTAATCTCATCTTGACTTTTATAGTGTTCTCCTGCTTTTTTCCCTACATAAATTAATTCTGCATCCGTTGCATATGCAAGAATTTCTTCGTTGGCTAAACGATCATAAATTACAACATCAGCCTTTTTTAATATTTTAACTGCTTTTAGAGTTATAAGATCAGGATCACCTGGCCCAGCACCAATTAAATATACCACCATATGTTCACCATTATAATTTTATTAAAATAGTTCTTTAAATAACATGAATGTAACCATAAATTCCTTTATTAAAATTCAAGTTACTGATTTAAATTAATAATTAACGATTCCCTTAAAGAATTTTAGACCATCATCCGATCCTAGTATTGTCAAAGAAGCCCTTTCTGGGTGGGGCATCACCGCACATATTAGACCAGTTTGATCACAAACTCCAGTTATGGCCTCCATTGAACCATTAGGATTTTCAGAAGCAAATTTTAATACTATTTGATCATTATCTTTCAGTTCTTGGATGTAATCAACATAATACCGGCCCTCTGCATGTGCAATCGGCATCTTTATAATTTCTCCTTTTTTATACATACTGGTAAATGGAGTTCTAGTTGTTTCTACCTTTAAATCCGTCCATTGGCATATAAATTTTGAATTAATGTTTACAGTGAAAACTCCCGGTACCAGACCTACTTCTGCAAGTATCTGAGCACCGTTACATATTCCCAGTACTGGTTTTTCATCTTTGACTAGAGACTTTATACCCTCAATAACCGGTGTTATTGCTGCTATGGCCCCGGCTCTAAGATAATCACCGTAAGAAAATCCACCAGGTATGACCACTGCATCTATTTGGGAGAGATCTTTCTGGTTCCACCATATATATTCTGGTTGACCACCAGCCAGTTCCAATGCTTGGTAAACATCCCGGTCACAGTTGGATCCAGGAAACCTAATGATACCTACTTTCATTATTTTTCCTCTTCTATTATTTCAATTTCATAATCATGAATCACAGGGTTGCATAAAAGGCGTTGACACATATCATCAACTTCTTTTAGTGCAATATTCCTATCTTCCTCATCCAATCTGAATTTAATAATTTCAACGGTATCTGTATCTTCCACCTCGTATCCTAAAAGAGCTAATGCTCTTTGTATAGTTGAAGCTTCAGGATTTAACATACCTTTCTTTAGACTGATTTTAACTTGAACATCAAATCTCATTGGAACACCACCAATTAAATAACATATCTAAATAAAAATGAATTGAATATTTTGATTAAGGGAGTTATTCTAATCCCCATCTATTTTTTTCTTCATCATCCAATAGCATTAATGCTACCTTTCTGTAAGCCTCAATAACTCCCGATTCTCCTTTCCGGAATAAATCTTTATCCAATGTATCACAGGTTTTAATATCCCAGAATCTGCAAGTATCCGGGCTTATCTCATCACCTAATACTATATTTCTATCCTTGTCAAATCCAAATTCGATTTTGAAATCAACCAGTGTAATTCCCTTCTCTTCCAAGAACTTTTTTAGGGTATTATTTATTTTTAATGTTATTTCCTTTATTTTTCTTATTTCTTCTCGGTTAACCAGTCCCAATGCAATTGCAATTTCATCATTTAGCATGGGATCTCCAAATTCGTCGCTTTTATAATCCATCTGTATCAAGGGGGGAACAAACTCCTGATCTTCTTCAAAGGGAAATCTCCTTAAAAGACTGCCGGCTGCTTTATTTCGTGCTATCACCTCTAATGGTATCATTTCCAGACGATGGGAAAGCATGTATCTTGGTTCAACAAGTTTTATGTATTGTGTTTTGATACCTGCATCTTCTAATACTTGGAAAAGTTTAGCAGAAATAAGGGAATTATAATAACCCTTCATATTTATGTTATCCTTTTTTTCACCGTCTCCTGCAGTGATATCATCCCTAAATTTCACTATCACGTGATTAGGATCATCGGTTTCATATACATCTTTTGCTTTACCTGTATATAGCAGCTTTCCAACTTTTTCGGTCATGTTATCTCCATTTTTTATTTATGCTCAAATACTTATATAGATGTAAATCCAATTACTGTTATATAATTTGAAATAAATTAAAGATTTTATTGAATATATCTAATTAATTAATAAGTTTATAATAATGTATTGATTTTTCTAATCAATATAATCTTACACCGTATAAGGTGAAAATTATGTGTGGTATAGTAGGATGTATTTTGAATGATAAAAAAGCCGCTCCTGTACTTTTAGAATGTGTTAAGAGATTGGAGTACAGAGGTTACGATTCTGTGGGTATCGCAACACCCTATAATGAAATTGAATTAAAAAAGGACAAGGGTAAGATTGATGATGTTGACCAAAAATTAAACTTGGGAGATATCCCTGGTAATATGGGCATAGCCCATGTAAGATGGGCCACCCACGGTATTCCCACCCGTGAAAATTCTCACCCCCATAATGATTGTAAAAATAGAATCTCCGTGGTGCATAATGGAATAATCGAAAATTATAAAGAATTGAAGGATGAACTTATACGAGAAGGCCACTTATTTAAATCTGAAACTGATACAGAAGTTATTCCTCACTTAATAGAGAGATATATGGATGAGGGACATGATCTGGAAGAATCTGTTAGGAAGGCCACCAATGATCTTCAAGGCAGCTTTGCCCTGGCCGTTTTTTCCTTAGATGAACCAGGCAAGATTATTGGGATACTAAAAGACAGTCCCCTTATAGCTGGCAAAAATGAATCAGAATATTTCCTAGCCTCTGATGTTCCTGCCATTTTAAAACAAACAAACAATATTATCTACCTAAAAGATGGGGAAATGGTAATTTTAGATGAAAAAGAGGGAGTGGTTGTAAAGGATGTTGAAGGTAACGTGGTTGAAAAAGAAGTTCATATAATAGACTGGACACCTGAAATGGCTGAAAAGGGAGGATATGATCATTTTATGCTCAAAGAAATCCATGAACAACCCAAAGCCGTGAGAGACACTCTTATGGGTGCAGAAGAAATAAAAAAAGTAGTAAAAGAAATCAAGTCTATTAAAAGAATATGTTTTGTTGCGTGTGGAACTTCTTATCATGCTTCCCTAATTGGGAAATATCTTTTTGAAAGTTTAATGGATATTCCAATTGATGTTGTTCTTGCTTCAGAGTTTGAATATTCCGCCAACACCCTTAACCAGGAAACTTTAGTTATACTTATTACCCAGTCTGGTGAAACTGCTGATACTCTTAAATCTCTTAGAATTGCCAATAAAAAATCTAAAACACTAGCCATTGTCAATGTATTGGGTAGTAGGGCTACCCGTGAAGCAGATCACGTTATTTATACTCATGCAGGTCCAGAAATTGGAGTGGCCGCCACCAAAACCTATGTGAGTCAGCTGGCATGCATATATCTTCTAGCAATATATATGAGTAAAAAAGAAGAATTACTGGAAAGACTTAACCAGATCCCAGAGGAAATGGAAAAAATACTAAAAAAAGAAGATCAGATTATTTCAATTGCCCATAAATACAAAGATGTACAAGACTTCTTCTTTATTGGGCGAGGATTTTCATATCCCACTGCCATGGAAGGGGCTTTGAAACTTAAAGAAATTACCTACATTCACGCCGAGGGCTATGCTGCTGGAGAACTAAAACACGGCCCATTAGCACTTATTGATGATGAAGTACCTGTTGTGGCTGTGGTACCTCCAGGGAAAAGTCATGATAAAACATTAAGTAATGTGGAAGAAGTAAGAGCCCGGGGAGCGCATGTGATAGGTGTAGGTTCAAAAAAGGATGATGTTTTAAGATCTGAAACAGTGGACCTAATTGGCTTGGATGATGAAATTGATGAAATGTTCTCAGCAATCCCCTATATAGTCCCACTACAACTTCTATCCTACCATATTAGTGTGGCTAAGGGTATTGACCCCGACAAGCCCAAGAATCTAGCTAAGTGTGTTACTGTGGAATAATATATATTCCCTCTATTTTTATTAGGCATATTATTCTATCTTCCTATTTAGTCTAAATATATCCCTGAACCCACTAGGTAAGTCCTATTTTGATAAATAGCTCTTTTTATGAATGTTAATTTTGTTGATGGATTGTTTTCTCCTGGTTTTGGCCATCTATATTCTACCCATCCTTCACCTTTTTGTGCAGTTTCAATGAAGAGTTTTCCAATAGGTTTACCATCATAATCCTTAAGATCAGCCATGTTTTTTCCAACACCCGCTGGATCAGGAGGATAAACTACTCTTATACCATCTAATTGCCAAATAAATATGTATTCATCCCCCTTAAACCATTTATTAGAATAAAATTCAGGAAAAGAAGCTTCACCCTCAGATTCTACTAGTTTAACCGCAGCATTTACATTTGATACTATTTGATTCTTTTTTGTTTCATTCAATTTATCCATATAAAAAATTCCAGCAAAAATAACAATGAAAATTATGACAAATATAGTTAAACCCATTTTCAAATTCAAAAACCCCATTTAGATACTATTATTTATTTGATTTCAACTTTTTTATCAATATTTCCATAATTTAAACCATTTTAAAATAGGAATAAAAATTTTTTTGAAACATCTTTGAATAAAAAGAGGACAATGAGTACTATAATTACCTAATGATGTATAGATCCAATTGTGATTTGATTGATGTTTTTTTAAAAGTTTTTTAAGTGTTTTATCATAATTTTCATCCATAGAATATCCTGGTGATAGATGATAAGTTTTTAGAGGAAGAACATAAGTATTTAGTCCATATTTTTTTATTGACAAACAATAATCCACCGCATATAAATGCCAATCACTGCATGTTTTCTCATCAAATTTCTGATATTTGAATACCTTTTTAGGTATTACAAATATAAATTCGTCTAAAGTTTGGACAATTAAAGAATTTTTAATCTGATATTTACCTGGAAACATTGGAGGATTACCTTGTTTCATATTAGATATTAAACCTTTTATTTCTGATGAAACTCCGGCAAACCCCGCAATACCTAGATCAGATAATTTCAATAAAATATTTTCTAAATCTTCCAAGAAAGTTGGGGAAGGTAGATAAACATCTTGATGGGCAAAAAGAAAATATTCACCATTAGCATTTTTAGCATTATGATTAAAAGCTTTAGCTGCAGAATCATAAAATTTATGAGTATTATCAACCAGAATTAATTCATAATTATATGTCTGGGCCTTTAAACTCTTGATAAGACACTTATTTAAAATATCTTTGTCATTGTAAACACAGATTACTGATATCATTAAATCACAAATCACTTCAACTTATCTGGAGTATTGGCCTTCCATTTTAAAATAAACCATCTCTCTAATTTTTCGAATTTAACACTTTTTTTAATTTTCTTCTTTTTTTTCATAAATAAGCCAAGATTATTATAGGCATCAATCTTAGCCTTAAAAATTGCTCGTATCTTTCTACGTTTGATGTTAATAAATAACTGTATTAATTCACATAAAAATATTAAAAATCCATATTTAATCAAGTAAAAAGTTGGAATATTCTTAAATACTGTCCATGTGTAATTTCTCCAATTATGATAGATAGTGAAATCTGAATTGATCCCGCTACTTGCCCCCTTGTAGTGATAAACTTCAGCTTCTGGAGAATACCATGAGGACCAACCAGCCCATCTACACCTTAATGCTAAATCAAAGTCTTCATAATAAGCAAAAAAGTCTTCATCAAAATATTTTTCATCTATTTTAACATCCTCAAGAGCTTCTCTTCTAAATAAACATGCGCCTGCACAGCATCCAAATATTTCCTTCTCTTCATTATACATATCAACTGGTTTATATGCTCCACGGTTAAAACCTAATCCATTTTTTGAATATTCCAGTCCAGCAGAATCAATTAGATTAGGATTTGTAGCCCAAATCATTTTTGGTTGGATGCTGCTTGCATCTGGATGTCTTTTTACGCATGAGACTAATTTTTTTAAAAAATCTTGTTTAAGACAAGTATCATTATTTAAAAAGATAATATATTTACATTCCTTGTCCTTAAAAGCCATTTGAATTCCTAAGTTATTTGATTCAGCAAATCCATAATTTTTGGTGGATTTGAAAAATATTATCTTACCATTCTTTAACTCTTCACCATGATTTTGCATTATATATTTATATGAGTCTTCGAGAGTGGAATTATCAATAAAGATTACTTTAAAATTCGTATAAGATTGATTTAATAGTGTTTCAAAATAATTTTTTAAGAATTGTTTTCCATTATAATTGGGAGTAATAACATAGGTTTCTGTCACTTTTTATCACTCTGTGATTTTTTTCCTAATGCACCGATGGAATGTCCAACTATATGAGCACAAAATGTGGATAAAGCATCTCGATCATTTAAAAATATTCTTTTTAATATCAGATAAGGCCCCAATAAAACTGTTAACCATGTTCTCCAAACCTTAATTTCTAATATTTCAAAACCAGTTTCTTTGAAAATCCGGTGAAAAGAACTATGATTATAGGGCCTAATATGAGTGGGATCACTCCAAAAATTCATATTACCATCTGGTACATTAGTTGTTTTGTAATAGGGAGTTTCAATATATAGTAATCCATTATATTTTAATACTCTATTAAATTCTAAGAGAAATCTCCCTGGTCTAGAAATATGTTCCAAAACATGAAAACAGATTAAAAAGTCAAATGTTTCATTATTAAAAGGTAAATTATCCCCTGAAGATTTATAGAAATTTATAAAATCAGGCATATAAGTATCAATATCCCCAATATCAGCACCATATAAAATTAAATCAGGACGAAACTCATGAATATTCTTCAAATAGGATCCACGGCCACATCCAACATCTAAAATTTTACTTTTTGGAGGTAGATCTAATATAATTTTCTTCACTATCTTTTGATAACCTTCACGAGTCAATGCTACCTCTTCATCCATTATATCGGTATCAAAATAGGATTTGGTATATTTTCCTTCCATTTTAATCCCTATAAATTTTTATTAAAGTTTTTACTATTCTATTCCATTTAAAAAAATTTTCTACCTTTTTATAGCCATAAAGGCCCATTTGGTTAGTAATATCATTATTAGATATAAAAAATTGAATTTTTTCAGCCATTCCACCTATATCACGAGATTCAACTAAAAACCCATTCTTCCCATCTTCCACAATTTCCACAACACCACCAGTTCTATAAGCAATAACCGGAACTTTGCAAGCACCTGCCTCTGCCAGTACCATTCCAAATCCTTCACGAGTAGATGGTAAAACCAGTACATTAGATTTTTTTATTTCCAATATAACATCCTTATAATCAAGTTCACCTAAAAATTCAACATTATTATCTAGTCCAAGTGTAGTTACCATTTTAGCTAAATTTTCTTTCTCTATTCCATTACCTACAATTTTCAATTTTATGGTAGGTATTTGGTTTCTTAAGCTTTTCAATGCAGATATAAGATCATCAACATGTTTATGGGGTGCGAGTCGTCCCACATATATTATGGAGTTTTTATATTTTTCATCCACCTTTACTGAATCAATTAATTCCAGATCAACACCATTATGTACTACTTGGATTCTTTTTGGATTTACTCCATAATTTTCTATTAAAGCATTTCGAGTGGAGTAACTTACAGTTATGATTTTATTGAAGGGAAGTTTTACAAGTATTTTTTCTAATAACATAGCTAAACCCGGGAAAATCAGCCATTGATCAGTACCTGCAGAGCTTACATCATGAATAGTTCCAATAACCTTTATACCTTTTATTTTTGCTGCTAAAAACCCAGGTATTAATGGAGCGTAAGTTTGAGCATCAATAACATCGTAATCATGTTTTATCATCCACCAAAAAGCTGCTATGATGAAGTGGATGAAATTAAACAAATTTCTATATGGTGGTTTTCTAATGGTAGGCCCCAGATGGTATATATTTATACCATCTATTGTTTCTGTGCTATTAACACCCTGAATTTTCATACAAATCAGATCTACTGAATGTCCCATCACCACCATTCTCTTGGCAATCTCATAATATCTCCTTTCGCCTCCTCCATTATAATGGGGTATGAAAAAATCAGAAACAATACATATCTTCATTTAAACCATCAAATTTTAATATTTAATTTTTTTATCATATTACACAATAAAGGATATTTAAATTATTATTTGAAGCTGGAATCATATTAATTCTTATTATATATACTACTTATTTAATACAAAAACCATACTATTTTTAATGAATATAAAAGAAAATTATCTTCCATTAAAACCCGATGAAGAAGTACTTAATATTATTTCTAACTGCTTTAATCAGGAGCTTAATGGTGTTTCAGGTGCCCGGGAGAAAGCTAGTAAACTTTTAAGAGAACATCTTATCCTAACCAAGGATGGATCCTATACTTTAAAGTCAGGACTTTTAGATGGGGACTGTGAAACTATGCATACCCATCATGGTGCCATTGAAGAGGCTCTGCATAAATATGTTATTCCCTCAAAAATTGAATATAAAAGCCAAGTCAAAATATTGGATTTATGTAGTGGACTAGGTTATAATGCAGCATCATCTATTGAATACTTAAAGGAGAAAAATCCAGAAACAAAAATTAATATTGATATGGTGGAAATATCGAAGGAGACTATGGCTGCCTCCTTATTAATTCCAAGTCCCCTTAAATCCTATAAAATTATTAAAAATGCTGTGGAAGATAGTTTATATGGGGAAGGATTTTTAAAATATAAAAAAGAAGATCTAAAACGGTCAGATAGTCTTGAAAATATTAAGATCAGAATTTTCTATGATGATGCACGTGAAATTATTAAAAATTTAGTAAAATCTGATTATGATGTTATTTTTTTAGATCCATTTAGTCCCTCTAAATCTCCAGAACTATATTCAATGGAGTTTTTATCTAAACTGAAACATCTCTTAAAAGAGGAGGGGATGATTTTATCCTACACCTCTGCTGCACCCGTAAGATCAGCCCTCATTAAGGCGGGTTTTCATGTGGGGGAAGGTCCTGCATTTGGAAGGAAAGGTGGGACCATTGCATCTCTTTCCTTAAAAAACATTGATAAAACACTTTCTATTGAAGATGAACGTATGGTTGCCCTATCAGATTCAGGAGTGCCATATAGAGATCCGCAATTACAAGATTCAAGTTCTAAAATAAGAAAAAGACGGGAAATAGAACGTAAAAGAGTTAGAGGAGTTGAAAAATTACCATCAACAGTCCGAACTCCCACATATTTATTTAAAGATATTGAAAATCCCCGTTTAAAAAGGAGAGTTCTGAAAAATTTAAATAATATGAATATTAATGGTTTAAAGTCAAAGAAAGCTCGTTTCATTGTATGTCCCCAATTTGAAGATTGTATCTGTGGCTGTGGATTTGGTAAAATGGAAGGTTCTAAGGCTAGAATTATGGAAATGGAAAAAAGATTAAAAGAATTAATAATTAATTACACAAATATATGAAAATAATATTACTAATTGTGTGAGGAAGAATATCATGTTTGAAATTAAGTATAAAGATGCCATGGCTAGGATGGGAACCCTTAAAACACCCCATGGAAAGATCAAAACACCAGCTTTAATGCCAGTTATACATCCTGGTAAACAGACCTTAGATGTAAAAAAATATGGTGCTGAATTGGTTATAACAAATGCTTACATCATCTATAAAAATGATGAATTAAAAGAAAAAGCATTATCTGATGGTGTTCATGAATTAATAGATTTTTCCGGTCCTGTTATTACAGATTCTGGTTCTTTTCAGCTTTCAGAGTATGGAGATATCGAGGTTAGTAATAAGGAAATTATAGAATTTCAAGAGTTAATAGGCACAGATATTGGAACCTCACTGGATATTCCCACCCCTCCCTTTGTCTCCAAGGAAATAGCTGAAAAAGATTTAAAAATTACACTTGAAAGGGCAAAAGAAGCATTGGATATTAGAGAAAATTTAATGCTTAATTCAGTTGTCCAAGGTTCAACCCACCTGGATTTAAGATCATATTGTGCGGATGTTCTTGGAAAGATGAACTTTGATGTGTATCCTATCGGTGCGGTGGTTCCTTTGTTAGAATCATATCAATATTCTCAAGTGGTAGATGTGGTCATGGCCTCTGTAACCCATCTTCCCTCATCCAAACCCCGACACCTAATGGGTGCAGGTCACCCTATGGTCTTTTCTTTAGCTGTTGCTTTAGGATGTGATCTATTTGATTCGGCAGCTTACATTTTATACGCGGAAAATGATAGAATTATGATGCCCAATGGTACTTATAAACTGGAAAACTTAATTGAAATGCCATGTTCCTGTAAGGTTTGTACCAGTTACACCCCTGATGATCTAAGGTCTATGCAGAAGAGTGAAAGATCCAAATTGATTGCTCAACACAATTTAAACATAAGCTTTGCTGAGATTCGTGCTATTAAACAGTCCATAGTAGATGGTAGTTTGTTAGAACTCGTTGAACAAAGATGTAGAAGTCATCCTAACCTTTTAAATGCTCTGAGAAAGTTAAAAGATTATGTGTCTGTAATTGATGAATATGATCCTGCCAATAAAAAATCAGCTTTTTTCTATTCTGGATCAGAGTCAGTGAACCGTCCAGAAGTTTTCAGGCATCAAAAACGTTTAAATCGACTGCAAAAAAGTGATAGATTATTATTACTGCCTAAAACTAAAAAACCCTATCATAAATATATATCTAACCAACTGGGTACTTTACTCTGGAAAATAAATGATGATAAACTTGTTTCATCAACTGATATTGATGTGGCGGTTGTTGACATTCCCTTTGGGATTATACCATTGGAGATTGATGAGGTTTATCCATTGGCCCAAAATGAATCACCTTCAATTAGGGATTATGATTCAATAAATTTTGTATCTAAATTTGTAGAAAAATATATTGAGGAATACCATGAAATTATAGTATCAAAAGAGGTTGTTGATACATTTAATCTTGATTTTATACAAGAATACATGAAAAAGGAAGAATTTGATATAATAAAGGATGATAATTATCGAATTAAAAGAATTGCTGATTATCAATTCGGATCACAAACTGGTGATTTACTCTTTAATGGAGATATTATTATTGAAAAAAGTAGAAAAACAGGGAAAATTAGACATATTTTTGATGGTAAAGAACTTATTGCTACTTTAAGAGCCAGTGATGGTATATTCGTTTTAAGTTCTGAAGGTGCAAGAAGACTGCATAAAGGACTTGATTATCCAAAAAATAGAGTTGTTATAAATGATGATGCTGAACCTTTTGCACTGGAAGGAAAAAGTATATTTGCTAAATTCGTTATAGATTGTGATAAGAATATTAG
>JASEJD010000028.1 GCA_030016715.1 Methanobacteriaceae archaeon | reverse complement strand
CAATTGCTGCCTTTTGGAGCGAACCTTTAATTTTATCTGGATTATATGTTTCTATCGTTCCTTTCCTTTTTATTACCCTTGTCAAAATAACACCCATTTATTTATTGAATTTTAGTTAATTTATTTATTTCTAAATTTTGTCTGAATTAAATCATATATCTCTGATTAATAAATTATAGATGGAATTGGTGATAATTTTAGACAACAGAGCTTTATTAGACCTAAAAAATTATTTCATATTCTTCTATTTTAACTTCATAGGTATTCCAAACTTTTGTTTTGAATTTTGAACCAATTTTTAATCCAGGTAGTATTTTTTCAGTCCTTCTATTTCCATCTAATCACTCTAAAGTTAAAAAAAATGAAATAATATGA
Source organism: Methanobacteriaceae archaeon (assembly GCA_030016715.1). Classification (GTDB taxonomy): domain Archaea; phylum Methanobacteriota; class Methanobacteria; order Methanobacteriales; family Methanobacteriaceae; genus UBA117. Next base: position 3,817 of record JASEJD010000028.1, on the reverse strand, counting down.
AATTAAATAAACTGAAATTAAAAATAGAATATAATTTTTAGTTTTATCCTCGATAACTCATTAAGCCTAAACAGAATTTTCAATATAAGATAATAATGCTTTCTGCAATTTTATTTTGTATTTAAATCTTCTTCCACCAAGTTCTTGAAAAATACCTAAACGCCAAGAAATATCCAGATTATGCTGGCATGTATTTACACATATTCCTTTATTTATTAGATTTATGGAGAAAATTTAATATCATGATCAATTTCATAAATTATTAATAATAATTTGTAGATAATTATTCTTATGAAAATTCTGTTTCTTGAGCCGCCGAAGGATTTCTGGTTTTTGATGGGAGAATATCTTCCACCACCTTTAGGCATACTTGAGTTAGCTGCTTATATTGAAGAAAACAATGAAGATATGGACATAAAAATTTTGGATTGTCAGGCCGAGGGAATTGGCTGGAGTAAACTTAAAAAACAGATAGAATCTTTTAATCCGGACATATTAGCGCCAAGTGCCCTGTCCACATGTAACACCTATACTGTGCTTCGAAGTCTGGAAATTGCTAAAAAAATTAACCCCGATATAAAAACAGTAGTCGGAGGTCAGCATTTCACTGCTTTAGCCCAGGAAACTCTGGAAAAATATCCTGAAATTGATTTTATTATCCGTGGAGAAGGTGAAATAACCCTATCAGAATTGGTTAAAGCATTAAAGCATGAAAAATCGTTTTATAGTATAATAGGACTTTCATTTAAACATGGTGATAAAATAGTGCACAATCCACCCCAATCTTTGATTAAAAATCTTGATGATCTACCTTTTCCAGCATATCATTTAGTGGAAGAACATATGAAAAAATATAATTTCAAAATGATGGCGGGTTCAGCTGGTTACGCTCTGGTGGAAGCTTCTCGCGGTTGCTCTCACCGATGTAAATTCTGTTCACAATGGGAACATTGGGGAGGTAAATGGAGAACTAAATCCTCACAGCGAATAGCAGATGAAATGGAATATCTCTTCAATGAACATGGAAGCAGTTTTTTATGGTTAACTGACGATAATCCTGGTTTAGGTAAACGAACAAGTGCATTATGTGATGAATTAATAAAAAAAGGTATTTCAAGCGAATTAATGTGGTTTGTCCAGGCCCGAAGCGATGATATAATTAGACATGAACAAATTCTCCCTAAAATGCATAAAGCAGGAAATTTATGGGTTATGATGGGTTTGGAACGTCATGATGAATCAAGTCTTGAAAGCCTTAATAAAAATCTCAGACCATCAGATGCAAATAAATCCATTGATTTACTGAAAAAAAATGGTATATTTGCACAAACAACTTTTATAACCGGCAATAGAACTGATTCTCATGAATCAATGAATGATATGCGTGAATTTATCAACCAAATTGATCCAGATCTTGCAATTTTCATGATTCTGACCCCATTCCCCGGAACAGAAATATATGACACCGCTAAAAGAAAGGGATGGATAGAGGATTATAACTGGGCTAATTATGACATGATACATGCAGTGATGCCTACAGAACACCTGACCCGCAATGAAGTCCAGGAAGAACTTTATAAATGTTACAGAAGTTTCTATGGAAGCATCAAAAGACGTGTGACTGGATTATTTTCCCAGAACAAATTTAAACGCAAAACATATCGCTACATGGCAAGCCAGGGCCTTTTGCAATCTTTGGGGGATCTATTTTGAACCATCTGCAACATTCCAAAATTGTCTATAAATATTTCCTTTTAATCTCTCTTTTAGGCACATTTATTTTATTATTACTTATTCAAGCACCCCTAAAAACTGTTTATACTTGGCAAAAACTTTTAATATTTTCTTTATTTCTATTAATCTGTTTTTTAGGTACAATTGCCGGTTTATATCCTTCAAAATGTTTTAAAGCAGGTAAATTCAAGCAAAAGATGGATTATAATTCTAAAAGTGAAAATAAATGCCAAGAAATTAAATTCAAGGGACATCATCCTATTTGCAAGAATTATAGAACCCATACATTTAATTTTAAAGGCAAGACTTACTGTGCTGGTTGTTCGGGCATGGTTACCGGCGCGACTATATCCATTGTTTCCACAATAATCTACGTTTTTTATGGTTCTATTAAAGATTATAACTCCATAATCTTCATTACTGGAATTATATTGTCTCTTACAGCCCTATACCTCCCTTTAATCATAAATTTTAAAAAAAATATTTATAAATTCTTAATAAACGTGTTTTTTGTCCTTGGAGCTTTATTTAGCCTAATTGGAATTAATAGCATTAATTCTAGTCTTTCAATCCAACTCTATTTTATAGTTCTAATCCTGATTTGGATTGTGACCAGAATACTGATTTCCCGTGAAACTCATCAGAAAATATGTGATGAATGCCTTTTAGAATCCTGTAAAGTAATTTAAATCCTTTTTATTCATCTTTTACTGTACTTGTAGATTGCACCCAGAACTATCAATATCCCAATTATAATGATTATGAATGGTCCAATGTAAGTCCAAATATCAAATCCAAATATTGTAGATAGACCAAAAAGCACCAGCAGAGTACCAAATATAACCGCTACAATCAAACCACCATATGGGAGCCCAAAACATTCTTCACGTTGCCTGTTATTCGGATTATTTCTTCTATGATGCCCTTCTTTAAGTTCAGCCCCACATTTAGAACAAAATTCTGATTCATCTTCATTTTTTGTTCCACACCTGTCACAATAAACCATTATATACCCCTATTATTAATTTATAACTATAGTGTATTAAAGTTGATGTAACAATTATTACTATATATTCCTCAATTAATCTGCAATTTCAAATCATTCAGATATAAATGAATGTTGAAATATTTTTCTAAAATTAACTAATCATTTAAAAAACATTTCAAAATGTATTATCTTTTATATAGCTAATTTTAGTCAGCTCCACATTCTTTCTTAACTCTTCAGGGTTTTTCTACATTCCTAGTTTTTCATCTGGCATTTCATATATAAAAATAAAAAACTTTCAAGTATCCCATGTTTAATTACTTTGGTCTTTCTTTCTCTTTTCTGACTTCTTGAATCCAAAATAAATTATTATGGCTTAAATAAGCTCAAATGAAATACAAAATAATTCTACCACATTATCCACGAGATATTTTTGATATTTTATCATTTAAAGCTAAAATCATGTCAAAAAGAGGCACCATCACAGTCTCAGCGATTTTTACTTTATAATTAAATCCTTTTCCTCCAAGTTCCTTTGAAACATCCCCTAGAAGCTCAGGAATATTCAAATTTTGAGGGCATGCTTTTACACATTTTCCGCAGTTAATACAGAGATCTGCATGAGACTTGTTACCACTAAAAACACCTCCAAAACGTGTTAAATACGTGAAAGATGCTCTTCCTGAATTAAACATATATTTATGGTTATATAATCCAAAACATTCGGGTATATCAACTCCAACTGGACATGGCATGCAGTAACCACATCCCCCACAGTCTATTTTCATTAGATTCTTATAGACATCTTTAACGTCTTCATAGAGTTTTAGTTCTTCATTGGTCAACGAATTGGGTAATGTTTCATTTGCGACCCTAATATTTTCTTTAATATGTTCTTCATCATTCATTCCAGAAACTACACATGTAACTTCTTTATGGTTTAAAACCCATTTTAATGCCCATTCTGCAGGACTTCTTTTAAAATCAGACTTTTGCCAAATTTCTTTTACTTTTTCGGGTACTTCTCCAGCAAGAAGCCCACCTTTTAAAGGTTCCATAATAAATACAGCCATTCCCTTTGAAGCTGCATATTTT
>JASEJD010000027.1 GCA_030016715.1 Methanobacteriaceae archaeon | reverse complement strand
ATGGTCTCGGCCGTTCAAAAATGATTTTTAAAACTTCATTTGCAAAAAAACTTAATACTACTGCCAAAATACATAAAATAGCAACTTTTTTAGCTTTTTTACCTCCAATAAAATAGATCAATCCACATAAAAGAATCCAATATTCTTTAACTCCAATTTCTGAAATTAGGGGCATAATTAGTGTTAAAATGTAATTTTTCATATTTACATTTATTAAATAAAAAAGATAGAAGTCAAAGTTATTTAATGGATTAATTAACCAGTCTAACATAGTAATCAACATACGTATCTAGTAAAATAAAGTATTTATAGAATAGTTTATTTTTATGTAATATAACATTATTTGAAAATAAATAATTTTAAATAGAAAGAAACTATCTTCTTTCTATTTTTATCTTAAATGGAGATTTAATGTCATTTCTTCTCATGTACCAGACTACAGCTCCAAGGATAATTAAAATAATCAGCCATACTGGTATTACAAGGATTGTGTCATGTGTTTTGATTGTTTTTGTTTGCTGATATCTACCATATTTTATGGTTGTATCAGCAGAATATAGGCCAAAATCCGAAAATCCTGGTGTCCATTTCTCTATGAGAGTATAATTATCCTCAGGAAATACTCCACCTTCAATAGGGACTTTATGGCTGCTGATCAAACCATTTATTTCAATATTTCCAGTCATATTTGCATATACAGTTCCATTATTGTTTAAATTGTAAATAAAATCGCCAGGCATGAAACTAAGGAGCACTATCGGTGCTTTATGATCTAATAACTGTAAAGATTCAATTATAGGGCCGGGAAGGCCAACTATTATGGGGATAACTAATTCCACTCCCTGTTTTATGTTAACTCCATTATTATTTTGAGATTCAATAGGCACTCCTCTAATCAGTAATGCACCCACAGCGTCGAAATAGTTAATCTTCTCAGGAGCTGTGACTTTGAACTGGATAGTTTTTGATTGCCCAGGGCTTAATTTGAAGTTTGTTTCGTTATTTAAGATTGTTATCCAAGTTGCAATTCCTTTATCAGAGTAGAGTAAATTTATGCTGTCTTTAAGTAATCTTTTTTTTTCCACTACAACTTCAAGGTCTTCTTTCCCAATGTTTCGTACTAAAATTTCTCCATTAATCGTTTCTGATGAACTTAAATTATATTTAAATTCAGGTGGTGATGCCCATAGTCCTGCCCCACAAATTGGGGAAATTGAATTGAAAAGTATTAATAAAATTAATATAATCAGTAGTATCTTATTTCTTTTTATTAACGAAATCATAAGTAATCAATCCATGATAAATGATAATTAAAAATGATTGCATCTTTAGAATATTTAAACATTTTTATGATAAAAAGTGTATAAAACCAATAAAAAGAAGTGAAAATAAAAAAAATTATATGTTTTATTTAATTGTGTTTTGTCGCAGAGTAAATCATTGTTATGGAATAAGCACCGTCTTCAGTATATGCTGGGACATTTAGTCTCTGTTGTGCTCCGTTCCATACAGTAGGTGTACCTGATCCTTGACTTGCCTTATTCATGTTGTTATATATCATTTGATCAGTAGTTGTAACTTGTTGGAAATTACCACTATTATAGTTTTTAATGTAGTAATTAGTATCTATGGCAATAGTATCAGTGGCGGTAGGGCTGGTAAATTCAGTTGATCCTGCTTTTACATACACATCTATTTTTACGTTTCCATTATTGCTTATCCAGTACTCTGGAGTTACTGCATAATTAGTACCTGCAGGAACTGATCCAAAACTAATAGGAGTTTCAACACTTATAGCAATGGCTTGAGGTACTGTTACAGTTACTTGTTGATTTACAGGATTTGCATAGGTCTGGTTGTCCCCTACTGCTAAAAACGCAACAAAAAGCATTACAACCATTAACGGTATTATACCTAATATTTTTTGTTTCATATTTTCACCTAACATTATCATTCATTTCCATTTCATTACAACGTATATCCAATTTGTGACTATCGTCACTGCTATTTTATTGTAATGATATTAAAATGTGATTGTACTATCTATTATATATATTTTTGGTTTAACCAACGTATATACATTGATTAAAAAGCATTGAGTATTATAAAAAATACTATTAATCTCTTTTTTGTTAATTAATAGTATAAAAATTGATTTTTTTATTCTAATTTATATATGAAACTATAAATAAATAATAAAACAATCATTAGCTAATTAAATAAGTTATAATAACTTTTAAAGAAGATTTGAGGAAAATTAAAAGTAAACCTATTGAACTTATATAATATTGTAAAGATGCTTATCAAATCACAATTTTAATTGGAAGTTTCGTGAATCAATATTTAGATTACTTTAATAAACTACTAGCTTTAATAACTGATAATTAAAGTTTTATAATTAATTTCATTATTAAGTAGCCGTGTAAATCACTGTTGTACTGTATACTCCAGGATCGGTATAAATTGGTACTGTTAAATAATAATTCATAGTATATGTGGTGTCATAAATCAAAAAATAAGTATAATGATGTATAAGCTCATTATTAGTTGTAAACGGCTTTTTAGCGGTATATCCCGGGCAATCATATTTAAAATTGGTTAATGGTATTTTTTGAGAAGCATTAGCACTGTTTATAAAATCACCTGAAGCCCTGACATAAAGATCACCTGATAATCCTAATGCCTGTACACGTACAGTTGTCGCGCCGGTAAAAGTGTGTTCCAAACCATCTGCATTAACAGCTCCAAAATTTAGACTTGTAGGATTTGCTGTAACAGTTACAGTTACTGACATTGGTTGAATAGGAGCCTTAACAGAAGCATTAGATTTTGTATTATTTGTTGAATTGGTGCTATTTGTATCGTTATTTAAATTATCAATTGCATTTGTTTTTGAATCATCGGCAGAGACTGTAAATAAACTAATAACCAGGGTAAATAAAAGTAATGTTGTGAATATCGTACTGTTATATTCATTCATTAATCTCTACATCCCTTATTAATTTATTAATTTTGATTTTAATCAAATTTTATGAATAATGTGAAAATAATCACTTAAATATTTACTAAACATATATATTTAGTGCCACATTTCTCCTATTTATAAAAAGTATATATAAATATTTATCTCATAATTAATTAATAAAATATAAAGGATACTTTTTAAATTAAAAAAATCTAAATACTCAAAAAAGATTTAAAGTTATATATTAGAGCTAATATGTCCTAAATACAATAAAATTAATGAATTAATTTATAAATAGTATTTATATTGGTTAAAAATTATTTCTGTAGTGAAAAACTGAATTTAATCTAATAAATTATAATCAAACATTCTCACCAAAATATATGGTGCTGTAATAAGATTTTTTGTCAAATTACCAGAGTTATTTGTAGAATTTGAATTATTAGTATCTTCAGTCAAATTATAATATATATCATTAGTTACATCATCTACTACTCCATCTACAGGTTGTAGAGCATCAGAAGCTACAATAACATGAATAATTGTCACAGTATAATTTCCAGGTTCAGTTCCTGAGGGTACAGTTAAATATAGATCCACAGGCAAATACTCCATTTGACTACGTGTCCAATTAGCTCTAACTAATCTATTTGTTGTTTCAAAAGATCTTTGTGAACTGACAGAACCCCCATAATTACTGTATCGAAAATTACCAAGAGAGATAATGTTTCCATAACCATCTGAAAAGTCGCCGCTTGCCCGAACATATAAATTTGCGGGTTCATTTGGTCTAGGGGTCACTCTTCGAACCTGTAGCCCGGTAGAGCCTCCAGACCAGTAATAAGTAGAACCATCAGCTAAAACTGTTCCTAGATTAATGTTAGCCGAGGCTGTGCTATTCCAATAGACCTCAATATTCTGTGCATATATTGATGGAGCTGAAAATATAAAAACTAAGTATATTATGCAAATTGTTTTTAAAATTGATGATGGATACATATATATCCCTATATGTTTAATTGGTTTTTTATTATTAATACTTAATTTAGAAGCATAATATCCTGGTATCCAAGCGAAATTATTCTTTTTAGTGATAATATGCACAAATTCATATATGAAATGCACGTAATTGTGACTATAATCTCATATTTATAATAAATACATATATAAACTTATTTAAACATTATTATAATTTTGAATTTTAATTAATTTTCTAAAAATGAGTTTAAATAACTTAAAAACAAAAATAAAAAAATATAAGAAGGAATTTATTTCTAAATGGGTTGAGAACTGTAAATCTACATTATCTCAGATATAAGTTCTGCATTCAAAATAGAAGCGCCTGCTGCACCCC
>JASEJD010000026.1 GCA_030016715.1 Methanobacteriaceae archaeon | reverse complement strand
CAGTAAATTCCTAACTTCCACAATAAGAGGGCTTGATTTATCCGAGAAGGTTAATCTTAGTTGAGAGGGACACTCAGCTAGGCGGGTATCTGGCTTTGGTGTTTCGTACCTTCGCCAAATTGCCTTCGGCAACTTCTTTTATCCGCAATGCCGTGCCTAAATAGATTTGGAGGTAAAATGGCATATAAAGTTTTCATAAGCCATAGTACGCAAGACCGAGGATTGGTTATAGCCTTTACTAAATTACTTGCAAAGTTTGGGGTAGAAGTATTTGTGGCAGAGTGGTATCTTACTCCGGGTGAACATCTTGATAGGAAAGTATTTACCCAGATAGAAAAAGCAGACTGTATGGTTGTCCTGTTAACAAAAAACGGGATGAGGTCAAATTGGGTACAGCAAGAAATCGGGTATGGAATAAAGACCAGAAAACCCCTCATTCCTCTTGTAGAAAAAGGAACTGATCCAGGAAATTTAGCAGCCTTACAGGGTAGAGAATATATCGAATATGATCCCTTTCAGCCAGAGCAAGCCTTGATTAGAACATCTACATACGTAAGTTCCTTAAAATTAAGGAAAGAAGAGCAAGAAAAGACTTTACTTATAGCGGGAGGCATTCTTGCCTTATTTCTTTTACTTTCTGAAGTGAAAAAATGAAGTTAATATATACTCCATCCAAAGACGAGTTACTTCTGAAAATTCATCCTGTAAAAGGAAGACCAAATAAGGAATCAGGACCGCTTAAAATATGGTGGGATGATGAAGGAAATATTTGTGCCATTGCCATTACAAAGTATACAGAAGAATTAGAGGAATTTAGTGGGAGTCTCAATGTAATCCAGTTAGGTAATATATGGAAAGCAATAAAAATTACGGATGCAGATATTAGTGAAGCGAGGGAAGAACTACTGAGAAAGATTGAAGAGAAGTGGTAATGCCATATGTAACTGACACCCATTCTATGATTTGGTATATGACTGGTGACACAAAACTTTCCACAGAAGCAAAAAGGATCTTTGAAAAGGTGGATAGTGGTCAGGATTCTATCTTTATTCCTTGTATTGTCTTTTTTGAATTACTTTATCTTATAGAGAAGAAAAGGATTATCATTGACTTCGATAACTTTATCGTGACTGTATCGTCATCAAAGAATTACAAGGTAGAACCATTGTGTTTACCCATAATGGAGAAAAGTAGAGTAATTTCAAGAGAGAAAATTCCAGATCCCTGGGACAGACTGATTGTCGCTACTTCGATATATTTGGAGTTTCCATTAATAACTCGAGACGAATCTCTACGAAAAATAGGATTGAAGGGATTGAAGACTATATGGTAACAGGCACGGCACAACGTATAACACAGCATAAGTGCTTGGCCTTTTCTTTTTTAAAGAACAGAAGATTATTGATAGACAAAGAGCCCCAACAGAGGAGTTTAACATCTCTAAGATTGCAGCTTAGGCACAATCTTTGAGAGATGGGACTATAAAGAAATTCGGAGATGAATACAAAGAATATGTAAAGAGAGTTCCTATGTGGAATATTTTCAAGGGATTAAGAAAATGATAGGCAAGCAACTTCATATAACAGCGTGTTTGCGACACTTCGTTAAATGCCTTCGGCAACTTCTTTTATCCGCAAACCGTTATACGCCATTGCATATAATTAGATGGGAGGATATAAATGAGTAAATCAGAAGGAGATCAGCGGTTGGAAAAAGCTCACATTGGATATCAGACAGCGATGGGGCTAGTAGGGCTCGTAAGCCAAGAGACTTATAGCAGATTTGCTGGGATGCTAACTGCGAATAGCATCATTATAGCCATAATTGGCTGGACTCTTGCGACCGAACGTATTTTGCCGCCGGTCCTGACTATACTTTTGTCTATCGTGGGATTAATCTTGTGCTTCTTATGGTTCCTTTTTAACAATCATGGTGTTTACTACCAAAACTTATTTAGAAAAAAGGCTATAGAACTGGAAAATTCCTACTTCTCTGATACATTCAAACTAATTTCACTTGTCGTCACGGAGAATCCTAAGGCTTCTGATAAGAAAAATTCAGAGATCCCTAAATTGGTACGTTGGTTCCCATATCATCGCACTTCTCTAATAGTCATCATTGTCTTTGCAATTGTTTATGTTGCTATGCTTTTATATCAAATAATATGCAACGGCGTATAATACGGTGTAAAAGACTACGCACAGCTAAAGTCCAAATTCGGCTTCGCCAAACTTCTTTTACACCGAAAACGTTATACGCAATCTGCCTAGGAGGTCGCCTTTAAAATATAAAATAGATTAAGATAAGATGAGTGAAATGAAAGCAACTACTGGATTTGATTTTTACGAAACCCTAAGATACTTTCTACCAGGACTACTTTTGGTTTTTCTATTTGGATACATGGTTTTCCCAGAATATGGTCGCAAATTTAGCCTTTTGGAAAAGATAACATTCAGTGTTCTTATAGGATTCATAATACACTCGTTTGGAATATATAAGTGGGCCTTGGGTCAACAAAAATTAGAAAAGAATATCATGAAAAGGCGAAAGAACTTCTAAAAGGAGTTGATGATATTTACATACGGTGGGATATAATGTTACTTACGATGAACATTGATGAAAGGCAACATTTCAGAAAATATTTTGCACTGGGCGCTTTTAAACTTGATATGGTCTTCGTAATAACCATCTTCTTGCTGTTTTATGTAGTTAATATTATTATGAATCTTATGAGTAATTCTTTCACTATCCTTTTAGATGTTAGAATACTTGCCATTTTATTCTGTTCGTTTGTGGTGATCTATATTGTAAGAGATGACGGATTAAATGATTTGAGAAGAGCGTTTAACATTGCGTTGATGACGCTTTTGAAATATAGAGAAAATGGTGAATTAGAAAAGAGATTACAATTGCTTAAAGACAACAAAGAGTTATTTATAATCAGAGAGAGAAAATTCCTTCACCCAGCAGATGCCATAATCTCATTGATAACCTATGTGCCCAAACGCATTTATAAGAAAATCAAGATAAGAAGTAAACATGAGTGATATGACGACCCCTTTGGCAGACTCTTTGCTCCCTTCAGTCGCTCGTCCCTATCGGGAGCGTATAACAGACGCATATCTGGCTTCGGCTTACGCCTCCGCCCAAATTCCGCCTTCGGCAAAACTTCAGATACCCGCCAGCCGTTATATGAAATTGCTCATCTGCTAAAGAGAGCATAGAAGGAGGTAAACAAAGATGTATAGGATATATTTCTGTGTCGGTATTTGTGTTGTAATATGGATTGCTAATGGAATATGGTTAATTCAAGCGATCAGGGAACGGAAAATCAGTGAAATTTATATCCATACAGGTTTGGGTATCTTTTTCACATTGCTAGCTCTCGAATTAACCCTTGGTTTACCCAAATTCTGGATACGATTAGATATTTTGTGGTTAAAAGTCATTGGTTTCATCCTCTATATCCCTTCAGCTATTCTGGTCTTCAGTTCGATGATTGAACTTAAGCGAAAAGGCAAACCAGAAACTTGTAAGCCTCTTGGTACCACTACTTTTTTGATACTGGCATATATGGTATTATTCGCCAGCCCATAACTCTGGGAATGACAATTTGGTCTATTGCTCTGATTTTAGTTTTTCAGTCAATTCTTTCGATATTCTGGCTATAGTATCAATATTTTGTTTCTGGATGTCAGCCAGAAAAGAGGTCGAATACAATATAAAAGAGGAAGGGACATATTAGCCTTTTATAAATAAAGGTAGATGTCAATTAAGAGGTTAAATTTTGAGGTGTCATTAGGAAGTAGTAATAAAGGCATAGAGGTTTTTGTAAATAGTAGGGTTTCATTTTGGAGGGTGAGAACCTTTGAGGTGAAATCCAATAAAGGCGACTAAAGCCGGGTGCCTAAGGAGAAATTTTCTGAAATCAGGAATACTTGAAAGCTTTTGGTCAACCATTACTATAAAACTTTTGACGTAGACTTTCATAGGATTTCCCTTTCTTGTTTTAGGTAAACAAGAGAAGTTAAAAACACTGAATATTTCCTTAAAGTACTGCACCATTGGATCATAATGTATAGTTTGTAAGAATTGGCAAGATTTGCAGCCTTCATTTTTAGCTCTTTGACACCTTTTTGGTGAACAGACGGATTTTACAGTTTGTATAGAAGATAACGTAAAGCGAGAAAAGAGGTATCCTCCATAGATTATGTTCACAATAGAGAAAAAAGGAATATGAAAGCAAGTGTGAAGCAAGATGAAGGAAGATGCGATGATTAAAATAAAGAAGAGGGGATTCAAGAGCTTATCGATCCTACGCACCCAATTAGGGGTTGAAGGGAGCTTTGAACGTGATATT
>JASEJD010000004.1:124741-173028 GCA_030016715.1 Methanobacteriaceae archaeon | reverse complement strand
GTTCACATACTGATGTTATTGCAGATAAAATTTCTGAGGGAATGAATATTAGAGACTCTATTGCCATGTCCTTATTGGTTATGGATTATGAGAAGGATGATTATAATACCCCCCGAATTGCTGGTGCATCCTCACTTAATGGTGAATCATATATAGGCATTGTTACCCATGAAAGCTTGATAGTAGAAAAAGTTGAACCGGGTAAAACGTGTTATATATCTACTTATGAGCATATAAATCCTCAAGAGGTCAATTTTAATGCTAAAAATGCCCAAGATGCAGCGGAATTTATAATGAATAAGGGAAAATTTGAAGAATTCACAAATCCTGTCACATCTGCTGCTGCTTTTGGTGTTAGTGATTGGGAAATATCTTATATTTAGATTGGTGCAATTATGGAAGTTAGGATTATTGGTTTAACCGACCTACCACTTATTAAAGAGAATGATAATATTTCTAAATTGATTTTAGATTCACTAAAAAAATCATCCATTGATATTGATGATGGAGATGTTTTTGTTATTGCAGAAACAATTATTTCAAAGGCAGAAGGTACAAAAATAGATTTAAAATCTATTAAACCTAGTTCTAAAGCATACAAAATTGCTAAAAAGACTGGAAAAGATCCTAAACTGGTAGAATCTATAATTAATGAATCCAATGAAATATTAAAAGTAGGACCAGATTTTATAATATCTGAAACTAAGCATGGTTTCGTTTGCGCTAATGCTGGTATAGATGAATCCAATGTAGAAATAGGCCAAGCAACACCAATACCTATAGATCCAGATAAAAGTGCGGAAATAATTAGAAAAGAACTTTCTGAAGCAACAAATAAACAAGTAGTGGTTATAATATCTGATACTCAAGGAAGACCTTTTAGAGAAGGTGCAGTTGGTGTTACTATAGGAATTTCTGGAATGGATCCATTATGGAATAGAAAGGGAGAAATTGATCTATATGGCCGTACACTTCAAACTACCAATATTGCAGTTGCTGATGAATTAGCAGCATCTGCATCGATAGTAATGGGTCAAGCTAATGAAGCTATTCCCGTCGTTTTAATAAAAGGTTTAAGTTACACTAAAAAATTGAGCAGCATATCAAAAACTGCTAAGTCTTTGATAAGACCAAAAAAATATGATGTATTTAGATAAATAATTAAATAATATATTCTTTCTGAGAATATTTAAACGAAATTAAGAGATTTAAATGATAACTGTATTATCTGGTGGCACTGGAACTCCAAAACTGCTCCAAGGAATTGTTAAAACTATTGATCCGGATAAAATTAATGTAATAGTAAATACTGTTGAAAATACTTATGTTTCCAATTTATATATTGCTGCAGACATAGACACAGTTCTTTATACTCTGGCTGGCATTATAAATGAAGAAACATGGTATGGAATTCATGATGATTCATTCATAACCCATGAAATGCTTAAAAAATTAGGATGCCCGGAGCTTTTAAGAATAGGGGACAGAGATCGTGCCATAAAAATTCAAAAAACTTTGCTAATGGAAAAATGTACACTATCACAAGCAGTGAATATTCAAAGAAAAAATTTAGGTGTTAAATCTAGAATAATTCCAATGAGCAATGATCAACCAAATATAAATATTATTACTGATCAAGGAAATATGAAATTTCATGAATTTTTAATTGAACACCAAGGAAAACCTGATGTTTTAGATATTGAATATACTAATGTTGTTCCATCGGAAGATTTAATCGTTACAATTGAGGATTCAGAAATGATCATTATAGGTCCTTCAAATCCCGTTACTTCAATAGGACCCATAATTTCAATGGAAGGGGTAGTGAAAGCTTTAAAAAATTCATATGTTGTTGCTGTATCACCTATTATTGGTGGAAGACCAGTAAGCGGTCCTGCAGCAAAATTTATGAAGGCTTTAGGTTTTGAAGTTTCTTGTGTAGGTGTTGCAAATATGTATGCCAACTTTTTGGACAAGTTTATAATAGATGTTATAGATAGCCATTCTAAGGAAAAAATAGAAAAACTAATATCCAAGGTGTGTGTAACAAACACAAATATGAAGACCATTAATGATAAGGTGATGTTAGCAAGAACAATTTTGGGTGAAATCATATGATACAAATGACTTTAATACAGATTGATAACTATGGGCCATGGACAGTAACTCCTACTCCAAGAGCAGAGGCAGATCTTCAGATTCTACAGGCACAACTATATGCTGACCTTCAAAGACAATTCGCAACAAAACAAGGGCTTGTTTTTTTCACCCGTTTTGATAATATGTTAGCAGTTACCAATAATGTTGATGTGGAAGATCATTTAAGAATTCAAAGATCTATTGGAAATCGATATCCTATAACTGTAAGTATGGGTGTTGGTGCTGCTGAAACTCCTTATGAAGCTCAGAGAAATGCTACAACCGCTCTTCAAGGATATGGTGGTGCACAATCCGACGATAGGAGTGAAATTCTTGCTATTGATGGAATGGTCAACAAAGAGGAGAGTTTCGTACAAATTGCACACATTGATATTAATGGAATTACAGATTCTTTGACTGATATTATACCTGCTTATGATACTTCATTTATAGTTAATAGGGTTCAACACTTTCTAATGAAAAAATTAATAGAAAAAGGTTCTTTATTATTTTTCATAGGTGGAGATAATTTTATGTCTCCATGTAACGGCCTCTCTCCTGAGGGCTTAGTAAAAATAATTGAAGAAATAAAGGAAGAAACTAACATAGCTCTTAAAGCAGGAGTTGGAAAAGCTCCCACTGCTGAAAAAGCAGCTAACTTGGCTGATCTGGCTCTTGAAGAGATTAGAGGCGGTTTCACTTACGATCTGGTTCATGTAATGAAAGAATAAAAATTTTTTATTTTTAACCTAAATTTGTTTTTAATAATGTAATATGAAAATAGATGAGAGTGAGTTTATCATAGTTTTAGCTCCAATGGCAGGTATCACTAACGGTGAATTTTGCAAGAAAATGGCTTTGCTAGGATTTGACATGGTTACATTAGGCGGATATAATGTGGACGATCATACTATTGAAGCAGGCCGAAAAATTTTGGCGAGAGGAAGACCTGAATTTGATATAAAAAAAGAAAACATAATTTTGGAAATAGAAAGACAGGCAGAAATTATAAAAAATTCGACTAATGCCATGGTATCCGTCAATTTGCGTTCAGTATCTCCTGATCCAATCATCGAAATTTCAAAATTAAAAGGAATTGATGTGGTTGAAATTAATGCTCATTGCAGACAACCAGAACTAACTGAAATTGGTTGCGGACAAGCTCTTCTTTCCAATCTGGATAAACTGAAATATTTATTAGATGAAGTTGTAAAAAAATCTAAGTCAAAGGTTTCAGTTAAAATAAGAGCAAATATACCGGGAAATGATGACCTTAAAATTTCAAGAATTATTCAAGATGGAGGTGCAGATTATTTGCATGTTGATGCAATGAAACCTGGCTTCGAAATGGCTGATTACCAATTAATACGATCCATAAAGGGTACTACAGACATATTTCTGATAGGAAACAATTCCATAAGGAATATAGAAACTGCCAGAGAAATGTTAGATGCTGGTTCTAACGCTATATCTATTGCTAGGGCCACTATGGGGGGCAATATCCCCTTTGATCTTTCACTTATTTAAGTTAAAAATAATCAAATTTTTATAGAAACTAGTTCATATAATAAATATTATTATAAATACATTAAGAATATATATTCATTTCAATTTCATTTAAATTGAAAAAATACTGATTTCATTTGAAGGTGGTTGCATGTCATTTATAAAATTGGAAAATGTCACAAAAACTTTTGGCAATGTAGATGTTTTAAAAGATTTAAACATGTCAATAGATGAGGGTAATGTTTTAGGAATACTAGGTAGAAGTGGTTCTGGAAAATCTGTATTAATTAATATGCTAAGAGGAATGAAGGATTATAAACCAGATAAAGGTAAAATTATTTATCATATTGCTTTTTGTCCAGATTGTGTTAAAGTTGAGCCACCTTCAATGGCTGGGGGAAAATGTTCTTGTGGTAGTGAATATCAAGATCTGAATGTTGATTTTTGGAATTGTGACCGATTGTTATTTGCAGCAATCAAAAGAAGAATATCTATTATGCTCCAACGTACTTTTGCACTTTATGAGGATGATACGGTTATAGATAATGTTTTAAAATCAATTGAAGGATTAGATGACGAAGAAAGTACCTATAGGGCTTTAGAACTTTTAGAAATGTCTCAAATGACTCACCGAATTACTCATATTGCTCGTGATTTAAGTGGTGGAGAAAAACAGAGAGTAGTTTTAGCAAGACAGCTAGCAAAGGATCCAATCATATTTTTAGCAGATGAACCCACAGGTACTCTTGATCCTAAAACAGCAGAACTTATACATGAAGCTTTGATTGAAGGGGTTAAGGATGAAGGAAAAACAATGTTAATTACTTCACACTGGCCTGAAGTTATGAGGAAACTTTCTGATCATGTAATCTGGTTGGAAAAAGGTGAAATTATAGAAGAAGGTTCTCCTGAACAAGTAGTTAAGAGTTTCCTAGATCAAGTTCCACTACCTGAAAAAGGAGAGGTCTTTAAAAGCGGCGGACCCATCATTAAAATGGAAGAAGTTAAAAAACATTATTACTCCATTGAAAGAGGTGTTGTAAAAGCAGTTGATGGAATAGACCTTGTTGTAGATGAATCAGAGATTTTTGGGATAGTTGGTTTAAGTGGCGCCGGCAAAACCACACTTTCACGAATATTATATGGACTTACTGATCCCAGCGCCGGTAAAATCTTGGTTAAATTAGGGGAAAACTGGATTGACATGACTGAAAAAGGACCCTTTGGAAGAGGCAGGGTAAAACCATATCTCGGAATCCTTCACCAAGAGTATAGTCTTTATCCTCATAGAAATGTTCTAGGAAACCTCACCGAGGCAATCAGTCTAGAACTCCCTGCAGAATTTGCAAAAATGAAAGCAATTTATGTGCTAAAAGCAGTAGGATTTGATGAAAACTACGCAGAAACTATTTTATTTAAATATCCTGACGAATTAAGTGGTGGAGAACGTCATAGGGTAGCTTTAGCCCAAGTATTAATTAAAGAACCTAATATTATTATTCTTGACGAGCCCACAGGTACCATGGATCCAATTACCCGGGTCCAAGTCACTGACTCCATAAGAAAAGCAAGAGACGAACTTAATCAGACTTTCCTAATTATTTCACATGATATGGATTTTGTATTGGATGTTTGTGACCGGGCTGCCCTCATGAGGGGGGGTAAGATTCTTAAAATTGGTGATCCAGAATCTATTGTTGAAGACTTAACACCAACTGAAAAGAAAAAAATGCTTACGGAGGACTAAAATGGTATGGGACGATTCGCCATCTCATGTATGCCGTGGAGGAGATAAAAGAGCATTAACATTTTGCTGTCCTCCGGTAAAACCTTGTCCAATATTACATGCATTGGAGGAAGCAGGGCTTTCTCCACAAGATTACATTAAAAAGAAAGAAGAATTTGGGAAAAAAACAAGGCTTGGTTATGGTGAAGGCACTTGTTTTGGATCATTAGTCTGGTGTTGTAAACCTTCCAAACCATGTCCATTAAGAGACATGGTTATGAGGAAAATTGAAATGTCTCCCCAAGAGTATATGGAACTGAAAAAACAGTTGTCTGAGGAATTGGTGGGAGAAACTAAACTATTTGATGAAAAAAATGTCAAAGCTCTAGCAGATGCTTTTAATGTATCTGAAACCGAAGCAAGTCATGTTCTTCAAGAATGTGGTAATGATCTTAGAACCGCTATGAAACTTTTGAGAATGAAACAAATGGAGTAGTAGGATGGGTTGGACTCCTCTCTTCCTACAAATGGATAAAAAAAATGTATTAATTGTAGGAACTGGTGAAGTGGGTAAGAGAAGAGCAAAAAGATTTATTAATGCAGGTGCAAATGTAACTATAATTGGTAAAACATATGATGATGATTTGATAGGATTAGGAGCTTTATTCAAATCGGTGGATGAAATAGATAAATGGATTAATTGGTCTGATATAATTGTTGTGGCTACTTCCAGCCCGGATCTAAATAAATATATCTCAGCTGTAGCTCATGACAAACTTATAAATCGTGCAGATAATCCAGAATCTGGAAATGTTATTGTTCCATCATCTTTTTTTATAGGGGATGTGCAGATATGTGTATTTACAAATAGCAAAAGTCCCCTTATGGCCAAACAATTAAGAAAAAAGATACAAAAAGTAATAACAGATCATGATGTAATGCAGATGGAATTACAAGATTACACTAGAAAATATTTAAAAGATAAGGTAAATGACCAAAAAAAGCGTAAAGAGTATCTTTACCAAATTTTAAATGATAATCATATTAATGATCTGCTAATGAATGGTAAAATTGAAGATGCGAAGATTTATGTAGAAAATTACTTAGGGAAGAAGTTAAACAATGCAGATGAATAATTAAATTTAAATTTTCAACCCTATAATTTGGAGGGGATTGCTCTGATTCTTAATATAAGAATTGATCATAAAACAGCAAATATTAGCACAATTGAAAATTTATCCTCAGAAATGGATGAATTAATTGAAGAAATTGACAAAAAATGCTGTGTAAACGAGTTAATCCAGATAAAAACATGTAACCGGGCTGAAACTTATCTAATTCTAGAAAAAGACCATATCAAAGGCATTAATTTTGATAATTTCATAGTTGAAAGTAATGAACATGCACTAAGACACCTTTTAAGATTGAGCTGTGGTTTAGAGTCCATGATTATAGGTGAAGATCAAATATTGGGCCAAATAAAGGACTCTAGAAATGAAGGAATCAAAAAAAAGTCTTGTGGAAGAATATTGAATACTATTTTTACCAAAGCCATTCATGTAGGACAGCTGGTAAGGAAAAAAACCAAAATTAATAAAGGCTCAATTTCTATAGGTTCTGCAGCTGTTGAATTGGCAGAATCAATTCACGGCGATTTGAAATGCAAAAAAGTTTTAGTTATAGGCGCAGGAAATATGGGAACTTTAGTTGCCCGAGCATTAGTCGAAAAAAGACTTAAAGCAATAGTTGTTGCCAACAGGACTTATGATCGAGCTGTTCAACTTGCACATGAACTTGGAGGTTCTGCAATACACTTTGATAGATTAGATGAGGCAATGAGTGATGCTGATGTGGTTATCAGTGCTACTGGAGCACCGCACACCATTTTAAGCTGTGATCATGTAAAGAATACGGTTTCATCCGAAAAACTTAAAAGCATGGTGATGGTGGATATTGCAAATCCACGTGATATAGATGAGAAGGTATCAGATCTGGGAGTTAAATTATTTAATATAGATGATTTAAGAGGCATAGCAGATCAAAATAAAAAAATGAGAGAACATGAAGCTAAACAAGCTGAAAAAATAATAGAAAAAGAACTTGATCTGCTAAATAAATCTCTTAAACACATTGAAATTGAACCATTAATCTCCAATATTAGGAATCATGTAGAGCATATAAGAAGTTATGAAACTAAAAAAGCTCTAAGAATGCTGGGAGATTTAAATGGAAAAGAAGAAATAGTTAATGATCTTACCAATGCAGTTATAAATAAAGTCTTCCACCAAATAATTATGAACATCCGCAATGCAGCTGAAAATGAAGAAGAAGAAGTTATAAAATCTTCCTATAAAATTTTCGACATTAAAAAATAATTTTCCAGATTAATATTATAATTTAAATAAGGAATGCTAATATTACTATACAAACATTCCCTTTGGTTCATTTTTCTCTTTCTGATTTAATTTTAGGGCATATTCAAAATGTTCCCATGTTACCTTATCTTTATCATCAGAAATAGCTTTATGAAGGGAAGTTTTAAGTAAACGGTCCTTAATATCTCTTCCAGACATTCCTTTGGTATGATTAACCAGTTTTTCCAGGTCAACATCCACTTTAAGGGGCATAGACTCTACATAAAACTTTATTATGGCATTTCGCTCATTATTGTCTGGTAACTTGAATTCAATCTCTTCTTCAAATCTGCTTCTTATAGCAAAATCAAGTAAATCCGGATTATTTGTAGCACCAATTGTTACAACCCCATAATTCTGATTTATTCCATCCATCTCAGTTAAAAGAGCATTAACCACTTCTGACACATCTCCTCTTAAAGACTGATATTTTCTATCAAGACCAACAGCATCGATCTCATCAATAAATATTACTGAAGGGGCAGTTTTTGCGGCTGCTTCAAAAAGATCATGTATTTGTCTGGCTCCGTCCCCAACATGTTCTCCTATAAGGCTGGTGGCTTTAATTAGATAAAGTGGAACTTGGAGTTCATTTGAAAGTGATTTGGCTAGCATTGTTTTTCCTGTCCCAGGGGTTCCATAAAATAATACATTTCTAGGGGCCCAATCCTTGAATTTATCTGGATCCTGCAAGTATTTCATTATAATCTTACATTTAATCTTTGCTTGTTCTTGACCAACCACGTCTTCCATTTTAATACTGCTTTTAATTTTTCTGAATTCTTTAATCTCAAAATCTTCAATTAAAATGATTGAAGTATTTTCAGTAATTTCAGAATTTTTAGGATGTGCTTTTATAACTTTAAAAGCATAATCAGGTAATAATCTTTGATCAAATAGGAAAGAACCCTCCGTAATGGTCTGACCACCCCACTGATCCTTCGCATATAATTCAAAAAGATCTTTATCAAATACTTCAATTTTTGGGGCTTCAACCAAGTTACAAATGAAAGGGTAACCTATAGGTTGAAGTACAACTAACTTAGCCTCCTTTCGGGGTTCACTAATTTTATTAATTGGTTTTTTATCTGTTAAATGGTTATTCTGAATGATATTGTTAAACTTAATAAAACATCACCAATTTTCTATATATTTATTATATTATTAAATTTTTTTTATAATTCATCTTGTTTTCAAAATTTCATAGTATTGAGATTGCATAAGAGATGCATCAATTTCCAGTAAGGGAGTTTCACATATAATATTAATATTCCAACCACATTCAATAACCAGTTTTAGTAAAGGTTCGAGAGGAGGACCATAATCATCTTCTTTCAAGGTGTGGTGTTTTCTTTCACCTGCATCACTGAATTCAATCTTGGTAAAATGACAATGTAAAATCTTAGGATCTAATTCATGCTCTAATTTTCTGAATATTTTTTCATAATCCTCTATACTGTTTATACACCCTCCATTACGGGCATGTATATGAGCAAAGTCAATTGTAGGCTGAAAATTTTCAAATGTTTGACATAGTTCTATAATTTCATCTAAACTCCCCAATTGAGATTTTTTACCAGTTGTTTCAGGGGAAAAACAATAATCAGTTATATTATTAGATTCAACCATTTCATTAATCTGATTTACGGCCTTTTTAGCTTTTTTCATAGCTTCTTCGGGTGTATAAGTGGTGTAAAATCCCGGATGGAAAACGGTTCTATAAGCTCCCATAGCCTCTGAAATTTCAGCGGCTTTTACCAATCTCTCTACAGATCTTTCGATAACATCGTCCTTATTGGAACTCAGATTGATGTAGTAGGGTCCATGCATGGATACTAGAATATCATTTTCTTTAGAATTTTTTTGAAGAAGCTTCGCCGAACATTTGGATATTTTGACTCCATATGTTGCCTGATATTCATAAGATTCAAGTCCTAATTCATTAATGTAATCACAGACTTCGATTGTTTTACCTCTAAATCCAATTGGATTTCCTGCAGGGCCAAATCTAACCTTATTAATCATTTTATATCCCAATTATAATCCTAATAACATAATAGTCACTTAAACCATGACATGTAATATAATTTTACATATAATAATCATTAGTAATTTTTTAAAGTATTAAATAGGTTTAAAAATTAAATTCTTTCCTTATATATTGTTCAGCAGTTCTATAAGAGTGATAACTAAATTTGTACCTTTTATGAACATCTAAAATTTCGTATAATGCATCATCTACTAATTTTTTATTTTTCCAATGCTTCAGAGTAAAAATAACCTTTTCCAGACACCCTTTTTTGTAGCTTATCTGGCCAATTACATGTATAATCATATCTCGAACACGCTTGTTTTCTTCATTTTCAACTTCTTCTAAAAGAGGTAATATGTCTTCTGGCTGAGTTCTTCCCCTCAGTTCAATACCATGAATTATCTGGCGACGAATTTCAGGGTTTGGATCATTTATATATTTTTTTGCAAATTTCAGTGTAGGCGAAGGATTTTTTTCTCCCAGCTTTTTTAATGCACCAATAATAGAATTTCCAAGTTTAGGATTCCCCTCCTTTAAAGCATTTTCCATATTGTTAATTATCTTATCGAAATCATTCTTACCAATCTCAGCCCAAGCATAAATAACGGTCTGTTTTATTTTAAGATCTTCTAATTGATACATTAATTTTAAAATGTGTAAAATATTATGACGAAGGTCTACAATAGAATTATATAATCTTCCCACAATTAGATAAGCATTCTTTCGAATATAAATATCCTCATCAGAGGAATATTTTAATAAAGAAGAAGTTTCTAATAGAGAAGATTTCTCTATTTCATTTTTTATATTATTCTCCATTTCCTGGACTATTTTCTTTCTTTTTTCTTTAGAATAATCATAGAATCCCATTAAAATACACCAAAAAGATAACATAATATATTCTTTCACTGAGCCCGGTCAATAATAAAGAGAATTTTGATATTGAAATACTAAAGAAATTCAAATGAAAAGAATGTTCAATTCAATCTATTAAACCTTTATTCTATGTACAAATTTAAATAAACTAATTATGTAAAGGCTTTTAATCATTTAAATAAAAATATGGGATATTTTTTTATTTTATCCCATATATCTCCTTAAAAAATATTCATAGCTTTATTTGTTTTTTGGATAGATTTCTGTGGGTCCTCTTCCATTTCCAACATTGCCCTTATGGCATCTACACTTTCAGGTACTGCGTCTGATTCCTGATGCACAGCTTGCATGTAGTATAATTCTCCGTCTGCAATATTTATAGATTCTTTCCACACAGCTATTTCGAATAAATCATTTCTACTTCGTCCAAGATCCCTTGCAAACTCCATAACCTCTGCAGTAGAACCTAAACCCTTACTCGCTTCCATTAACATAACCCGTGAAGTATTATTTAAAGTATCTATTATTTCATCAACTTCTACTTCTGATTCAAGTTCAACCATTAAGTTATGCTGGTGCATAAGTGTAGTTGGAACCAGTAGAGCCATCGTAGTTATATCCATATCATATAAAACAGTTTTGACATCAGGACCATGGTGAGATGGCACTGTCGGAGGATTAGGAACTATAGAATTGATTGGTCCTTTTTTAACCTGGGCAGGATCTGCTCCTCTTCTCACCATAACCGCTCTAACCTTTTTTATACCACAAAGGTCATCTATTGGTTTTAGGGTTCTGCAAAGGCCAGTGGTGTTACAAGAAACTACACGGGCATAATCTGCACCATAAACATCTCCATAATTTGAAAATGAGTTGAAGGATAATCCAATAGCATCATGTTTTTCTCCACCCTGAAATATTCCTTTAAGACCTTTTTTTTCGTACATTTCCTTATTCTTTGCCCCTATTCCTTCAGGTGTACAATCCACTATAATGTCCAGTTTATCATAAAGTTCATCAATGGTACCACTGATTTCTAAACCTGCTTCCTCAAATAATTTTACTCTTTCAGGGATGCTAACATAAAGATCAAAACCCTTCTTCAATGCAAGTTCTGCCTCAAAATCTGGCTTAGTCTTCGTAACACCAACAACTTCCATATCGTCTTGGGCTGAAACAGCGTCCGCAACTCTTTTACCAATAGTTCCATATCCATTAATTCCAACAGATTTCATAATAAACCTCCTTTATAATCTTAGTATGATGCACCTAACGGTTCATTTTTATTGATAATGGCTATGTTAAAGGTAGTATTATTATTTTTTTATTTTTTTCTCAAGAATTTTCTATATAATAATCGATAATAAATTCGCACTGAAATTTATTGACTGGTAAAAAAAATTTAGAGATAAACTACTAATTACAATAAATATTTTCAATAATCAAAATTTCCTTCTTTTTATAGAAATCTATATTAATCATAATAAAACTTAAAAACTAAAATTAGTTGGTCTATGATCTTAATAATAAAAAAAATAGTTGTGACCAACTTGATGTTGGTCTTGATTGGATTTATATGTTTATTGTTCCAATTCCTCTAATTTTTCAGGGAAATATGTGTCAACAACATACTCCAATCCATATTTAGAGAAGGACTGTTGTTCAGCCTTTTTACCAATTTTAAGCATTTTTTTTATTTCAACTTTCCAGAACTCATCCTTGTAACGAGGATCTTTAAGCAGCTCCTTTAACCTTAGAACATCTATATCCTTCAATGGGTCAGTTGGAAGGTCGTAGTTAATAATGTCACTGGCAGTTACACCTAAAAACTTGGCATTAGGAGTTGCTAGCTCATGGTTTACATGGGCTAGCTTAGCACTTCCCGATATAATAACCATAGCGATGTGAAATCCCCATGGATCTCCGTCGTTACAGACATATACTGGTAAATTTAACTCTTCGTTGACACGTTTAAGGAATCTTCTGGTTGCTCGGGCGGCTTGTCCTTTTAAACCTACAATAAGAGTGTCGAATTTTTTATATGCATTTTCCTGAACCATCCGGTGGAACATACCCATAGTTTCCACTGCTATAACCCGTTTAACGTCATGGTCTACAAATTCAACCTCATCAATTGTGGGAGAGATAGTGTAACCAGATTTACCCGCTTTCATAGCATTTATTTCAAGATCTCCTTCTTGTATTGTTAATTCACCATAAACAGAGGCTCCGTCTTCTTCGGGCATTAAACCCAGATCTTCACGGGTCATTCCCAAGGTTACTTCTAAGTCTTCACCAACAATGTTAGACTCCTGCTGGTCACCAAAGTCAACATCCCATCCTTCAGAAACGTAATAAAGTTCCCTTAATGTTGCTGTTTTTTGTGATCGCACTAATTCCTTGCAGAAATTAGCCATGTAAATCATTTGACCAATCTTTTTTATCTGTTTAACATTTCCTAAAGAACGCTTCCCATAGCGGTCTCCAAGAACATAATGTCTTTTCACGTCATCGTAAACAATGTTAGATGTACCACGGGACGGAACTTTAATGGCTGGGACTTTCATTTTCTGTACATCTTCTATTATCATTTCTCCCAGACTTTTCAGTTTATTAATTGCGATATCCTTCCTATTCATCATCTAACTCCTCTAATATTTTTGGTTTCCTGGTAACCTTTGCTAATACATGTTCATATTCAGGCACATCAGTTTCAGCCAGTGCAGCTGCTTCTTTTAAAATGATTGGTACATATGTTTCAAATATTTGGGAACGCATAGCTTCTTCTTTTTCAGCCTTTTTAGCCCTTAAATATTTTTGCAACTTCCTCGCTACTTTCATTGTTGCTTGTCTAACTTCATGAAGAATTTCCGGTTCTGGGGCCACGCTCTGCTTTCCAGTTGAAAGATAGGGAACATTGGTTGACACAATATTGACAAATACTGTGATGGGGGCATTATCTAAGTCTCTTATACCGTATCTTTTCCAGTCTATGCTTTTTAGACCTTCAGTAATGGCACAGCTACCCTGGTCAAAGGTTAGAGGAACTCTATTGGCAAATCTCATTATTTCTGCCTTTTTTTGGTCACCAATAAGTCTTCCTGATTCTCCCCCGTAAGATATACCAGATTCAATAACAAAGGCTACTCCTCCTCGATAGGTGACGGGTTTTCTGGTAGTAGCTGCCACGAATTCTGGATCCAGAATTTCTATCATACCCTTTTCCACTTGTTCTTGACCAATAGGTATCAAACCAGATGTAGGTGGGGCCATGAAATCCATTTTTCTAAAGGTTTCCACAATCTGTTCTGCTTCCTCCCATTTCATATCTTTAGGTCGTTTGTTAAGATCAATGCCAGTGATCTCTTCAATTTCATTCACTCTTTTAGTAGACATTCTGGAAAGATTGCTGGTTAGCATACTTCTAAATCTACGTTTATCAGTATGTTTAGCCATAAATATCAGATCATCAGCAGTCACACCACGGGGATGGGGTAATACTTCTTTAGGAAGTGGAGGTATCTCTTCACTAGCCCTATCAAATATATATACATGGCCTGTTGGATCTCTAAATGTAATTTTTGCATGGGGATTGGCAATCATAGTCCTTCTAATGTATTCGTATGCTCCTTGTTCACTAAGGGAATATGAGACATCCTTAAAATGAAGTTCTATACATACTCCAGTTGAATCAAGAGGTATCTCTTTTTTATCAAGTATAAGTCCCTGATTCTTTTTGACATCCATTTTGAATGTCATTTGAACCCCTTTAATTTCACCATTTACTTTATAGCCTGATGTAACACGGGCTGGTTTCCCGGTTGTCATCTGAGAGAGTAGAACACATCCACTACAACCTAATCCCTGCTGTCCTCGTGACTGGATATTTCTAAATTTTGAACCTGCAAACATGGTACAGAAAACCTTAGTTATAAAGTCCTCAGGGATACCAGGTCCATTATCCCTATGTCTTAATATATAATGATCTTTATCTAACCTTTTCAAGTCTATTTTTATTTCTGGTAATATACCTGCTTCTTCAGCAGCGTCAAAACTATTGGTTATTAATTCATGGAAAACCATTGTAAGTGATCTAATTTTACCAGAAAATCCCAGCATCTGCTTATTTCTTCTGAAAAATTCTGATGCTGTAAGTTCTTTAAACTCTTCAAAGAGTTCTGAAGCTTGTCTTTCCAATGTTACCCTCCTTGAAATTTATATTATTATATTATTAATACTATTTTATTATTTATTACTATAAATCTATAAATTAATTTTATTTATAGTTTAATTTATATGTATTTATTAAATTATTATTTTGTTATTCCTGTGAAACTGTTTTTTGGAATTCTTTTAACTTGAATTCATGTCTTTTTTTCTCTAGAAAAGAATAAACAGTTTTGTGTCGAATTCCTTCTAAAATCATTTCAATAGCTTCTTTAGCTACCATTATTTTTTCTATATCTCCAATTAATGAAACAGTTTTTCCATAAACAGAAACATCAGTATCAGTCATTTCCTTAATTATCGCTCTGGTTCTTCCTTCTTTACCAATTATCCTACCCTTCTGTCTTTTCATTGCTTTTTTGGATTTTCCAACAAAATCAGGTAGTCGGATAATATCAAAAATATAATCATCATCAAGAAGTTTAAGGGCTTTTTCTGGGCTGAAACCTCTTCCAATAGCTCTTACAATATTTCTAGCTTTCCAGATTGAGAGGGGATCATCCATTTCTGGTGTAGGTGATATGGATATACTGCCTGTTTCACTTTCAATGATTATTTGGGTATTAGTAACGTTTTCGATTTTTTGTTTCACACTACCTTCTTTTCCGATTACTACTCCTACTCTTTCTCTAGGTATTTTTAGATATTCGGTGTTAGGCATATTATCACCTCTTAGATTGTTAAGATAATAGAAGATTAACTTATGATTAAAATTATCAAACATTTATTCAACATTTTATAATCAAAATTTAAAAGTCAAACTTGTTACATATATATTTAGTGATATCTTTAGATAAACTTTTCTATAGTTTTAAACTATATTAATCCATAATTTTTGCTTTAATTTGATCTTTAGTAATTTTAATACCTATTTTATTAAAATCCCTTACAATATTATCAATATCCCTATTTAAGAGCTCCATGGCCAGGGGATGGTCTAGAACCATACCTTGTGATATATCAATAATAATTGGTTCTCCTTGGTTAATTAAGATATTAAAACCAGATAAGTCTCCATGAACTAATTTTGCATCTTTATATAACTTTTTCATGTATTCAATTACTTTATTTAATACTTTTTGAGGTTCACTAAGAACTGATTCTTGCATAGGTAGAGCAGGATTTCCCTGATCATCACCAATAAATTCCATGATCAATACATTATTTTTAGCTATCAGGGGCTTCGGAACTTTAATTCCCACATCATGGGCTCTTTTTAGATTTCTATATTCTTTACTGACCCATGCAGTTACTAATTGACGCTTGTTAGAAGTTCTTACACGAAAACGGGGATCTCCATGAATATAATTTTTCATTTTTTTAAAATCAGAGGTTGTAATCCTGTAAATTTTAACAGCAACAAAGTTACCATGATCATCCAAGCCTCTAAATACGTTAGCCTCTTTTCCAGTGCTTATAACTCCATATAATTGTTTTATATACCCCATCTTCGCCAGTTTGTATAATGTTTCTAAAGTTTGCTTGTCAAATACTTCACTACCCACTCTTTTATCTTCAATGCCTTTAATTCGTTTTTCAGCAAGGATTTTTCTTAAATCAGCATCAGCTTTGGAAACTTTAGAATTCATGAGGGTACCCCTTTAAAGATTAAAAATTAAACATAATAATCAGAATAAAATTTTATTCTTACAGTTTAAATGTAACAATGATCCTTTTATTTCACAGCAAAACTTAGAAAAATTAATAGTTTTAAAAACATTATAAAACTGTAATTATCATGAATAACAATTATTTATATCAAAAATTATTAAAGATTTAAAAAACCTCTTTTTTCAAGCCAGTTAGACTCAGTACGTGTATATCTCCAAATAACATCTGCCTTTTCATCACTCTGGAAGTCCCAAGGCTTAACCAAAACCACATCACCTTCTCTTATCCAAATCCTTTTTTTCATCTTTCCTGGAATTCTACCCAGCCTAATATGCCCGTCAGCACATCTAACTTTTAATTTGCCATGACCCAATATTTGTTCGACCACACCTGGAATTTCTCCCTTGCGCGGGGTTCTAACTCTTCTTACGCCTTGATTATTATTATCTCCTCTCTTCAAATACTCTCCTCCTTATTTGGTTTGCAATTAAATTTTTTTAATGATTCAATTGATAATTTATATATAATTAGTATTAGATGAACAATGTATATAAATCATATTAAAATTGATAAGAACAATTTTACTAAATCATATACTAAGTGATAATATGGGAACAGAATTTTTAAGTATTAAGGACCCAGTAGAAGTAAAAAAAATAATAGAAAATCTTCCTATAAAAAAGAGAACAGAGAATGTTCCAGTTAAGGATGCTTATCTAAATGTACTGGCAGAGGATGTTTATTCTGAGATAAATCTACCCCCATTCAATAGAGCTTCTATGGATGGCTATGCAGTTATTGCTGAAGATACATTCACAGCTTCTGAGGAAAACCCTATAAAATTAAGACTAATAGAGTCAGTAAAGGCAGGTAGTGTACCAGAAAAAAGGTTAGAAAAAGGTAAATGTATTGAGGTTGCTACTGGAGCACCTATGCCTCCCGAGGCAACTGGTTTAGTTATGATTGAATTTACTGAAAAAAAAGACGATGAAATTTACATTTATAAGGCTGCTCCTATTGGTCAGTATATAGCTCAAGAAGGGTCTGATATAAAAAAAGGGGAAATTGTTCTATCCAAAGGAAAACTACTTACTTCAGATAAAATTGGAGTTTTAAGTGCAATTGGTTTAAAACAAGTTAAAGTTTATTCTAAACCAAAAATTGCTATTATATCAACCGGAAATGAATTAATTGACCAGGGAGAAAAACTGGAATATGGAAAAATTTATGATATAAATTCTGAAACTATCTCAAATTCTGTTAAATCATGTGGTTGTCAACCCATAAAAGCAGGGATTACTAAAGATAATTACAATGACTTATCAAATAAACTAAAAGAATATATGGATATGGATTTAATTATTACATCTGGCGGAACATCTGCAGGTACTGGTGATGTACTCAGACAGGTTTTAGATGATATGGGGGAAGTTTTAGTTCATGGTATCGCAGTAAAACCAGGAAAACCTTCAATAATAGGTAAAATAGGAGATACAATAGTTTTTGGTCTACCGGGATATCCTGTTTCTGCATTTGTTGTTTTTCACGTGTTTTTCACATCCTTCTTGAGAAAAATGGCTGCAATTCCCAGCAAACAAAAAAATAATATTCTTAATCTTAAAATTTCGAGACGATACCATTCTTCAAAGGGTAGAGAGCAGTATGTTTTAGTAGAAATTGAAGATGACCAAGCACATCCCATTATGAAGGATTCTGGCGCAATAAAGGCTCTGGCTGATGCAGATGGATATTTCAAAATATCTAAAAATATGGAGATAATAGATGAAGGGAGCATAATCAAGGTAAAAACTTTTTAACCAGTTCTAGTTAAAATAGCGATGGGCCCATTTCATTTATTAAATAATTAACTAACTGGTTAATATCAGTGAAAACTTTTTTATCAGTCAGTTCTACAATTTCTGGCCTTTCAATAATCACTACATCTAGACCTAATTCTATTGCCGCACTGATTTTAGAGGGTGTACCTCCACTTAAACCACTTTCTTTTGTAATTATTATTGATACCCCATATTCTTTCATTAATGCTCTATTAAATTCCTTTGAAAATGTTCCTTGCATTGCAATAATATTTTCAGGCTTTAAACCAAGATTTAAACATTTTTGGATTGAATTTATTGAAGGTAATATTCTAACATAAACTTTTTCTTTATCAATTTTTTTCAAAACATAATTTAAGGTGGAAACACCAGCTAAATGCATTATTTTTCCATTACTGGAGTTAGTTTCAAGTAAATTTAGAACTAAATCAACAGCTTCTTGGAAAGATTTTGCGTAATAAATATTTTTTTTATTAAATTTTTCCAGTTTAGGTCTTTCAAATCGAATATAAACTATTTTTTTAGCTGCAGTGGCGTGGATTGAATTCATAGTGGCTTTCGCAGCAAAAGGATGGGTTGCGTCAATTAAAATTTTTATATTGAACTTATCTACTAATTCTTCAATTGCTTCCTGATCAAGGGCTTCTTTTACTACTTGGTCTGCTCCAGACTTTTTAGCAATTTCTGCACCGTAATTAGTGGTATTAGTTGCTATAATATTGAATTTTTTTAGTTGAGCTAACCTATCAATTATTTGGTAAGCATCCTTATTTCCAGACATTACCATAACTGATACATTTTTGTTTTCAGAACTTTCCACATTCATTAGGACATCTTCTCCACTATCTTTTCACTTATAATAATAGTTGAGGCCACTAAGAATATTAGAATCCAATCAATCCCTGATAATGCAACTGTTCTAAATATCCCCTGTAAAAAGGGTATATAAATTACACATAATTGGAGTATAAATGAGGCTGCAACAGCAATTAGAAGGAATCGGTTGGACAACCCTGATTTTGATTTACAATTAAACACGTTAAATATTTGGAACATGACAAAAACTGTGAAAGCAACAGTCATAGCATGCATGGTTTCTACTCCACTGGAAAGCTGGAAATAGTATAGAGCTAAAGTACCCACACTCATGACAATCCCAGCTAATATAATCCTTAAAAGATTCTTTTTAGGGAGAATATTTTCTTTTTCTGGTTTTCTTTCCATAATATTGCTTTCAGAAGGTTCAATTCCCAGTGATTGGGCGGGAGGCCCGTCCATAATAATATTTATCCATAATATCTGAATAGGGTTAAATGGAATTGGAATACTGAATATAGAAGCTGATACAATAGTTAATATGGCTCCCACATTGGTTGAAACTTGGAATTTTACAAAACGCCTTATATTGTCAAATATGGTTCTTCCTTCTTTAACTGCATGAACAATGGTGGCGAAGTTGTCATCTTGAAGCACCATATCTGAGGATTCCTTAGCAACATCAGTACCCGTACCCATGGAAACACCAATAGCTGCTTTTTTTAAGGCAGGAGCATCATTTACTCCATCACCAGTCATGGAAACAACATTTCCTTTATTCTGTAGAGCCTCTACTATTCTTACTTTTTGTTCCGGGAAAACACGTGCATATACTTGGACTTGTTCCACTATTTTTTCAAATTCTTCATCATCTATTTGATCTAGTTCTGGTCCATTTATAACTCTTCCTTGAGTTAGAATACCAATTTCTTTTGCTATTGCGGCAGCAGTATCTTTATGATCTCCAGTTATCATCACTACTTTAATTCCTGCTTTTTGACACGTTTTAACAGCTTTTTCGGCTTCTTTACGGGGAGGGTCCATCATTCCTACTAATCCAACAAAAATAAGGTCATTTTCTAAATCTTCTTTCAATGTAATATCTTCATCTGAACTTAGTTCCCTATAAGCTAAAGCCAGCACCCGTAAAGCATTACTGGTCATTCGATTCAATTCATTTGTAATTTCTGTTTTCACTGCTTCAGTTAGTTCAGTTATTTTTCCTTCATTATCTATTTTACTGCAGCTTTTTAGGATAATTTCAGGCGCACCTTTAGTTAAAAGAATATTTTTTCCAGAAAATTCATTAATAGTGGTCATCCTTTTTCGAGTACTGTCTAGAGGAATTTCTGAGATTCTAGGATACTTTTTTTCCATTTCTTCTTTATGATACCCGTTATCATCTGCGAAAATTAGTAATGCTCCATCTGTAGGGTCTCCAATTATTTTTCCTTTTGATAGGTGGGCATTGTTACATAATGCACTTATCTCATAAGCCCTCTTAAAAGAGGTTATATGGGTTTCTCGAACAGTCATTTTATTTTTGGTCAAAGTTCCGGTTTTATCCGTACATATAACAGAACAAGATCCTAAAGTTTCCACAGCTAATAATTTTCTAACCACAGCATTTGTCTTAGCCATTCTCTGCATCCCCAGTGCAAGTGTAAGTGTTAGAATGGCGGGGAGACCTTCTGGAACAGCAGCAACAGCAAGTGAAACAGCAGTCATAAATGTTTCAACCAAAGGAATTCCTTGTAAGTATTCCAGAGCAAATACAAAGACACATATTACAATGGCAATAATACCCAAAGTTTTTCCTAAACTGGCAATCTTTTCTTGTAAAGGTGTTTTAGCGTCCTCAGTTTGTATCATCTGGGCAATCTTACCTATACTGGTTTTCATTCCTATTTCTACTACAACTCCTTTACCATTACCAGAAACTACATTAGAATCCATTAAAGCCAAATTACTATTTTTTTTATCTTGTGATTCTATTGGTTTTTCATTTTTGGGCACGGGTATAGATTCTCCAGTCAAGGCAGATTCGTCTATTCGAAGGTCTGCACTTTGGATTATTCTTAAATCTGCAGGAACACTATCTCCCTCTTCTATAATTACTATATCTCCTAAGGTAAGATCAGAAGCAGAAATTTTTTGTTTTTTCCCATCTCTAATTACAACTGCTTTGCTAGTGATCAAACTTTTTAATTTTTCCATGGCTTTTTCTGCCCTATATTCCTGGACAAACCCTACAATTGAGTTGACAACAACTACTACTAAAATGACAATTGCATCTATTTGATCTCCTACAAAAAAAGCAGCAATTGCTGCCACAATAAGTAAAAGTATTAAAATGTCCATGAATTGCATTAAAAATAGTTTAATCGGCCCGTCTTTTTTTTCTTCTACTAATTCATTTTTTCCATATTTTGAAAGCCTTTTATTGGCTTCTTCCTCAGACAAACCACTTTCGGTAGTTTCTAG
The DNA here is from genome assembly GCA_030016715.1 of Methanobacteriaceae archaeon. Classification (GTDB taxonomy): domain Archaea; phylum Methanobacteriota; class Methanobacteria; order Methanobacteriales; family Methanobacteriaceae; genus UBA117. The sequence goes on along the minus strand of JASEJD010000004.1, from coordinate 151,359 downwards.
TTTGTTAAGAGTGTCTTTGATACTGAGATTTTGCCATTTCATTTGCAACACATCTTGTAAAAACTTGCTTTTTTATAATTAATTAATTTGAATTCATTTTTATTATCAGATTTTTTTAAATTAATTTTAGGTATATTAAGAAATTCTGTGGATAAATGTTTTATTATTAGATCAGAGTTCATTTTAATAGCTAAATTTACTAAATGTGGGTGAAGTTCTGTTGGAGGTCTTATGGAATATATTAATGCAGATCCTCTGTAAATCTTCAGATCTGGTTTTGTGATGTCATCTTCTATGATTTCATCATGATAAGGTTTAATATCAGTCATGATTATATCCTTATTTAAATACCTTTGTAAGTTACGGGCTACTTTAACAAAGTTTCCCACTCCTACTTCCACAATCTTATTGGCATCTGAGTAATTATTGATAATATAACAAGAAAAATCTTTCCACATTATTATCACTGGAGATTATATGATTATTAGAGAATTCAGGCTACCTGATCTAAAAAAGGTTTTAGAAATTGAAAAAATGTCCTTCGATGATCCTTATCCTGCTAGTATATTGAAGGACATATATAATTTAGGTGCAGGTTTTTTGGTTGCCCAGCAACATAATATTATTGTGGGATATATTATATTTTGGATCAGATTTGAAGATGAGGGTCATATAATATCTATAGCAGTTGATGAAAAAAATAGGCGAAAAAATGTTGGAAAAAATTTGGTTAATACTGCCATACAAATCTTCAAAAAATATGATATAAAAAATATTAAATTAGAGGTAAGGGCTAAAAATAAAGGGGCAATAAAATTTTATAAAAGTCTAGGATTCAATGAAGAAAAAATTGTCCCTGAATATTATGAAGACGGAGAAGACGCTGTTTTAATGTATAAACGTTTAAAAACAATTAATAATGATTAAATCAAGTAGATGTCAATAAATCCAAAAAATAATTAATTTAAACATCATATAAACTTTTCAAGATGAATTTTGGCAATTAGGAATATTTGATAGAATAGGTAAGCCCTAATAATGGCTTATCACATGTAGTGATAATGGTGATTGGATGGTAACAACGGCAAAATTAGCTTTAGAAGATGGTACAATACTAAAAGGCGAAGCATTTGGATCTAAAACAACAAAAAAAGGAGAAGTAGTTTTTTCAACTGGAATGTCAGGATATGTGGAATCTCTTACTGATCCTTCTTTTAAGGGTCAAATATTAATGAATACCTACCCTCTGCAGGGAAATTATGGTATTAATCAAGAATGGTTCCAATCTGATGCAATACAAGCTGAAGGTTTTATAGTTAGAGAATTATGTGATCATCCTTCTCATTTCTTATCACAGAAAAGTTTATCTAACTTTTTGGAGGAATATGAAATCCCTGGAATCGCAGGAATTGACACCAGAGCTCTTACTATCAAAATAAGAGAACACGGGGCACTGAAAGGAGCAATTTCTACTGAGAAAATAGGAGACGAAGAACTTCTAGATATAGCAAAAAACCAACCCTCAATTGTAGACATTGATCTGGTGGACAAGGTATGTGTTAATGAACCTAAAATATTAGGAGAAAATTACAAACACAGAATTGCCATTATTGATTGTGGAATAAAAAATAACAGCATAAAAGCTTTTCTAAAAAGAGAGATTGGCGTTATATTACTACCTTATAAAATTCATTATAATAAATTATTAGATTTTGATCCAGATGCTGTTCTTGTTTCCAGTGGACCTGGAAATCCTGTCCGTATACCAGAAGCAATAAATACAGTAAAAAAACTATCAGAAAAATTACCAATATTTGGAATTTGTTTAGGCCAGCAGATAATATCCATGGCATTTGGAGCAAAAACATATAAAATGAAGTTTGGGCATCGGGGAGTAAATCAACCAATAAAAGATTTAGATTCTGGTAAAGTTTCTATAACATCGCAAAATCACGGTTTTACAGTTGATGAACATTCAATCAAAGATATTCCTCTTGAAGTAACTCATATAAATTTAAACGACCATACTATTGAAGGAATAAAACACATTGAATTACCTATTACCAGTGTTCAGTACCACCCTGAAGCCGGGCCAGGACCTCATGATACTGATTATGCCTTTGATAAATTCGTGGATATAATGAAATCATACTGAGGTTACTTTAATTTAAATTTAATAGATATATGTTTGATTAAGTTAGTATGTAATTATTAAAAAAATAAATGATATAATATGGGGATGTAAATGCCGAAAGATCATGATATAAAAAAAGTGCTTATTATTGGATCCGGACCTATTCAGATAGGTCAAGCTGCTGAATTCGATTATTCTGGTTCACAAGCTTGTAAATCTTTAATGGACGAAGGAATAGAAACAGTATTGGTCAATAGTAATCCTGCAACAATTCAAACCGACATGGATACTGCAGACAAGGTTTATGTGGAACCACTAACACCAGAAATTGTTGCCAAAATAATAGAAAAAGAGAAACCAGATGCTATTTTGCCAACCATGGGCGGACAAACGGGTTTAAACGTGGCAACAGGACTGTCAGAGATAGGTGCTTTAGAAGGAATTAAAGTAATTGGTTCATCAGTTGAAACTATCCGGAATGTTGAGGACAGGGATCTTTTTGGAAACTTCATGATGAAATTAAATGAGCCTATTCCTAAATGCAGAGCAGTTGAATCTATAGAGGAGGCTTTAGAGGCTGTTGAAGAGATTGGATATCCTATTATTGTGCGTCCAGCATTCACTCTGGGAGGAACTGGTGGGGGAGTAGCCCATAACCAAGAAGAATTAATAGAAGTAGCTACCCGTGGTCTGGATATGAGTTTCATTAACCAAGTACTCATTGACGAATCAGTATTGGGATGGAAGGAGTTTGAATATGAGGTTATGAGGGATAAAAATGACACTTGCATAATTGTTTGTAATATGGAAAACTTTGATCCTATGGGAATCCATACTGGTGAAAGTATTGTTTTTGCACCGGCCCAGACATTGAGTGACATTGAACATCACAAATTAAGAGATGCCTCAATAAAGATCATTAGAGCTCTCCAAATACAAGGGGGCTGTAATATTCAGTTTGCAGTTAACCCTGAAAATGGTGATTATAAAGTAATAGAAGTTAATCCCCGTGTTAGTAGAAGCAGTGCCTTAGCATCAAAGGCAACTGGTTATCCAATTGCAAAAATCTCAGCTAAGATAGCAATTGGAATGACTTTAGATGAAATACAAAATGACATAACTAAAGAAACACCGGCTTCTTTTGAACCTACCCTAGATTATGTGGTGGCTAAAGTCCCCCGCTGGCCATTTGACAAGTTCAAAGGCATTAGCAAAGAAATTGGTGTACAAATGAAATCTACCGGTGAAGTAATGTCTATAGGCCGAACAATTGAGGAAGCTATACATAAAGCAATAAGATCCCTCGATATCGGTAGATTTGGATTTGATGAGGTTAAATATGACGAAGATCTCATAAAAAAGGCTACCGATGAAAGAATATTCCATATTTATACTGCTCTAAAATCTGGAGTATCAGTCGAAGAAATTCACCAAAAAACTCTTATTGACAAATTTTTCCTCTACAAATTATTAAACATCATTAAATTCGAAGAACGTCTTATAAAAGGGAATGTTTTTGATAAGAATATTCTAGAAGATGCAAAAAAGATGGGATTTTCTGATAAAAAAATAGCAGAGCTCGCTGGAGTAGATTTTGGAGATGTTACATCCTATAGGAAGAAAAATGGAATAATTCCTACTTACAAAATGGTAGATACTTGTGCAGCTGAATTTGAAGCTAAAACTCCCTATTATTACAGTACATATGAATTAGAAGATGAAGTTGATGTTTCTCAAAATAAAAAAGTAATAATAATTGGCGCAGGACCTATTAGAATAGGTCAGGGTATAGAATTTGATTATTGCTGTGTTCATGCTGCTATGGCACTTAAAGATGAAGGTGTAGAAACTATTATTATAAATAATAATCCGGAAACTGTTTCAACAGATTATGATATATCTAATAAATTATATTTTGAACCATTAACTCTAGAAGATGTTATGTCCATAGTTGACAAGGAAAAACCAGAAGGAGTTGTTGTTCAGTTTGGTGGTCAAACATCAATTAATCTGGCTGTTCCTCTTGCCCATGAAGGTGTAAAAATTTTAGGTACTCCCCATGAGAGTATTGATCGAGTAGAAGATAGGGAACGATTTACCAAGGTACTTGAAAAGTTAAATATTCCCCAAGCAGATTATGGGATAGCTAACTCTTTTGAAGAATCAAGATTAGTTGCAGAAAGAATTGGATTCCCAGTACTAGTAAGACCATCTTACGTTCTTGGTGGCCGGGCAATGGAGATAGTTTATGATGATGTTGAACTAAAGGAATACATGAAAGAAGCAGTAAAAATATCTCCAGAACACCCCATTTTAGTAGATAAATTTCTAGAAGATGCAATAGAGGTGGATGTTGATGCATTATCTGATGGAGAAACAGTCTTTATTGGAGGAATAATGGAGCATATTGAAGAAGCAGGAGTACATTCTGGTGATTCTGCTTGTGTAATCCCTCCTCAGAGTATTCCTAGAAATATAATTGATACTATAAAGGATTATACAAAAAAATTAGCATTAGAACTTGATGTTATAGGTTTAATTAATATTCAATATGCAGTTAAACTGGATGATGAACCTCAAGTATATATCTTAGAGGCAAATCCAAGGGCCAGTAGAACAGTTCCTTTCGTGAGTAAGGCAGTGGGGATACCATTAGCCAAAATCGCAGCAAAATTAATGATAGGATACAAATTGGTTGATCTGGGATTAACTGAAGATATAGAAATAGATCACGTGGCAGTGAAAGAATCTGTTTTCCCTTTCATAAAGCTCCCTGAGGCTGATTCAATATTAGGACCAGAGATGAGGTCCACTGGAGAAAGTATGGGTATTGATGAAAATTTTGGTGTTTCATACTATAAGTCCCAGCTTTCTGCTAACATGGAGTTACCAACTAAAGGAAAAATCTTTTTAAGTGTAAAAGACGCAGACAAAGATAAAATAAAGGACATAGCTAAAAAAGCAGAAGAACTTGGATTTGAATTAGTTGCTACTCGTGGAACTGCTAATGCTGTTAAAGACTATGTAAAGATTGATAAAATAAGGAAAATAAGCCAGGGATCTCCAAATATTAGAGATGCAATGTTGAATGGTGAAATTGGCTTAATTATCAATACCCCTTCTGGTAAACAATCAGCAGATGACGGATACTATATTAGGAGATTGGCAGTTGAATTGGGCATACCATATGTAACAACCTTGGCAGGCGCAAGAGCTGCTTTAAATGCTATTGAAAATGTTAAAGAAGGTGAAATAAAAGTTAAGTCATTAAATGATTATCATAATCGATAAATCATTTTTTATATATTAAGAATTTTTTTTCCAAACTTTATGTGAACAAAGGCACAAAACTTTTACAAAAATAAATATTAATGTGAGTGTATAATGGTTAAAAAAGTTAGATATAATTTTTTTATACATACTGGTTGGGTGCATAAAGTGGAAAGTATCAAAAAAATATTATCATTAATAATGATCTTTTCATTATTTTCTTTTTCTTTCATATTATCCCTTTCAACTTCAGAGGCCCATATACTTGTAATTGGTGATTCTAATAATGATTTACCCGATTTTTATAATAAAGCTGTTGAAGTAGCTAATAAATTAAAAAATCAAGGATATGAAGTTTTAGAATTGTATGGGGAAGATGCAACCACTAAAAACATTCTAAAAGGAATGTATGATGCTGATGCTGTAATATACATAGGTCATGGTGGATACCAATCAGGAAATTATAATGGAAATGGGGGTACTGCTACTCCACCATTTGCTATTGTTGGTTCTAATGGTTATATTTGGGGTATTGGAGATAAAATGAGGGAAGGATGGTCTTCCCCATTATTTTATGCGCCATTTAAGCAGAATATTCCAGTAATATTGTTACATGCTTGTTTTTCAACTGGATGGGTAGGGAATAAAGAAGTTGCAAATCCCGTTGAAACCATTTATAATTTTGCAAGTATGTTTGTAGGGGCCAATGCAAATTACTATGCCTCGGCATATGGAGATGAAATTATTGATGATTTTTTAAATGGGGCTACGAATTTTGCTGATGCTAATAATAAGAATTATGAGAAAATCGTAACGTCAACATTGTATAGTAACACATTGGTTTGGCGTAATGACCATGGCCATACAGCATTTGTAGGTGATTGGTCCGGGGTTTTCCCTTCAGTGGCAAGTACAACTGCGTATGATGATGCCGCTGCTGAAGCATGGTATAACAGTGACAGAACACGTAAAATTTGTTTTTCTAAATTTTCGATAAATTCTAGTCCTTATTATGTAAATCAAGCAATAAAATTTACAGATCTTTCTTCTCCTGGTGAAAAAAGAATTGTTAACTATCACTGGAATTTTGGGGATGGAAAATACCAATCATCATCTAGTTCTATCAATCCATCCCATACTTACTCCAAAACCGGGATTTACACTGTAAAATTAAAAGTTACTGATGAAAATGGATTAAGTTCTTCATCAATAAAAAACATTAAAGTGGTTAATAAACCTACTCTATCACCAAAGAAACCAGATATTGTTATGCAATCTGTTAAAGCACCTAAAACTGCGCGAAGAGGTAGAAATATTCGTGTTAGAAATAGTGTTAGAAATAACGGCACTTTATCAACGGGAAGCGGATTTTATGTGGCTTTTTACCTTAGAAATACCAAAAAGTCTAAAAGATACTATCTGGGAAGAAGATGGGTGGGGAAACTCAAACCAGGCCAATCTAGTAGTGTGACTAACTACTTCCGAACGCCAAGAAAAATCAAAAGAGGACGTTATTACATACAAGCAGTTGCTGACTACACAAAAAGGGTCAATGAAACCACAAGAATCAATAACATTAAATATACCACCGAAAGAACTAGAATAATCTAATATTTTAATTCTATTCTTTGTTTAAAAGTTAATTTTTTAAAGATTTTAATTCATCACATCCAGCAAAGTTTTTTTTAGTCTTTTTAGAAGAAAATTTTTTTAACAAACCCTTATACAAGATCTTCATATTCATTTGTTATGGAAATAAAAAAATAACAATTAGAGTATAAATCAAGTATAGTTGGATCAACAATGAGACTTACAAAAAATTTGCAGTTTTTTAAAAGATAATACGAGAACATTTTAATCAATCATTTACCCTTCTTTAATATTATATACCAATTTTTTACAACTTTATTTTATAAAGAATTCTTGAATATTTTTCAATTTAAAGAATTGCAGATATATAACTATGGAAAACATAATTAATCATATGTTAGTAATTGAAAATGGTTTGATTCTATATGGAGAAGAACTGGAACCATTGAAAGCTAGTGTAGTAATTGAGGAGGATCAGATAACCGACATCACCACTAGCAAAGTATATAAAGGTAAAAAAATTGATGCTAATGGCTCAATCATTGCTCCTGCTTTAGTTAACTCCCACATTCATTTAGGAGATTCTGTTGCAAAGGATTTAGGGGATGGAAAGGATATATCAGATATTGTTAAACCTCCAAATGGACTAAAACATAAAATACTTGCTGAAACATCTTCAGAAGATATTGTAGCTTCTATGAAAGAATCTATTATAGAAATGTTATCTACAGGAACCACTACTTTCATAGATTTTAGGGAGGGCGGTCTTGAGGGTATAAATTTAATTAAAGAGGCTACCGAGGATTTACCCATAAAAAAAATTGTACTTGGCCGTGATGGATCTTTTATGGATGATAAAACTAGACCAAAATTATTAAGAGAAACTATTATTAAACTTCTAAAATCTTGTGATGGAATAGCAGCCAGTGGTCTTGGAGAAATTAGTGATGAAACCGCTTCAATTATTACTGATGAATGCAGAAAACAGGGAAAAATTTCAGCAATTCACGTAGCAGAATATGAAGAACTTCAAATAAACTCATTAAATGAATACGGGGCTACAGAAGTTGCAAGAGCACTTCAAACCGGATTTAACATGTTAGTTCATTTAACTGAACCTTTATCTGATGATTTAAAGTTATTATCATCCTCTAATCCATCAGTAGTATGCTGTCCCCGCTCTAATGGTGCTTTGAATGTGGGTATTCCCCCCATAAAGGAATTGCATGATCATGGGATAAACCTACTTCTAGGAACTGATAATGTAATGTTCAACTCTCCAAATATGTTACAGGAGATGGAATATTCCTTGAAAGTCACAAGAGGATATTATAAACAGTATTTTTCTCCAGAAGAAATATTTAAGATGGCTACTGTTAATGCTGGAAAAGCACTTGATATGAACATAGGTTATCTGAAAGAAGGAATGGCTGCAGATTTAATAATTATAAAACAGAACTCATTAAATCCAATTCTATCTATTATCAACCGTACAAACAAGGAAAATATTAAATTTGTAATAAGTGATGGTAATATATTTAATTCGCAAATTTAATTTAAGCATTACTTAATTAAATAGTGATAAACTAATTTAGAAGAGATAGGAAATTAAAAATTAGAAGATTTCACACCAATTAAAAATTATAAAAGCTTAAATCCCCAAATATTAATTAAGAACTCTTAATTACTAAATTAAAGAGATGATGTATGATAGTGAGTATTAAATTTTTTTAAATATACGTCGCCCTTTGAGGAATTTGCATTTTTTACATATACATAATCAATGATGAGGTTTTTTGATTGATAAGTTTTAGTAACTTTTTATAAGGTGTTATTTTGGCTTTTTTAAGTAGTATATGGAATTTTTGAAGAATCTAACTGTTTTATATGCTTTTCCATCCATTATTAACTTTGTTAAAATTACTTTGCAATCATGAGGATTGATTCCAAGTAGGAAAGATAGCTTTGGTCTGGTTATGCCATCCTGTAAATGTGAAAGATATGGCTCAATAAATAATAATATTTTTTCTGAACGCAATCTATTTTCATTAAACAATTTCATAGCCACTTTTTCCATGTCATGTTCCAATTTTTCTGCTTTCTTTTTCTTTTCTAATTTGGATTTGGCTAACCATTTAGCTCTTTTTCGTTCAGCGACTTCCATCCTTTTTTGTTCAATAATTTTCCTTCGTTCTCTTTTTATTTTTGCTTCTTCTTCGGCCTTTTTTTGTCTGATCTCATCTTTTTTTAATTTTTTGTTATAGCATATCCAGCAAGTCATCTCCGGGGACTCAGAACCAATATCTCGACCACAAATTTTGCACTTGAGCCTCATTATTTCACCTAAAACCCAAAATAAGATTGGAAAAATTTTTCAATAATAACACAACAGTTTCTAAATATTGAATTAAATTATAGAGATAATATTAATCATTATGAGTGAATCATCCTATTTAAATTCTTTACTAGAAATTTAGATTTATCTATTTTTGCATTTATCTTAATCTTAGACTTAATAATCTATAGAAGTAAATTTTTTTTAGCAAATTAAATCTTTCTTGTGAAGATTTTAATAATATGGTGATTTGATGTTTATTGGTATGCTATTTTTTTAATAATTTCTCTGATTTAGATGATTCTAAAGATTGTGGATTATAGATTATGAATTTAATAGGGCTGGTACAAATATTTTGGTTTGGGGGTAATCATTTATCATCCTAATTTTTTTTAGGATTGATTATTTTTTAGTTTTTTACTATTCTCCTACAACTTGATTCATAGAATCAGTTCAATATAAATAATTATATAATCCATATAATCATAAAATTAAAATTAACAATATATTCTCATATTCAATTTAGTAAAAATTATAATATAATTAAGACATATTACCAAGAGGTGAACTCATGTACAAAAAAATATTATTGCCCACTGATGGTTCGAAATACGCGGATAAAGCTGCAAAACATGCTATATGGATTGCAAGTAAGAGTGGAGCAGAAATCATAGTTTTAACAGTACTTGAAACATCTTCACTCGCAGGACTTCCTGCTGAAGATCTGATAGTAAAAATAAAGGAGATGCTAAAAGAAGAGGGCAAAAGGTCTCTTGAAAAGATTTCTGGTATACTATCAGAAGAAGAATCTCGTAAAGATTTTGATAATGAGGTAAAGATTACCTTAAAATCAAAGGAAGGAGCTCCTGCTGATGAGATAACCAACATGATTCAAGAAGAGGATATTGATCTGGTTGTTATGGGTACCTCAGGAAAACATGGTTTAGATAGATTTTTATTGGGAAGCGTAGCTGAAAAGGTAGTTAGATCATCTCCATGTCCCGTAATGGTTGTCCATTGAATTTTTAACTTAAATTAAATAAATAAGGATAATTTACTGAATTTTTAATTAAATAAAACAATAAGATGACTTAATAAATTAGTTGGTGTAACAATGCTCGTTAAAGAGATAATGTCAGAGGATATACACTATATCAAAGTTCCAGGGAACCGTTCTACGGCACTGCGTTTGATGAGGGAAAAAAATATTTCAGGTGCACCTGTAGTTAAAGAAGGATCTAAAGAATTGATTGGTATAGTTACACGTACAGATCTGATAAATAACCCAGATGAGGAACAAATTGCTTTAATAATGTCAAGAAACCCGGTAACTGCGAGTCCTACAGAAAATGTTAAAGAAGTAGCCAAGAAAATGTTAGATAATAATATAAGAAGGGTTCCAGTTGTAGATAAAAATCAATTAGTAGGTATTGTAACAGCTTATGATCTAATAGAACAGGCTATTTCCAAGACTGAAATTAAAGATCCCGTAAAAGATTATATGATGAGGAGTATTCCCACTACATGGGAGAAAACTCCTTTAAATGTGGCTTTTGAGATAATGAGATATTTCAATCTAAAGGTTTTACTGGCTTTAAATAAAGATGGAAAATTGTCTGGTATTCTCACGGAAACTGATTTTATTAATGAGAGCGAAGTTGTATCTGAAAGAACTGTTCACAATACTTCTGTGGGAACTGAAGGGGATAAATGGTCTTGGGATAGTAAAAATGTTCTTTACGTCATAAAAAACCATTTACAATTTTCAGATAAAGAGGTAAAAGACGTGGTAAACAATGAACTAGTTACTGCAACCACTAGAACTACAGTAACTGAATGTGCAAGCAAAATGAAACAGAATAATATCGAGCAAATACCAGTTATCGATGTGGAAGGTGAACTAGTAGGACTGGTTAGAGCACACGATCTAATAAAATCACTTACTGATTAAGATGTCCAAAACATTAACCCTTAAATTAACTGCAGAAATGGATAGGATACGTATCGCTGCAAAAAATGCAAGTGAAGTATCAATAAAAACAATTGAACTTAAACTTCTTATGGGCCATTGTTGGTGGGAAGGCTCGCCAGCTATAGAAACTCTTATCCATGTTCTTGAGAACAATATAAAAAATGCTATTGCTGAAGTTTATCCTCATCAAGAACTAATACTAGATTATAATATCCAATCTAATGATTTAATGGAGGATGCTTCGGAAATTGAGATTCAGTTTAATGAAATTATAGCTGATAAGCAAGAATTTGAAATAATTGGAGATATCTTGTACTTGCAAGGATTAGATCATAGGGGTCTATTCCAGAAGATAACAAGCTTCAGAAGAAAAGTCAATGAAGATGTGTCTATAAAAATTTGAAATCTTGTTTTAATCTTTTTAAAGGATTATCTTACTAAATGATTCTTCTTATGTAGGGTAGAATAGTAATTAATAACTCTTCAGCATCATCCTGATCAACAACCTTTCTGGCTACTATCTTACCCTTTTTAAAAATAGTAATGTTATGTTTGTTCAGTTCCATCATAATAATTCCCATTTCCACAGAACATTTAAGCTCTGCTATCTCATAAAGCGATTCACATGTTTTCTTAATATCTATTTGGTATGGAAGTTGAGTTTCAAACATAATTTTATTTGCTTCGTCTTTACAAGGCTTATAAATTACTATATCTTTTTTATATTCGTCATATCCATCAATATCTAATTTAATTCTTTTAAAACCAACTGCCTTTAATTCCGATTTAATATGATCAATTTTATTGACATCTAAAATCTTGCCAAGTTCCCCTACCTCAATAGTTGCGTTATCATCATCATCACGAACCCTTACAGTCTCGTTTTGGGTAAGATTTCTAATTAGAGATTCTGCATAATTAATTCTATTAATCTTTTTCATGGTGATCTCTTGTCCTTTCGGAATTCTAGTAGCTAGACAAGTAGTTGACCTGGAATAATCTTGTTTAATCAATTTTAAAGCTTTCAAAACATCTTCACTGGTCATTCCGGCCAATAAAAGAGGACTCAATATTTCATTATCAAATGTGACCATTATTCCAGGGCGATCTTCAAGCAGATCACTGATATTAGTTCCATCTACAATATTATCTAAACCCAATTTTAAAGCCTCTTTTTCTAATTGGCTGTACATTTTATTTTTACAAATATAACAACGGTTATGAAGATTAGATCGGAAGGATTTATCGTCAAGGAAATCTTCTTTAATTACAATATGGTTAATTCCAATTTCTCGGGCAATTTCTCGGGCATTTGAAATACATTCCGAGGGTAAGACACCATTATCAATTGTCACAGCAAATACTTCTTTAGATACTTCAGAAGCTATTTTTGCAACTAAAGTACTATCTGAACCTCCAGAAAAAGCTATTAAAACTTTCTTATTCTTTAAAGAATCCTTGATTTTTTCAATTTTTTCTTCCAGTTTCATTAAAAATTTCACCCAATTTGTTTATGAAAAATAGTCTCAAACTAATCAAGAGAATTAATTAAATTTTTAATATAATTTAAAACCTCAATAGCATCTCTAGTTTTTACATCAACTTTATTTTCATCTAAAAATCTCTTTAAATCTTTGGAACTTGTTTTATCCAGTATATTGGAATTGAAAATTATATTATAATTCCTTTTAGGATAATAAGCAGATTTTAAAAGCCTTAATATTCCACTGAACTCATCTTTAGTTATTATCCCATGTTTTACTGCCATTTCAAGATTATATTTAATACTGATCAGTGATTCTGATAGTTGTTGCATATTATCGGGGTTAAAAACCACAGCCACATCATCATCAGACTCAATAGCCCCAGATTTATACTGTTTATACACATATCCTACCCCTATCATTCCTAGATCATCCAGTTCTGATGCTCTAAGTGCACCCATACTTGCACCACCAACTACAATAACACCCTTTTTTAGTGCATCTAATATTTCTCTATGGGATACTGCGGGTTCTTGGTGGAAAACTCCATCTATAATTCCTATAATATCTACACCTTGATTTAAAACTGTTGTAATATCTCCTCGCTTAATTGGGGGGCGATATTCTGCTTTTAATATTTTTTCTGCTTTATTAGAATTTAGAGAGGGTCCGGTAAATACTACAATATTTTCTTTCATTATATTGAAATAATAATTTGTAACATTTAATTTTTCTTATTATAAATAATTAAATTTGAATCTTTCAATGATCATTTTTTATTATAATCAATAAAATAGAAGAGATAATTCCAGGTTAATTGTACAGCCTATTACCTCTCCTTTCTGGATCTACAGAGAAAACTTCTAATTTGGGTATAATTACCCTTACCACCGGAATATTTATTTTCTCACGACTAAGATCCACAAATAAAACCTTTTTAAATCCCTTTTTGGAGAGAAGTTTTAGAGAGGTTTCAATGTCCGTCTTAAAAGAACGTGATGATCTATTTTTCATTTTATTTATTGAAACAATTTTGTCTGATTCGCCAAACCAATGTTTATTAATTCGTTTCATTCTTTCATAACCCGCTTTTCTCATAAAAACAGCCCTTACAGTATCTTCTCTAGTCCCATGTATCTGGGTAGCTCTACTTTGGGCAACCTCAGTTAAAGCACGGATTGCAGCTATTTCAGGATCAAGGTGGGTTCCAACACCTAATGTTAAAAGAGCAGGGTCTTTAAGTACAGTATCATCAGCTACTGCTGCAATTGTTGTTGCTTTGATATCTGCTGTTAAATCCACCAATTTAACATTCACTCCCTTTTCTTGGAATTTAGAAATTAAATCCAGGATTATACTATTCTCCGAATCACTACAATCAATTTCAGTTTTGGTTTCACGTTTTGCTTCAAAAAGGCTCCAAGCATCTCTTTCTATTACTTCAAGTATCCCATGAAATATTGCTTCTTCCAATTCATTCCCAGAAGCTAGTCCATTGGTGTTAGATTTGAAGAGAGTAAAGTTATCTTGGATATTGAAGGGATGATAAACAGCATTAGCCGGTATCAAAAATTCCTCATCAGTTTTCGCTTCAACTGCTTTTACCCACGACAAATCAGTTTTTTCAGCATCAAAAGTAATCGGGGGGAGTATGAGTGATTTAGGATTGACACAATTTTCTAAATCATTAAAAGTTCCAGTAATAATTTTTTTCCACAAATCTTCTTCCTGAATTTCAGCAGAATATCTCTCAAAAGCTTCCATCATTGCTGATGCTTTTGCCTGAGCTTTAGTTGCCCCTTTACCTGCATAAATACTAACCGATCCTTCTTCTGCAGAGGGACGGATAGCTGAATAAACAGGTATTCCTAATCGATCTAGATGGGTTATTTCAGCAATTCTAGTAATGCCTGCGGCTTTAAGTTTACTTTCTACTCTTTTAATTGTCTCTTTAGGAGCAATAGATCGATGGGTACATCCAAAATAGGTAACAGGAATATCTGAAAACATTGATTATCACTTGAGCCTTAAATTTTTATATTAAATATTTCTCAATACCTATATTATGCATTTATTTAAACACTTATAATTTATTTTTGACAATGATAATATATACGGTAGTAGTTCATTTAAGAAATATTTTGATTGGAATTTTTATTAAATAAGTAATCCGAACATCAAACTTAGGGTGAATCCTAATGCAATCCCCATGGTAACTATCCAAATGAACGGATTCCATCGGAATACTTTTGCACCATCCAGTACACTAAGTGGTATTAAATTAAAAACTGCTAGAAAACTATTGACTGATGCACCGAGATATCCAATCTCAAATATGATTTGACTTGAGGCAAGAGGAGTTGCTAGTAATCCTAAAAACATCAAAGTTAGGCCGATATTGGTAAGAGGACCTGCAATAGAAATTTTTCCATTTTGATCGTCTCTAATATGATATCCATGTATATATACTGCTCCAGGGGCTGCAAATACAACTCCCAATACGAAAGTTGTAACTAGTGCTAAAAATAAACCTTCTACCCACATCTTATATTCTGCATAAAAACCATATTTTATGGCCACAAATTTGTGGGCTAATTCATGTAAAACAAAACCTAAACCCACGGCAATCAAGGTAATGGGCATAAGTGTCAGGGCAACATTGATGTTTCTCCCACCAAATACATAGGCAAATACCAATGCTATAACCAGCATGGAAATTATGATGTCTCTTATCTCTTTTGATGTGAATTTTACCATATTTTACTAACCTTATTTTGTTATCATATAATGTTTTCTATACTCATTTATTAGAACATCTACTAGAGCTAAAAAGGTATTAATTTTGAAATTTTATATATCTAAAAATTAATCATTTTTTTTGGAGTAGAATTTCTTTATTTGAATAATTCAAATCCTATTGAAATAAAAATATTTTAAATTCGTTCTTTATATTCTAATTCATTGAATTTAATCTTAAACTCTGTTTTTCTGTCTTTATTTATTTCTAATTTTCCATCAATCTGTGTTATGAGCATATTAACTAGTTTTAAACCTAATGATTTTGATCTTTCTATATCGAAATCTTCCGGCAACCCAATTCCATCGTCACTAATTGTTAGATTGTATTCATTATTTACAGATTCAAATTCTATTTTAACTTCTCCACTTTGTTTATCTGGAAAAGCATGTTTAAGGGCATTGGAGACAATTTCATTTATAATTAGTCCACAAGGTATAGCAGTTTCAATCCCCATAGAAACATTTTCAATGTTCTTTTTAATATTTATTCTACGCAGATCAGTGGCATAAGCATGTATAAGATGATTAACAATGTCATTCATATATTTTTCAAAATTTATATGGGTCAGATCACGAGATTGATATAGTTGTTCATGAATAAGGGCCATGGACTTTATCCTATTCTGGCTCTCTCTAAAAACTGCTAAATATTCCTGGTCATTGATAAAATTGGACTGAAGATTTAAAAGGCTAGATATTATCTGAAGATTATTTTTCACCCGGTGATGAATTTCTTTTAACAAGACCTCTTTCTCATTTAATGATTTAATAACCTCAATTTCACTTAATAATCGGGCAATTGCAGTTCCAGATTCATTAGCAATGGATTCAAGTAACTTTTTTTCTTCTTCAGTAAAATAATGTCGTTGCTTACTTGCAACACATATTGATCCAATAATTTGATCTTTTGAGATTAATGGAATCTTTGCCAGTGATAAAAAACCTTCTTTTTTTGAGATTTCTTGGTAATTATCGATAAATACACTTTTTCCAGATTTAACGCCGTTTTTGTCATGTGATTGTTTAATATTTATCTTTTTGATACTTTCAATAAATTCTGTGGGCATTCCCTTTGAAAACTGAATATTGGAATACTCTTTATAATCATCTAACATATAAATGACAGCACTTTCAAAATTCATCAGATTAGTTACATGATCTAAAATATCTTCTAAAAGTGATGGCAAATCTTTAGCCTTATTACTGGATATAATAATCTTGTTTAAAATGTTAATATTGTCTGCATGTTCTTTTATCTGAATTTCAGCCTTTTTAAGTTTGTCTATATTCATAGAAGTTCCTATTATTCTATTCACACGGCCCTGACCATCTTTGAGGGGGGTAAGTGTGGTTAAAAACCATTGAAAATTGTCTCCTATTTTGTTCTGTTCTTCAATTTGAATAGATAATTCTGATTTTAGACATTCTTCAAAATTAGCTCGCATTTCAGCAGCTTTTTCAAGAGAAATAGCAGGCATTAATTCTTCAGGAGTTTTATTTTTTATATCAATTAATTCAAAATCTTTAATAAATCTACAAGCAGGATTTAAATCTTCAAATCGGAAATCACCATCATCTGTGACATTTACAACGTATACGCCTAAATCAATCCCTTTATATATTGTTTGTAAAAAATTTTCACTTTCACGTAAGGATTGTTCTGATTTAATGCGTTCAGTAATATCCCTGGCAACAACTACCACATAATAATATCCACTAAAATCCACAAGAGAAACACTTATTTCAAAAGGAATTTCTCTTTTATCACTATTTTTTAGAATAGCATCAAAAGTTTTTTTTAGATTTTTATTATCATCAAATTCTAATAATATGTCTTCAAACATCTTATAATCTAAACTCTCATTAGTTGCAAGCAGATCATTTATTGATAAGTTAGTTAACTCATCATAAGTATATCCTAACTGATTACAGGCAGATTCATTTGCATCATCAATCTTTCCTGAAGGAAATTTCAGGAGGAAAATAGCATCATTGCTTTGATCAAGTAATGATCTAAATTTTTGAAGCTCAGCAACTCTTTTTTGAAGTTCGGGATAATAACTTTTCTGAATAGAACTTTCACCAAGTCCGATTATTTTTTCACGTAGTGAATTCCATTTATCATCATTATCAGAGGGCATTTTTAAATATTCCTTCAATTTCTTTAAGTGATGGTCGGCAAGGATTGGTTATCATACATGCATCTTCAAGTGATCTTTTAGCTAATTCAGTTATGTCCTTTTCTTTTACACCAACATTTTTTAGAGTTCTATTTACACCTACAGATTCTTTCAAATCTTTAATTTTTTTTATCAAGGCACTTTTCACCTTTTTCCCAGACATTCCATTTAAATCAAGCCCCATGGATTCCCCTACTTTCGCAAATCGTTCTGGTTCTGAATTAAAGTTAAATTCAACCACATGTTCCAGTAGAATAGCATTACATTCTCCATGTGGCAGATCTAAAAATCCGCCTAAACTAAGGGCCATAGCATGTACAGCACCTAAACTTGCATTAGAAAAAGCCATGCCCGAGTACAGACTTCCTAACATCATCTTATCTCTTAGTTCAATATTTCCTGGATTTTGGATTGTGTCAGTTATATGTTCTGATATAATTCTAATTGACTCTAATGCGAATAAATCTGTAGTATGGGAACTTGCATTTGATACATAAGCTTCTATGGATTGAGTTAATGCATCCATACTTGTACATGCAGTTAAATATGGATCCATAGTTAATGTGGTAACAGGATCAATTAATGCAACATCTGGAACTACTGTTTTACTAACTATTGCCATTTTTGTCTTTTTTTCTCTATCAGAAATTATTGCAAATTGTGAAACATCTGCAGAAGTTCCGGCAGTAGTAGGAATACATATTAGCGGCGGACCAGGTATGGGAACTTTATCTGCACCTTCAAATTCTTTTATATGCATCTGATTGGAATGAACGATTCCTATGCCTTTAGCACAATCCATGGGACTGCCCCCGCCTATGGCAATTATTACATTACAGCTTTTAGTTTTGTAAATATCTGCTCCAGCCATAACTTGTTCTATGGAGGGATTGGGACTTACATCTGAATAGATAATACTGGATATTTCTTCAGAATTAAGACATGATATCACATCATCAACCAGACCCGTTTTTATTATCCCTGGATCTGTCACAATCAGCACTTTGTTAGCTCCAAAGTTTTTTGCATAACGGCCAACTAAAAATCTTGCACCAGAACCGTATATAAATTCAGGGACGACAAATTTGCGAAGATTAGAAAAATCTATTGCTTCATTACTCATTTTCACCAGAACCTAACTTTATAATATACTTTATATGATTAAATTGTAATAATTATATGGATTTAATAAAAACCATCATACTGGATTTTTTCTTTATTTTAAATTGATAGTTATTTATCAATAATTTCATTTAATCCAAACAAACTTATTATAATTATCCATGGAATATTTAATTACTATAAAATAATAAAATAGTATTAAGATCATTCAAATTAAAAATCTTAGATAAAAAAGCAGGAAAGAGTATAAGGAGCATTTAAATGTCAAATGGTTGTGAATTCTGTGAAATAGGGACTTATGGGGATTATATTTATGAATCAGACTATTGGACAATTTTTTTAGCTCCAAGCCAACGATATTTGGGAACATGTGTTTTGGTATTAAAAAGGGATTTAAATGATCTGATGAATTTAAATACTGAAGAATGGGTCGATTTTGGTAAATTAGTCTCTAAATTAGAATTAACCTTAAAAAAAATTTTTAAACCCACTTTATATAATTGGAGTTGCTTTAAAAACTCCGCATTCCGATCCAATCCGGCTAATCCACAGATTCACTGGCATTTTATTCCTAGATACCAAAAAAAAGTAGTATTCAGCGGATTAACCTTCGAAGATCCAGATTTCGGATATATGCCACAACCAGTAACTAGGATAATCCCTAAAAAAATTAGATATAAACTTTTAGATCAAATAAAAAAACAATTTATAATCCTTTAGTAATATTAACACTAAATAATTATCTTTTTAAAATAGACAATATCTAATGCCATTATTTATGCTAGATAATCAATTTTAATATATAAATTTTTAATAAATACTGGAGATTTAAATGCAGATTAAAAATATATTAGAAAAATTAAATTCTATAGATTTGGATGGGATGATTGTTCTAAAATCAGAAAACATAGCCTATTTAACGGGTTTCAAACCATCAAGTTTTTCTGTATTAATATTAAAAGATGATCCAATATTATTTATTTCTAAAATGGACTATGAAGATGTTCCAGAAAACTTAAATATTTCGGTGGAGGATTTCACTTCTTTTAATAATCTGAATAAAGCTATAATAAAAAATAAGCCTGATTTTTTAGGAGTAGAAAATTCATTACCCCTGGGCATATATAAAA
Organism: Methanobacteriaceae archaeon; assembly: GCA_030016715.1. Taxonomy (GTDB): domain Archaea; phylum Methanobacteriota; class Methanobacteria; order Methanobacteriales; family Methanobacteriaceae; genus UBA117. The sequence goes on along the minus strand of JASEJD010000004.1, from coordinate 131,343 downwards.
AAATTAAAAACAATTTTAAAATTAAATTAACGGATATTATAGAAGAATCAAGGAGAATAAAATCAGAAAAAGAGTTAAAATATATTAAAGAAGCTATTAAAATTGCTGAAAAATCTTTTAAAAATACAAAGTTAGAAGGATCTGATAACCTGGTTGCAGCAGAATTGAATTATAACCTTATGGTTGAGGGTTCATTAAAACCAGCATTTGAAACCATAGTAGCATCTGGAACTGCTTCAAGCAAACCTCATGCTTTTTTACAACAAAAAACATTAGAAAACCCAGTTTTACTTGATTGGGGTGCAGTTTATAAAAATTATTGTTCCGATATCTCAAGAACAAGGGTTGAAACAGAAAAGCAACATGAAATCATTTCTATAGTTATTGAAGCTCAAAAAGAAGCAATCAAAGTAATTAAACCTGGAATAAAAGCATCATATGTGGATAAGATTGCAAGAGAAGTTATTGAAGATTATGGATACGCAGAAAATTTTATTCATTCAACTGGACATGGTTTAGGTATGGAGGTACATGAAGGTCCTTCATTGTCTAAAAATGAGGAATTAAAATTAGAAAAGGGGATGGTATTGACTGTTGAGCCAGGCATTTATATTCCAGGAGAATTCGGAATAAGAGTAGAAGATGATATATTAGTAAAAAAACGGGCTAAGATTTTAACCAAATTAGATCAAATAATTTAAATTGAATTAAACATTAAATCTAAATCAATATTTTACATGAATTAATTAAAGATAATCTGAAAACAACTTAATTAATTATATAATTACAGAGTATAATAATAAATATAATAAATGTATATATTAATAACTAATATAATAATAAATTAAGGTGTAAAAATTGGCTGTTATTCCGGGTTTTTTTAAACCAATATCCAATGCTATTGAAGGCATTTTACCTAATAAATTTCTTATTAAAATTCAGGAAATATTAATAAGGACCGGTATGTATGTAAGAGCTTCTGAATTAATAGCTCTTGGTTTTATTACAGCAGTAGGAGTAGGTTTACTAGCATCATTTATATCCTCATTTTTTGGCATTAATCCCATTTTAGGATTTTTAATGGGTTTTATTGCCCCTCCAGCAATAATAGGTGTGTATATATTCTTTTTAATGGAACGTAGAGTTGATGCAATCGAACAAGGCACACCTGATTTTCTAAGGCAAGTGGCATCATTACTACGTGCAGGTGTTGGTCTTGAAACTGCTCTGGAAGATGTTTCTAAACATGGGGGAGGACCATTAAATGATGAACTCAAGCGAGCAGTAATAGAAATTAAAATAGGAAGAACATTTGAAGATGCAATACTTTCAATGGGTGAACGATTACAATCAAAAAATCTAGACAGAACATTCCGTATGATACTGGAAGGTAGAAGAGCTGGTGGAAGTCTATCAGATGTAATTGAAACAGTAGCAGAGGATTTAAGGGCAGTTTTAGCTTTAAAAAGAGAAAGAAAGGCTAATGTTATGATGTCTGTAATGTTCCTGGTTGTGGCTGCTATAATAGCTGCACCTTTTGCCTTAGGTATGATAATGGTATATTCAGGGTTTATAGGAAGTTTGGGGAAACCAAATCCATTACTTGATTCTGCTGTCACAGCCGCGGGCGGATATATAATAATACACTCCATAATAGCCGGACTTTTAATAGGCGTGATCATGTATGGAAGTGCTAAAAAAGGAGTAAAATTTGCAATACCTCTTGCAATTGCTGCTTATATAATTTTTATAACCGTGGGCACATTCGCGAGCATTTTCTTAAACTTTTAGTTGGTGTTATGTATGAAAATAATGGATGAAGAAAAAGCACAAGGCTCTGCAGAGATGATACTTATTTTTGGTGGAATAATTGTAATTGCAATCGTTGCTGCATTTTTTTATAGAAATTACTTAACTGGGTTAGGTAATGAAATAAACACAACTGATGTGGAAAATGTTACCAATTCCATCAGCAATCTTAAAAACCTCTTTTAAGACCTATTAATTAAAGAATTTTTTTTTAATTTACATATAATAATTAAGTGATTGAAAAACGATAAAATCTAGATTTCACATCTATTATTCAAGAATGATTATTATAACCAGTTTAAATTCCATAATTTAGGGGTAATCATATGAAAATGTTAATAAATGGGGAATTGAGGGATAAAAAAGCAAAAATTGAAGTTATAAATCCTTATGACAATAAATTGATTGATAAAGTTCCAGAAGGAAGTAAAGAAGATGTCATGGATGCAATCAAGGCGGCTAAAAATGCTAAAAAAACTATGAATGATTTATCTTCCCGTAAAATTTATGAAATTTTATTTAAAATTAGTCTGAAATTGAAAGATAATATTGATAACTTCGCTGAATTAATAACATTAGAAACAGGTAAACCCATAAAAGATTCTAAAGAAGAAATTAAACGATCTATTCAGACCATTGAATTATCTGCAGAAGAATCAAAACGTGTATATGGCGAAACAGTTCCAATGGACGCTACGATTGGTGGTAAGGGTTTTATTGGGTTTACAATTAAGATTCCTTTAGGTGTTATAGGAGCAATCACGCCATTCAATTACCCGATTAATCTAGCTCTACACAAGATTGCACCAGCAATTGCTACAAAAAATACTATTGTTATAAAACCATCTTCCCAAGCCCCTCTTTCACTTCTTAAATTGGGAGAACTTTTTAATGAATTTCTACCCCCCGGAGCCATAAACATAGTCACTGGAAGTGGCGGTATAATAGGAGACGAAATAGTTAAAAATACAGATGTAGATAAAATCTCCTTCACCGGCAGTGTTAAAACAGGCATTTCCATTTCTAAAAGGGCGGGTTTGAAGAAATTAACCATGGAATTAGGTGGAAATGATCCTTTGATTGTTTTAAATGATGCAGATATTGAAGAAGCAGTTTTAGCTGCAACTAGAGGTTCTTATCTTTTTTCAGGTCAAGTATGTATAGCAGTTAAAAGAATTATTCTTCAAAACTCCATTGCCGACGATTTTCTACAAAAATTTGTTAAAAAAACTAGACAGTTAAAAGTGGGAGATCCGATGGATCCAAAAACAGATATTGGTCCTTTAATTGACGAAAATTCAGCTATTAATGTGGAGAAAAGAGTTAATAATGCCCTTAAAGATGGGGCAGAGCTTTTATGCGGCGGAAAAAGGAAAGCTAATTTTTACATGCCTACCGTGCTTGACAATGTTACCAGTAAAATGGAATTGGTACAAGAAGAAACTTTTGGCCCAATTTCACCAATAATACGTGTAAAGGATATTGATGAGGCCCTAAAAGTTGCTAACGACACAAAATATGGGCTTCAATCCGGGATTTTCACTCAAAGTATAAAAAATGCTCTAAAAGCTGCTGAAAAACTAGATACCGGCTCTGTGTTAATAAACAAACAACCAACATTTCGCACAGACAACATGCCATTTGGAGGATTTAAAATGAGTGGCATTGGAAAGGAAGGTATAAAATATGCTGTTGAAGACATGACAAAAACAAAACTAGTGGTTATTAATTCTAACTAAAAGATTAACTTTTTCAAAGATATTATTTTAGGAAGGATTCAACCAGATTTCTTGTTTCATTTAGAGATTCTAAAGGAATACCTTTAGGTATTGATCCAACTGATCCTTTAAAATCATTTAATATCCCCGAATCCGTGCCTAAAAACATTCCCTCACTACTAACACCTAAAAAATTAGCAGGGGGTAATAAAGATACAGCAACTTTATTACCTTCTTTTAAATTCAAATCATTAGTAACAACTGTTATGGCCTTATGTCCTAAATTAACATTACAAATCATCAAATTATCTGTTTTAGGGTGTTTACTAACACTCATAATCTCTCCGGTTTTGATGTCAATACCCACTATAGGATCATTGATTTTACCTAGTTTAAAACGATTTTTAAGATTTAATATAATATTAAAAAAGAATTTAACTTTAGAAATAGATTCCTCTACCTTCTCCTTTTCCTCTCTTTGCACCTGTTCCAAAAATTTACGATTCCAACCATTTCCACCTAGAGCCTTTTTAATTATTTTAGCTTTTTCTTCAAGAACACATAACTGGGGGGAATCAATTAACTCAAGCGGTTCAAGGTAAGAATAGTACAGTGATTGTATTTCAGGTATCATTTCTCTTGCATTTTTAAGGGCGATTTTTTTGTTCCAACTACCTTTGAAATTAGCTCCCTCAACTGTTTTTATAAATAATTCAACTGCTTTTTCACTCACTAACAACCTATAATCTTTACTCGTATCCCACATATTATCACATATTTGGCACTGATTTTTACTCTCTTATAGTCATGATTTGAAAATAACCTTTAATCATATGGCTATATTTTTTTGAGTCCAAATATAATTTTTTTTTATTAGTTATGGAATTTGTTAAAATATTAATCATCTTAATATATCGTCCACTTGGATTAGGGATAAAAAAATTTATTATATATAATTACTATAAAATATTGTTACGATCAAAGAAAATTTACAAATTTCATTTCATTATAATCTCCGTACATTTTCTTGTTAAGGGGGGTGTAATATGTCTGCTGCAAAAATCCTTATAGTTGAAGATGAAGGATTAACTGCTATGGAACTTCAGCGTAAACTTCGCTATTGGGGATACGAGGTACCATCATTTGTATTTTCTGGAAGAGAAGCTATAAAGAAAGTAAAAGAAATAAATCCAGACTTAATCATAATGGATATAGTTTTAAAAGGAGAAATTGATGGTATAGATGCTGCTAAAGAGATAATTAAAAGTTCTCAAGCACCTATTATTTATTTAACAGCTCATGGTGACAATAAGACCTATGAAAGGGCGATGATGACTAAACATGCTGCTTATATTTTGAAGCCCTATGATGAATCAGAGTTACATAGAGTTATTGAAACTGCTATTTATAAAAATAATTTAACAAAAAAGTTAGAAAAGAGAGGTAAATCAGTTGATGAGAGTTTAAATAATTCTCGTGGAGTAATTATAACAGATCAGGATGGTTATGTGCAGTATATCAATTGGGAAGCATCAAAGTTAACTGGATGGAAAAAAGAACAAGCTTTAAATAAAAATTTAAAAGAAATTTTAAAAATTGAAGATTTAAATTCTAAAATATTGCTAAATAATATAAATTATTCTCAAGAAATTGTTGAAAGTTCAATAGGTTACTCAAAACTTATATCTACAGATAAAACAGTAAGAGAGATTGAATACAATATAGAACCTATCAAAGACGATCACGGAGATTTTTTAGGCTATACCATCATATTTCAGGATATTACAGATATAAAGCTATCAAATGAATTAAATTTTATTTCTGAAAGTGATAAACAATTTCAAAGTATATATTCTCACTCTCCTATTCCATCTGGTCTTTTTAATTCAAGTGGTAAGCTTGTAGATGTAAACCAATCATTCATGGGACTTATAAGGGAAGATGACATTTCAAAAATTAAAGAAATGAATCTTTTTGATATTTTGAATTTTTCATCAAAAGATAAAAACGATTTAAATAAGGGTAAAACAATTGAATATGAAATTAACTCTGAGTCTAAAAATATTAATTTTAATTTGAAGGAGAAAACCAATAATTTAAAAATAATTATTAATCCTCTTTTCTTGGACGAAGATCTAATTGGAGGATACTTAATACAAATGCAAGATATAAGTAATGAAAAAATCCACGAAAAATCTTCAAAAAAGAGTGAAAACAATTATAAACAACTATTTAATAATATTAATGATATTTTCATCGAATTAGATTCAGAAATGAATGTATTATTCTGGAATAAAGCTGCAGAAGAGTTGACTCGTATTGATTCAAAACATGCATTAGGTGAACATGTATTCAAACTTTTACCAAACCTTAAAGATTCGGAACTTATGGAAATTTTTGATAAAGCTCTTAAAAATAATGAAATAGGTACTGTAGTTAAAAAATCTCCCTTTAAAGGGGAAGATTTGTATTTGAAGGTCGAATCATATCCTTCAGAAAAAGGATTATCTGTCATAATAAAGGATTTTACAGATTTTGAAAAGGATAAAGAAGATTTAAAAAAGATAAAAGGATTTTATAGAAATCTTGTTGATGAACAAAATGATATTATTTTAAGGTATACTTTAGATGGGAACATAATCTATGCCAACCAGATCTGTCTCAAAAGTTTCGGAACAGATATCGTGGGCAAAGATATTTTGTCCATTGTCATTCCTGAGGATAGGAATATTTTTAAAAACCACTTAGAGTCAATTAAAAACGATAAAAACTTCAAAAATATCCAAACAAAGATATTAAATTTAGAAGATCAAGTATTTATAGTCGATTGGGCATTTAATCCAGTAAAAGTAAATGGAGATGATTTTTCAGAAATTCAAGCAGTAGGACGTAATATTAATCAAATCATAGAAAGTAAACAGAATTTAGTTCAAAAAAACAAAAAACAAAAGAAAGACTTTGAATTTGAAATAAAAAAACTTAATGATCTTAAAGAGTCATTAAAGGTTGAAATTCATAAATTGGAAAATATTAGAAATGATTTAACCAATGAGAATTTGAAGTTGAAGTCTGATT
>JASEJD010000004.1:0-124641 GCA_030016715.1 Methanobacteriaceae archaeon | reverse complement strand
TGGATGTTTTGGTTAGGGATTTTGATGAGGAGAGGGCTGTTTTTAAACGTCGTTTGTCTGAGTTGGAAGGAGTTAATGAGTCTCTGGTTGAGGAGAATTCTAGGTTGTCTGATGTTTCTAATGAGAATTTGAAGTTGAAGTCTGATTTGGATGTTTTGGTTAGGGATTTTGATGAGGAGAGGGCTGTTTTTAAACGTCGTTTATCCGACCTAGAAGATTCTAATAAATCCCTAACTAAAGAAAATGCCATATTAACTAAAAAATATCATGAAATAATTCAGGATCATGAAAAAGAAACCAATTCATTAAAAACAGAAATCTCTAATTTAAAACAGATAAATGATTCACTTAAAAAAGAATTTAATATATTCAAAGAACACTCTGAAAAAGATATTGAGAGTTATATAAATGAAAATGAATATTTAAGAACTGAGATTGTTAATCTAGGGAAGTATAAGTCCAAGTTGAAACAGAAATACTCAGATATAAAAGAAAAACTAAAAAAACAACTCGAAATTACTGAAAAATTAAATAACCAAATTAATGAATTTAAAAATAATGAAAAGCTATTAAAAAAAGAAATAGAAGGGATAAAGAGTAAATTTGTAGAAAAACTATTAGTAATGGAAAATGATAAAGAAAATATGGCCAATGAGATTGTAGAGTTGAAGAAACAGCTAAAATCATTGAATGAACTAAATTTTAGGTTAGAAGAGGAATCAAAAAAGCATTTAGAAGAATTTAAGATAGAAAAAGATATATTGGAAAATAAAATAATTGAAATAAACAGTTTTAATGATTCATTAACAAAAAAGATCAATGAATGGGAATTAAGATATGATAAAGATATTAAAAAATTCCAAGAAAATGAAAAATTTTTAAAAGAATTCATATTAAATCTTAAAGATAGAAATAGCTTTTTACAAATGAAAAACAGCCAATTAGATAAGCGGCTTAATTCAAAACTAGAAACCTTCATTAAAGAAAAAAAAGAGCTTAAAAGGGATATAAAAAAACTTAAAGACGAAAATAAAGATATCTTAAACATAATAAACGATAAAAATTCGTTAATTAAAGATATTAATTTACAAATTAATGATAATCTTAGTAGTATTTCCTATTTAATGGATACACAGTGGGGATATCTCCTGGAAGAGATTAATGATAAATTTAGGAATAATAAAAATTATATAGATTCCTTACTTGGGCTTCATGAAGTTTCAAATGAATCTCCTGATTTAAGATCTGTTGATTTCTCAGAATATGTTAATAAAATGCTTGATAAGCTATTTATAGATCATAACGTTGATAAAAATAGATTAAAGACCATTATAAAAATAAATAATATTATCTTAGATGGTCGAAATGCTTTTAATTGTGGATTAATTATAAATGAACTGGTTTTACACTTAATAAAACTGCCAAATCCAAAAAAAGGTTTACTGGAAATTGAAGTAATAGATCAAAATGATTCTTTAAAAATCAGATTAAACGATAATCGGCCAAGTATTTCGAAAAAATATCATAATTCAGATTTAATCGACTTCAAGATATTAAAAACAATTCTTAATCAATTAAATGCTTCTATTAAAATTAATTCAGATTCAGGAGCAGAATTCATAGTAGAATTACCTAAATAAATTTTTTTTAAAGATTTTTGTTCTCTAAAATTGCTATTTTAAAATATAGATTATTATAAATGATTATTATTTATCAATATTTTTACAAAATTATGATTATATAATCTTTTAAGTTAAATCATGCATAATCCTATTTTTCCAAAGTTTTTTTGAATAATTGTGACCTTTGAGGCGTAAGGTTTAAGTATTTAGAGTGTTTTAAAATTATTTAATAATTAAATAACATAATTATTTAATAAAAACAGTATAACTTAAGAACATTTACCTCGTTTAAAGTTTGAGGTTAAATGGAAGATCTGGTGGTGGAATAATGGTTGAATTATCTGGTCTATATGGTTTAGATATATATACAGTTAGAGGAAAATATGTGGGAAGAGTTCAGGATATAATATTAAACATAAAAAAAGGAAGAGTTTCATTACTGAAAGTTAAGGCAATGAAACCTGATAAAAAAAGTGTAGGTATCAGAGAAGTTTTAAAAACCAGTATAAGAATCGTTCCTGAAGCAGATGAAATTAGGCCCTTGAAAGAGGAAGGAACTTTAGATATACCCTATGAAAGGGTTCAAGCTGTGGGCGACATATTACTGATAAGTCCAGATATTCCAGAACCAGTTGCAACTCAGTAGGAAGAAAAGAGATATATGAAAGTCGGTATTGTGGGATGTGGCGCCATAGCTAATATTATCACTAATTTTGCAGTTGAAGACAAGCTTGGCGTTGAATTAAAATTTTTTTATGACAAAGATATTGAGAGGGCTGAAAATTTAGCCACCTTAGTAGATGGAACCGCAGTTTTTGACATAGAAGACATGTTAGATAAGGTAGATCTAATAATTGAAGCAGCTGCTCCAGATGCAGTAGAAAAAGTGATTCCCCCTATATTAGAGAGAGGAATAAATGTTATTATTATGAGTGTTGGCGCTTTAATGAATTTTGAACTTAAAAATCGGTTGGAAAAACTTGCCATAGAAAATGATGCAAAAATTTACATACCATCGGGAGCTATAGTGGGATTGGATGGTATGAAGGCAGCTTCTATAGGAAAAATCAAAAAAGTAACTCTGGTAACCCGCAAACCCCCTAGATCTCTTGGGATATCAACAGATGAAAAAAAAGTACTTTTTGAAGGCACAGCATCAGAAGCAGTAAAAAAATTCCCATTAAACATCAATGTGGCTGCTGCACTGAGCATTGCCAGCAACATGGATATAGATGTTAAAATTGTCGTGGATCCTTCAGTAGATAGAAACTTACATGAAGTAAAGGTCATCGGAGATTTTGGTGAGTTTAAAACCTCAACTGAAAATATGAGGTGCTCGATGAATCCTAAAACCAGCGTAATGGCTGCTTATTCTGCTGTAAAACTATTAAAAAGTTTCAACGAGAATATGATCGTTGGTACTTGATTAAATTTATTATAATAATGTTTTTTTCTAATAAGAAATTAAATAATTCTATCAATCATATTTTCTGACTTACTAATTATGTAATAAAATCAATTAACAAAAAAAATTTATTTAAACTAATCAGAGTAAAAAAATCTTAACCCATTATTTTATACAGGTCATAATATGAATGAATGCGAGATATTTTCAAATTTAAAGATTCCTTGCGGTTCAAGGATTGTAATGAGAATCGATGGTAGAAATTTTTCACAACTATCTCAAAGATTAAAATTTCATAAGCCTTATGATACTAAATTCGCCGATAAAATGGTTCTAACATCGATAGAGTTCTTTAAAGAATTTAATCCACAATTCATTTTCACTTTCTCTGATGAAATTAACATTTTACTCTCTGAAATTCCTTTTTCAGGACGTATTGAGAAATTAAATTCAGTTTTTAGCAGTTTTATAAGTGGAGCATTTACTAAAACTATCTGCTCTGATTTAATATCGAATAATTTAAATCAAAAACTCTGGCAAGAAATAAAACCAATATCATTTGATTCTAGAGTTATTCCATTATCAAAGTCCCAGGTAGCTGATTATTTCCAAAATCGACAAAATGAGGCCTGGAGAAATTGTATAAATGGTTATGCATACTGGTCTATTAGAGAAGATTATGGGAAGGAGAAAGCCATTGAACTTTTAAGAGGTAAAAAAAGTAAAGATTTACATGAAATTCTTTTTAGCAAAGGAATTAACATTACAGAAGTTCCAGCCTGGCAGAGAAGAGGTATTGGATTGTATAAAAAGGAAACAGTAGTAGAAGGATTTAATCCCATAAGAAAAAAGAAAGTGAAAAGTAAAAGATTGAAGCTTTTTATAGATAAAAACCTCCCAATATTTGATAATATATTTTTTAATTCATTAAATATAGTATAAGAAAAATAGAAAATATTAGACCAGATCTTTAGAGCATTTTAGAGATATATTATAAGGTTATCTGATATATATGAAGAAAAAAAGTAAAATTGATAATTTTTTGTCCCGCATTTTTGGTGCTAATAAAAAAAGATTTGAACAAATTCAAATCGATAGAGAAGTAATTGAAGAAATTATTAACATAGCCCGTCAATCCTATCCCCGAGAATTTGTAGCACTTTTACAAGGTAAAATCATTAATCATATCCTAAGAATAGATGGATTGATATTTGTTCCAGGATCTACATCACAAGAGGGTGCTGTAATGCAGCTTTTTATGATGCCATTAACTTCTGATGCAGTAGGATCAGTCCATAGTCATCCTGGTTACAGTGCAGGGCCTTCTCAAGCCGATTTACAATTCTTTGCCAAAAAAGGGTTTTTTCATATGATAATAGCAGAACCTTATACTGAAGAAAGTATTCGTGCTTATGATTCTTTCGGAAATCAGGCAGATTACACAGTGATTTAGAACAACATTAGATAATATTAAAAGCTAAAAAATTTTATAAATAGAAGTTTTACTTTAAAATAAAGAAATAGATACTGTAGGTTTATTAAAGATTAACTGCTACAGCATCATAGACATGTTCTAATTTTTTCAATTCATCAATTACATCTTTTGGAACTTTTTCATCCACTTTTAATACCATAACCGCCTCTCCACCTAATTCTTTTCGACCAACTTGCATAGTGGCGATGTTAATGTTATACTCCCCTAACTTGGTTCCAATAGCACCAATAGTACCCGGCAGGTCAGTGTATTTAGCTATCATCATGGTCCCTTCTGGTTTCACATCCACTTTGTAACCATTGATCATCACTATTTTTGGTTCTTTAACAAATATACCCTCTACACTAATTTTACTATCCTTGGATACAATTTCTACTTTAATTAGACTATTATATCCTTTAGCATCTTTTCTTTTACTTTCAGTTATAATTAGTCCTCTTTTCTCTGCAACAGCAGGGGCATTAACCAGATTCACAGGTTCGGTTAAGATTGGATTTAAAATTTCTTGAAGTATAATTCGGGTTAAAATATCCTTTTTAGGCAGTTCTGCTAGTTCTCCACAGTAAGTGACATTAATTTCATTAATATTGCCTTTAGCGACCTGAATCAAGAAGTTTCCAAGCTTTTCTGATAACTCGAAGTAGGGTTTAATGGTCTGAAGAGTTTTAGGATCAATAACTGGCATGTTCAAAACATTCTTCGGTGAAGATCCTTCTAATACATTTTTAACTTCTTTAGCCACTATAATAGCAGCATCTCTTTGGGCTTCAGATGTTGAAGCGCCAATATGGGGAGTTACTACTACATTATCCAAATTCAAAAGAGGATTGTCCACGGGAGGTTCTACTTCAAACACATCCAGACCAGCTCCTGCAATTTTCCCAGACTCTAAAGCATCGTATAAGTCTTTTTCATTAATAATTCCACCACGGGCACAGTTGACAATGAATGCAGAGTCTTTCATAATCTCAAATTCGTCCTTGGAGATTAAATGTTTTGTCTCAGGGGTTAGGGGGACGTGTATGGTTATAATATCTGAATTTCTAAGAACTGTTTCCAAATCCACCACAGTTACACCTAATTCTGCAGCTGCTTCTTTGGTAATATAAGGATCATATACTATTATCTCCATTCCAAAGGATTTGGCACGGGTAACCACTTGTGAACCTATTCTTCCCATTCCAATAATTCCCAGTGTTTTACCGTTTAGTTCAATCCCCATGAATTTACTTTTCTCCCATTTACCCTCTTTAACTGATTTATCCGCTACTGCAATCTTTCGGGCTATTGAAAGTATTAATCCCATGGTATGTTCTGCTACTGTTATAGAAGTTGATTCAGGGGCATTAACAACCATTATTCCCTTTTCTGTTGCTGCAGAAACATCAACATTATCTACTCCCACACCTGCTCTGGCTATTATTTTAAGTTTTGGAGCAGCTTCAATAACTTCACGGGTAACTTTGGTCCTACTTCTAACGATAATACCAACAAAATCTTTAATAACATTAACAAGTTCTTCTTTAGTAATATCAGTATCAACAACAACATCTGCGACTTCTTCAAGTTCGATGATTCCTTTTTCATTTATTTGATCAGCGATAAGTACTTTCATTTTATCCATAATTTCACCTTTGATTTTCTTTTGATATTGATGAACATACATTCAATTTCCTGTATTAAAAATATAGACGAAAATGCATTTAAATTTGGTGACTTATATAATATAATATAGGAATTTATATTATTAATTCTACCAAGGGGGTAAAATTATTTTTAATAATAACTCTGTTTATGGAAAAATTGAGAAATTTTTAGAGGATAAACATCTAATTATTGCATCCAATAGGGGTCCAGTTGAATTTAGCCGAGATTCAAGCCATGAAATTGTAATGACGCGCGGGTCAGGTGGACTGGTTTCCACACTTCTACCGGTAATGGAAACAGTTAATGGAACATGGATTGCCAGTGCCATGTCTTCAGAAGATGTTGAAGTAGCTAAAACATTTAAAAATAATTGTGTTCCTATTCCAGAAGATAAACCGCTCTTCAGAGTCCCTTTTGTAATTGTGGATCGTGATCGTTATGAGAAATATTATAGTGTTATAAGTAATCCATTGTTGTGGTTTGTCCAGCATTACATGTGGAATCCAGCTTATACTCCAGAAATAGATGATAAGATACATGATGCATGGGATGATGGCTATAAATATGTAAATAGAAAATTTGCAGAGAAAATTGTAAAAGAATCTGATTTTAACGAAAAAAAACCGCTAATAATATTACAAGATTATCATTTATATCTATGCCCCAAATTTATCAGAGAAAAACTTGGAGATATATTTTTAAGCCAATTTATACATATTCCCTGGCCCCAACCGGAATATTTCTGCATAATACCAGATTATATGGAGGAAGCTATCATAAAAGGCCTTCTATCCAATGATATAGTTGGTTTTCACATAGAAAAATATGTAAAAAATTTTCTAAGAACATGTGAAAAATATGCTGACTATGTAGATTTAGAAAGTAATATAGTAAAATATGAGGAGAGAACAATTTACGTTAGAAATTATCCCATATCTGTTGATGACCAAGGACTTCTAAAATTGTCACATTCCAAGGAAGTATCAAAAAAAGAGGAAATAATAAGAAAGATAAAAGGAGATAACTTTTTACTATATAGAACAGACAGAGCAGATCTTAGTAAGAACATCATACGTGGATTTAAAGCATATGAACTCTTTTTAGAGAAACATCCAGAATATATTGGTAAAATTAAATTTTTATCAACTGGAAAACCTACCCGTCAACAAATAAAAGAATATCGTGATTATAAAGATGATATTGACCAGACGATTGAAAAAATTAATAAAAAATATTCTACAGATAATTGGAAACCAATAGAACAAATTTTTAAGGCAGATTACTCACTGGTTGCAGCAGCATTTAAAAATTATGACTGTTTGATGGTAAATCCTATCTGTGATGGGATGAATATAGTATCGAAGGAAGGTTCAGTAATCAATGAGAATAATGGTATTCTCATATTATCTGAACACGCAGGTTCTTATGAAGAATTAAAAGATTATTCATTAAATGTAAATCCTTTTGATGTTACCCAGACTGCTGAAGCAATATATCAAGCAGTTTCTATGAAATCAAAGGAAAGAGAGGATCGTTTGAATGGTTTGAAAAAAATTGTGAAAGAGAGAAATATATATAATTGGGTTGCTGAACAATTTGATGATATAGAGAAATTATTTAGATAAATCAATGTTTTTGTATTCAGAGAAATTATTTAGATTAATTAATATTTTTGTATATTGTGAAGGATTTAGAAGAATATTAATCAAAGAAAAATTAATTTGATTCTTATGTTTAATGGAAATATCAAAATAAAAAATAGGGAAATACCTAAAACTCTTCTTGGAACATCACCTTTTATTGGAGCAGCACAGTTTGGACATAGAGCACGATTATACCAGTTAGATCTATACCAAAAAACAGAAAATATGGTAAAGATAATTAAAAAATCCTATGATCTGGGAGTAAAAGGAATCCAAGTAATACCCTACGAAAACGTTATTAAAGCACTTAAAATTGCCATTAATGATGGATGCGAACTTGAGATAGTGGGAACGATCCGACCCGATAAAGAAGATGAGGATATAGAAACATTCACTAATTTAGGGGTAAGCAGCATGCTCCTTCACGCAGTCATTACTGATAGCGGGGAATGGGAATTTATAGCTAAAAAACTGGATTTAATTAGAGATTCTGGTTCAATCCCAGGAATAGTAACCCACATGCCTTTTAGAACCACAAAAAATCTTTTAAAATCTCCAATAATCGACCTATTTGATATTTATATGGTTCCAATTAACAAGTTAGGTTATTTGATGGATACCAGCACATTTATGGAAGATTCAAGGACGGAACTTAGAAATTTAATATTGGAACTAGATAAAATAATTATTGCTAAAAAAATACTTGCGGCCGGTGTTTTAAAGCCAATGGAAGCTTTTGACTTTCTAAAAAACTTGGATTATGTGGATATGGTCACCGTGGGAATTGCATCAGAAAAAGAAGCAGAAGAATCATTTAATTTGTTGGAACGTCTTTAATTCTATCTAAGAACTATACACGGAATAATATCCCGTCTTTAGACAATATTGTATTTTGATGTATCATTATATAACCATAAATCGGGATAGAAATGTTTAATTCATTTTATTCTATTTAGATAATTTTATCCATAAACATTGTTTTAAATATCAAATCAGAACAGATATAAAAAGTATATCGACTAAAAATTATATTTTACAAATTATTTTCATATTTTAAATTCTCTAAACCTAATTTAAAAAGTATTACTTTTTCTGAATTAATAAAATTTAAATATAAGAACAATAATAATTTTCACATTAACTCAGCTATTCTTATTACTACTATGAAGTTTTTCTAATTGGGAGGTATTATTAATGAAATCAGGAAAAAGGATATTATATACAATAGTACAGTTACTTATTATATTTTCATTTATAAGTACAGTATCTGCAGCCAATTATCAGGTTAATAACACAACTTATACTAATATATTTAGTTCTAATGGTATTTTAAGCACCTTTACACTAGATGGAATAGAATATACATTTGAAGATGGTGATACATTCACTTTCATGGAAGGATTGTATGAAAATGTAAAGATCATCATTGATCGTTCTGTAAATATTATAGCCGATAATGGTGTGAAACTATTAGGAGACACTGAAAGTGATATAATTCATATATTAGGCTCATCTCCTAATACAGCAGTTTCTGGGTTTTCAATTAACGGTTCTATGCGTGTGGATGCTAATAATGTAACCATAAACAATAATTCTATTCTTTCTTCTACACGAGATGGCATACTTATTAATGGAAACAGTGTAACAATTTCTAACAATACCATAAATGGCACTAGCTTCTGTGGAGTAAATTCCACAGGAAACAACGTGAATATAATAAATAATAAGATAATGAACTCTGGTAAAGATGGTATTAGTTCATCGGGAGATAAGGCCACCATAAAAAACAACTCAATTAGTTCCAGCAAAAATAATGGAATAAATTCAACAGGAAACAATGCATATCTAGGCTCCAACAATGCAACATACAATGAAGGGCATGGTATAATATCCTTAGGAAATAATTCAACCATCTATAACAGCAGAACTTATTATAATGGGAAATCAGGGATATATTCTGATGGAAACAAATCTATTCTAACCTTAAATTACGCATATTTCAATAATGACCATGGAATTTATACTAGAGGCGATAATACCACAATTAACCAGGCATATGCTAATTATAATAACAAAAATGGAATTTTTATCAGTGGAAATAATAATACAGTTACCAATTCAAGCACATTATTAAATAACTATTCTGGCATTAACTCTACAGGTTCTGGAAACCGATTCACTTCAATTGAATCTAGGTATAACCAAAAAAATGGTGTCTATTTAACTGGTTTTAATAACACACTTTATTCATCTTCTATTCGTAACAATTCATGGGATGGGGTGTATTCCAGTGGAAATAACGTCTTAATATACAATGTTTTATCTGTAGGTAATGGATATAATGGTATTTACTCTAGTGGAAGTAAAGCACAGATATATTATATTAATGCTACCCTTAATGGCCAGAATGGTATTTACTCAAAAGGCAGTGAACTTTATCTCTTTTTAGTCTTTGAAGCCAATCAGAATAAACTGAATGGGATTTATTTAGACGGAATTAATGCCTATGTAAATTATATCATGGCTGTAAATAACAATTTAAAGAATGGTATTTATTCTACAAAAAACAATGCCACAGTTTATAATGTTGTATCTTCATCCAATTCACTAAACGGAGTTAATTCAACAGGTTCCAATGTAAAATTGTTTAATATTGAGGCAAATTCTAATAAGAATAATGGAATTTATTCTTCAGGTATTAATGCCCAAATAAATACTGTAAAAACAAATTTTAACAATCTCAATGGAATTTACTCTATTGGCAGTAATCTGAAAATCTGGGACTCCACTACAAACTACAATAAACAAAATGGTATTTATTCTAAAGGAGGCAAAGCACAGATCTGGAACACCTCTAGTAACTATAATAAACAAAGTGGCATCCGTTCTTCTGGATCAGAGACAATTATATACAAGGTCAACACCACCAATAATTCAATAAATGGAATATATTCAACTGGTTCAACAGTTAAAATAGTTAGCAATAAAGCATCCAATAATACTAATTGCGGAATCATTTCTACTGGTTCTAATGCTTTAATTGAGTCCAACCAAAACTATTATAACCGCTATGGAATATATTCAAACGGAATAAAAGCTGTCATTTATAACAATAAGGCAAATAACAATGATTTGCATGGAATATATACTAAGGGTTCATCTGCAAATATAAATAAAAATATAGTAAATTCCAATAAAGGTTATGGAATTTATTCACTAGGATCCTCAGTATATATCTATAAAAATACTGCTAAAAAAAATTACAGAGATGGAATCATATCTATAGCTAAATCAGCATCCATATACTATAACACAGCCTCATATAATAAGGGAAGTGGAATATATTCCACTGGTTCTAATGCTAAGATAGCAAAAAATACTGCCATTAAAAATAGTGGTTATGGTATATATGCTATTGGAAAAAAAAGACAAGTGGCTTATAATAAAGCTTCAGGTAATAAAAAGAAAAATTTGAAATATTAATTATTTTTCCCCTTTTTTCAAAATTACATTTCATTACTAATCTTATCTTTTTTTATATATTGTCTGATTATAATTAGTGCGATAATACTCAGAACTATAACTGCAACATCCAAATAATTATCAGTTGTAATTAGAATCTTTCTAACTAAAGCAAATATTAATAATTCAATAACATTAGTAAAACTATGTTTTACTAGTGTAATGGCAATTTCAAGTCCAATAATAAACAACAAAGCATTTTGAAGGAATTGAATAAATAATGAGTATAAAAAGGCCGTTGTAAGTGATCCAGCCATAAAAATTTCCATGCTAAGCGTGTAAATAGATATTAAAAGTATTGCACATGAAACTATTATAACTGAAATTGACATAAATTTTTCAGTGTAATTCAACAATTTTTTTAGTTCCATTATAAACCACGAAAATAGTTTTCCATATCATAAGATTTTGAGATCTAGTATTTCACGTTATAAATAGATTTAAGTCTCTGGATATTATTTAACATCTAAAGGAGTTTTATATGCTAAATTAATTAGTATAACTAGAATTTTGTATTGATGGAGATAAATATTATGATTGATTCAATAATCAGTTAGGAGTATTGATTTTAAGTTAGTTACATTCTTTTCGTTCTTTTACAAGTTTTATGAATTCACCAGAATTTTCCATATCCTCTATTTCCCAGTTATGAACGACTGGAATGCCCTTAATATTTTCCAGTTTCTTCCTATTTTCGAAAATGAATACTGCGTTGCTTCCAGTAATTTCTGATAAATCTTTCACAGATAATGCCATCTTTTTCAAAATATTATGGGTTCTGTTTTTTTCCATATTAGTGATCACAGAATTTTGATTATTTGATTCTCTTTCTTTATAAGTTTTTAAATCGGTTTTAGCAATAGCATCAAAGGGTGTTCTATTGGTGGGAATAACCCCAAAACCTAGATCAACCAGTTCCTTAGGCTCGGCTTTAGGGAACTCGATGGGTTCCTTATCAGGTTTCTGGGGTATTTTGAAAAGATCAACTGAAAGTGTTATTTTTAGGTTTAAAATGTTTTCCAGCATCATAACTGTTTCAGGGCAAGCTCTGACTAATCCGTGCTCATACTTATATATGGTTTCTCGTGAAACATGTGCCATATCAGCAAGATCTTTGAGTGAAAGATTTTGTTTTTCCCTTATTTCACTTAAAATCTTTCCATCGATCTGGACAAAATATCCTCCCCGGTCAGCGAATATTTCAGGATAAATATCCTCTATGATAATATTTCGCAGAGTTTCAAGTGCAATTACCGGTATTCCATGCCTTTCATATACAACATCTTCCTCTAAATACTCTTTTTTTGATTTAAGACCAACTATTAGGGGGGATGCTAAAAAATAGTGGGCTAGTTTTTTTATTTCTTCGGCTTGTTTTCCGGTGAAACCATCAATGTTTATTAAAACTTTAAGTAATAATAAAAGAAACTTCTTACGGGCTACCATGTCAAAGCAACTTCTATCATATATATGAGAAGATTCAAAACCTTGACTTAAGAGAAGTTCATTGATTTCTTTTAAAATTTCATTCCTTTGCATTAGGACCACCGGTGAAAAATCATGTTTAATAATATTTATGTTGGTATAGATGATACTGATTCCCAGACAGGAATGTGCACTACCTATATAACTAGTGTAATACTTGATAAACTTAAAAGTTGCGGTTACAACATCAAAGGTTATCCTCGATTAATAAGATTAAATCCTTTTGCTAAGTTTAAAACTCGTGGAAATGGTGCAGTATCCTTCAAGATAAATATAAAATCCGAAAATGATGCCATAAATATTAAAAAAATTGTTCTAAACTATATTGAAGATTTATCCCAGCTGCAAGATGAACGAACCAATCCAGGAGTTGTATTCTTTCAAGGAAAAATCTCAGCAGAATTAGAGAGATACGCAATGAAGACTATTAGGGATATAGTTCCCCTAAAAGAAACTCTAGCACTGGCCCATAAGATAGGGGCTGATGTTTATAAATTTAAAAATGGTAGGGGAATTATAGGTGCTTTAGCAGCCATAGGATGTCCATTACCCGATAAAACCTATGAATTGTTAGCCTACCGCCTACCGGAAAATTATGGTAAAAAAAGAATGATTGATTATGACTCAGTAAGGTTGATGAATGAAAAAATGTATCCCCAAACTTTTGATAACTTGGATAATGGTTATATTGCAATAGAACCCCACACTCCATGTCCCATATTGTATGGTATCCGTGGAGAATCTCCTGATATGGTGCTTGAAGCTCATAATCTGATTAAAACCATGGAAAAAATTGAAAGATATAGAGTTTATGAAACTAATCAGCATACTGATATGCATATAGTTAAAATTGATAAAATTGCCCATATGAAGAAATATGGGTGTTACTGTGTAAGAGGCATTGTAGATGACAACCCTCATACCATTGAAGGAGGACATGTAATCTTTACTTTAAAAGATGCTTCTGGAAAATTGGAATGTGCAGCATACGAACCTACAAAAAAATTCAGAGAAACTACCAGAAAATTAATTAAAGGGGATGAAATAATTGTATACGGCGGTATTGGTAATAAAGGTACTTTAAATATGGAGAAATTCTGTATTCAAAATTTATCTACTCTATACCGGGAAGAAAATCCAATATGTGATTGTGGAAGGAGAATGAAATCCGCTGGAAAGAATAAGGGATTCAAGTGCTTGAAATGTGGGCAAAAACTACGTGAAGGTACAAAAATTCGATTAGAAGTTAAAAGAGATTTAAAAAAAGGATGTTATGAGGTGCCACCTTCAGCTCGCAGACATTTAAGTAAACCATTGGTAAGATTCACCTAATAAAATTATAAACTTTTTATCATGATTATTTGAAATTAAGGTATATTTATAATTAATTAATTCTTTTTTAGAAATACAATCTATCTATAATTCAAGTTATAACCTTTTTAAGTATTATATTTCTATTTTTACAAGTAAAATGGAAGATTTTATCTATTAATTTTAGATTTAAATCAAAACATTTATCCAATAACTATCTTATTTTAGGATAATGATTACTGAATATTTGTCAAATTTTATCATTTCTACGAACTATTCCAAAATTCCTGAAGATGTTATTGAGAAGGCAAAGACTTGTTTTATTGATTTCCTGGGAATTTCTCTTAGGGGATCCCATATGAAAAGTGGTACCATAATAAAGGAAATTATTAGTGATGGAGAAGAATCAACAGTTATTGGTTATAAAAAAGCCCATTCATTAGATTCTGCTCTTGCTAATGGTACTTTTGCCCATTCAATTGATTTAGATGATGGCCATCGTTTTGCACAACTTCATCCAGGCTCTTGTGTTATTCCATCAGCACTGGCGATTTGTGAATCCTATAACCGGAATGGCAAGGACTTTTTAACGTCTATGATTGTTGGATATGAATTGGCTTTAACTTTAGGGATGCTAGCTAATCCAATTCATCGTAATAAAGGATTTCACTCCACAGGAACATGTGGAACATTTGGAGCCGCAGGTGCGGCATCTAAATCATTAAATCTCAGAGAAAATGAAATCATTAATGCTTTGGGAGTGGCTGGCACTCAAGCCTGTGGACTTCTAGAATCTGATCATTCTGGTAGCATGGCCAAGCATCTTCATGCAGGAAAAGCAGCACAATCTGGTGTTTTGTCTGCTATACTTGCAGAAAAAGGATTTACAGGTGCTAAATCAATACTTGATGGAAAAGAGGGATTTTTGAATGTAATGGTTGAGTATGGTGGCTTTGATCCTGAGCAATTAAGATTTCAGTTAAACTTAGGTGGTTTTCACATAAAAAATGTATATCTAAAGAAATATCCAGTTTGCCGCCACTTACATACTAGTTTGGACGCTCTTATTGATATTATTAACCAAAATAATATTTCCAGTGGAGAAATCAACAATATAATTATTAAAACCTATAAAATTGCCTCTCAACACGATAATTACCAACCAAACTCTATAGAAGCAGTTCGACAAAGCCTTCCAGTGGTTATGGCCCTAGCAGCATTAGGGAGTAATCTAAATCAACCAAATATGGATTATGATGAAAAGAATTCTGAGATTAAAGAAATGGTTGAAAAAATTGTTATAGAAGAAGAAAGTGAACTGGAGAAATACTTCCCTGAAAAAAGACCATCTGAAGTGATATTAAAGACCAAAGACCAGATCTATAAAAAAACTTGTTTTCTACCTCAAGGAGAACCTGAAAACCCATTAAAACGTAGTGATATACTTGATAAATTTTCTAAATTAAATCCTAAAGTAGATATGGAAGTCATTGGATTGGTTGAGGATATAGAAAATTATAAAATGCAAGATATTATGGAAATTTTAAATGAGGAGTTTAAAATAAAAAATTAAGATTATAATATTGTTTCTACTTAAAAAACAATTCTAGGTGATTTTATGGATACTGAAAACTTTTTAAGATCAATTGGCATTACTAAATCTGAAAAAATGCTGAATCCATCTAAAAAAAAATTTCCTGACATGTCACAGTACCGTTTTGAGGTACCAGGTATACAGAAACCACAAGCCATGGCTGCCTTGATGGATGCTGTAGTTGAAAATGATCTAATCATTCATCGGGTCACACAGACTAAGGGTATAATGATGCTCACTGATCAGGAAATAGAACAAATGGTGGATATTGCATGTGATCATGAGGTTGAACTTTTTTTAAGTGTTGGTCCCCGGGCTACTTATGATACCAGTGCTTCAGCTAAAACTAAGGAAGGAGCTAGGATAGGATACCGCCTTAGAGGATATGATAATCTTTATTATGCTATTGAGGATGTTAAAAGGGCTGTTGATAAGGGGGTTAGGGGTATTGTAGTATATGATGAAGGATTATTATGGGCTTTAGGTAAGATGCGTCAGATGGGTGAACTGCCATGTGATCTGCATCTAAAAGTCTCTGCACATACGGGCCATGGGAATCCTGCTTCAGCAAAGCTTTTAGAAGAGATAGGTGCAGATTCATTTAATCCAGTCCGTGATCTTCAAATAAATATGATTTCTGCTCTAAGAGAAGCAATAGATATTTCCATTGATATTCACACTGAAAATCCCAAATCCTCAGGAGGATTTATCAGGCATTATGAAGTTCCAGACATTATTAAGGTAGCTTCCCCAGTATATTTGAAAACTGGTGGTGCGGTTGCTGCTCATCATGGATGGGACACCACTGCAGAACAGGCAAGAGAACGTATTGGACAAGTATCACTGGTTCAAAGTATGAT
Source organism: Methanobacteriaceae archaeon (assembly GCA_030016715.1). Lineage (GTDB taxonomy): Archaea > Methanobacteriota > Methanobacteria > Methanobacteriales > Methanobacteriaceae > UBA117. The sequence goes on along the minus strand of JASEJD010000004.1, from coordinate 108,057 downwards.
TGATAGATATTATCCTGATGCAAAGAGATCAAAAAAGGGAGCCAGAGATATGGCCATACCAGTAAAATAATGCTTTATTTAATTTCTAATTATAATACTTGAACATAAATATCTTATAAATTAATTTGAGGCGGATAAATTAATGAATATTATTGAAATAATAAAAGAAGGAGTTATAGAGGCCAGCACTTCATTTAGAAGTGATCAATTCAACGCATATCATCGTGCTTTGGAAAATGAGGATAATAAAAATGCTTCATATTTCTTAGAACTTCTAATTGAAAATGCAAAGGTTGCAAGTGATCAAAAAGCTCCGCTTTGTGATGATACTGGTATTCCTCATGTACTAATAGAGGTTGGAGAAGAAATTTCCCTTCCCCCTAATTTTTTTGAGAATATAACAAAGGGGATAGCCAGGGGTTTGAAAGAATTACCCGCAAGACCTATGGCTGTTAAGGGTAACGATATTGAAAGATTGGAACAAACTAAAGGTTTATACCATGATCCTTCTATGTTGGTTTCTCCATCTTTTTTAGTTGATAAAATAGAAGAAGATAAGATTAAAGTCTATTTACTAATGTTAGGTGGAGGTCCAGAGATAAGATCTCGAACTTACAGGGTTTTTCATCAACGAGATTATAGAAAAGTATTTGAGGAAGTTGTTACATGGTTGAAATTAGAGGTTCCGATGTTGGGTTGCACTCCGTGTATTCCTGCTGTGGGCATTGGTAGAACTCATTTTGAAGCCACATCTTTAATGATTAAGGCCATGGTTCATGGAAATTTAGATAAGCAGAATGAATTTGAAGAAATTATAACAAATGCTCTAAATTCACAAAAGATCGGTACCATGGGTTTGGGTGGTAATACTACTGCACTAGGCTCTTTTGTAAATATTGGACCTCAAAGAGCTAGCGGGGTAAGAATTGTTGCTATGCGTCCATGTTGCTGTGTAGAACCCCGCAGGGCTTCTATTTCATTGAATATCGATAAATTATCAGTTTAACATATATTATTTGATAATATGTAGGAGTGGTATATAATGGCTTTAGGTAGGGAAAAATTAGAGAGAATGTTTAAAATCAGTAACTTGAAATGGAAAACCAGCATTACCAAGGTTGAACCTAACAGAATAACCACTAGGGGCTACCCCCAAGAAGATTTAATTGGCAATATATCATTCCCTGAAATGGTTTTTATTCTTTTAAAAGGAGAGTTACCAGAAAAAAATGAAGCTAGAATGTTAGAATCCGTCCTAGTTTCTTTCTGTGATCATGGTGTAACTCCTCCCAGCACTCAAACCGCCCGGATAATGGCCTCGGCAGGTTCACAACTTCCAGCATGCATTGCGGGAGGATTATTAGCTTTTGGTAAAAATCATGCCGGAGCAATTGAAAGAACCATGAAACTTCTTCAAGAAGGAATAGGAAGATCAAAGGATCGAATAGAAGATATTGCTCAGGAAATTGTCAATGAGATTTTTGAAACAGAAGAAAAAATCCCGGGATTTGGACATAGATATCACAACGCTGATCCGAGAGCTCCCCGGTTAATTGAATTAGCCAAAGAGAATAATTGCATAGGTATACATACCCAACTGGCAATAGCAATAGATAAAATATTATTTAATCTTAAAGGAATAAGAATGAATATTGATGGCGCCAATGCAGGAATTTTATCAGATTTAGGTTTTGACTGGAGAAATGGAACTGGTATCTTTATGATTGGAAGACTTCCAGCAATAATCTCCCATGTATATGAAGAAAAAACCAGAGAAGAGCCTTTTAGAAAATTTTTTGATATTGATGAGATATATTATGATGGAAACGATGAAAAGAGGATATTAGACTAATTAAGCAGATAATTGTTGAAATTATACCTTCATTATAAGTTTAATACCATTTTTCTCATAATTATAAAATTATTTAAACTTAAGTAGATTGTATTTAATAGGGATAGGTTCAAATATTTATGAAGATTAAATAGTAAAAGATAAATATAATCGTTAATAAATTTTGCACAACCATGGTGATTCAAATGATAACGATATCGGAAGCCATTACTACGATAAAAAAAGCAGAAAATGATGCTGATAAGCTAATAGAAGATTCAAAGCAAAAATCATCTGAAATGATAGAAGAAGCTAAAGAGAAATCCAAAGATATTATTGAAAAAGCCAAAAGTGAAGCCAGTGATGAAGCGGAAAAGATTATTTTTGATGCTGAGACTAAAGCCAAAAAAGAGTCTTACCAGATATCCAATAAAGCTAGTGAAACTTTGGAGTTAACTAAAAATAAGGCAACTAGTAAAGTTGATGAATCCGTGACAATTATTGTTAAAAGCGTTCTATAGTGATACTATGTTTATGCCAGCAAAGATGCACAAACTTAAAATAATAACCCTGGACAAATATGCTGATTCCGCGGTGAAATCCCTCCATGAAAAGGGAATTGTGCAGATTCATGACATTTCAGAGCGCATTCAACAAGATGCTGAATGGAAACTAATTTTAAATCCTTCTAAAGCAACCCAATATACCAGTAAAATTTCTTCTCTTTTAATGAAAACCACAGGAATTGTTGATTTTTTGGGAACTGTAAGTAAAAGCGATCAAAGTATCCTGGACACAGTAAAGGGTTTTATAAGCCCGGAAGTACCGCCAAAAATGGAAGTTCAGGAACTTGAAACTGAAGAACTTATAGAAAAAGCAGAATCTTTACTGGGTGAAGTTGAAATTAAAACCAAGGCACTTGAAGAAAGCATGAGTAAACTCGATTCTGAAAAAAATGAACTGAACAATGCAGTAAATGTTGCCAGGAAACTTGAAAAATTTGATATAGATCTCGGTGACTTAGAAAAAACTAGATATACATCGGTAATAGCCGGTAAATTATCTTCAGATAATTATGATAAATTTATAACTGAGTCTAATACTGTTACTGATAAAATAATTATTTTAAAGGCCGATGAAGATAATAAAAAAAATGATGAAACCTTAATTATTATTACTTTAGCTGAATTTGGCGAGAAGATATCTTCCATTTTAAGAAAACTAGAATTTGAACGGTTTGAAGTTTCTGGAATTTCTGGTAAACCTAATGATGTTATTAAAGAATCAGAAATTAAAATAAAGAATATTGAAACAGAAAAAAATAAAATTAACCAGGAACTGGCAGATATAGCATCTAAGTGGAGATATAATCTTTTAGTTTTAAAAGAAGAATTAGAAATAGAAAAGGAACGAAACGAAATTTTCTCATCATTTGGAGAAACAGAAAACACAGTTATGCTTGAAGCTTGGGTTCCTGAAAAGAAATCTCAGGAAGCTCTAAAAATCATTGATGAATCTACAAAGGGACACTCAGTAGTTGAAATGGAGAATCCTGATGGAGAGGAGGTTCCAGTACATCTGGACAATCCACGCTTTGCCAAACCATACCAGCTCTTTGTGGAAATGTATTCTCCCCCTAGTTATAAAGAAATTGACCCCACAATTCTGGTGGCTATTGTATTCCCCTTCTTCTTTGGTTTTTGTTTAACCGATGCTGGTTACGGAATTGTCGATGCCCTGGTTGGATTTATAATATTCCGTGGCCTGGGAAGAGTAAATAGTGCTATGCGTAAAATCGGATTAATTCTCATTGCTTGTGGTGTATGGGCTACAATACTAGGTCTTGTGACTAATAGTTTGTTGGGAGACTTATTACCCCGATTCCTGGGCTTAGAGCTTCCAACTGTAATTGGTGTTATTGATTCATTCAAATATCCACAGAATATACTGATAATGGCCCTTATAGTGGGTGTTGTATACACCATAATCGGTCTGATATTAGGTGCCTATAATAACATTAAACGTGGAGAAACAAGAGAAGCAATGGGTAACCAGATAGTATGGCTGGTTATGATTGTGGGAGTAGGATTGCTAGCAGCATCATTCATGTATAACATAGGTTCCATCTACATTGGTGGGGCCATAGTTGCAATCGCATTGGTGATGTTACTATATTTCAATAAATTGTTTGGATTATTGGATATTTCCGGATTTCTGGGAACAATACTATCCTATGCGAGGTTATTAGCTCTGGCCTTAGCAACCGGTGGAATTGCTATGACCGTAAACATTTTAACTGGTCTTCTAGGAGAGATGGTTCCTTATGTAGGATTCATTATTGCACCAATAATATTTGTATTTGGTCACATTGCTAATGGTGCATTCCAAACACTGGGAGCATTTATTAATGCTCTTCGTTTGCATTATGTAGAATTTTTCAGTCAGTTTTACATTGGCGGAAGTTCTAAATTTAGAGCGTTCCGTGCAAAAAGAAAATTAACAAAGATAGTTAGGAGTAATTAGGAGGTAAAATAAATGGTAGAAATTGCTTTAGGTACAGCTTTAGCAGCAATAGGCGCAGGAGTAGCCGTTGGTTTTGCTGGATTAGGTTCAGGATTAGGTCAAGGTATGGCAGCAGCAGGAAGTGTAGGTGCAGTTGCAGAGGATCCCGACATGTTTGCTCAAGGTATTCTGTTTACTGCATTGCCTGAGACACAGGCTATTTACGGTTTCTTGATTGCTATATTGCTCATGGTATTCGGTGGAATTCTAGGTGGAGGAACAGCATTACCTGTAGAAGTAGGTCTTGTAGCGGTAGGTGCAGGTGCAGCTATTGGATTCGCAGGACTAGGTTCAGGTATGGGTCAAGGTATGGCAGCAGCATCATCTGTTGGTGCAGTTGTTGAAGATCCAGACATGTTCTCACAAGGTATTCTGTTTACTGCATTGCCTGAGACACAGGCTATTTACGGTTTCTTGATTGCTATATTACTTATGGTATTTGGCGGAATCCTCGGAGGATAATCAGATGAATTCTGGGGCAGAAAAAATAGTATCAAGCATATTATCCGATGCACAAGGCGAAGCTGATGCTATAATCCAAGAAGCTGAAACAAAGGCTACTTCAATTATTTCAGAAGGCGAAGAACAAGCCCAAATGGAAAAAGAAAGAATAATTGAAGATGCTAAAAAACAGGCTAATATGAAATATCAGCAGATAATCTCAGAAGCCAAGATGAATGCTAGAAGAATGGAATTAGAAGGAAGAGAGGAAGTAATTGATAAGGCCTTCACCAAAGCAGAAGAGAAATTAAGAAATATTGCTTCAACTTCATCTGCTGAATATATTGAATCATTAAAAAATATTGTTAAAGAAGCTTCAGCTGAAATAGGTGGCGGAGACCTATTAGTCCTTTTAAAAGAAGAAGATGTTTCCAAAATAAAAGATTCTCTATCCGATATTCAAAAAGAAGTTGAAAATACCACTGGTAATAAAACAACGCTTGAAATTGGAGATAATATAAAAACCATTGGTGGAGCTGTTGTTAAAACTAAAAATGGTGAGATAGAGGTAAACAATACTATAGAGGCAAGGATGCAGAGGTTTAAAAAAGCTCTAAGATCAGAAGTTGCACAAGTACTGTTTAAATAAGGAGGAGAAAACATGGTAGAGAGCATTACAGCAATAGTAACTTCCCTGGGATTCTCCTCAATCGAATCATTTTTAGGATTAATATTTTTAGTTGGAGCTGTAATTGGGGTAATAGTCGTAATAGTAACAATTAAGCCAGTTTTAGATACTTTTCCCTATGCTTATCCAAATGCAAGAGTAAGAGCCAGAATAGGCCGATTATTCACCGAGAAACAATTCTCTGAAATAATTGAGGCTGATGATCTTGAAGAAGTAAAAAATTATCTAAGGGGAGTACCAGAATATGCACAATATGTGGATAAATACCCTCTAGAAAAAGCATTAGACACACAACTGGCAGAAACTAATGATTTACTTGCCAGAATAGCTCCAGGGAGTATCAAACCAGTTTTCAGTGCTTTGCTTAAAAAGTGGGATATAAAAAACATAAAAAGCATACTTACCGCTAAAGAAGTTGGTTTGAGCCGGGAAGAAACCCTGGATCTAATGGTGCCCTTCGGTGAAATCAGTGAATCACTGGAAAAATTAGTGGATGCTAAAGACGTAACCGAAGTAGTCACCGGGCTTGAAGGAACTGAATATGCTCAAGTCCTGGAAGATGCACTTAATGACTATAAAGAAAAAGACATGTTATTGCCTTTAGAATCAGCTTTAGACAAATATTATTTAAATAATCTAATTAAAGCAGCATCAAATCCATCTGATGACAGTACAACCATATTAAACAATTATATTGGTACTCAAGTAGATTCAACTAACCTAAAAATCATATTAAGAGCAAAAGTTGATGGTCTAAAATATGATGATATCCAACCATATATGATAACCAAAGGTTATCAGATACGTGAATGGAAGTTAAAAGATTTAATGGAAGCAGAAGATGTTTCTGGAGTTGTAAGTAGTTTAGAAAGCACAGATTACTCCAGCATAATGGCTGAAGCTCTAGCTGAATATAATGCCACGGGCTCCATTGCACCATTCGAAACAGCCTTAGACAAGTATATCATAACAATGGCCAAAAATCTTTCAACTAAAAAACCATTCGGTGTTGGACCAATCATTGCATTTTTAAGCAGAAAAGAAATTGAGATAAAAAACTTAAAAGTTATTGCTCGAGGCAAAAGGGAAGTTGGATTCCCAGTTTCAAAGATTAAGGAGATGTTAATATGAGTTCATCTATCGCAGTACTAGCAGATCCTGATACTGTCACTGGCTTCCGCTTAGGCGGAGTTAAAGACGGATATCCAGTAAATAACATGGAAGAAGCAGAGAACACATTAAAAAATCTCATAAAAGAAGATTTTTCTATAATTATAACAACTGAGAAAATTGGAGACGAATTAAGAGAAACAATTGATAAATTAACCAAGTCAAGCGCATTACCTATGATAATTGAAATACCCGATAAAACAGGCCCAATGGAAAGAGCAACAGATCCAATGGGCGAACTTATCAAAAGAGTGATTGGGGTTGAGATGGTAAAATGATTACAACAGGAAAGATAATAAAAATAGCGGGACCAGTTATCATCGCAGATGGTATGAAAGGTACCCAGATGTATGAAATGGTTAAAGTCGGTGATGATAAGTTAATTGGAGAAATAATTGAACTTGAAGGCGACACAGCAACCATCCAAGTATATGAAGAAACTGCAGGTATGAAACCTGGAGAGATTGTGGAAAGTACTGGAGGGCCATTGTCAGTAGAACTAGGTCCAGGAATAGTTGGATCTATTTTTGATGGTATTCAAAGACCTCTAGAAACTATTAAAATAAAAACTGGAGATTACATTCAAAGAGGTGTGGATGTACCATCAATTCCTAAGGATAAAAAATGGAAATTCATGCCCAAAATTGGTAAAGGCGATAAAGTAGAAGGTGGAGACCTATTAGGGGAAGTTCAAGAAACTTCTTCAGTATTGCACAGAATTATCGTGCCTCCAAATATATCTGGTACCATAAAATCAATTGTAGCCCAAGGAGAATACACTGTTGAAGAGGATATTGCAGAAATTGAAACTTCTAAAGGTGTCGAAAAAGTTCAAATGATGCAGAAATGGCCAGTAAGAGTTGGAAGACCATATAAAAGCAAGCTAGATCCTGACATTCCATTAGTAACAGGCCAAAGGGCTCAAGATACCTTCTTCCCCGTTGCAAAAGGAGGTACAGCTGCTATACCTGGTCCTTTTGGTTCTGGTAAAACTGTTACTCAGCAGCAACTTGCAAAATGGGCTGATGCTGATATTATTGTTTATGTTGGATGCGGTGAACGTGGAAATGAAATGACTGAGGTTCTTAAAGAATTCCCAGAACTTGAAGATCCTAAAACTGGTAAACCTTTAATGGACAGGACGGTTCTTATTGCCAACACATCTAACATGCCGGTAGCTGCAAGAGAAGCATGTGTATATACTGGAATTACTATTGCTGAATACTTCAGAGACATGGGATATGATGTGGCACTTATGGCTGATTCAACCTCCCGGTGGGCTGAAGCTATGAGGGAGATTTCTGGTAGGTTGGAAGAAATGCCGGGTGAAGAAGGATATCCAGCATACCTAGCATCAAGATTAGCACAATTTTATGAAAGAGCAGGCCGAGTTAAAACTATTGGTACTGAAGATAAAGTTTCATCAGTTTCGGTTGTTGGTGCAGTATCACCTCCAGGTGGTGACTTGTCTGAACCTGTTACCCAAAACACTCTACGTATCTGTAAAGTTTTCTGGGCACTGGATGCATCATTAGCAGATAAAAGACATTTCCCTTCAATTGACTGGTTACAAAGTTATTCATTATATGTGGATAGTGTGGAAGGTTGGTGGGATAGTAAAGTAGGTGCTGATTGGAGAAAAACTCGTGATGATGCAATGGTTCTTCTACAGAAAGAATCAGAACTACAAGAGATTGTACAATTAGTAGGACCTGACGCACTCCCTGATCGTGAAAGAATAACTCTGGAGAGTACCCGTATGATTCGGGAGGATTTCTTACAGCAGAATGCATATCATGAAGTGGACACTTATTGTTCTTCTTCTAAACAGTATAATATGCTTAAAACAATCATGATGTTCCATGAAAAGGCCACCGAAGCTTTAGACAGGGGAGCTCCCTCTGAAGAAATTATCGCCCTAAATGTTAAAGAGGACATAGGAAGAATGAAGTTTATACCGGAATCTGAATTCGATGTTAAGGTTAAGGAAATCCAGGATAAAATTATAAAACAGACTAGTGAGGTATGAAAATGAATGCTAATATAAAAACAAGGGAATATACAACTGTTTCTGAAGTTGCAGGGCCGCTCATGATCGTTGAAGGAGTAGAAGGAGTAGCCTATAACGAGATAGTAGACATTGAAACACCTACTGGTGAAAAAAGAAGAGGACAAGTCCTGGAAGTAAAAGAGGATCTGGCAGTAGTTCAGGTTTTTGAAGGAACCAGTGACTTAAACACAGCTACCACTAAAGTTAGATTTACTGGCGAAACTGCAAAGATTGGTGTTTCACTGGATATGATGGGAAGAATCTTTAATGGAACTGGAAAACCAATAGACGGCGGACCAGAAATAATACCCGACAAAGAACTGGATATCAATGGTAGCCCTATGAATCCATCTGCCCGGGAATTCCCAGCTGAATTCATCCAAACTGGTATATCAACCATAGATGGTATGAATACACTGGTAAGGGGTCAGAAATTACCGATCTTTTCTGGATCTGGATTACCTCATAATGAACTGGCAGCACAGATTGCAAGACAAGCTAAGGTACTGGCAGAAGAAAGTGAGTTTTCAGTAATATTTGCAGCAATGGGTATTACCCATGAAGAAGCAAACTATTTCATGAGAGACTTTGAAAGAACTGGTGCACTGGAAAGAGTAACAGTTTTCATGAACCTGGCTGACGACCCGGCAATTGAAAGGATTATCACACCAAGGATGGCTTTAACCACAGCAGAGTACCTGGCCTTTGAACATAACATGCACGTATTAGTTATATTAACCGACCTTACAAACTATTGTGAAGCACTTCGAGAAATATCAGCTGCACGTGAAGAGGTGCCTGGAAGAAGAGGTTATCCTGGTTACATGTACACTGATTTATCCAGTATATATGAAAGAGCTGGACGTATTGTAGGTAAAGAAGGTTCAATCACCCAGATGCCCATACTAGTTATGCCTCAAGACGACATCACACACCCCATACCTGATCTAACAGGATACATTACTGAAGGACAAATTGTATTAAGCAGAGACTTGCACCGTAAAGGTATTTACCCCCCAGTAGATGTACTTCCTTCATTATCTAGATTGATGAGTGGTGGAATAGGAGAAGAAAGAACCCGTGAAGATCACAGTGGTGTTTCAGATCAGTGGTATTCAGCTTATGCTGAAGGTCGTGATCTAAGGGATTTAATGGCAGTAGTAGGTGAAGAAGCTCTAACTGAACGTGATCGTAAGTTCTTAAGCTTTGCTGATGAATTTGAAAAACAGTTTATCACTCAGAGTAGAGATGAGGACAGGTCCATACAGGAAACTTTAGACCTTGGATGGCAATTATTAAGCTTATTGCCTGTAGCCGAGCTTAAAAGGGTTAGAGAGGAACATATTCCAAAATACCACCCTGATTATAAATAACCCTATTCTAATTTTTTTTTATAGAGGGATAAAATGGCACAAGAGATGATAGAAGGGATTAATCCAACACGGATGGAACTTCTAAAACTTAAAGATAGGGAAAAATTGGCTGTTAAAGGCCACAGTCTCCTTAAAGAGAAAAGAAATGCCCTTATAATGGAATTTTTTAACATATTAGAGAGGGTTAAAGGCTCCCGGGACAATGTAGAAGAAAAATTAAAAGAGGCTTTTGATGATCTAACTGCAGCCCAAGTAGTCATGGGAGACTTAGCTGTTCAAAAGGCTGCTATGACTGTTAAGGAGTCTATTGAAGTTGATATAGAATCTAGAAGTGTAATGGGTGTTGTAGTTCCTTTAATTGATTCTAAAGCATCGGAGAGAACAATGATTCAGAGAGGTTATGGCTTTGTTGATACCTCGGTTAAGATTGATGAGGCAGCCCGTAAATTTGAAGAGTCAGTAAAACTTATTATTGAACTAGCAGAGATTGAAAAAACCATAATTCTTCTGGCCGGAGAGATAGAATCAACAAAGAGAAGAGTTAATGCACTGGAACATATCATTATACCAAGATTGAATAATACAGTCAAATATATCGAAATGCGTCTAGAAGAAATGGAAAGAGAAAATTTCGTAAGATTAAAGATGATTAAAAAGGCAATGGAGTCGTAATTTATGGTAAGAATAATGACCCGGCTGGGTGAGATTAAAAAAACTCAAGAAGCATACCATTCTCCATCAATTGATTTTCAGATAGGCACTATTTCTGGGAATTTAAGGGCTATGATAGCTGATGAGGATGTTACAGTAAAATCTGGTGATGTTACTCCAATAAAAATCCAAAAGGTTTCAATACCATCTAATCACTTATGCTATATGTGTGCCTATGCTGCTAATGGTTTGGGACATCCTATTGCTGCTGGTGAAGAAACTCCTCTGCCAATTAGCCTGGATAGAAGTGCAGACCATGCCACCTTTGTCGCAGCGCGAGATGGAAAAATCAATAAGGGCGATCTATTAGGTGTTTTGATATTGCTTCCAATAGAACTTACCCATTAATTTTTTATTTTATTTTAACTAATTTTTTGATATAATAATAACTCATATTTTTTACTTATTTTGATAGGGTATAATAAAGATTGAAAATTTATTTTTTCCATAATTTTTATAATTATATAATACCAAAAATTATATAATTCTATACTAAATCTTTTATGGGGGATGATTTAATGGCACCACATTGTAATACCATGGATGGGCCGGTGGTTACTGCTGCTGAAATGGCTCTGGAAATGGAGAATATAAATTATGTGCTTCCTTTCGTATCTAAAGAATCTGAAGATGAATTAAAATATGCATTTGATAAGACTCTACTGGTGAGGGAGTTAAGTGAAGATGCAGCAGAAATTGCAGACTACTGGTTTTTTGAAACAGCAGTAAGATTGCATCGAAAAGATGAAGGTAAAACTTACACTGGCCTTAAACCTGCAGGTCTTGACTGGGGCCCGGTAGTTGGAAAAGCAGAAAAGGCTTTAGAAATAGAAGATCCATCAAAACTAATAAAATTTTTATTAGAAACAGTGGAAGAAGCATTAAATAAAAGATTTACAAATGCAATCCAAAAAAAAGATTATGATTTAAATGATGTGGATGCTGCAAGAGAATATACAAATGCAATGTTGGAATTTGTTTTATTCTCAAATGATCTATATAAATGGATAAAAAAAGATTAAAAATTGGTAGTTATAATTTATCGGAAACTGTTTTTCAAATATTCTGACTGATGACTTTTAGCTTCCTTAATCTGTTCCAGCAAATGATCAATTTGATATTTAAGATCATAATAAGGGTCTAAATGGGCTTTTTTTTCCTTATTTAACTTTTTTATTTCTCTGGTCCTTTTTTTGCGCGGTTCGCCACCACTAAAAATATTTAAAAGGCCCCTATTAGAGTTTTTATTGGAATATTTTTCAATAATTTTTCGGTGTTGATTTAAGTATTGTGATTCAACAATTCGTATATCCTTTGAAATCATTTTTCTCAATTCAATTAAAATTTCTTCACGCTTCTTTAATTCCGTTAAAATCTGTCTTGACTCAGCTATCGAAGATGCTTCAATTTCAATATCAGCAATTTCAACAATTAAATTTTGATAATCCTCTATTGTATAGGAACCCATTATTCAACCTCAAAATAATATTAAAATAAGATTATCAAACAAAAACTAATCTCCAATATTGATAATGATCTTCATTATCTTGTCATCAATTTCACACAGAGTTTTAATTTCTTTATTTTCTTTAGCCATATCTCTTATTTTATATAAAACGTTAGTTAAAGAGGTTATGCTAAACTGACCAGTTTTATTTTCAGGTTTAGATGATATAAGTAGTATTATAATATTGTTATCCTCTATTTGGACGTTGTAATTTATTGCATTAATATATATGGCATCTGAAAGTCTTAAAAGTAGTTTTATGTATTTTATTGCCAGTCCACTTTTAATGATAATATCCTTAATTTTATCATTTTCACGGCACTGTTCTATATCAATATCCACTAATATCACCAATCTTTATTATCTATACTATTGAATATAAAATTTTTTATCACCATCTAAATCTCAATAATCCATTATCATGTTGGATAATGCATTTTAAAACTCATTTAAAATAGTAAATTTTCTAGAAGTATCTTTAATCCTATTCCAATTAAAATTATACCTCCTAATATTTCTATTTTATTTTCAAATAAGTGGCCAATACTTTTACCAATATAAACACCTAAAAATGATAGTAGGAAGGTTATTAATCCTATTATGAGAATTGGTTCCATTATGGGAGTATTTAGAACGGCAAAGGTCACTCCCAGTGCAAAGGCATCGATGCTGGTGGCAATGGAGAGGATTAATATTTCTTTAAAAGAAAAGATAGAACAAACATCTTCATCATCTGCCACCCACAAACTTTCATAGATCATCTTAATTCCAATTAGAAAAAGCAGTATAAATGCAACCCAAGGTGCAATAGTTAAAATAAATACTTGCAGCTGTAAACCTAAAATATATCCTAGTACTGGCATAAAAGCCTGAAATAATCCAAAAAATATTGATATTAATAAAGCATGCTTAATTTGACATTTCCAAGCCAATCCTCTGGTTATAGCTACACTGAATGCGTCCATTGACATTCCAAAGCCTAATAATATTTCCACTACTATATCCAATCTATGCTCTCCTTGACAGTTAATTTACTAACCAGTTTTTTATTATCACTTTTAATGAGAAAAATTAAATCTTCTTAATTTTATTAAAATCTGATCCACTAATGTTCTAGTTTTCTATTAATCTTCTGGAATTATCTAATTATTTAGGTAATATTAGAATATTAAATATGTGATAATGATTAAAAATTTATTTAATGAAAGATATTGATCGTGCTGATAGACTAATAAAAAAGCAGATATTGAGTTTAAACCGACATCTGCCTCGAAGTAGAAAAAGTTTAAGTGAACTTTTAAAGGAAGACAAACCCCACGTCACTGGTAATGATGGCACCAGACACCGTTTTAAATGGAATGAATTGGAAAGACTTGCTAAATTAATCCCCGAAGATGATCATCCAAGATTAAAACTTCCCATATATATAGAGATAGGATCTGATAAATCTGGTGCCCGAATATCTGGTAGATTGGAATGTGAAATAGTAAATAGAATATTAGGTTCAACCTCTAGTGAAAATGAAATTTTTATATACCGTCCCGATATAAAGATTCTAAGAATGGAGCTTCCAACAACTACCCAGTACATTTTCTTAGTGAGGTGAACAGGTGACCTTAGATCCTATTGAAGACTTATTAAAAGATCCAGATAGAAGGGCAAAAATATATCTTATTGCAGCGGGATTGATGATACTCTCAACGGTTCTTATAACTATTGGTACTATTATTTTCATTATAAGCATGTTAGGGATAATTTAATCAATTATTTTTAATAATAATTATCTTTAACTAAAAAAAATAGATTTTGGGTTTTTAACATTTTTCAAGTCCGCAGTATACTTTTTGTACTGTCTGCTTTGCAGAGTAAATGGCGTCTTCTAATATTTTACTGTTAGTAATTACTGTTGCTACTGGTTCATTTTTTTCGATTATAACCTGTTTATAGGGTAGGTCGTATACATGATCAATATTCACATTCTTTACCATTGAACGATTCTTGGCAAAAACGATCATTTTAACTGCAAATTTCTCTGGTTTAGGTGGATCTATCAAATTGTCTTCACATGCTTGGAGGTGGGCATCTACCATATTTATTCCCAGAGACGATTCAACACATTCAAATGTTCCCTGGAACCGGGGATTTACTTCAATGATATTTAATTCTCCTTGGTGGTAGATCATATCCACACCATTTGATCCTATTAGAGATAGGTATTTTATTAGTTCTTTTGAAGTTTCTTTAATCTCAGGATTGTTATGGTAGGGAACTATATTTCCACAGTATCCATATGGTTCTTTTTGTCCCAGTTCCTTAATTCCAATTAATTGCTTGCTGGTGATAACTGTTAATGCTTCTCTTTTAGTGGAGAGTACAGATGCGCTTATATTATCTCCCGGAATATATTCTTGGAGTATCATTTCACTTATAAATTCTTCTTCATCCCCATAGTCGATAGCAGTTATACCTGCTCCACCACAACCAGTTAATGGCTTCAGAATAAATTTTTTATCTCTAAACTCTTGGAGGATTTCTTGAATTTCATGAACATTAGATACTAAAAATGTTTCAGGAACTTTGAATTTATTTCTTATTTTCTTATAGAACTTGAATTTATTCTCCACATGATCCGTGTTTGCATTGCCTTTAATCTTTTCTTTTGGAAAGATTTTAGGCAGCACTCCAGAATTATATAGTATATAATCTACCTTATCAACATATTCCATTGCTTTTTCTGCTATAGAAACGGGATCAAAATTTTCTTCCAGTTTTCCACAGGATTGATATGGTTCTTGTGTTAGGGTGCAGTGGGTATAGTCGGAGCATTCTTGCAGATCCTGGGTGCAGAAATGTTCCACAGAATAAACTTCATGTCCTAGTTTTTTTGCAGAGCAGGCTAAAGCTCGTGTATTGGTCCCCACAACTAATATTTTAGCCATTTAAAAACCTTAAATGTTAAAGGGATAGTCCCGAGCGGAGTCGAACCGCCGTCGCCGGGTCCAAAGCCCAGCAGGATTACCACTACCCCACGGGACTAAAGCGATAATCTAAAACTAATAGATATCCGCATAATGCGGCAATCTGGATATTTAATTCATATCATATTTAAACTTATCGGATGCATTTTTAAAAAACAGGTAGCGAAATTAATTTATGGATCAATAAAAAACGAAAAGTATATAAGCATATACTTATATACTTATGATTCATGTTGAGGGTGAATTCAGAATACTGTTGTGACCTATCCCAAGAATTGGAAGAATTATTCAAAGCACTTGGAAATATTAACCGGCTATTATTAGTATATTTTTTAACTTCAGGGGACATTAAAAGGGTTAATGTTACACAAATGGCTAATAAGATGGGTTTAACTCAACCAGCGGCGTCACAACATCTAAAAATACTGAAAAATGCCAACATACTAAAGGCCAGTAAACAAGGAAACCAGATATATTACACCTTCAATCACAGTGCCTTGGTGAAACATAAAAAGAAAATTGATTTTTTATTTGGATGTGTTTTATCTAAGTGCGAACTTTTAGAAGAGAACAGATAATTTTTTCATTTCTAGATGCTCTTAATCTAAAATTAGGCCAACATCCATTTCTAGAAAAATCAAAATCTTAAATTATAAAAACTATTAAGTGTTTAATCAGGTTATTGGGTGACATTATGCAAAAAAAAGATATTAAAAGAGAACTATCAGTATTAGTTATACCAGATACAGTTTTATTACCAAAAACAAGTATGAATCTAAAAATTAGTAAAGAAATAGGCAGCGAAATATATAACCGGGCTGCAAAAGATGACTTCTATGGCATTTCATTAGGAGTTAAAGAAGATGCTGGACCGCCCTATGTAGAATCCGACTTTTACCAGGTCGGAACCTTGATAAAAATCAAAAATGCAAAAGAACAGAGAGATTTTTATCATATAAATGTGGATATACTTGAAAAAGTAGAGATTGAAGAATTTATGGTGGATGGTCTAGATTATAGGGCCACATACCAAATCATATCTGACAAAATGGATTTAGATGAAGAAAATCAGAAAGAAATAGTTAACCATATAAAGTTTTTAGTTTCAGAGATAAGTGAAAATATCAAGGGTTCCAATACCTATTTAAAGAGTATTAATAAAATGAACGACCTGGAAGAGATAATGGCCTTCGTTTTTCCTTATATGAGATTAACTCTCAAGGAGAAACAGGGAATATTAGAAATAAACTCAGTAAAAGAAAAAAGTTTAAAATTTTTAGATCTATTAATTGAACAAAAAGAATCAATAAAATTCCAAATGGAAATGGCAGCAAAGTTTAACGAAGAAATTAACAAAAAACACCGAGAAAATATGCTAAAAGAGCAGTTAAAAGCAATACAAGATGAACTGAATGAAGCTCAGGGTACCTCCTCTAAAAAAGATTATCGTAATTTAATAGAAGAGGCCCAAATGCCTGAAGATGTTAAAAAGGTAGCCTTAGAGGAAGTAAACAAACTTGAAAGACAAGGACCTCATAGCTCAGAAGAAAATGTAATACGAAATTATCTGGATTTATTAGTAAGCTTACCATGGGCTCCATGTGAAATAAAAGATATTGATATTGAATCTGCCAGAGAAGTATTGGATGAACAGCACTATGGCTTAGATAAAGTGAAAGATAGAATAATCCAACACCTAACTGTAATGAAACTAAAGAAAAACAAGCAAGGATCAATACTACTGTTGGTAGGGCCGCCTGGAACCGGTAAAACCAGTCTTGGAAAAAGTATCGCTGAAGCATTAGAAAGGGAGTATGTGAGAATCAGCCTAGGTGGTGTAAAGGATGAATCAGAGATCAGAGGTCATAGAAGAACCTATCTAGGCGCATTACCTGGTAGGATTATTCAGGGAATGAAACGGGCTGGTGCAAGAAATCCCGTGTTTATCCTGGATGAAGTGGATAAATTAATGGCCTCCTTTAATGGTGACCCTGCCAGTGCTTTACTGGAAGTTCTTGACCCGGAACAAAATGACACATTCTCTGATCACTACCTGGAAGTACCCTACGACCTATCTGATGTATTCTTTATTGCCACTGCTAACTCACTTAGAGACATACCTGGACCCTTAAGAGATCGGATGGAAATAATTGAAATAGGCAGTTACACCCTCCATGAGAAGTTCCACATAGCAAAGAACCATCTAATTGGGCTGGTACTGGAAGATAATGGACTTAAAGACAGTCAACTTCAGATCGAAGATGAAGCTTTAAAAACAATAATTGAGAAATATACCCGGGAAGCAGGTGTAAGAGGTCTTAAAAGGCAGCTTGCCACTGTGGCCCGTGTAGCATCAGAGAAGATTGTTCTAGGTAAGGTTGATTTACCGTATGTAGTTAAAGAAGATATGCTCTATGATATTTTAGGCCATGAACTTACCCAGATTCATCAAGTAGGTAAACAGAATCCACCAGGAGTAGTAACTGGACTAGCCTGGACACCGGTAGGTGGAGATATCCTTTTTATTGAAGGCGCATTCATGCCAGGCACTGGAAAATTGATGCTCACAGGCCAATTAGGTGATGTGATGAAAGAATCAGCTAAAATATCCCAAAGCCTGATTCGTTCCAGATTAGCGTTTAATCTAAAACAGATGGAATTTGATAAGAAAGATCTGCACATACACGTACCATCTGGAGCTATCCCCAAGGATGGACCATCAGCCGGAGTTGCTCTTTTAACCACCATAGCATCCCTGGTCACTGGTCATGAAGTGGATTCTAAATTAGCCATGACTGGTGAAATCTCTCTAAGAGGAGTGGTACTACCAGTTGGAGGAATAAAAGAGAAAATACTAGCCGCTCATAGAGCCGGAGTAAAAAGGGTTATATTACCAAAGGATAATGAAAAAGACTTAGATGATGTCCCTGATGATGTAAAAGATGACATTGAATTTTTACTGGTTGAAACAGTGGAAGATGTTTTAAAAGAAACTATTGGTATTGAATTACCTAAACCAGTACTTATGGATCTTAGCTGCGACCCTCTTACTGGCACTGGAGCATAAACATTATCTCCTAAGAGAACTCTCTGAAACTAGAATTAAATCCCATCCCTTAAATTTCTCTTTTTTTGAGGGATATTTATTTTTTTTTAATATTATTACAGAACTTTTTTTTAGGGATCATAGTCCCTTTAATTTTTTTAAGAATTTATTTTAACTTTTTAATAGATTTTTTTTATTTTTTATCAATCCTTTATCTATTTTTTGAATAATCAAAATTATTCACTAATAGTGAATTCAAATTCGGATTATAGGAAAACTTAAATATTTGATTGACTATATATACCGATGAAAAACATATAATAGAGTGTATTAGACGAAAAAAAGGTTTCCCTGCCTTTAAATTAGGGGAGGAGAAGGTGATTAGATGTCTGAGTTATATGAAAAAATGGTTAATGAAGCAATGGCAGCTCAAAAAGCAGATGTTGAGACTGTCAAAAATAAAAGAGGAACCAAATTCAAGATAACAGACACAGAAGCATATATGAATGTTGTAAAGGACATGAAAGCAATCGATGGCCAGAGTCAGGCAGTTATAGACCTCCATGTGGATTCAGTGATGGCCCATTATAACATTCTAAATAGCCTTACCACCACCATCAGACCAGAAGACGACCCATTTGTGGAACATTACCAGACACCTGGAATCTTAGAAATATTATGCCAGGAAGATGAAAAATTTGAAAAAAGCCTGAATAGCTTCATAGAAGCCATAGGAAAATCAGAAGCATTAATTGGAAAGGAAGTGGTTCGAAGATACGGAGGATTCTACGGACCAACATGTGTGGTAGATTTTGCACTGATGCCCGGCAGTACCAGTAATGTGGTAAACCAAATACTTAAAAGTACAGACATACCCACCCCACACCAGCAAGCCATACTTGCCGCTAAATCATGGGGAATGAACACCTCTTACGGTGTAGGAGAAGTATTTGCTAATGAAATAGAAGATGGATCAACTGTAAGTGAAGCCGTTGAAAAGGAAATACAGATGATCAAACACATATATGAAAGCCCGGTAGAAGCCCAAGCCGAACTAATGGATTCCCTGGGACATACATCATTTGATGTAAGAAAATACATGTCCCAATACAAAGATAAGATGGAAAAAACAATTAAAAATGCTATGGACGATGGAGTTCACTATGGAAATATTTTAACAGTACCTGCATACTGTGTAGGTGATATATCACACCACATAGCCCAATCCACATTTAATATGTGTAAAGATGATGTAACCATGGCCATAATAGAGGCCACAACAGGAGTTATGGAATCCACACTCAACAATGCATTATCCTCATTTAAAAGTGAATATGATGTGTTATCCCTGGCCACTGGATCCACAGCATGTGCAGTGGAATATATTCTTGAATTAGATGGTTTTAACGCGCCAATGGTTGTGGACTTGTTAACCAAAAGATTCCATAACTTTGTACAGTTAAACCCCACCCGGGGGGCTGCTGCAGAACTTCACAACTGTGATTTCATGGACATGATCTACCGTGGATGGAACCATCTTGATGAAGCCCGCCGAATAAGAAACGGAGCATCTGGGCCTCTGATACCAAAAATTGGATCATTTGAAGTTGATCTAAACCCCATACATAATAATGAAGTGATAATGAATCCGCAACGCTACACATATCCTGCTTGCGCCATTACCGTCAGATACTCTTCATTAATGAGACTGGCAGATTATCCATGTCTTCTAACCAGCGAACCAGTAACTGCAACTTTAATGACCAACATCATAGCCTTGCATAAGGAAAGCGCAGCATCACCAGCAAGAACTTGTAAAAATTGTGCTGCCGCATCATTGGTAGACTTCCGTCATAACCATTGTCAATGGAAAGAGGCTGTATAAAGCCCTTTTAACAACATTTTTGGGGTGAAAATATGAAATGTTACATATGCGCAGAATTAGGCAAAGATACTGATGCTGTGGCCATGTGTATAGTATGCGGTATGGGTTTATGCATGGATCATGCAGTAAGACAGGAAGTAGAGATATGGGAAGGCGGATATCCATTCCCTTCTGAAAAATTAGAGAAGACAATACCTAGAATACTATGCCCACCATGTTATGAGGCCTTAAAGGAGAAATAGTCATGGTATCACTTGCAAAAAAGATGCTGGCCGAGTTTATAGGAACCTTCATACTGGTATTTTTTGGTACAGGTGCTGCAGTCATTACCTTAATGTTGGCTGCAGGAGGAACACCTCCTAATGAGTTTAATATAGGCATTGGCTTATATGGAGGTCTTGGAGATTGGCTGGCCATAGGTTTAGCTTTTGGTATTGCAGTATGTGCATGTATATATGCCTTTGGACGTATCTCTGGATGTCATATGAATCCTGCGGTTACCTTAGCTGTATGGGCCATAAAAAAATTCCCATCAAACCTAGTTGTACCCTATATAATTGCGCAATTGGCAGGTGCAGCACTGGGTAGTTTTTTACTGGCAGCATCAATTGGTATGGATGCAGTAACTATAGGTGGTCTAGGTGCAACTGCACCATTCCATGGTATTGGATATCTTCAAGCCATATTAGTAGAAGCCATTGGTACATTTGTACTGATGATGGCCATAATGGGAGTGGCAGTTGATAAAAAAGCAACACCCGGATTCGCAGGACTTATAATAGGTTTAACAGTGGCCGGTATCATCACTACCATTGGAAACATCACTGGATCCTCTATCAACCCAGCAAGGACATTCGGACCATATCTAGCCGATTTGTTACTAGGAGGGGCTAATCTATGGGAATTTTATCCCATATACCTTATAGGGCCTATTGTAGGGGCAATATCGGCTGCTGTAATATATAACTATCTAAACAGTGATATAGGAGGTTAATAATCCTCCATTATTTAATTTTTTTAGAAAAATCTATAAAATTATAATAAAAGATTCAGTTTAAGTTTATTTTTAAAATATAATAATAATCATATCCTAATTATTCTTTTTTGTCTTTAAAAGTAAAATATGGGCACTTACTCCCAGGCCTACTAAGATTAATATTAAAAATAGATAGTCTTGATTCAAGTAGATCATGGATGCTATTAGCATGATCCATAAAAAGATGAGGCTTTTAATTTTTACATCTAGGGGTACGCCTTGTTTGGTTTGATAATTTTTTATGTAACTTCCAAAGTAGCGGTTACTTAGAATCCATCTTTCAGCTTTCTTGGAACTTTTAGCAAAACAGAAAAATGAAGCTATAACAAAAGGTGTTGTAGGTAAAACTGGTAGCACTATTCCAATAGCACCTATACCCAGCAATGTAGTGCCTAAACCAAAGAAAAATATCCTATTAGTGTCCAATCCACCCAACTCATATCTAATCTATTTAAAATGTTTCCTGAAAACACCCTCTAGATCTTCTGGTTTTTTGATAATAAATGTGTTGTCCATTTTAGCCAATTTTTGCACGTGTTCCACATCTTCTTTTCGGATGGTTATTTTCAAATCTTTTCCATCAGGAAGCTTGGTAATAATGACTCCTTCTTCATAATCAGAGGGCAATATATATAAGGGCACATCTGCTTTCTGCCCCATGATTGCAGCATTGGATATTAATGTATCTCCCATTCGCATAGCAATCTTAGCCACAGTGTTAGATGTTCCTGGTGCTACTAGCATGAATTCATATTTACCCAACTGAATATTCCCTGCTAAAAAAGGTGCATTGGCATTTATTTCAACCCATACCTTGTCAAAATTTGATTCTAT
This sequence comes from Methanobacteriaceae archaeon, assembly GCA_030016715.1. Classification (GTDB taxonomy): domain Archaea; phylum Methanobacteriota; class Methanobacteria; order Methanobacteriales; family Methanobacteriaceae; genus UBA117. The sequence continues at coordinate 85,945 of JASEJD010000004.1, read as the reverse complement.
ATCACTTGATATTCCATAATATTTCACCACTTGATCACCAGATTTTGATATAAAAACTTCAATATCAGCAAGTTCTTCATAGTCCTTTTTTATCTTTTTCATGGCTTCAACTGTATCCAGTATTTTATCCCCAGCACCAGTTATTCCCCAGGCAACTTTCCTTTTTTTCATTATTAACCTCTCCTAACAGATAATTATATTTTGTTGACCTTAATATTTATAGAATTACCATGATAATTAAAGATCATAAATCAATTTAAAAATCCATTTCTTTTGGTTTGTGATCATTTTTTAATATTTGATTCATTTTTTTTATGTTTATGAACATTTTTTGGTACTGGTTTAATTTTTTAGTTTCTGGATTACTTTTTAAATAAGGTTGTTTGTAGGGTTTGTGATCAATTTTAATCTTTGTTTCTATTTTTTAGCTTCTGGGTCATTTTTATATTTAATATACAAATTGGTATTCTAATGCAAATTTTTCTATATAATCAAAAAAATCAATATTTAAAAACAATTGGAATATTTTATCAAAGTCATTAACTGAATTTATTGTAATTAATGAAAATATTAACAAGTCAGTTAAAAATGCTATAACACATATACCCTAACACCTATCAAAATTATAATTTTGAAGTTTTTCAAGAGATATTAATATTTTTTGACATCATAATAACTTTGAAGATCACCTAAAAAAAAAATTCTAGTAATATATTTTGATCTGAATTTGATTCAAATCAAAGAATCATAATATCCATTCTCATTTTAATTTTGGATGAAGGTTTATTTAAAAAATTAGATTATCTACTTGACTGACAAAATCATCAGCATGGTATCTGGTAGTGGAATAGGCTTCATAGGAATAGGTTTCATATAATACGGTGGGTATACCCTCATTGTTGATAGGGATTGTTACATAGGGGGGACTGGTTTGTGGATAAGGAAAGTGATAAACCATCCAAGGTATTCTATTTTCAATGGAATGTGCTATTTCTTCGGCCCGGCCACCTTGAACTGGGGCGAATATAAATCTAGATTCTTTATATTCTCCCCGATGAGAATGTATGTCTATTACTAATTTATAATCCTTAATTATAATATCCTTTACCACAAATTCACGAGCCAGTAACTGCCCATTCATCCTCCCCTTTTTATAGTTGTCAGCATCCTTTTTAACATGCACCTGGTAGATATAGTAATAATATTTTAATTTATTCTGATTAGATTTTATTGATTCTATTATGGCCCTATGGGCATTAGATTCGAGTGGATGCACACCCATAATATAGGCAATTTCGATATTAGAAGATGTGTTACCATAGGGTCCTTCCCGGGTAACCTTTCCTAATTCATTACTTCCCAGTAGGACATATTCAGGGGTTTTAGTATTATCTTCCTCATTTTGGGTTGGGGAGATGTAGTTGGATCCAGCAGCCAGGATTATGATGATTAGGAAAACAGAAAATATGATAGATGTTACTCTACTAGAAGGCATAATTTTGAATTCTTTTTTTTAATTAATAAAGCTATACAAAAATAAATAAAATTATATTGATTGATATTCTTAGAAGGTAATATAAGCATTCTATTAATAATTTATAGATTAGATGGATTAGGTGAAGCTAAAACAGCTTATTAAATTATATTTTATATTCCCTTATCCTAGGGACTAATTAGTTAACTGGATATTAATTATTAATTCTTCATTAAGTTTTTGAACATCAAACAAAAAAATCATTTGAAAAAATTTTTACTGTGAAAAATTTAAATACTTTGAAAAACTATATTTCATATGTTGGTTTATATGACTTCAAAAACAAAAATTTCTAAAGGCTTTCAAACCGTGGTTCCCTCAGATATAAGGAAAAAGTTTGATGTTGGCCCTGGGGATATTTTAGAATGGAAATCCACTGAAGAAGGGGCGGAAGTCAGATTTCGTAAGAAAGTAACCATTGACGACGTCTTTGGCATAGGTGATGGGCCAGAAACTGATGCTGTGGAGCTTAAAAAGAAATTACAAAGAGGAGAAAAGCTTTGATATTCATTGATTCATCATTTTTTATTGCAGTTATTAATAGAAAGGATCAATGGCATGAAAAGGCTGGTGAAATTCTCCCAATAATCGAAAATGAAGAAAAAATCACTTCTGATTTAACTTTATCTGAATCAGTGACACTTGTTGGAAATCTATTCGGTGGAAAAACTGGTTTAAAACTGTTTAATTATATATTAGATAATTATGAAGTTCGATATGTTGATAAGGATCTGACTTTTGATGCAATGGATATATTCCTAAAATATGATGGAACCTTATCTTTTGCAGATTCAGTATCGGTGAAGGTAATGAAAGATTTAAAACTAGAAAGAATAGTTTCTTTTGATTCGGACTTTGATAAAGTTGAAGGAATAATAAGAATTCATTAGACTTTTCTATATCTAAAAAAACTTTCACATAAGACTCCAAATACTTTACAGTCTCGTTTCTTAGGATATCTTTTTTCAATTCACCTTTTTTTTGACTTAGTAGAAAAAAGATAATGATCTTGTATATTTCAATTTATCTCAAAAAATTAGACAATCTACTTTAATAACAAAATCATCAGCTGGTAGTGGAATCTGGTTCAAAAGAATAGGTTTCATAATATTAGAGTAAGTATTCTCTCATTTTTTTTTATTGGAATGGCTACATATGGGGTTTTATTGATTCTACTATAGCCCTCTGGGCATTAGATTCGAGTGGATGTACACCCAATCTATAGACTATTTTGATATCAAGATTGATCAGTAGGATATTTCAAGGTAACTGTTCCAATTACATTACTTTCTAATATTACAGATCCAGATGTTTTAGTATTATTTCAAGATGTTTATAGATGGATTGTAGCTTGATGCAGAGTCCAGAATTATGATGATTAGAAAAACAAAAAATGGATAATTATTACTCAAGGTATAATTTTGAATTTAGTTTTTTTAAAGTAATAATAATTTAAAGTCTTATGGGCACAAAAAGGGTAAATTAGAAGCAAATTTATAACAAAAAAAGTATTTAAAGTTTAATTGTTATATTAAGGATTCAAACAATGTATTTTGTTATTATTCATTTCAGATCCTATTTTTGAGATTAATCTATTAATTTATAACCACGTTCAATTCTTATCCTTTAAATTATATACTAAAGGTTTATTAATTCTAATAATTATTATAATTTAATATTTAAAGTTTTATAATTAACAATAAAAGGTAACAATTATATATAAAAAATAATAATGTAAATATATCAACCTTAATAGTTTTTATGGTTGATAGAAATTATGGAGGTTTGTTATTGTCTAATGAATTAAAAGAAACTTCAAGATCTATTGAATTAGGTTTAGGTATTGTAGGTGGAATTTTTGGATTACTGGGAGGAACATTTGCAGTCTTTTTTGGCAGTTTTGCCGGTGATGAGATAGTATTATTAGGAATTAGTGCTATTATGGCATCAATCGTTGGAATAGTTAGTTCTGTATATGTTACTAAAAATCCAAAAATTGGCGGAATAGTGTTAATAGTAAGTGCAATATGGTTATTAATAAGTATTTCATTATTCGGAGTACTTGGAACAATACTTTTAGGTCTAGCTGGTTTTTTAGCTGTTTTAAGAAAATAATATCTACAATAAACGGAGGTAAAAAAAATGGGAAATAGATTAGTTGTTATAGTTTTAGCCATGTTTTTAGTTATGGGAGTTGTATCAATTAGTGGATGTACAGATAGCAGTTCCAATGATGGAACTTCAGATTCTTCATTAAATGTTTCAAATGTACAAGTAATATCTAAAGGATATGGTTCATATGATATAAAAGCCACCATAATTCCAGATAAAGATTATAGCTATCTAGAAATGGTTGCAAAATGGTATGATTCCAGTGGTGCAGTAATTGAAACTAGTCCCTTGGTATGGAACATGAACAATGTAAAAGCAGGGGAAACTATAAAAGCTACTGGTTTAGAATACATTAGTGGAGATGAAACACCTGCAAAAGTAGATATATTAATCTTTGACAGTGTATTTTCTGGTGGAGATGAATCTAATGCCATATTTAAACAAACTGTAGAAATTTAACTTTATTTTTTTTATTTTTATTTTTTTGGAAAAGAATCATATTCTTTATACAAAAATCCATATTTAAGTCAATAAACCAATAGTTTTATGAATACAGTATCTATAAACATTTTTCAAAATATTAGATTTAAATTAAATAAATACAAAAATCTCACTTTAGATCATTACTTATCATTGATAAACAACTATTACGATTTTATTACTAATATAAACTTTTTTAATACTCTATCCTTTGAATAAGATAATTTCTATTATAATTTTATTTATCCCAATTTTTTTGGGGTGGAATATTTTTTCTTAGTTTCACACCAGAAATTCATATTCGTTAAACAATAATATAGCGAACATATGGATCGGTAAATTTATTAGTAATAATTATTAAGTGATTCGTATGAAGTTTTCAGGTGATGATCTACAATGTATTGATTATTGGGTTTTGCATAAAGATCTTGAAGATTCTACTTTGAGAACTTATCTTCAGTGTCTTAAATATTATTGTAATTTGATAAATTTGTCTCCTGATGAGCTTATTAGGCAGGCAGATGCTGAAGAAGAGAAGGGTATTAAATTAAGGGATCGGAGAATTAATTTCTATTTTTTAAAGTTTAAAAAACAATTGATGGATGATAATAAAGCTGAAAGTACAGTTAATCTTTATATATACGCAGTAAAGTCTTTTTATGATGCTATGGATATTCAGCTTCCTAAAATTAAGATGTCAAGGGGTGATATTGGTCTTGAGATGAATTATGGTAAATTAATTTCAAAGGAGGAGATATCTGAACTAGTTAATGTTGCAGCACCCCGGGAGAAGGCTCTTATATATTTAATGGCTTTGTCAGGGATGGCTCAGGCGGAAGCTCGAAATCTCACCATAAGAAAATTTATGGACGCAGCAGGCGAAGCCATCCATAAGGATATACAAAACATAAATAAGCTTTTTGATTTGAAAGATGAATTAAAAGATGCTATAATAACTCTCCATATTACCCGGAGGAAAGTTAATTATAGATATATTACTTTTATTCCTCCTGAGGCCACCAAGTATATCATCATGTATCTTAAGGAAAGGGTTTATGGCCGTAATAAGAAGATTCGGATTAGGGATTATGATTCTTCATTATTTGTTAAAAATAATGGTGATCCTATTGATCGTGATGTGATTGTAAATAATTTTAGGAGACTTGGTTTGCAGGCGGGTTTTAGCAAAAGAGATGGTGCTTACAGTTTCTGGAGAGCTCATGGTATGAGAAAATATTTCATATCCACTATCATGAATAAGTTAGGTGATAAAGTCTTAGCTGATTTCCTAGCGGGCCATAAGATATCTGATGTTGACCGGGCATACTGGTATATGGACCCTGAAGATCTGAAAAAGAGATACTTGAAAGCATTGCCCTATCTATCTATTGATAAAGCAAAAGTGATTGATATAAAGAGTGATGATTATAAACGTATTGAAGAATTAGAACGTACCCAGGAATTATTAAGAGAACAATTAATTAAAACAGAGAAAACATTAAATGCAATTGAAAATAATCCCGAGATCTTAGAACTATTAAAAAAGAAAGATTGATTGGATAAATAGTAAAATTATGTTTTTAGATCTATAATACTAATAAGTTTTCTAATTATTATTCTATTTTAACAGATATTTTTATGGTGTTTCTTAATATTTAGTTATATTTTTAGGGTTTAAATTCTATTAATTATTTTTTTTTATTTTTTTTATGATTTGGGAAATTAGTATTTTAATAGTAGATTTAGGGGGGTTAATAGGATGTGGATTTTTTTTGGGGTGGGATATTATGTAACTCGGAAAGAATTAAAAAAGGGGATGTTAAAGAACATGAAGATGTTATCTGAATATCAGATGTAGGTGATATAAAAAGATAAGATAGAAATAGAATGATTTGCTTTTTTTTCAAAATTGATAATAATTTTCCATAATTTTTTTGGGGTAATAATGGTATTATAGAAAGATTTATATTATTTTAGGTATAGAGATGATTTTGTGAAGTTCTTTATAAGGGAGGCTGAAAATTTTGAACTTCAAATTAAGGTCTCCAAAAGGAGAATTTCTAGGCCTTTACAAGCCAAAATACGGAAATTTTTGGTACCGTTGCAAAGGCATTTCCAATAAAACAAGGATTGTAACCATTTCTTCAAAAATTTCATTTTTCATTTCAATTTTTGTTGCAAAGGCATTTCCAATAAAACAAGGATTGTAACTTAGGTATCCTTTTGGATTGGTCGCCATTTTCCTCAGTTGCAAAGGCATTTCCAATAAAACAAGGATTGTAACATATATACTAAAACCTCAAAAACCACAAATACCTCAGTTGCAAAGGCATTTCCAATAAAACAAGGATTGTAACATCATTACGGATGATTTCTAACTTATCTGTGTTATTGTTGCAAAGGCATTTCCAATAAAACAAGGATTGTAACTGATATAAAATGGCAATTTATGACGCAATGCCTGGTTGCAAAGGCATTTCCAATAAAACAAGGATTGTAACTGTATCGTATTTTATCTGCATTTTATCACTTTTTTTGTTGCAAAGGCATTTCCAATAAAACAAGGATTGTAACTTTTTTAGATAAAATTCATCTCGATTATCTAACTGAGTTGCAAAGGCATTTCCAATAAAACAAGGATTGTAACTTCTTCAATTAACTGATGTATTTTTTGCATATTATTGTTGCAAAGGCATTTCCAATAAAACAAGGATTGTAACGATGGTAGCGGGGGTAATGCCAATATAGTTCATCTACGTTGCAAAGGCATTTCCAATAAAACAAGGATTGTAACTATTCACATTGATTGCGGGTCCCAATAACTCTTTCGTTGCAAAGGCATTTCCAATAAAACAAGGATTGTAACACTAACATCTCTATTTTTTTCATATTATCACCTTTTGTTGCAAAGGCATTTCCAATAAAACAAGGATTGTAACGCTTCTTCTTGACAGATTTCATGAATTTCTAAATCGTTGCAAAGGCATTTCCAATAAAACAAGGATTGTAACAATGAATCTTTTATATATAAGAAAGATTATATAATAGGTTGCAAAGGCATTTCCAATAAAACAAGGATTGTAACTTCCCACATTTCCCGCAGATGTGTGTGCTGCCTTCGAGTTGCAAAGGCATTTCCAATAAAACAAGGATTGTAACTTGTTTCTTTCTTTTGGTTCTCTCTTTTCTTCCTCCAAGGTTGCAAAGGCATTTCCAATAAAACAAGGATTGTAACGTTTAGTCCAACCACCCTCTGAACGCGAAGCATTACGTTGCAAAGGCATTTCCAATAAAACAAGGATTGTAACTTCCAAAGATTAATAAAATTCCCATTGCTTGCTCCAGTTGCAAAGGCATTTCCAATAAAACAAGGATTGTAACGTTTGTAAAAGTAGTCTCCTATAGCTGAACAAGAATCGTTGCAAAGGCATTTCCAATAAAACAAGGATTGTAACGAATTATCACCATAAAAAATAGGTTGTGGTTTGTAAGTTGCAAAGGCATTTCCAATAAAACAAGGATTGTAACCTCTCCAACCGTCTTTCGAGCTTTTCGTAGCTTTTGAGTTGCAAAGGCATTTCCAATAAAACAAGGATTGTAACGGATTTCACAAGTTCAGACATACTTCCCCCCTCCTGTTGCAAAGGCATTTCCAATAAAACAAGGATTGTAACAAAATATGGGTTGCGGCTTATAATTGTAATTATTTATGTTGCAAAGGCATTTCCAATAAAACAAGGATTGTAACTATTTCGCCATTCAAATCCATATCGTTGAATAATTGGTTGCAAAGGCATTTCCAATAAAACAAGAATTTTAACATATTTAAATTTTTTTTATTATTTATCTAGCCTTTAAAAGTTTGAAAAGGGTTAATTTTTTGAATTTTAACAATATTTATATATATGTTTTTTTAATTTAATGTGGAAATTACTTTATTGAGTGCTTCATCTGTTAAACTATTATCTACATCTTTACTGAAGACTTCTGTAGTGATACGATAGTATTTTCCATTTTTTTGGAAATAGTAATCTATTTTTATAGATTGAGGGTCATCATAAACTCTTTTAATAACCTTAGTTTGAATTCCGCTCACAGTTTTTGTAATGGTAGTAACAGTATAGCCATATCCTGATCTTGAAAATTCTTTATATTCTGAATCCTGTTCATTTATATCGCTAAATTTCTTTACATATAATGTTGCACCATCATTTTCACCTTTTCCTGTTGTGAATTTGGCTAAATCTCCTGTGTATTTATCTGATTTAATCCATCCGTCAGGCATTTGAAAAGTAGATGTGCCCACAGTATATTCATTAGCTGCTGTTTTTGTATTTGCATTTGTAGTATTATCATTGCTAGAATCAACACATCCTGAAATTCCAATACAACCTAAAATCAAAATTAAAGATATTAAAATAGTTAGTGCTTTCAAAATAATCCCCTCTTTCTGTCGTCTCAGTTTTTTTACTTTTTTAATGAAGTAATTAGTTCCCTTTCTATAATCTATTTTATTAATATTGAAATTTTAATTTTTATACCTAAACTGTGACTTATATTAAAATTTTTGTTTTGAATAGAATATTTCATTTAGATTTGAATTTTTGATATCTTGGTACAATATTGATATTTTATCTAGATTTTGATATTAGGATTCAATAATTTGATTTCAGTTTAATTTTGATACTTAAACTTAATATTGTTATCCTAGTCTAATTTTTTAAGATTTTGGGTTTGTATGGGTTTTTAATCTTTATATATGATAAAATCATAAGTTATAGTATGAATTTAATACAAATTACGGAGCATATGGAGAAGGGCCATAACTTGATCTTTTATAATAAGAATGTCTTCGAGTATTTTAAATTACTGCGAAATAGTTATCTATGTATATACTTCAATGAACCTATATACCTATTAAACCTAGATTGATTGAATCGATATTCAGGTTTCTAAAAATGATAAATTATCTCTTAATCGTTTAACTGTAGCTGAACTCATGGAAGTTCTTATTAATGAATTGAACTATGAAACATTAGTAATATTTTTTAATCATTTTGATCGCTTAACCAAGAAAACAGTTCAATCCTATCAATATCTTAACTCTCTGGATAATATTCATTTTATATGTTGTTTTAATAAAAAATTTCAGCTAGAAGACATGAAATTGCCGCTAAATATGATAGAACAAGTATGGATAGTAAATAATAAATAATAAATTATAATTAACAGTTATTGTTTATATATGACCCTATTCTTTCTATTAATAATTTTATGAATTCTAAACTTCTAATCATAGGATAATCATTGATTTTAGTCAATAATTAAAAATAAAAAAAAATAAAATTTTTTTGGGATTTAATAAAATCTTGGTCTTACTTTTTTCCAGTAGTAGCTTTTAGCAGTACCCTTATATCTGGCGTAATTTACTTGTTTTGAAACTTTTCCACTATTATATATTAGATAGGTGCTTCTTAATCTAGTTCTACTTATTTTTTTTAAGTAAATCTTTACATTCGAATTTAATAAGTTGAAAGGATATTCTTTAAATTTTAAGCTGGATTTAACATAGATCTGTTTATTTTTTAGTTCATAAGTTTTCCAATTAACATTTGCATATTGATCAAAAATTTCCACGTATGTTTTACGAGAACCAGAATCTATTTTTTTAGCTGCATTAATCAGTGTTAAACATATTAAACCAACTAATAATAGAATTCCAATAAAAAAATCTTCTTATTCAAGCTTTTCACCCTCCAATTTTGAATATATTCTAATTAAAATTTTATAAATAATTTACTATTATATTTTTAATTAAACTTATATTACCAACCATTATTTCTTATTATAACAGTTTTAAATGAAGATTAGATTGTTAAATTAGTTTTATGATCTTTTTAATTTTATGTTTTGTTTGATAATGTATTAGGTTCAGACTAATAAACCTAAAAACCAGCAATTCAACTCTAATAATAAGGGGGGAACATTTTATTTTGAAAATAAAGACAAATAAAGATTAATTGTGTTTAACCCAGATTATTTATTTAATTTTTTTCTACTATAGTGTCTATTAGTTGCATATAATTCCCAATAAATAATTATATGTTTTTCTTTAAGTTTTTGGTTAATATTTCAAGAATATCTTATAATTAAAAGGGTTTTTATGGTAAGAAAAGGATTTTAACCACTTCATAAATAAACTTTGTTTTGTAGGATAAAAAATAAATATTATATTAAACTTATCCAATACTGGTTTTTTTAATGGCTAATATAAAAATTCTGCTAATATATGATGATAGAATAGATCTAATGGATATTATGCATGATCTAGAATCATTTAATTATGAAGTTTTATTTGTTTCCTCTGGAAGTGAAGAACTTATAAATAAAATTGGAAATATCAAACCTGATCTTATTTTGATGGATATTTTTTTGAAGGAAGATATGGATGGTATTGAAGTTGCTTATAATATTAAGGAGCTTGATATACCTGTAATATTTTTAACCGACCAAGTTGAAGAATCAGTAATGGAAAAAGCATTGGAAACAGATCCATATGGTTTTTTAATTAAACCGGTGGATAAAACAAAACTCAAATTCACCATTGATCGTGCTCTTCTCAAGAGGAAGATGGATATTAAAAATTCTAAACAAATCTCTTTGATCAAGGCTATAAATCGGATACTTAAAGAATCTATAACTTGTGAATCTGCACAGGATGTTGCTAAGATATGTTTAAATGTAGCAGAGGAATTGACCCTTAGTAAATTTGGCTTTATTGGAGAATTGAATTCTTCAGGCAGTTTTGATACATTGGCCATTAGTGATCCTGGTTGGGATGAATGTATAATGCCTGATACAAGGGTAGTGAAACTCATATCTGACATGAAGATTCGTGGATATTGGGCCCGGGCCATAAAAAATGATGAATCAGTAATAGTTAATGATCCAGTATCTGATCCGGAACGTTTAGGAGAACCTGAAGGACATCCCAGGATAACATCATTTTTAGGTGTACCCTTGAAGCAGGAAGGTAAAACTGTGGGTATGATAGCTTTAGCTAATAAAGAGTCAGGTTACAATAAGGAGGATCAAAATGCTATAGAAACACTCTCATTTACTATTTTAGAAGCTTTAAATAGGAAGAAATCAGAAATTACTCTTCAAAGAAATGAAGAACGCTTCCGAGCGGTTGCTGAATCAGCTATAGATGCTATTGTCACCACTGATGTGGATGGAAAAATAAAATTTTTCAATAAGAGTCTTCAAAAAATATTCGGTTACTCACCTGATGAGTTAACTGGTTCACCCCTTACTATTCTCATGCCTGAAAGAAACAAAAACGATTATCTCCAAGAACTTAAGAGATTTAAAAAGAGTGGAAAGCACAGATTGGTTGGTAGAGTAGTTGAAACAATTGGTTTGAAGAAGGATGGAACTGAATTTCCTTTTGAAATGTCATTAGCATCGTGGAAATCTGGTAAGAAGACATTTTTTACCTCAATTATTAGGGATTTAACCGAAAAGAAGGCTGCTGAAGAAAAACTTAAATGGAGTGATAAACGTCTGCAGATGGGTATGGAAATGGCTAAACTAGTTTACTGGGAATATGATATTGAAAATGATCTTTTCACTTTTGATGACAAGTTTTACTCACTATATGGTACCAGCGCAAAGAAAGAGGGAGGAAATCAGATGTCATCTCAAGAGTATGCAGAACGTTTTATTCCTCCTGAAGAACAAGATTTAGTGGGAATTGAAGTTTCAAAGGCCTTGGAAACAGAAGATCCAGATTATTCAAGCACATTGCAACACAGCATTATAAGGGCTGATGGTGAGAGAAGGACAATAATCGTTCGCATAAAGATCAAGACAGATGAAAATGGTAAAAAAATAGGCACAATAGGTGTAAATCAGGATATAACAGAACTAAAAAAGGCTGAAGAAGCTTTAAAAGAGTCTGATCAACTTTTATCAGATATTATTAATTTTCTTCCAGATGCTACTTTTACTATTGATGCAGAGGGTAAAGTTATCTCATGGAACCGGGCTATTGAAGAAATGACAGGTATATGGGCTGAGGAAATTCTTGGAAAAGGTAACTATGAATATTCATTACCATTTTATGGTGAGCGCCGTCCAATGTTAATTGATATGGTTAATGCATCTGAAGATGAGATTAATAAATATTATCCCAAACTTAAAAGAAAAGGAAATATATTAACAGCTGAAACAGATGTTTCATTAAATAGAAATATTGAAACAGTATGGGCTTTAGCCGTACCTCTATATGACAGTAAAGATAATTTTAAAGGGGCTATTGAGGCTATTAGGGACATAACTAAGATGAAAGAATCCCAGCGAAAAATTGAAAGAGAATTAAAAGAAAAAGAAATGCTCTTGAAGGAGATTCACCACCGGGCAAAAAACAATTTAATGATCATATCCAGCTTGTTAAATCTACAGTCAAGTTACTTAAAAGATAAAGAATCTCAAGATATTTTCATTGAAAGTCAGAAACGTGCCAGGTCAATGGCTATTATACATGAGAGATTGTATAGATCTACAGATCTTAAAAAAATTGATTTTAGAGATTATATTCAATCATTAGCAACAGAACTATTCCATACTTATGTTGATGACCCTAGCCGTCTACAACTTAAAATTAATGTAGATAACATATTCCTGGATGTAAACACTGCTATTCCTTTAGGTTTAATCATTAATGAACTTGTGACAAACAGTTTAAAATACGCGTTTCCTAATGGTAAAAGTGGAGAAATTGATATAGATTTCCATAAAAAGGATGATTACTATGAATTTACCATAAAAGATAATGGTATAGGCTTTCCTGAAGATTTAGATTTTCATAAAACTGATTCACTTGGTATGCAATTGGTGAACAGCTTTACAGATCAAATTGATGGAAAAATAGAACTGGATAGAAGAAATGGGACAAAATTCAAAATTATATTTAAAGAGCCAGTATTTTAAAAATGATTGAAGAAAGAATTTCGATTTAAATAATTTTTTCAAGTTTTATAATTTATAATTTTTCTTATCCATTTATTTAGGATAGTTCTCATGTCTATTAAAACATATAGTATCTAGAGGTCTTTTTTTTGACCATAAGATAATTAAATATTCAATAAAAACATTAAGATAGTGATAAACTATAGATTAAGCAAATATTTATTCTGGAAGAAGTATAATGACTCTGAATTATTTTTAAATAACTTATATCATTTAGCATACTTTGATTCTTTAAATTGGATGGTAAACTGTGTTCCATTTTTCCTATCCAATTCAATACTACCTTCTAACTGTTCAGTTAAACTATTTACTAGCTGTAAGCCCAGAGACTAGGCTTTTCTAAAGTCAAAGTTATCTGGTAACCCTACACCATCATCACTTATGACCAGTTCGAATTCATCTTTAGCCTTTAAACGATTGAATTGAATGGATATTTTACCTTTACCCTCTGGAAATGCATATTTAAGACTATTGGTTATAAGTTCGTTGATTATAAGGCCCAGGGGAATGGCTTTATCTACATCTATTTTAACGTGTTCCAGATCCAGATCGATTTCAATACCTTGTCCTAATTTATATGTATGAAAAAGATCAGTTGCTAATTCCCTTATGTAATCATCAAATTCGATTTTCCGCATATCTTCGGTACGATATAGTCTTTCATGAATTATTGCCATGGATTTAGCCAGATTCTGACTTTCCTTAAATATATCTAAGGTTTTTTCATCCTTTATCTGGTGTGCTTGAATGTTTAGTAGACTGGATATAATCATAAGATTGTTTTTCACCCGATGATGAATCTCTTTAACCAGAATATCTTTTTCATCTAAAGAATTTTTAAGTTTCTTCTCTGCTTTTTCATGGGCGATGATTTCCTTTTTAAGTTGAATGTTCATCTGTTCTAATTTTTCAGTTCTCTTTTTAACCAGATCCTCTAAATGTTCCCTGTATCTATCTCTTTCTTCCTCCGCCTTTTTCAGCTGGCTGATATCATTACCAACCATCACTACTCCTAAAATATCATCGGGGCTGGTTTTGATTAAAGAGCTTGAAATTAATACTGGCACGGATTCTCCATTTTTAACTTTTAGATTAGTCTGCATATTTTCCATTTCAGATAGATAGGAATTCGAGAAATCTATATCTTTAAAAAACATTTCTAAAGATTCACCAATCAGTTCTTTCTCAGAGTAACCAGTTATTTCCAATGTTTTTAAGTTAACATGCATTATTTTACCCTCTTCATCCAGTAAAAAGAGGAAATTAGACATGGTAGAGAGAATCCTATCTGAAATTAGAGAAGAAGTTAACTGTGGCAACCTGAATTTCCAGATACCATAAACAATAGATCCTAATCCTAAAACAATATATAAATTAAGCATGCTGGGAGATGGAATAGAAAAGATTAATGGTACAATAAACTCGGTTAATATGCCTAATGCCAGGGGTAGATAAATACCTATCAATATGTATTTGGCTTGTTGACGTTTTATACCAGCATTATTTAGATAGAAATGTAGAACTATTATAGCACTTATTATACCTAATAAAAATGTCCACATTAAAGTTATCAGATAAAAAACTGTATCCGCTGGAACATAAGTCCATCCCCAAAATCCCATCTGCACACCTTGAGTAATTTCCCTAGTCAAAAGATTTAATAATGCTAATAGAAGTGCAGGTAGATAGATTAACACATATGTAATCTTTTTTTCCAAAATCTTGAACTTTTCTGTAGATATAAGGGCTAAATGGATATAAAAAGAACCTACAACCATCCATGGAAATGTTGCCTTTAACCAAAAATATGCTTGCTCAGCAGTGCTAACAGTACTAATCTGAAAGTCGGTGAAGGCCATATATGCTATAAATAAGCTGAAAAGAGCCAACACTCTATTAAGCTGATTTTTAGGATTTCTATAATAAATAAAGTTTCCTATAAGTACGGAGCTTATAGATATTAAGATTGAAATTATGGTGAAAGGTGACATTAAGCATCCTCAGTTTGATGATTTACATATCTCTGCCAAAAATTATGTTTATTATATATTTATATAAGATTTATCTGATACTAAAATTTTCTTATTTTTTAAGTTTATTTTCTGGTCGTGTAATAAAATGTTTGAAATAATTTCATTATTAATTATTTTTCTAACATTCTCTATAAAACATATTTTTTATTGTGCTTTGAACATATTCTAATCATGGTTTGGTTTATATTTGCAGGTTTTACTGCTCTTTTTGAATCTTTAACAGATGTTGTAAGTAAAAAGAATCTGAAATGGGGGGATGAATATATAATTTCTTTTTTGATTCGTTTCATTACCTTTCTATTTTTACTACCCCTAATAATATTTATAGGCATTCCAAAAATTGGCCCTAATTTTTGTATGGCCCTTATAATTGGAGGTTCTTTAAATATAATAACCACCCTACTTTATATGAAGGCATTAAAATACTCAGAACTTTCCATATCAGTGCCCATGCTGGCATTTACACCCCTATTTCTTTTAATAACCTCCCCTATTATTTTAGGCGAATTTCCAAGTTTTATAGGTTTGATTGGCATTTTCCTGATTATTACTGGCTCTTACGTACTAAACATCCAACAATGGAAGGAAGGATATCTGGAACCTTTTAAATGTTTATTAAGAGAAAAAGGACCTAAACTGATGTTATTGGTGGCATTTATATGGAGTATCACTGCTAATTTTGATAAAGTAGGATTAATTAATTCATCACCAATCTTCTGGGTTGTGGTTATGAACTTTTTTATTGCAGTTTTTACCTTACCTTTAATGATTGGATCATATCAAAAAAATCCTAGATCAACTAATCTAAAAAAGAGAAACATGATTTTAATGGGGTTTTTTAGTGCTTTAACTTCCATATTCCAGATCTATGCTATTAGTTTAACCTTGGTACCCTATGTAATCGCGGTTAAACGAACCAGCTCTGTTTTAGGTGTTTTATGGGGTAAATTAATATTCAAAGAAAAAAGAATTAAGGAAAAACTTGTAGGAGCAACCATAATGGTTATTGGAGTTTTTATTATCATGGTTTCTTAGGTGAATAATAATAAGAGGATGTTTCATATTTTTTAATATTTTTTGGAATACTTTTCAATAGCTGCTTCCAGGTCATTTAGTAGCTTCTCATTACCAGGGTGATGATAGGATTCTAATTTTTCATAATATAAATCCAGATTATTTATAAACTCCTCTAAATCTCTTTTTTCAAAGTCCTCTAAAAATTTACCATAACCCAATCTATCTAGATAGATACCATTAACAATTTGTTCAAACTGTTTTTTTACAGGTATGCTAAGTATTGGCTTTTTAAGGTACAAAGCTTCACTAATGAGAGTGAATCCACCATTGGTTATAACGGCTTTACAATGTGATAAATCTTCAAAGAACTGTGTCTCATTGAATTTTTTAAAATGAATATTTCTATCTTCTTTATCTATATGGAAACCATAAACAATGAATTTTTCATCTATATCTTTAATTAATTCTAATAGCTTTTTATTTGAATCACTAGTTTGATAGACAAGTATATGGTCTTTATTTTTAGGTTTTAAATTAAATATCTCATCTCTTAATATAGTGGGATACAACTTAACCTTCTCTGGATTTTTAATTTCTGGAAAAAAATAGGTAATTATAAAATAAAATTTAGGCATAATAATAAATGATTTAATAACACCTTCAGCTCTAAGGCGATCATTACGATATTTACTAGGAATATCAATCTTAGTCCGGGTGATAATATGCATATTATCCAAACTTAAAAGGGGAATTCTGGTAATTTTACTTAATAGGTTGGAATAGAATTCAAAGTCTGAGATAATTATATGGGGCTGAATAGATTTGGAAAGACTGTACATCAACCTTATGTTATTCTTTAAATCAATGGGTAAATCCTTTATATTTCTAGTAAATGTTCTCAAGTTATTAACTTGATTATCCTCATATACAGTATTAAATCCTTCAATACGGTATACTTTGCCAAATTTGTCTGCTAAATAATCATAAGCACGGTCGCTGGCGAATATAGTTACATCATACTTCTTTTGCAGATGTTCAACCACAACCTTGGTACGGATAGCATGACCCATCCCCTCACCACAAACACCATAAAATATCCGTTTTTGTTCAGCATCGTGACCAAATTCATAGTTCAACTGAGCGGCAGTTATTTTTTTACCTGCAAACTGATATAATGTACTTTTAATGTATTTATATGCTAAATTTTTTGTGCCTTCTTTTCCCTGGCGCCGGGTGGAAACCATGAGTCTGGGTTTTCTTAATACTTTGAAAGAACTTATTCTTGCCACTCTCTCAATATAATCAGTATCTTCACCAAAATCAAGATCTTCATCAAAACCCTCCACTTTTTTATGAAGATCTCTTCGAGTGAGTATACCATAACATCCTGCCCCATGTGGCTTGATTGATTCTACCTTTCTCATAAAGAAATTTGCAAAATTATGGAGAACATGATCAATCCGGCGGTTACTCATAGGAATCATTTGAGTTATGGCAATACCTAGATTATTTTCTATAAATTCCTCTAAGGCCAATTCAAGGTAATGGTCTGTTAAAACCGAGTCAGAATCAAGAAATAGTAGAAATTCACCTTTAGCAATTTTAGCACCATTATTCCTACCTACTCCGGGCAATCCTCCCTCCACTATTTTACACCCATAGGATTCTGCGATTTTGCAAGTGTTATCAGTGGAACCTGCATCAGCCACAATAATTTCATAGTCATGGAAATTTTGCAGTTTAATGCTTTCTAAGAGTTTTGGAATATATTCTTCTTCATTGTAGGTGGGTATAATAATACTAAGCTTCATCTAATCATTATTTATAATTTATTTGATAAGGGGGTGATGTAAGATTCATAATTTTTTGATAATAGATGCATTTAGAATGCCAAAAACACTTACTACATACTTCTTGTAAATTTTTGATGTTATTAAAAATTGAATTTACTTTTTCAAAAATTACGGATGATTTTCCAATAAATCCTTCATCCACTCTAATTTTTTCTAATACAATCCTATCCATATCCACTACATGGCTTTTGGACAAGCTGCTTTCATTGCATGTATTGTCCTGATTATGGGGGCATTTATAACAGATGTCATCACATTCAGATGTTATTTTAACATAAGAAAGGTCGGTGGCATTTAAATTATCTATAATTTGCCACATATTTTCTTCAAACTCTCTGCTATACCCATAACCTTGAAATCCTTGAATACATAATAAATGATGGGCTCTAATTTTAATTGGATTAGAAAAATCTCCAGTTCCGGTTTTTTTCAACATCAACCTCCTTCTGGAAGTTCTGTTTTGGTGTCACTGCTTTAGCTAGGGATGCAGCTCCAAATATCTTTATTGTGTCTCCAATCAAAAATGGTATTGCTCCCATGGCTAAAAGAGACATTAGATTTGGTATTGTGCCTTGAATTAGGTAAATCCATACTCCCAGCCCTATCAAACCAGGGATATATATAAGCCCAAAGTTGGCTATTGACATCAAACCTAACATTGAAACAAGACTTCTGGAACGAACGTATTTGTCAGTAAAATATCCCATAAATAATGCTGCTAAGATAAAACCTACCAAATAGCCTCCAGTCGCACCTAACAGAATACCAAATCCTCCACTCATTCCTGCAAACCATGGAACTCCGGCTATACCCATAAATACGTATATAGCTTGGCTCAGTCCACCCCAGTATCTTCCCAGCAATATTCCAGAGAATAACACTGCAAATGTCTGTGCTGTCACAGGTACTGGTGTCCATGGTAGTGGAATAACAATCTGTGCCATTATACCGGTTATTATGGCCATTCCTAACGCCATAACAATTTTATTCCTTGTGGATTGCTCGCAGCGCCATTTAAAAAAGTTATATCTTTTTTGGTAATAATTATCCATAGCTATTGACATTCAAGTCCTCCTAAGAATGTTTTAAATCAAAATCCTGTATTTAACCATAAAACTGTTATTTGGTTTACTTAATCTGAATAAAAACTTAGATATGCTCTGAGAGTTCAAGTCTATAAAACTAAGACTTCCTTTATATAATATGTTAAAATATTATAAATACTTTTTTTATGCAATTATTACCTCAAAAAATACTTCCAATTCATTCTACAAAAATCTACTTTTTCATTTTTCATGAAATATATTAAATTTTTTAGGACATCTTTTTATAGATTAAAAAATAAAAATTATAAGTATAATGGTGGTGATCTTGGGAATTATAAAGGGTAGATTAGTAGATTCCAATAATAAAGGTGTTTATGGTGAATTAGAATTAGAAGCTGTATCAGGGATATGCCGTCAGCGTATTATCGGCCATTATAAAACTGATTCCAATGGTTACTTTAGAGCTGAATATCCTGAAACCTATGGCAGTATGATTTTAAAGTTTTTCGATGATAAAGGTCTGATTCAGGTTATTGAAATAGATGAATTAGATAAGATCATTGATGTTGGAGAAATAAAACAGAGCAGCCAAAATATTGCCATTAAAGGAAAGATTATTGATGAAAATGGCAAACCCCTTGCTGGTCTTAAGGTTTCGGCAGTTGATGTGGACATTGGACCTGATGATTTTTTAGGATGTGCATGGACTGACCATGATGGAAGATACATTATAACATATGATACTTCCAGTTATCACTTTGCAATGGAAGATCAAAACCTTAAAAAGATTTCAATAAATCCTCTGGAAATTATAAAAAAATCAGCCAGTATACTGGATAGAAATCCTGATATCATGATCAAGGTTTATGACAAACTGGGTATATTCAAAATTAAAAATACTAAAGTTTATTCTGATGTGGAAGAGGTGATAAAAGAGATTGATGATATAATAATACCTCGTTCCCGGGTGGAAGGATGGCAAGTGACACTTGATAGTGGATCTAATCCTAAATTAACCCATGATAATACATTTCAACCATTAATTGATAATGAACGTGCTTTAGAGAAAATTCTAAATTCCATAGAAAATTCTAAGTCATATTTATACCTCACACAGTTTGAATTCCGTCCAGACTTTTTAGCTAAACCTGAAAAAAGTGGAGAGAAAGGAATTACTCTTGGTGAAAAACTAATTGAAGCCTCCCAAAGAGGAGTTAATGTAAGAATATTGGTTAATCAGAATCTTTTAGTTCCAGATGACTATGATGAAATTGCTGAACTTTTCAATAATTCACCGGTTTTAGTACGTCCTTTCACAGCCCAAGGACCTCATGTAATGCATGCCAAGATACTTTTAGTTGATGGAAAGGAAGCATTCATAATAGGATCTCCATTTACTCAGAGTTATTGGGACACAATTAAACATTATATTATTGATCTTCGAAGAGGATCTAAAGAAAAACAACCAGTTCATGATGTCTCTATCCATATCAAGGGTGGTTGCGTCCCATTTATAGAGGAATATTTTGTTAATTTATGGAACTACCTCTCTCACAATGAATATGACGATGAAGACATGTTAGAATTCCATGAATCTTCATCATCTGCTGGAAACCATTCTATACAATTAGTGCGTACTATTACTCCAGAAACATTTCTAAAAGATGGAGAAAAAGGTGTTCTGGATATGTATCGGCGGGCAATTGGTAATGCTCAAGAATTCATATATATGGAAAATCAATATTTCACCAACAAGTACATAGTCAAAGCACTTAAAGTTGCTTTAGAAAGAAACAAAGATCTTCAATTGATATTAGTCATAAATGGAAATCCTGACATTCCTACTTATCGATTATGGCAACATAAACGTCTTAAAATGTTGGGATTAGATCTAGATGGGCCTATTTTTGATCATCCTCAGATTGGGGTGTATAATTTATGGGGTATTGAGCGTGAAGCTGATAAATTTGTTCTACAACCTTTCTATATCCACAGCAAAGTTTCAATTGTCGATGATAAATGGGCCACTATTGGCACGGCCAACTTGGATGGAAGTAGTCTGAGTGGTGCAGAAGAATTTAAAAGTATCTCAAATCCACAAATGCATCTAAACATGGAGGCCAATGCCTTATTATTGGATTTAGATGAATCCTCCAATGGTAATATTAAAAAATTTCGGGAAGAACTTTGGGGTGAACACCTGGGATTATCATCTATGAAAAAACAAAAAGATGGCTGGTTAGGATTATGGAAGAATATTGCTTTAAAAAATGTTGAACTTCTTAAAGAAGATATTCCAACCATGAAAGGAAACATCCTACCTTACACTCCCGCAAGAAAAGCTGCCAATAAAATACAGTCTTTAGACATATTAAATGATAATATAAAGGTTATGGACTAAAATTTATCTTCATTTATATTAAACTAATTCTCCATTATTTAACTTAAAAACCTCATCTGAATATTTAGTTAACTGGACATTATCTGTAAAAATAATGATACTATAACTTTCTTTGAGACTTTGGATCAGTTCCATTATCTTTATAGAACTTGATTTGGAAAGAATGGATGTAGGCTCATCCATTAATATCATCTGAGGTTTATTAATAATTGAACGAGCAAGAGCTGCTTTTTGCTGGTCTTCTAGAGATACATATTCTGGATAGGAATTTATATTCTTCACTCCCATCTTTTTTAAAGTTTCCATTGTTAATTCTAAATCTTTAATGGTCATAGGGAGCATTACATTTTCTAATAGGGTTAAGTAATCAAATAGATTTTTATAAGGTGGTAAAAAGCCTATTTTATTTCTAATTAAATATAATCTATCTTGGGGGTCGGGATTAGTCTGATCCTTTCCATCAAATATTACCGATCCTGAAGAACACTTTTCTAGGAGTCCAGCAATCCTTAGAAGTGTTGATTTTCCAGAACCAGAAGGCCCTACCACCATTGATATCTTTTTAGAAGGAAAATCTATAGAAATGTTATTAAGTGCTATTATAGTTTCATTCTCATTTATATAGGTTTTATTTACCTCTTTTAGTTGAAGAATCGGTTTAGACAGGATTAAAAACCCCCTCAAAACCATTTTTTGAAGCCAACCATGCAGGATATAAACTTAGCAGGAAACTTAAAACAGACGTAAACAGAATGCTCAGCATAATAAGCCATAAGGGCAGGGTTAAAGTTAAGTTTGGAATGTTCAATAATTGGTTTAGTAGATATATTCCGATTATACCCAAGGCCACGCCAATCAGGGAGGATATTAATCCTAGGATTGTTCCTTCTAATGCAAAACTTAATAAAATCTGTTTTTCGGTGAATCCCATAATCTTTAATAGTCCTACTTCTTTACGTCTTTCTATTTCATTAAAGAACATAGTGTTATAAACTCCTAAAACTCCTATAATTAGAACTATACTGGCAATTCCATCTAAGATCTTAATTATCCAGTTAACAAAATTCAAAATATTGTTTAAAAGAGGTTTTTGTTCTATATCTATTCCTAAGGTTTGAATGATGTATTGGGTTAAATTATTATTTAATGAATAATTATTTTCCGAATTGTTTTGTAAAGTTTGATTATCTGAGTTGATAGACTGGGCACGATCTAGGAAACTGTTTATACCTATTCCAGAACCAACTAATATAAGGAGTAGTAAAACTCCAGCAGTAACACTTAAAACAGTTGATGCATTTCTGATTCGATTTCTTCTCAAATTCTTAAGCGCAAGAATGTATAATCCCATATAAGTCTCTCATTTATATTTAGTATATAATTTAGCATTTTTTATTTAATTCAAGACTAGATAGTGAATAATTTATTCCAACAAACCTGACTAGTATATAGTTATCCTTCCAGTTTTTCTATTTCGTCAATTTCCTCAACATATTTGTCAATTTTAAATTTTCTCTTCAATCCATTTGCATTCATATACCGGACCTTTCCAAATATCTTTCTCTCCTTCCATGCCCGGTCATGCTTACCAAAGCACCATGCAACACCAGTATAACCGTTAGGATCCCTACCGTCAATTTCATATTTATTATTCAAATAAAGTGCTATTTTAAATGCTTTTTCTGGTGTTTCTGTCCATTCTAAAATCTTTTTACCCCAGTACATTCTCATATATCCATGCATTTTCCCTCTAACCAGCATCTCCTTTTGAGCAGCATTCCAGTAGGGGTCATGTGTTTGGGCGTACTCTAATTCTTCTAAAGTGTAGATATATTCTCTTAAATCATTTTCATGTTCTCTAAGAGTCTTGCGGGGCCATTCTGGTAAACCATCTAATGAATCATAATTAGGATTATAATAGATGTAATTCATACTTAATTCCCTTCTTACAATTAACTCTTCCAGAAAACTTTCAACCCCTGGACTATCTGTTTTTATAGCTTCAAGGGCAATGTAGAGGGGGGATATTTGTCCAAAATGGAGATAAGGGCTTAAATGTGACAAGTAATCCTGGGTCGGGTCATTTCTTAGTTGGGGAAAATTATCTATCTTTTTCTTTAGGAATAAGTTTAAATTTTTCAAGGCCGAATTAGTACCACCCTTATAAAAAACAGCTTCTCTAACAGTTTCATCTACTTTTAAATCTTTTATTACCTTATCAATGTCTTTAATATTTAAAGATGGGATCCCAATTTCATAAGAACCTTTTTCCAGCTGTTTACTTTTAAGTGGTACTAAAAATTCATCTAAAATTTTATTTAATTTTCTTCGAAGAGTTGCAGCAGAATATTCCTCCTTAACTGATGCAGTTTCCACTGGCACAACTACGTTACTTTCGACTTGTATTAGGGGACATTTCACATTTTCAGACACATATTTTCTCCAATTCCTTTCAATCTTTAAATAACCCCCATCAACTATTATTAAAGATGCATTAAGCCCTAAATTAGCTGCTCCAATTTCTGGTGATTCATTAAGAATTAAAATATTAATCCCGCGATCTTTAAGCGAAGATTCTAATTCTTTTAGACCCTCTAGCATGAAGTAGTAATGGCGCCGGTTAGCCTCTGGAAAATCACCAGTCAAACCAAAATAGACCAGCAAGGGCAGATCAAGTCTGTTTGCTTGTAAAATAGAGTATTCAAGCGCATGATTATAATGTTCCCGCTGAGACGACTGCATCCAGTAAAGAACATAACTACCACTAGATATCTTATTATTGTTTAGCTTAGTTATCCGCTCTTTTTTTATTATCAAAACTCCCCCCTTTTAATAATAAAGCCTATCCTTCCAATTAAAAACCTCGCTCATATAGGGTGGTTATAGGCATTAATTCTTCAGGATACGGTTCGAAATACGTTTGTTTTGCCAAATAATCTTCATCAAAACGAATTATCCATGATTTAAGGATATTTAGGTTAACGATCAAGGGTATAACTCCTTCCCTATACTTTTCTATCGATTCTAAGAAGAAAGATTTTTCATTATGTGAAAGTTCTTCTGAGAAATATCCCATGGAATGCATCAATATATTTATATTAGAAGTGTATAGTGGTGGTTTTTCTAATGTTTTAAATAATAATTCTTGATAGTTAGAAATAATCTTCTCTAATGGAAGATGGTCATGATTAGCCACTACTTGTCCCATTTTTTGAGATAAATTTTGATTATATGCCATTAAAAGGAATTTATTAGAAGAATGAAATTCAATCAGATGATTAAGTTCACCGGACTCTTTTACCTTACGAAAAGCTGATAAAGTATAGATTTTGGTTAAAAAATTCTCACGAATCTTAAGGTTTCTTAAGCGTCCCTCATCTTCCACTGCTAGATAAGGATATAAATTATAAACTTCTGATGCAAAAACCCCCACACCATCGGTTCGAGGTCTTCCCTCCTTTAATCCAGGATAAACTTTAACAGCTTTAATACCACATGAAGGTGATTTATTTTTAAGTATAAAACCATCGTAATCTTTTAAATCCTCTAAATATTGTCTTGCAAAGTTTTTCATAGTACCAGTTAAACACCTTTCTGTGGCTGGCTGGAACAATTCAACAGTTCCCTTTAGATCAATTAATCTTATGGGGTCCCGAGGAATTCCTAGACCAATTTCTACTTCTGGACAGACTGGCTGGAACTTAACATAATCCTTCAATTGTTTAACAAAGTCACTGCTAATAATTAGTCCATTATATCTGCAAGATTCAAATTCAATACATTTACTTATTATTAAGCGCGGTTTCTTGAATTTTCTCATAAAATTACCTCTTAATTAAGGATATATATGGAATAATTTAGAAAGGAAGCAATAGTAACCCAAGCAAGATAGGGGATAAATAATATCCCTGCCCATTTAGAAATTCTATAAAATAGAATTAAGTTAATCAAAATAGTTATCCAAAGTATAATAATTTCGATTAAACCACCATAAATTGATTTAAACCCGAAAAATATTACTGACCATAAAAGATTTAAAATCAACTGCAAAGCAAATACTGAAAGAGCAATTTTAACATCTTTCCTTTTTAAACCCTCCCTCCAAACCAAATAGGCAGCAATACCTATTAATATGTAGAGAATAGTCCATATAGGTCCAAAAGCCCAGTTAGGAGGAGTCCAATATGGCTTGTTAAGGGTCACATACCATGTAGTTAATGGTTCAGCAGTGGCAAGCGAACCAATAAATCCAGTAATTAAAGTCAATCCAAGAGCTGCAATTAGTTTAGGAATCTGGTATCCTTTATTTTCATCCAAATCACTAACCCCCCTTATAAACTATTATCTGTTTTAATATTCCTTAAATCTTTGTCCGTGATAAAATAAACCATATAACCCTTTTTTTGGATTTCATATTAAATGCTATAGGATATTAAACTTATATTATTATCTACATCAATCTGGCCCGGTCATAGACATTTTTAAGGGTCTGCATATCTACACTGGTATAAATCTGGGTAGTACTAAGATTAGAGTGACCTAAAAGTTGTTGTATGGCCCTGATATCTACCCCATTTTTTAATAGATGGGTGGCAAAAGAATGTCGCAGTATGTGTGGGGTGACTTTTTTCTTGATACCTGCACTTTCTGCATATTTTTTTATCATCATCTGCACGTATCGGGGGGTTAAATGGTTACCAAAACGGTTAACAAACAATGCATCACTATTATCAGTCCTTTTTTCCAAATACTCTTCCATTAATAATTTGGTATTTTCATCAAAAAGAACTATACGATCCTTTTCACCTTTACCCCTAATTCTTATAGTCCTTTCACCTAAATCCACATCGTCTGAATGGAGTGATACCAGTTCAGATACTCTTAATCCTGCAGAATATAATAGGGCAAGTATAACCTTGTTCCTGATGTTTAAAAGATTTTTGGAAGGGTTTGAACATTCATCTAAATCCATAGCATTAATAAGATCTTTAACTTCTGTTTCATTCAAAGATTTAGGTAAGGATTTAGTTCTTTTTGGAGTTTGCACATCATCTAATATCCTAAGACCACCAAATTCAAAGAATTTTTTTACAACCACTGTAACCAGATAAATATAATTCTGAGATACTTGTTTTTCCCTTTTTAAATACTGTATGTATCTTTTAAATGATCTTAAAACTCTTTTTTCATTATATAAATCCTTTTCTTTTATTAAAAATTTATAAAAATTTGTAACAATTGATTTATATGTCTTAATGGTGTTTTTTGAATAATTTCTTATTTCTAACTCCACTAAATAATCTTCAATCATTTCTGGAATATTATACTGCACTAAAATATTTGTTGGAGACGAATTATCAGCACCATTTGGAACTAAATATTCATCTTTTGATGGTTTTCCACCATTTTTTACTTTTTTGTTATTGGAGTAGGGATTCATTTTATCAGATAAAAAGCTTTAAATGAATTTTATTTAAAACAAATATTTAAATTTATCCAATATTACCATATATCCACAATATCACTTTTAAAGTTAAATATAACTTCTATCCACATGATCATTTGAGGAACCTGGTTTATTATTGCTCATGTGCTGTGAACTTGAAAGATCTTTCCTAATAGCATTTTCAAAGCTTTTATATCTTTTAATAATCTGATCCTCAATGGATATGGATTTATTTATAGCAACTGACATGTGCTTTTCATTAATAAGTTCAGAACCATCCATAAATGCTAGATCTCCAGCCATCCTCACAACCCCACTAAGGTCTCTAAGTCTGAGGGTGAATGCATCTTTTTCTTCATCAATAATTTTGGCTCGTCTTTGTGCATCGGCTATGAGAATTTCCACTGCTTTTTTATCAGCATGGGGAATTTTACCATCCATCTCTATTTCCTGAGCTACAAATTGAGCTAATTTCGCAGCATTTTCTTCAGTTGCAGGCATTGTGGTTCTCATGAGTATTTCATACCCTTCACCTTGTATACGGGAGCGTAAAGGGGGTAATATGTACTGAACATCCTTTATATTACAAGCTGCTACAAAAATGAAATCGCATGGAACATCTTCTACCTTAACAGAGCTACCTGCACTTTGAGGATTTCGTCCAACAATGGGGAATACTTTATCTTGCATTGCACTGAGAATAAATCTCTGTAAATTTGCTATATGGACAATTTCATCGATAAAAAGAACTCCTTCATGTGCTTCATGGACTGCTCCGGGAACTACTCTTTCATAGGGTTGTGTTCCAAGATCAGGATGTCCACCATAGGGGTCATGTCTCACATCTCCTAGAAGTTCGGTTTCACTAGCACCAGTGGCTTGTATAAAAATCTTGCGGTCAATGGGAACAATTATATTTCGTGGCTTTTCTTCAACAATTTCTCTTCTTTTTTCTAATGCCCGCTGATCCAGTATCTTAACCTTGTCACCATCTATCCTTTCATAGATCACCACTTCTTCTTTTCCATTAAGGATTCTGGTGGTTGTAACTCTTTCTTGTGGTATGTTTATAGGGTCGTTACTCATTTCGAACATTCCAAGAAGATCTCCTAGATGTTTGCGCCGGGCATTTATGTGAGAAAACTTATCTCCCCCACATTCGGGGCATATACTTTGATAGGCACTGTTATAAGTACCACAATGTGCACATTTAAATCCTAATCTTTCAGCAACTGCTTCCGGAACACTTTTTGGACTAACAACATCTCCCTCAGCTATTTGAATCTCTTTTTGTTCGTTTTTTATTTCATTTATTGATTTTATTTCCACGAAGGGCCTTTCAGGTCTTTCAGGATTATGTACCACAATTATTTCTTCTTGGGGCGGTGATAAATGAAATGATATAGCTTGAGCAATTAATGATTTTCCAATACCTGGCGGTCCAACCAGTAAAAGGTTTCTTCTTTGTTTTGCAGCAATTTTAACATATTTTATAACATCTTCATGACCAATAACTCTTTCTAACGGATCTTTAGGTATTAGAATATCCTTGGTTGATTCAATATCCTTCACATATTCTTTGTCCATGTTCACATACATTATACTGCCTCTAAATTGGTTTTTATCACAAAACCTACTATCAAAAAAATTAAATATAGATGAATAAATGAATTAAAGGCATTTTATTAATAATATAAGGAATTGTTAACTCATCAGGGATGAGAAAACAATTTATCTAGTGATTATTTTTATGTTATTTGGTTTTTTAACAACATCACTCATTCTAACAGCTACAATATGTTTAACACCTTTTTCATGGGCTATATCAACTAGTCGCTGACTGACAACACCGTCGAATACAACTGCATAGGTGTGATTATTAACTGTTTTGAGTTCATCATAGAGATTTTCGACTTTAACCTCTTTAAGAATATTTAGGGCATCATCCAGAATTTCTGCATTACCAGATCCTTCTAATTCACTCAGAATATTTTTCAATACTTTAAGCTTATCTTCACTTTTAGGTTCAACTTTTATGCCCATATCATGGTACATCTGTTCTATGGGTATCTTATCTCTTAAGGCTACCATTATTTCATCTTTAGCCAGATCTTCTACTTCCTTTCCTTTAGGTGCTCTGGTAACGTAGTCAATTTCTCCTACTTGTAATAATTCCTTAAGGATCAGTTCTCCACCTCTATCTCCATCCACAAATGCAGTAACTGTTTTATTTTTGGTTAATTCGGCAACTGTTTTGGGGACACTTACTCCCTCTACAGCGATGGCATTTTTAACACCGTGTTTAAGTAAGTTTAGAACATCGGCACGGCCTTCCACCACAAGAATTGCATCAGAAGTTTGGACGTTTGGTCCTGCGGGAAGTTTTTCAGACCCATATTCGGTTATTTCATGAATTCTCATTGCTTCCTTCACTTCTTCGATCATTTTAATGCTTTCAGGGGTCACTTCCTCCATCATACCTGCATAAATCTCTTTTGCCCTGTTTACCACGGTTTTCCTTTTAACCGCTCTTACATCCTCCACTTTAGATATTTGTATGTATGCTTCACATGGTCCTACCCGGTTTATTGTTTCTAAGGACGCGGCTAAAATAGCAGTTTCAACTCTGTCTAGACTGGAAGGGATAACAATTTCCCCTTTTGATCTGCCTCCTCTGGAATTAATATTTACTTTGATTCTACCTATCCTTCCGGTTTTTTGAAGTTCTCGAAGATCGAGATCATTACTTAAAAGTCCTTCAGTTTGTCCAAAAATAGCCCCAACTACATCGGGTTTTTCAACAATACCATTAGCATTAATTTGAGCGTGAATGAGATATTTGGTTGTACTTATTTCTTCTTTTCCCATGTTAAGCCTCCCTTTTATTATTTGTAGATACTTTTGGTGAATTTGCATATAATTTATCTTAATTTCTTACTGAAATATTGATAATAGGATTATATACAGCAACCATAGGGGTATAATTCGAGCTCAAGTTGAT
This sequence comes from Methanobacteriaceae archaeon, assembly GCA_030016715.1. Classification (GTDB taxonomy): domain Archaea; phylum Methanobacteriota; class Methanobacteria; order Methanobacteriales; family Methanobacteriaceae; genus UBA117. The sequence goes on along the minus strand of JASEJD010000004.1, from coordinate 55,989 downwards.
TAATATGGTTTGGAAGACTTTGAATGTCTTTTATGTATCTTCTGGTCATCCCCATAATCTTTTTCCTTATTTTAAGGTTTGGATGGGAACCTAAACTTTGAATATCTTTTGATAGTCTTTTTGCAAGTTCATTTCCTTTTTTGTCAAAATCTGTTAATATAACAACTTTAGAAGATGCTTCTGCAGCTATTTCTGCTATTTCATAGAGTTTAAGGCCAGAACCTGAAACTTTAATAAAATTTCCATTAATTCCAAGTTCTCTTAGAGCTTCTTCATCTCTTTTACCTTCAATTAAAATTGGCACTCCTTCTTCTACACAGAATTTAAGTTCTTCAAGTTCTTCTTCTATGCGTAGTAATCTTCTAAAACTCATGATAAGCCCTTTGATGACTGTAATAGTATCTACGTAATCATATAAAATATCTATCCTAGAATAATTAGTAGTACCATATACTACAAAATTATTAATTCATTACTAAGATAGCGTTATATAATTCCAATTTATATTATGCCATTTAGGTATATAAAAAATAGTATCATTGATTAATTCATTTAACCTTTAAACATTTATGAAAAAAATGAAAATTTTAGCAAATTCCCTATGCTTCTATTGAAATATATATTTTAAGTGTTCTGTTTTAAAAAAAATCTATTAAATAGTTTTTGTAGTAAAAATATTATTTTTAAAGTTTTATTTTCAATTTATTTTATTATAAATATCTATATTGGAAATTTAAGAATTTTTGAAACTTTTAATTAATTATCAAGTACTTCCAAAATAAATATTCATTATTAAAAATAATTGTGTCCCCCTTAACTTAAAAGGGGGTTATAAAATTAATTTGTGGGGGACACTTTGTCTAAACTAAGGGGGGGAAGTTTAGACTTGACTAATTAGAAAAATAGTACTATAAATACTTTTCGGCATATTTTTTTTGAAGAATAGTTTTATAAAAAATCACATATCTTTAGAAAAAGTATATAAATCATTCCATTACATATTCAAAAAAAAGCATTTCCATATACTCAAATATTTTTCTTTATTTTTGGCAATATTTTTTAAGAAATGATTTAATTAAGTAAATACAAATAGATATATTAATCAATAATCTGGAGGAAATTGAAGTGGCAAAAGGCCTTATTAGAATAGTTTTAGACATTTTAAAACCACATGAACCAACCATACCCTATTTTGCTAAATTTTTAAGTGAAATAAACAATGTGGATGGTGTTAACATTACCTTAATGGAAATTGATAAGGAAACAGAGAATATTAAGGTAACTATCCAGGGAAATGATTTAGATTATGATGAAATAACCGAGGCCATAGAACAGTATGGTGGATCAATTCACAGTGTGGATGAGGTCGTAGCAGGTCGAAAATTGGTAGAAGAAGTTACAACACCTCAGGATTGATTATTGATGAAAAATAAACCGAAAATATCTCCAGAAACTATACTAAGAAATTTCAGCACAAAAAAGTTTGATCAAAAAACTCTAAAAAATATCTCCACACCTCAGATCTCAGATGCAATGAAAAAATTAGATATAAAGAACACATCTTTAAAGGGTGTTAAGCTCCGATCTGGTGAAAAGTTATCCGGTAGCGCAGTAACAGTAAAAACTAATTCTGGTGATTGGGGGACAGTTGTTAAAGCAATCGAAACTGCAAAAAAAGGTCAAGTTATAGTAATATGTCCGGACAACAATGAACAAGCCTTATGGGGTGAATTAACTTCTCGAATGGCACAGAAAAATGGTTTGGGAGGTACTGTGGTTTTAGGAGCAGTAAGAGATATTTCGGCCATCAGATCCTTAAATTATCCAGTTTTTTCTTCTTCAATTATTCCTAATGCGGGCATGCCTTTGAATAGGGGTGAAGTAAATGTTCCTATTAAATTTGGAGATATAGAAATTCATCCCAATGATATGATAATTGGTGATGATTGTGGAGTTTTAGTAATTCCCCAATCTAGATATTATGAGGTAATAAAAGAGACGATAAATATTAAAGAGCAAGAAAAGAAAATTTCAGAAAAAATTGAAAAAGGCTTTTCTTTATCGGAAATTTTAGGAATTAACTGACTATATTTAATATGAAATAATTTCATAAATGCCAAAAATAAATAATTCAATTAATGCATTAGCCAATACCTATTTTAACCGAGGATTTTAATGAGTAATACATATGATACTATTAGAAAGCATAAATGGAAGATAATCTTATCTTTCGCAGCATCGTTTTTTATTATATTTGTAATATCCTTTATTATAGGTATAAATGATATTATAAATGTTTTAAAACGCACTAATTTACAATTTTTGTTATTAAATTTCATTCTAGAAGCTATAATCATTTTAATATGGGCATTGAGATGGAGACTTATTCTTAATGTGGTAGATAAAGCACCTAAATTTAAAACTACATTAATCATGCTCATGGCTAGTCTTTTCGGAAATAATGTAACTCCTGGTGCTGCCGGTGGGGAGCCTTTAAGGGCGTATTTATTGAGAGAGTTGGAGGGAACCCCATTTGAGATTGGATTTGCTTCATCAACTGCGGATAGAGTATTTGAATTCTTTCCATTTGTTATAATCTCTCTTTTCGCAGCTATATTCATTTTAACATGGAATATAAGTATTATCACTCGTCTGGTAGTGAGTGTGCTAATATTCATTACCATGATATTTTTTGTAATACTGATATACGCGGGTTTAAATAAGGATATAGCTCAAAGAATGATTATTAGAATAGCTAAGTCGGTTTTTCCTTTTATAATCAAATTTACTAAGAAACCCCTTGAATTCATTGATATTAGAGAAAAACTAATCTTTTACATAAACCGTTTTTCAACAGGTTTCATGCAAGCTTTAGAGGATAAAAAGGTTTTTTTAATAGGATTTTTTATCTCATTTGGAATGTGGGGAATTGATGTATTAAGGATTTATGTTTGCTTTGTTGCTTTAGGCTCTTATCCCCCAATCATTCCTCTGGTTATAATTTATACTGTCGCAATATTGATTTCTCTTCTCCCTATACTTCCTGGAGCATGGGGTATTAGGGAAGCCACATTGGTAGCACTTTTTGCAGTAGTAGGTGTACCTGCAGATGTGGTTTTACCTGCTAGTATAATTGATCGTCTGGCCAGTTATTTCACTGTAACATTTATTGGTGCTGTGGCTGCATTGTATTATGGAAAGTTAATTAAAAGCAGTAAAAGTGCAACGGTTTAAATTTAGATTTGTTTAATTATAAGTGTCTTAAACCTCATAATACACTTGTTTGATATCTTATTAACATTAACTATTTTTTATATGAATTTAAATTACATATAATACTATCGAAAACTATATATATAAGTTCGAATAACATTATTTATTATATAAAAGTTTCGGTTTTAACATGAAAGAATTGGGAATTATTTCACATATCTCCAATAAAGGTAATATTATCCTTAGATCCAATCAAACGCCTGGTTTCAGACTTCCAGTATTCACCAAGAAAAAAGAAAAACTGGGAATAGTACATGATATTTTTGGTCCAACCAAAAATCCATATATTACCATAAAACCCAACCGTGCAATAAATTCGAAAAACTTTGAAAACCGAGTTGGAGAGGTATTGTATATAGGGACAAAACCCGTGAAAAAATGGGGGCGACGAAAACGAAGGAAAAAATGAAGTATGATGTTTCTGAAATAGAAAAAGTGGAAACAAAATGTCCAGAATGTGGTTCTGAAGAACTTATAGGTGATTATGAGCGTGCAGAGATTGTTTGTGGTGCTTGCGGTTTAGTTATTGATGACAATCTGGTAGATATGGGGCCAGAATGGAGAGCATTTGACCATGAACAAAGAGACAAAAGAACCAGAGTAGGGGCACCCATTACTTACACTATCCATGATAAAGGTCTTAGTACCATGATTGACTGGAGAAATAAGGATATCTATGGTAGAGACATACCCGCAAGGAACAGAGCTCAATGGTACCGTCTGAGGAAATGGCAGAGAAAAATAAGAATATCAGGTGCAACTGAGAGAAACCTAGCATTTGCTCTTAGTGAACTGGATAGAGATTCTTCAAGATTAGGTCTTCCAAGAAGTGTTAGAGAAGCAGCATCTGTAGTCTACAGAAGTGCAGTAGAAAATAAACTCATAAGAGGACGGAGTATTGAAGGGGTTGTAGCAGCATCACTATATGCGGCATGCAGAAGATGTAATGTTCCTAGAACTCTAGATGAAATAGCTGAAGTTTCCAGGGTAAGTAAAAAAGAAGTGGGAAGAACCTACCGATTCTTGACTCGTGAATTAAATATTAAGCTACCTCCAACTTCACCGGTAGATTATGTTCCAAGATTTGCAAGTGAACTAGGACTTTCTGGTGAAGTACAATCAAAGGCCATAGAGATAATTGAAAAAGCCATGGAAAAAGGACTTACATCTGGAAGAGGTCCTACTGGTGTTGCAGCCGCTGCATTATACATTGCTTCAGTTCTTTTAGGGGAGCGAAAAACCCAGAGAGATGTGGCTGATATTGCAGGTGTAACTGAAGTAACAATCAGAAACAGATACAAAGAATTAACTGAACAACTGGATATGGGTGTAACTTTATAATACCCCTATCTAAACCCTTTTTTTATTTTATAATTCTTTGAATAGAATTATTTTATTTTAATTATAATTTAAAACATGATAAAATGATTTTATTCTTATATTTTTTCGATAAATAAATGATTTTATTGATTTTTGAACCAAAAATTATTAATATTCAATTTAACAATTCTTTTTTATGGAAAATCGTTTAAAATGGTTTTTTGAAGTATTTTTTGTAACATTAATTTTTATTGAAATTTTCTTGTTATTCATATCTGCCATATTCGAGTTAAGAATTACTAGCTATTATAATATCGGATTATTCGACCTTTTTGCATCTATCTTATTATTATTGGGTTATTATTTCAGATTTAGATACAAATTAATCCAATTTAAATTTAGTTATATAATGGCCTTTATACCGGTATATTTTATTTTCATAAATCTCATGGGCTTAAGTGATTCAAACATCTTACTAATTTCCCGTTTAATAGTTCTCCTTAAGGTATATGTACTACTAAAACTTTTAAATGTATTAGGAAGCCGTGTAATTGACTTTCAGGAGAAAAGTAAACTTATTTATCCCATAACTTTTTTCACAGTAATGCTTTTTATATGTTCTGCTGTTTTTTTATTCGCGGAGAAGGGAATAAACCCTAATGTCCTCAATTATGAAGATTCAATTTGGTATATTATTCAAACCATTACCACTGTAGGTTATGGTGATATTATCCCCTATACTGGGATTGGAAGAGTAACTGGTGTGGTGGCAATGTTAAGTGCCATTATTGTTACAAGTTTGATCACAGCATCAGCAACTTCATCTCTAGTGGAAGCCTTTAGAAAAGAGAGGGATAAATTAACAGAAAAAAGCATGAAACGGATAGGGATAATTGAGGATAAAATAGATAATATAAATAATAAAATAGACGAATTAGATAAAATAGATGATTTAAGTATCCAGCTAAAAGAAATAAAGAACGAGCTGGAAAATATGAAAAAATCTCAGTAACATATCTTTTTTAGGAAAAATTACATGGCATAATACTATGATGAATTTAGATATTTCTAATTTTTATATTACAATCCTCATATGCACTGGAATTTTTGTAGGATTTGCCACGGGGCTACTTGGAGTTGGCGGGGGATTCATATTAGTTCCAGTACAATTTTGGATTTTAGAATCAATTGGAATTAATAGTACAATTGCTATTCGAGTTGCATTTGGTACCAGTCTCGCTGTTATTTTACCAACCGCAATAAGCAGTGCCTACGGCCACTACTGCAGAAAATGTGTTTTAATTAAACCAGCAATAATTCTGGGTGTTTCCGGATTTTTAGGAGGTTTCATAGGAGGATCTATTGCAAGCAATGTTAATGGTGATTTCTTAAGAGTCCTATTTGGAATCATGCTTATTGGAGTTTCAATTCAAATGATACTATTTCGAAATAAAAGTCATAAGATAGAAAAGATTGAAAATAATTATTATTACATTTTCTGGGGATTTATAGCCGGAATTCTTTCTGGACTTCTTGGTATTGGTGGTGGTGTTATAATGATTCCTATAATGGTTCTAATTATGGGGTTCACCATGTTAGAGGCGGTAGGAACTTCCACTGCAGTTATAATATTTACTTCGATTGGTGGGATAGCTTCTTACATATACAATGGTTGGGGTGTGGAGGGATTACCTCCCTATTCAGTAGGATACATTAATATCATTCAAATGCTGGTTTTAATATTATTCACAGTTCTAATGGCTCAAATTGGATTAAGAGTTGCTCACAGACTGCCAGAAAAATATATGAAGGCAATATTTGTAACAGTTTTAATCTATATGGCTTTGAAAATGATTGGAATACTTTAGTCAAATATGTTAAATTTATCTGGAAATATTCAATCTATGATATTATCAGTAAGTTAATGGGCTTGCTTTTATTATAGAAGGTACTCCTTATTATCATTCTGATTCATTAAACCTCTATTTTAATTAACCTTAGTTATGATTGTTTTATATTATCATCTGTTTTTGAATTACTTTTCAGATGCACTCTCCCTCAAACACCATAAAACATAAATAGGATATGTTAGTCAGTGTGGGAAAAAATTATTTTACGATTTATAAAAGTTCGCTGGGATTTTAATAGGATAAATACAAGAAAAAAGGAGTTTATAATGTGAGATTTAGTAAGGGAGTGCCTTTTGGAAGATTTGCTAAATTACACAATCCTGAAATGTTCCAGAAATATGAAACAGTCATTGTATTTACGGTGGAAGAGATGAATAGAAGGTATAATTCTATTATGGCGGAAATAGAATTTATTAATAAAATTAATTTACATCTTGATAAAAATGAAGAATGGAAGTTAATTGGCTATTGGCCTAAAATCATGCGGAGCGTACACAACATAGATTTAAACATGGATATGATATTCAAAAAAGAGCCATTACAATCTTATCTTGATGTATACTTATACAAAAATATTCATACTCCTCAAAATGTAGCAGTATCTCCAAGTAAAGCCATAGCTACAATTAAAGATTCTATTAATCTTTTATAGCAAAGGGGTTGGGTATGCGTTACACTTATGGTATTATGGATGAAAAGAAAATATTGTTATATAAACCACAATTATTCCTGAAAAATAAAGATTTAATGGTTTTTCCTAGCAAGGACTTTATAAAATGGCATAGTGATATTAAGGAATATATAGATGGTTTATACCAGATTGATTACTGGGAGATGAAGGGAAACTCCATCAGCATAAACGAGCTTAATCTGGCATTAGGTGTACTTAATAATATTAAGGAAGAGTTAGAACACATTTTTGATTCTAAAAAAACATCAAATTCTCCCTATCATTACATATCATCTTTAGATCCAAAATATAAGAAAAAAAGATCTTCATACACCAGTGATATGAGACGATGTGATGTACAAATTCCTGTGATTACCCCTGAGATGAAATACAATAATTTGATGGAGATAATTAACGAAGCTAATCGGAATTTTTCACGTGCTAAACAGAAATTTAAGGATACTGAAGGTAATAAAAAATTATAATAAGTATTAATAAATCTGTTTTAACTAAATAAATATGGAAACTCTGTTATGTTGGTTAAAAGGTTCATATTACTTGATATTGATTATATTACCAAGCAAGGTAAACCCATCATACGATTATTTGGAAAAATTCCAGATGAGAATAAATCCCTAATAGTTTTAGATAAAAACTTTTATCCTTACTTTTATGTTATACCTGAGGATTTTGATAAGTGTATAGATGATTTAGAGCAATTTAAATTTTTAAAAATAGAAAAAGAACGTAAAATTGATAATTTAGAATTTAAAGATTTTTTAAAAGTAACAATTGAACATCCACGTGAAATGCTTAAATTAAAGAAAGAAATAGTTAAATTAAAATCTGTAAAAGATATTAGAGAATTTGATATAGCACTTTCTCTTAGATATCTGATTGATAAAGGTTTATTTCCAATGTCTGAAGTTGAAGTGAATGGTAAACTTTTAAAACGACCCAGTTCTGATAAAGCACTTATAATTGAATTAAAAAATGAACCTAAACAAATTAAATCGGGTTGGCATAGGTTTAACATTTTAAGCTTCAAAATTGAAGCCTTTAGTTCTGAAGGTTTGCCGGAAGTTAGCAAAGATCCCATAATCATGATTAGCTTCGCCAGTAACCAGGGTTTTCAAAGGATATTATCAACTGGAAAATCCTCAAATGATTTTACAGAAACAGTTTCAACAGAAATGGAATTATTAAATAAATTTGTTGAAACTATTAAATCTGAAAATCCAGACATAATCACAGGTTACAACTCAGACAAGTTTGACTTTCCTTATATTAAAGGTAGGGCGGATAAATTAAATGTCTCACTCGACCTAGGAACGGATGGTTCAATGCTCAAATTTATAGGGGTTCCAAAAAAAGCAGCAGTGGTCAAAGGACGCGTTCATGTAGATTTATATCGTATTGTTCGCCGATATATTCAATTGAACAGCCATACGATCCACAATGTTTATTTAAAACTTTTTGGTGAAGACAAAATCGATATATCTGCACCAGAAATTTATAATTGTTGGATTGATGGTGGTGAAAGAAGAGAGAAACTTTTTAGATATTCTCTTGAAGATGTTATGGCTATTACAAAAATAGGGGAGAGAATACTGCCCATGACTATTGAACTATCTAGAATTGTGGGACAACCTTTATTTGAGATTGTCAGAAGAGGAACCGGTACTCAGGTGAAGTGGTATTTAATACGTAAATCGTATGAGTTTGGTCTTATCTGTCCAAATGAACCAGGAAAGTTTGAAAGAAATGTTGTAGGGGGATATGTGGAAGAACCATTAAAAGGTTTGCATGAAAATATTTTTTACTTCGATTTTAGGAGTCTTTACCCTAGTATAATAATAGCGAAAAATATTTCTCCAGAAACCCTTTCTAAAGAGGGTGATAAAGATACATGTCATGTTGCACCTGAATTTGGATATAAATTCAAAAGAGAACCTAAAGGTTTTATTCCAAAAGTAACATCTATACTTTTAAATGAACGTATAAGTATTAAATCTAGGCTGAAAGAATCCGTAGATCCTGAGGAAAAGCAAATTTTAAACTTTAAACAAGAAGCAATTAAAACATTAATCGCTACAATTTATGGGTTATATAATCATCCGCAGTATCGTTGGTATTGTGTAGAGGCTTCAGAGGCAATTACAGCATGGGGAAGAAATTATTTAATAGAAACAATGAATGAAGCTGAAAAATATGGTTTTGAAGTGGTCTATGCAGATACTGATGGATTTTTTGTTACTCCTTTGAAGGGGGATACTAAGTGAGTATTTATCCAAAAGTGTCTATAATCCTCAGCTGGGTTTATGATTGGAATTAGCTAGAGACTATTTTCCCAATTTGCTTAGAAACTTTTCAATTTCTATTAAAAAGAATCCTGGAAGTGCAAAAAGAATTATTGGAATCCACCATTCCATGGGGAATGCTGCGGTTCTGAAAATAAACTCTAAAGGTTCAAGATATATTATCATTACTAAAGATATTAAAACAATTCCAATACCCGCCAGGGACCATTTATTGGAAAAAGGACTGAAAGAGAATGCTGAGTCATAAATGGATCTGGCAGTAATAAGATAAAAGACATGGACTAATATAACAGTAGCAAAAGCTGCAGTTTGAGCTTGCCTTATAATTAACTCATCTACCAGTGGAGAAATGCCTGGCGAACCAAAAAGATAAAATATGGATAAACCGGCTCCTGCCATGGCTAATGAAACAATTCCAACCTTTTTTATGAATAGAGGGTTTACGATTTCATCCTTAGAATCAGTGGGAGGATATTTTAGAAGACCTTTTTCTTTGGGTTCCTTAATTAGGGGGAGGGCTAAGAATATAGAGTCAAATAGATTTATCCACAAAATCTGAACTGGCTCTAAGGGAAGACTTACCACGAAAAGCATTGAGAAAGGGGCCAGAATAACTGCACTTAATATAATAAGTGATTGTCCTCCATTGGCTGCTAGGGCATATAATATCACTTTGCGAATATTTTCAAAGATATATCTTCCTTCTTCTATAGCTTTCACAATACTGGCAAAGTTATCATCAGCAAGAACCATGTCTGATGCTTCTTTACTTACATCAGTACCAGTTATTCCCATGGCTATGCCAATATCCGCAGCTTTCAATGCCGGTGCATCATTAACCCCATCTCCAGTGACTCCAACAATTTCTCCCTTCTTCTGTAGTTGGCTTGTGATCTGGTATTTATGTTCCGGAGAAACCCGGGCATAAACTGAAACTTTATCCACCAAGCTACGGAGCTCTTCCTGACTCATAGCAGATATTTCTTTTCCAGTAATAACTTTATCCTCGTTTATACCTATTCCTAACTGTTTCGCAATAGCTTTCGCAGTTACAGCATGATCTCCTGTGATCATTACAGTTCTTACCCCAGCTTTTGCAGCGGTTTTTATGGCGTCTATCACTTCTTCCCGGGGAGGATCAATCATTCCCTGCAGACCTAAAAAGGTTATTCCTTCAATATCATCTTTTTTGATCTCTTTTTTATTTTCATTCACTACTTTGTATCCAAATCCAAGCACTCTTAATGCATTTCCAGCCATTTTTTCCGCCATAGCTGATATTTTATCATATTCAATTTCATGGATCTTTCCATTTTTCAACTGATTTTTAGATAACTCCAATATCTTCTCTGGTGAACCTTTAACATAGATAATATTATCTTTTTCTCCCTTATTTAGGGTGGCCATGAATCTGGTGCTTGATTGGAAGGGAATTTCATCTAATCTTATGCTATCATCAGTTATACCAGCTTTAAAAGCAGAAACTATCAAAGCACCCTCGGTAGGATCTCCTATAACTTTGAATCGTCCATTTTTTTCAACTAAAGAAGCATTGTTACATAGTAAACCCGATTTTAATGTTTCCTTTAATTCTGAAGGTTCATCATCTAAATTAACAGCCCCATCATTAACTAAAAATTCTCCTTTTGGTTTATATCCGCTTCCACTTACCTGGTAACTTTTATCTCCACAATAGATCTGGACTACAGTCATCTGGTTTTTGGTAAGGGTGCCAGTCTTATCTGAGCAAATTACCGTAGCCCTTCCCAAGGTCTCCACCGAGGGCAATTTTCTAATTAAAGCGTTACTATCTGCCATAGTCCTTACACCTAGAGCTAAGGTAACAGTAAGCACTGCAGGCAGACCTTCAGGTATTGCTGCTACTGCTAGGGATGATGATGCCATAAAAGAATAAATAAATCCATATCCAAACCATAATGATAAAACAAAATTAAGAAATGCAATGAAAATTATGGCAACCACAATTATCTCGGTGAATCTCTCCATCTTTTTCATAAGGGGAGTCATTATTTTATGTGTTTCTTCCATGATTTCTGCAATTTTACCCATTTCTGTATTTTTACCCGTGGCAACAACAACTCCCCTTCCAGAACCTTCTGTTATAAAAGTACCGCTGAAGGCCATGCATTTTTGATCAGCAGGTGCTAAATCTGGTTCAGAAATTTCCTCAATACTCTTAGATACTGGCACAGACTCTCCAGTTAGTGCTGCTTCATCAGAATGTAAATTATTGGCTTGGAAAAGTCGCAGATCTGCCGGGACCTGATCACCGCTTTCAATTATTACCACGTCCCCTGGAACTAGCTGGCGAACCAGAATGGTTTTTTTCTTAGAATTTCTTAGTACCTTACATTTAGGCACCATCATCTTTTCCAAGGCCTCGATTGAAGATTCGGCTTTACCTTCCTGGATAAATCCAATGGTGGTATTGGCAATAACCACTCCTAGAATAACTGCCGTGTCAATTAATTCACCAATAAATGCAGTTACCACGGCCGCAATAATTAAAACGTATATTAATGGGTTTCTAAATTGTCTTAAAAATCTTAGAACAGAACTAACCTTTTTAAAGGTTAGCTCGTTGTATCCATATTTATCTAATCTTTTTTTAACCTCATCTGAACTTAGACCATCCAGACTAGTTTCTAGAGCTTCAAAAGCTTCATCTACTGATCTTTGATACCACTTTATTTTATCAGACATGAGAAAACCTATTAAACTTTAAATAAAAATTTCAGAATTCATCCTCAATAGAACAATGTTTATGGTGACATATACCCACTACTCTGGAAACATCCAATACAAATGCAAGACCTTTTCCAGGTTCATCTAGTTTACCAGCCTCCATTATGGCTTCAAGGACTGGATCTACTTGTGACTTTTTAATCAGGATCATTATTATCTCTTTAGCTGGTTCAATAGGTATTCCTAGGATCTTTTCATGTTCATGTATTCCAGTTCCTCTGCCAAAAAATACGGTTCCACCTTCAGCTCCAGCCTCTTGTGATTTTTTTAGGATTTCACTTCCTTTTTCAGCTTCGACGATGGCAAATATTATTTGGAACTCGTCTTTTTTACTCAAATTTTCATCCTCCTTTTAAGTATTATGCCAAATATTAGTATGAAAATAATGGGACACATGGCTATTACTCCAATAGTGCCCAAGCCAAAAACTCCTGATCCAGCACCCAATACATTTATAGCTATGCTAGTAATGATGGGCAATGCAAAAGTAACCACTACCGGACCGGTGGCCACCGCCCCTGAATCAAATGCAATTGGAACTATATCCGGGGGTGCTAGGTAAGTTAAAATAATCATTAAAATGTATCCGGGTATTAAGATATAGGCTATGGAAATTTCAAAGTATATTCTTAATATAATAAGTAGCATTGAAACTCCAACCCCTAAGGCAATTATGGGGGTTATATACTTTTTTCTCAGAAAACCAGATGAAACATTCTCAATTTCATAGGCCAGGAGGTTGACTGCTGGTTCAGCAAAAATAACTATAATGCCAACTATAAATATAATAAAAATAACTAGTAACTGATTAGTCCCCGATAAAACCCCTCCGATCTTCTCACCCATCGGAATTAGGCTAAGACGAACCCCCAGCATGAAGAGGAAAAATCCGATGGTGGTCAAGAATATACCTACAATAATACTCCTTATATTAGCTGGAACTTTTTTAAGTACAAATATCTGGAAAAAGATAAAAAGCACTATAACCGGAATAATTGCTTCAATAACTTCGATAAAAATTTTTAAGGGTAAATTAAGATCCATTCTATGGCCCTCCTTTTATAATTCCATATATAAGCAGGGCCATTATAGGGCCGATGGATCCTATAGCCATAAATCCAAATCCTGTTGTGAGACGATCCCTACCACCTAAAACCGAGGCAATACCTACTCCGAAGGCAATTAAAAAAGGCACAGTCATAGGGCCAGTGGTTACTCCCCCCATATCAAAGGCAGTGGTAAGAAATTCTTCGTTAGAGAAAAGGGCCAGCAATAAATTGATTGAATATCCAGGTATTAGAATATATTTAATGGGCACATTTAATATAATTCTTAAAATCGCCAAGATAGCAAAGATTCCAAGGCCCAGAGCAGTTACAAAAATAATTTCTTGTTGGGTTAAAAGGATGAGAACTACATTTTCAATCTGATAGGCGAGTATTCTTACATCTGGTTCAGCTATAGTCAGAGTTACCCCTAAAAGAAATCCAAATAATAGTATCATGAAAAGAGCTTTTCTCTCTATGAAAGTAGCCCCAATTTGTTCACCCATAGGTAAAAGTCCCATTTTAGCCCCTTCGATGAAAATTACAAATCCTAACAAGGTGAAAACAAGTCCAATTACAATGGGTATGAATTCAGCCATATCCATTCTTATAATAAATATTTGAAAAATTAAGATCAATGCTATGGCTGGAGCGAAAGATTTCAAAGTAGATACAAATTCATCTTTAAAGGGATCTAATTTCATATTTTCTTATAAATTCTTATTTTATTAAATTTATGATATATTTTTTCATATGATATTAAATAAAAGATGTTTAAAACTATTTATAAAATAAGATAAGATATAACAGTTATATAGATTTTAATATAAAAATTTCTCTTGATCATTTATAAATAAAATGAACATATTAGATGAAAACTAAAATTTAGAGTGTATTATTTATGAAGGTAACTTTAATATCAACTTTTTATTCACTAGAACCGGTAATGGTAGCTATTACCAAATTATCTCCGGATAAATTAATATTATTAAAGAATAAGGATGCTAAAAATGAAAAACTGCAATCAGAGGTTACACTTAGAAAAACAGTGGGTAGAATAATCGATATTAATACTCTGGATACTAGTGTTTATGATGTGGTAAAAATAGCCAGAGATACTGCAGAGATCATAGACAGGGAATCTGCAGAAGAAAATCGGGTCATTGTAAATGTGAGTGGAGGAAGAAAAACCCAGGCGTTAGGTGCGTTATTTGGATCTTATGCCCGTCACAAACAAGTAGAACGCATAGTATACCTTACTGAGGAGGATAATGAGATTGTTGAAATTCCAAAATTAAATTATGGTATTTCAACTACAAAGAAACAGATTTTAAAGGAACTGGATATGGGCAATGCTTCAGTTAAAAATCTATCAATAAAAGTAGGTATCAGCCGTGGAATGACCTATAATCATGTTCGTGAACTGCGTGAAATGGGCTTAATAGAACCTAATAAATTAGAAATCACATCAGCAGGGCAGCTGGCCATAATTTAATCTTAAAAATATGCTAAATAGAATTAATTAATTAAAAAAGGCATATTCCTTGTGGAATAATTCTTGATTTTACAGTTATAATAGAACCTATAAAAAAACCGTTTTTTTATTATATATGAAGGATTTACTAATATCAGTTAGCTAAAATTATTGAAAATCTCATTTTTTTGTCTATAGCTATTTTAAAAAATATGATCTTCTAAATCATTGATTTCTGTAGATATCATCTCAAATCTCTGTCTGACCAATATTATATATTAAAAAAGTTGGGGATACAATATTAAAGGCCTCTGGCTTATTTATATTTGTTATTTGCGGTTTATATTGAGTATAAACCTAATTTATTTATTTTTATCTTTTAGTAGTATATATATTAGTTGATAAATAAATGTTTAATATTAAAAAATAAACATTAATTATATATGGCATTAGTTTATTAATATATACTATAACTATGGTATATAAGAACTATTAATATAGGTAGTATATTTCCAAGTATTATACAAAAAAAATTATTTTAGGGGTTAGATTATGGTATATGGTAAATTGGATTTGTTTAAATCGAGAAAAAAGAAAAAAAGATCTTTTGGGCCTCTGGCCTATGACTCAGAAGACTATTTTGAGGACATAGTGGACTATGGCCACGAGGATGACGATGAATAATCCTTAGAATTATAATATATTTTGTTATAGGTATTATAAAAAATCAGGGGGGATATTGTATATCCGAATCAGATTTTGTTAACCGTACTGTTAGAAATTTAGGATTATGGGGTGTTATTAATCTTTTATTGTCGCTGCCCATAGGTATAATGATGTTGGCTTTTGCATTAGCCATCTATCTAACAAAAAGTTCTCAGTTAGTATTTGCATTTGCAGTTATATGGCTGCTTCTAGCAATAATACAATTTATTGGAGGATTTGGATTTTTTTGGCTGTTTATTCTCGCCATCATAAATGGATATTATGCTATATCCACAATAAAAGAATACCAACAATATACTGCAGCTGTACAATAAATCAAAATTGTGAATAATTTATTATTATGGGGAATTTTATATGTGTGACGAATGTGATTTTTGTGGAGAACCTGGAATAGACCGATGCATAATATGTGAGCGATGTTATTGTCTGGATCATATGGGTGGTGATGGATACTGTATAGACTGTTTCTTTGGAACGGGACTGTTTGAATAGGGTAGCTATCTATTTTAAAATCATTTCCTAGCTCTAATAAATGATATTATAAGATAATATTAAAGTTTCTTTTCATAAGAATCTTCAATAACTGTAAATTTTAAATTTTCAAAAATATTTTTTTTAGACATTATTTGCTAGGAGTATTTTTAAGAAGCATTCATAGAAAAGGAGTAATAAGTAAGAATTTTTTATAAAATTTATGTTTAATTATGATAAATGAAGGTTTTAATATGATAGACACAGTTACGGCATTGATTTTAGGTTTTATATTCGCTTTATTAGTTCTTTTTTTACCACCAGTAGCCATAATCTTTGCATTTATAATATTAATTATTATTTTGGTGAAATAGAATTTAATTTTTAAAATAGAAAATTATGATATTGAAAAGAGATAGTATCCTAATTATAAAGAGATGGTCTCATGATGGAACTTGTATATTTTTTAGTTATTGTCTTTGTTTATAGTTTGATATCTAAGCGCATTAATAAACTTCCTATAACTCCTCAAATGATTTTTGTAATAGCGGGCATGTTTTTAGCCACGGATTTTCTCAGTAATATGCTTATAAATTCTGATACGGGTCTTATACTTTTTTTGGCTGAATTAACTCTGGTTTTAGTTCTTTTTAGTGATGCTTCCCGGATAGGATTAGGGGCTCTTCGAAAGAATAATCTCACCCTCAGACTCCTCTCTGTTAGCTTAACTCTTACCATTCTATTTGGAATAGTTATAGCTACATTATTACTTACTGATCTAAGTATTTGGGAGGCTGCAATAATTGGGGCGGTTTTAGCTCCAACTGATGCTGCTTTAGGACAGGTGGTGGTGAAGAATAAGAAATTACCTTCATTGGTTCGTGAAACTTTGGAAATTGAAAGTGGTTTAAATGATGGATTAGCAGTTCCTTTCCTATTACTATTCCTGGCCTGGTCTATTGCCAAAGAAACCTTCAGTCCGGTGGGATTCTTTATAGAGGCAGCTTTAGCTCAAATTGGATTTGGGGTAATAGTAGGGCTAATAATAGGATTGTCTGGGGGTTGGCTAGTATTAAAAGCCAAAAAACAGGAATGGATGACACAAAATTTTCAGAGAATTAGTTTGATTGCTGTGGCCCTTATTTCGTGGCTATTAACTGATCAATTAGGTGGCAGTGGATTTATAGCAGCCTTTGTAGGAGGGTTGGCTACTGGATATGTTCTCAAGGATCAGGTAAAGAATTTCATAAGTTTCACCGAGGAAGAAGGACAATTTCTGAATCTATTTGTATTTTTCCTTTTAGGATTCATAGTATTACCATTAATACAAGATATGACCTGGCAGATATTGTTATATGCCTTATTGAGTTTAACCATAATCCGCATGTTACCAACAGCTATATCCCTTTTAGGATCTAAACTAAAAAAGGAAACAGTACTTTTCATGGGATGGTTTGGGCCCCGTGGACTTGCATCAATTGTTCTGGCATTAATAGCCATTGAAAGACAGCTTAATTTTCCGGGAGAAGAAACATTCACCTTAACTGTTTTTACCACAGTTCTTTTAAGTGTATTCTTACATGGTATCACTGCTTCACCATTGGCCAGTGTTTATGCCGAAAAAATCGCTAAAATGGATGGGTCATGTTTAGAAAAAATGAACTAGTAATGATTAATAAGTTATAAACACTTCTCATTTGATGATGAGAAGATAGTTTATATAGGGATGTTTAATCTTCAACTACAACAGCAGTACCATTTAAACTAATTAGAACCATGTTTTCTTTAATACCACCAATTTCACTATAGTTTATTGAGATTTCAGTAATAGTATTAGCCCCTAATTCTTTGGCTGCTATTATCATATCTTTTAATGCTTTATTCCTGGCATTTTCAAGGTCTATGAGAAAATCATCTCCAACTTTTCCTTGGATTTTTTCAAATTTAGAAACTTCTTCGTCATCTTGAAGTTCTAGTAGAGCCTCTCCTTCCACCACACCTAAATATTTTGATATTTTTTTTCCTGATACTTGTGTTGTTGTTAATGGCTTTACCCCTAATTTTAGTATTTCTTCCATTTTTAACTCGGGTACGGGTTCTTTTGTTCCTGATACTTCCTTTTTCTTTCCTAATTTTTCCAGTAATTTGGATATTAAGTTTCCTATGTATCCAAAAATGTAAGATAATGCACCAATGAAAACAACGAATATTAAAAAATTTATAAATATGGGAAAAGCGGCTTGTATCATTAGTGCAAGCCCACCTAAAGTAAATAGATTAAGTGTAATGGGATTTTTGGGGAAGATCCAACCATAAATGTTTATTAATATAAATATCAATATGGCACTAATTGCTCCGGTACTTTTACCATATTTTGCACGAGCAATATAGGTTTCCACAAAACCGGCAATTAGTGGTGAGATTATGAACATTATGTTAAATCCAAATATCACCAGATGACCGTATACACAGATCACTGCGGATATAAAACCAGCTAATGTTCCAATTAGGACAGCTGCAATGGCCCATCTTTTATGGATAATGGAAACTAAAATTGAATTTTCAAAATCCTCTAGATTCATAATAAGCCTTCATAGAATTAGATTATAGAATTATTCAGGGTTTTTATAGGATATTGCAGTTCCAAATACAGTTACCAGTATGGTGTTACCCATTGTACCGCCTAAATTATTGTAGGTGATATTCACACCGATAATTCCATTAGCATTCAGTTTTTCTGCCTTTTCCATCATACTTTCTAGGGCTATGTCTCTTGCTTTCTGTAATTCTTCTTCATAGGCAGAGGTTCTACCTCCAACCACATCTCTTACACCAGAGAAAAGATCTTTATAGACATTTGCTCCTAGAAGTGCCTCTCCTGTAACCAGGCCGTGGTATTCCACTATTTTTTTCCCTTCCATGAGGGGTGTTGTCAGAATTAACATTTTTAAACACCATTTAATCGATTATTTTTAAAAATATAGTTTTCTATATATTCAAGAAAAAAATAATTCAGTTTATTATCCTGTTTTTTTTATACTATGATAAATGGTTTGTAATGGTTTTTTTTATTTATATTTGTCCCCTTAACATTATATAGAGCCAAATAATTATGAAAACTGCAAATACTGCATAGATAATTCTTCTGGTTCTCATTACTTTTCTTTGCCTATCTATCATTAATTTTTCGCATTTATCAGAACAAACGGTCTCTTTTGGGGGTATTGGAGTTCCACATACTGCACAATGTCTATGGGGTTTAGTCATTATTTACACCTCATTAAAATTTCATTTTAGTTGATATAACTATTAAATTCGTATTTCAGTTTTATCATTCATTTGGGGAATAGATTTTGGTTCCTATTTTTCCATGGATAGCTTCTATAACATTTTTTGGTGAATTACCATTTACAATAACTGTTTTTATTCTAGAACGTTTCAACATTTGTATGGCAGTCATGTCAAAGAATTCATATGTACCTGCTTTTATATCCTTGTCACTGAACATATCTATCATTTCCGTGGGTGTGATACTATCAAATTTTACAGCATCATCATATTTAGTGGGGTCTTTGTCGTATAAACCATCAACGGAGGTAGCATTAATAATTAAATCGGCTTTCACAAATTCTGCAAGTATAGTGCCTACGGCATCGGTACTATGACCTGGTTCAGTGCCGCCCATTACAATAATCTTTTCTGAAGTAGAATATTGCAATGCCTCGTTAAAATTTCTGGGAACTATTGGGTAGGCAAGCGGATCAAGTGCCATAATAAGAAGTTTAGCATTTAATCTGGTCACATCAATACCAATATCATCACAAAATGATTCCCCAGCACCTACATCTCTCGCAATTTTTATGTAGTCACGGGCAGTTTTACCACCACCAACCACCACAAAAATTTCATGGTCCTGGTTTAACTGCCTTAAAACTTCAGCATAATCTTGAAACATCCGATAATCATGATTTTTGATTATTATTGATCCACCAATGGTAATCACTATTCGCATTCTATCACCATACCAATTAATATTATATAAATATAAAAAACTGTGGATTTATGTTTATAAATGATATTATAATAATATAACTTATTCACAATTAATAAAGGGATTAGTAATAGCAATTCTATTTTCATTTAAAGAGAATAATAATAAGATTAGAGGTTTTATATCATGAGAAAGATAGCTTCAGCTGAACTAAGAACTCGTTTGAAGCGTTTTAAGACTCATATGGATATAGAAAATCCTGATTGGAAGATGGCAGTAATATTCAGCAAAATAAACCAGTATTATTTCACAGGAACTATGCAGGAGGGGATGCTAATCATCCCTAGGGATGAAGAAGCCACATTCTGGGTACGAAGAAGCTATGAACGAGCATTAGATGAATCTTTATTCCCCAATATAAGATCTATGCACAGTTTCAGAGACGCGGCTAAAGAGGAAAAAAACATCCCCTCTACAGTGTACATAGAAACTGAAAAGGTTCCTTTAGCATTATATCAAAGATTTCTTAAACATTTTCCCTTCCATAATTTCAAATCAGTTGATGCAGATCTTGCAATAATTAGGACAAATAAAAGTTATTATGAATTATCAAGGATGAGAAAGGCAGGTAAAATCCATCAACATGTTTTGGAAGATTTAGTACCAGAATTGCTCCATGAAGGTATGAGCGAGGCTGAGCTGGCTGCTAATTTATTCTCAGCACTAATTGAAAATGGAAGTCATGGGGTGACCCGTTTTGGCATGTTCGATACAGAAATGATTATAGGCCAAATATGTTTTGGTGAAAGTTCAATTTATCCATCATATTTTAACGGTGCCGGAGGAGGATATGGAATGGGCCCGGCAGTCCCTCTAATTGGAAGCCGTAAAAGAAAACTAGAAAGAGGAGATCTGGTTTACATTGATGTAGGCTGTGGAGTTGACGGTTACAACACAGATAAAACTACCACTTACATGTTTAAGGAGTCTATTGCCCCCCATGCATTAGAAATACATGAAAAATGTGTTGAAATACAAAACCAGATCGCATCTATGTTAAAGCCAGGAGCAGTCCCCTCTGAAATATATAATGAGATAATTAATTCACTTGACTCGGATTTTTTAGAAAATTTTATGGGTTATGGTAATCGTAAAGTAAGATTTCTAGGTCATGGCATAGGCTTATTGATTGATGAATGGCCAGTAATTGCCAATGGTTTTGATCAGCCACTCCAGAAAGGAATGGCCTTAGCAATAGAACCTAAACATGGAATAAAAAATATAGGCATGGTGGGAATTGAGAACACTTTTATAGTAACTGGTAATGGTGGGGACTGTATAACTGGAAAAAATCCAGGTTTAATACCAGTATTTTGAAAAATATCTTAGATTTAGTTATTTAAGATATCCCTATATTAATATACAATAAAGCCCAATGTAGATATGTTATGAAAAACAAGTTTTGACATATATTATTAATATATACCAAATTATTCTTTAATAAATTCATAAATATTCATAAAAACCTTTATGGTCGTTATTTTTATAGGAGTTGTTATTAGTGGCTGAAGTATCATCAAAAGAATTATACGAGTTTAAAAGGACAATTAGTGAATTGTCTGATAAAAAAGGAAGGGGAACTGAACTCGTCTCAGTATATATACCTCCAGATCGTCAAGTCAGTGATGTAGTAAAACATATGCGGGAAGAGTTAAGTCAAAGTGCTAACATCAAAAGTAAACAAACAAAAAAGAATGTTCAATCAGCAATTGAAGTTATTATGCAGCGTTTAAAACTTTTCCCTAAACCTCCCGAGAAGGGACTGGTTCTATTTGTAGGAATGATTCCTAAAGGTGGGCCGGGAACAGAAAAGATGGAGACCTATGTCTTTGAACCTCCCGAGCCAATTAAAACCTATACTTATCATTGTAACTCTGAATTTTTCCTGGAACCATTGGAAGAAATGTTAGGGGATAAAGAAGTATACGGACTGGCAGTTATAGATAGGAAGGAGGCGACAATAGCTGTATTGAAGGGTAAACGGGTTGATATAGTAAAAACCCTTACCAGCGGAGTACCCGGAAAACATAAGGCTGGAGGACAATCACAGCGTCGTTTTGATCGTTTAATAGATCTTGCTGCCCACGAATTCAAAAAAAGGATAGGTGAAACCATAAATGAAGCTTTCCTTGCTATTCCTGAAATGGAAGGAGTTATAATTGGTGGGCCGGGTCATACCAAGGAAGAATTCGTAAAAGGCGATTATCTACACCATGAAATAAAAAAGAAGATTATAACTACTGTTGACACATCCTATACTGGTGATTTTGGTATAAGGGAAGTAATTGAAAAGTCCATGGATGTTTTAACAGAAATAGATGTTATGCGCGAGAAAAAACTGGTCCAGAGATTCTTAGGTGAACTGGTTAGTGATGAGGGACTGGCTTCTTATGGTGAAGCAGAAGTTAGAAAAAACCTTCAAATGGGTGCCGTTGAAATTCTGTTACTATCTGAAGATATAAATTCTCGAAGAGATAGTTTTGAGTGTCCTTCATGTGGATTTATACAAGAAAAAACATTTAAGGAATCGCAAAATGAAAGTGAAGAAATTTGTTCCCAGTGCAGTGAAAAGATGAATTTAACTGAAACTAAAGATGTAATAGACGACTTCGTGGACATGGCTGAAGAGGTAGGATCTGAAGTTGAAATTATATCCACAGAAACTGAAGAGGGAATGCAACTTCTAAAAGCCTTTGGAGGTATAGGGGCCATACTCAGATATAGAGTCTAAAATCTCTTCTTTTTATATTATTTCCATTTTTTTAATTATAGTCCTTTTTTGGGTGTATTAAAGTGAAAAACCATGAAATGCTGAAAAAGAAGGCATTGATTTTGGTTGTTCTTTTGGGATTAGTCAGCCTCTTTGGGGATATGACCTATGAGGGTGCTCGAAGCATAACTGGACCCTTTCTCGCTATTTTAGGATCCAGTGCTTTAGTTGTAGGCTTGGTGGCAGGGCTTGGTGAATTTATTGGTTATTCCCTTCGATTGTTATCTGGTTATCTTACTGATCGTACCCATCAATATTGGGCTTTAACCATAACTGGTTACGCTGTAAATCTTCTGGCAGTACCTCTCCTTGCACTTGCCGGCAGCTGGGAGATTGCAGCAGTATTAATGATTTCAGAAAGGGTGGGTAAAGCTATTCGCACACCTCCCCGAGATGTTATGTTATCCTATGCCACCACTAGTTTAGGTCGGGGTTGGGGGTTTGGTCTCCATGAGGCCATGGATCAGATAGGAGCCATAACCGGTCCCCTACTGGTAGCAGTGATATTATATTTTCAGGGAAGTTATCAGGCAAGCTTTGCCTTTCTATTAATACCCGCACTTTTAGCACTTTTTGTACTCTTATTCAGCAGACTTAATTATCCCCATCCTCAAAAATTGGAAATAGAATTATCAGGGATTAGTACAAAAGGATTTAAAAGAGTATATTGGATTTATATGGCGGCTATTGCATTAATTGCCATAGGATTTGCAGATTTTCCATTAATTGCTTACCATTTCCAGAAAGAGGCTTTAAACCCCCTGATGATACCTATATTTTACGCAGTGGCCATGGGAGTGGACGCTGTTTCTGCACTTTTTTTTGGAAAACTTTTTGATAAGATGGGTATAAGGGCTATGGCCCTATCCACGCTCACTGCTGCTTTCTTTGCACCATTAATTTTTTTCGGAGGTAAAGATTTCACTTTATTAGGCGTAATTTTTTGGGGAATCGGTATGGGTGCTCAAGAATCAATTATGAGGGCATCAATAGCGGATATAACACCATATGAAAAGAGAGGAATGGCTTATGGTGTATTCAACACTATTTTTGGAGGGGCTTGGTTTTTAGGAAGCGCAATATTGGGATTTTTGTATGACTTAAATATTTTTTATTTGGTGGCAGTTTCATTTACGGCACAGATAATAGCCATACCTTTACTGCTTTTAACCACCAGAAGATGAATTTCAAGTAATAAAAATTAATAAATTAAATAGAGAATTCCCATATTGCAAGAGTTAATTTAATAGAATATATTAGAATTAAAAATTAAAGGGGAGATAGTAGTGTATTGAAGTAATATTTCATCCCAATCTACGCACTCTAATTAAAGATTCTACTGGCACATCTTCAACTTCATTTATTCCTTTTTTATCAATTAAAACTGTTACCAGTAATGGTTCTGCATTTAGATCTTTTAAGACATTTATCACTTCTTTTATGGTTCTGCCACTGGTAATTACATCATCAACAATTACCACTTTTTTACCTTCCACTGGTGCAAAGTTACTGCTTATAGCTCCTCTTGCATCTTCTCCTTTTCTCTGCTTTTTAGGATGAAAAACTGCAATTGATGTTTCCCAACCCGT
Source organism: Methanobacteriaceae archaeon (assembly GCA_030016715.1). Taxonomy (GTDB): domain Archaea; phylum Methanobacteriota; class Methanobacteria; order Methanobacteriales; family Methanobacteriaceae; genus UBA117. The sequence goes on along the minus strand of JASEJD010000004.1, from coordinate 31,602 downwards.
TTCAACATTTATTATGTCAGCCATCATAGTGGCAAAGGGCACACCACTTACAGCTATACCCATTATAACATCAGGTTCATTATATTTAAGTGCCATATCTGCCATGGCTGCTGAAACATATTTTAATCTAGCAGAACTCCCCCCTAAACTTTCCCAATTTATTGCGAAATCTATAGGAACTTCTTGTGATTTACTTTCAACTTTTTTCCCGCTTACTTGTAATATGAGCCAGCGGGCTGTATCTTTAGATACATTTAGTTCGTCTGCTATTTCTCCAGTTGTAAAGCCTCTGCTTCGCAACTCAAAAGCTTTTTTTATGAGTTCTTCGCTCAATTAAAACACGTCCTATATTTTATTGCATAAAAATATTAATAATCATTAATTTTAACAGGTAGTTCTCTTCTTGCAGATTCCATAGCTGCAAGAACTCCCTTTAATGCATAAATACCATCTTCACCGGTAATGGCAGGAGTTTCATCATTTATTATTGAATGTAGAAATGAACTGAGCTCTTCTTTTAATGGTTCTTTTTGTTCCACTCCAATTTTTTGGGTGAACTTGCCATAAACATCAACTGTCTGGTCAATGTAATCCAGAGATATTATGCCCTCCACACCAGTAATTTCTAATTCTCGCTTTTTATAGGGTGTAAGCCAGTTAACTTCAAGCATACCGATGATTCCACTTGCGAATTTAGTCATTATCTCTGCGTGATCTTCGTATTCACATTTTTCTAGGATACTACCCATATTGGCAAAGACTTCTTTTATGGGGTCGTCTAAAAGGTAATACATCACATCAAGGTCATGTATAGCTAGGTCTACAGTTACTCCCACATCCTTTATTCTAGGTGGGAAAGGACCAACTCTTTTTGCCGAGGTCGAAACTACATTTCCTATTGCTCCATCTTGTATAAGAGCTTTTGCTTCTTGTACAACAGGATTAAATCGTTCAACATGTCCTGTTGCTAATTTTAAATCGTTTTTCTTTGCAGCTTTAACCATTTCTCTTGCTTCTTTAAGGGTAAATGCTATAGGTTTTTCCACAAGAACATGTTTATCATGTTCTATGGCATCCATTACAACCTGATGATGATGTGTTGTAGGAACACATACACTTACGGCATCTATCTCTGTTATTTCAAGCACATCTTTATAATCTTTATAACTAGTAGCATTGTATTTTGCTGCTACCTCATCTGCTTTATCTTTCATTAGATCTGAAACTGCTAAAAGGTTTGCATTTTCTATTCTTGAGTATACTCTGGCATGATTGAGTCCCATGGCCCCTACACCAATGACACCCACGTTAACTTCCTTCAATTGTAATCCTCCTTCATAATATTTGCAGCATCTATGCCAATCTTTTCTGCGTCCTTAATGGAACTATCTAATTTAACCTTTGATAAAATTTCTCCTTCAGGAGTGAGTAAAATACTGTAAAGATTCAGTTTGTTCTGCTTTATTTTTGCAATAACTCCCAGAGGCCATTGGCATCCAACCCCTAACTCTTTTAATACAGTTTTCTCAGCTAATACCTCTTGAGATGTTATATAATGATTCAATTTATTTAATAATTCCTTTTTATCACTATCTTTCCTAGTAATCACGGCTAAAGCCCCCTGTCCTGCTGCAGGAGTAATATATTTTAGTGAAAATCTTTTTTTAATATGCTTAGACAATCCTAACCTGTTCAAACCCGCTTCAGCCATTATGGTTGCATCACATTCTCCATCATAAACTTTTTTGATTCTGGTTTCTACATTTCCTCTTAGTGGTTTTAATTTAAATTTTTTGCCATGATGATTGCAGAATGCCTCTCTTCTTAGGCTACTACTTCCTAGACTGGAACCAGTTGAAAGTTCTTCCCATTCATAATTAGATATCAAAACATCATGTGGAGACTCTCGTGGAGGAATAGCAACTATTTCCAGATCAGGGTCTAATTCTGTGGGTACATCTTTTAAACTGTGCACTGCAAAATCCACATCTTGGTTTAAAACGTATTTATCCAGTTCCTTGGTGAACAGTCCCTTAGCATCAAGGTTATATAGCTGGGAATCAGTAATTTTATCCCCAGTAGTTTTAACGATTTTTATTTCTATTGTTTCATCAGTTATTCTTGATAATTCATTGACTATATAATTTGTTTGTACTTGTGCTAACTTGCTTCCTCTTGTCCCTACTTTCAAAGCACCATCTCCCATACATAATAATGTGGAAGTTGATTAAAGTAATTTTATTTTAATCTTTAATTAATTTACCGTGTAATTTGATTTAAAAAGTTTCATTATTATGTTTAATAAAATTTTTCATCTCTTATTTATTTCACTAAAATTTGATCTGTAAATTAAAAGTATATTTTTAAATCCATCTTCAGTAGCTGATTTAATACCTTGATTAACAGTTTTAAAATACTTGTAACTTCTTATTAATCTAGATTTAATACTCATTCCCAAGTCATCGACTAAAATCAAGTTTATATTTTCTGATGTTCTGTTTAGGAAATTTACAGCCTTTTCCTCATCAATCTCTTCACAAGTTATACCATATTTACCCCCTAATATTACTGCACAGTCTTCATACTGGCTAATCATCTTAAATGATTTTTCAATAGCCTTAACATTTATTCCAGGATTGATTTCTTCAATAATGTTAATGTTCCCCATCTTTTTAATAGAAGTACGCCCCTTCACTCCCCTATAATTTTTCAAACCTCTTTGAATGGTCTTTATTGGAACTTCCAATATTAATGAACCACATATGGCGGCTAGGACGTTGTTTAGATGATGTTCTGCCGGGGCAAAGGTGGTAATATTAAATTCAGTACTTAAATATCCATTTTTAATGGTTTTTAAATTATTAACAATCACCTTAAAACTGGTTTTATTCAATCCAAACTTTACATTGACTGCCCCTACATTTACAGCAGTATTATCTTTATCATAACCAAATGTAACAATTTTTTCTTTAAAATCAGAGTAGTTGGATTTAAATGCATTATATTCACATGCCACTATATCACTTTTAAATATCTGTTTTTTAGCTTCACCAGCGGTTTTAGTGTTATTGGCAATAGGATAATTTTCTGCTAAATTGGTTAAAATTCCCACATTGGCCAGGCCGGTTCCACCTAGAGATGCCTCAAATATACCTATTCCTATATCAAGATCTTCGGCTAATTCCCAAGCCCTAACAATATTAGCAGGAGTTATACTAATATTTTTTTCCAGCACATGATTTTCACCACCCACCACAGCCTCAATTCCTAAACTGGATAAAACCAGCGGGTTTAATTCTTTAAATATCTCTTTTAACATCCACACAGTACTGGTCTTACCTTTTACTCCGGTTACTTCAATAACTGGTACTTGGATTTTGGGTGATAATAAAATCTGTACAGCATCATGATGGGTAATTTGATTTTCACCTTTTACAGTAGAATGAACAGGGGCCACAATTAATAAATCATCATCTTCAATGACATTATCAACAAAAATTATTCCCTTTCTGCTTAAATTGATAACATCATCAGTGGGCAATGTTTTATAGATATCATAAGCATATACCTTATCTGTCCCTGCTTTTAGGAATTCTAAAGCAATTTTTTTACCGCCATGGGTCATATCAACTACTAAAACTTTCATCTGGACATATCCTCCCCATAACAAGAAAAAAGTAAAACTAAAAATTTCAGGGACTTATTCCGCCTTCAGTTAGTTTTTCTCTAACTCTTTTATAAAATGCTTTGGTTAAACGGATAAAAAATGCGTAATTATCTGATTTTTTGAAGATTACCTCATCCATATAATTGATTTCTTCTTCAAACTGACCATCTATAACTGCCATAGCCTTTTTACCTTTTCTAAGAAGTTTTACCTTAATTTCACTTTGATTGGATACTACAAAAGGTCGGGCTCCAAGTTTGAAAGGACATATAGGTACTATAATAAATGCATTTACCCGGGGATCCACTATAGGTCCTCCTGCTGACATGGCATAGGCTGTAGATCCGCTTGGTGTTGCAATTATTAGTCCGTCTGCCCTTAATTCTTCAACACTCTCATCATCAACTGAAATCTCTATGTGCAGCATCTTAGCTGGTTTACGGGTCATTATAACCACTTCATTAAGTGCAGAGGGTAGTTCTTGATAGTGACATACTCTCAGCTGCATTCTTTTTTCAATGAAATAATTTCCAGCTAAAACTTCTTCCAGAGCACTAAACACATCTTCTGGTTCAATTTCTGTAAGAAATCCTACCGTACCCATATTTATTCCAAATATGGGTATTTTCTTGCCATTTATAAAGTTTTGAGTTCGAAGGATGGTTCCATCACCACCAATGGCCATTATCATATCCACATCCATATCTTCCAGTTCACAACTTATTTCTTTATATTTACCCAGTTTCAGGGAAAGAGAGCAGTCTATAGTAAGGTTAATCTTTTTTTCTTGAAGGAATTCCACTATTTTATCGGCTAATCTAACAGCATCCTCGGTATCGAGACGTGCTACAATACCAATATTCATTATAGGCCCCCCATAACATTTAATATGTCTTCATGTAATTTTTTATTACTTGCAGCTAAGATGGATGTTTTATCTTTTACAGTTAGTTTTCCATTAATGGTCTGATTATCTAAATCACTTACAATTCCACCGGCTTCTTCTACAATCAGTTTGGCAGCGGCAATATCCACAATCCTTAAATTATCACGCAGATCAATAAATGCATCATAAGTCATATCCGCCACGTAACATAGTTCTATGGCAACTGAACCCATTATCCTCATTCTTCTTACCCTTTTACATAGATAATCTAATTTTTTAACATTAGTGCCATAGATAAAAGCACCGACCAGGGAATTGTTTAATTTATCAATAGTTGAGGGAACAGCCTTTTGATCATTGATGAATGATCCTTGGCCTTTAACAGCTCGGAAAAGATCTCCTGTAGCAAAATTTTTTACAAAACCAATATTCACATTATTAATGGTTGGATATTTATCTGCCTGTGTTTTAGCTATGGCTATGGAAATACCGTAAGCTGGCATATTTTTTACAGCGTTGGTGGTTCCATCCAAGGGATCTACAACTAAATAAACTGTTGAGGGTTCATCTCCAAGATTTAACATACCAATTTCTTCGCTTATTAGTGTAACTGGTATTTCTAACTCTTTCAATACTTTAATAACTTCTGTTTCTGCTTTTATATCAATAAGTTTAGTTGGTGTGCCGTCAGCTCCCATCATTACAATTTTATTAGCCTTTTTTGTACCCACATAGGGGGATATGGCATTTTCCACATTTTTAATTATCTTTTTGGAAACCTCTTTCCAAAAATTTAAATCATCCTTTTTCATAATTTTACTCCAAATAAACCACAGCTGCCACAGCAGAACCCACATTTTTCACGGTGTGATTAATTTCTTCCACAAAAATCTCATCTATTTGTAAAGACCTCACATCCATCATATATTTAACCATTTCTACAGTTTCCTCCCTTATTTTAGCTGGATCTGTATTGATTCCTGCATTTTCAACTACACAACCAAAATCTTTGGATTGGGCAACTGCAATAGCAGCAGTTATATGATCCCCTCTTCTCTGGGAGGTTACATGGGATAATACACAGTTTACCATTGTCCCTGGTTTTAATTTAGGTAATTTTACTATCTCTGTTCCTTTAGGAATAATGCTGGAAACTTTTATTAAGTTCACATCGCCTATTCCTGCGTTTAAAAGAGCATTATCAAATGCATTGAGATTTGTTGGTCCTTCTGATTTTCCTGATGTTATCGAAATCTTCATGTTAATTTCCTATAATTTTTTTAGTGAAATTCTTGTGATGTTATATTAATAATTCCTTATTTATACAATGAATTTTATAGTTATAATGAAATTAAATTAACGATCAAATGTGAATGTATTAAATTAAAGCAACGTTAATTTATATCAAAATTTATATTATTGGTTAAATCTACTATTTGATTACTACAATATAATTAGTATGATTTGGAGTAAAAAAATTGTAGAATATAGTCTATAAATATTTTGAAATAATTGTATTAATTAATTTGAAATATGAAAATTGAAGCTATATTAAATAATTGAATCTAATTGTGTTTTAAATAGTATTGGAGGAAGAATAATGTCAAAAAAAGTGGTAGAAGTTAAAACATTAAAAGTAGGTAAATATGTTATATTAGATGGTGAAGCATCAAAAATTACAAGTATCCAAACCTCATCACCAGGAAAACATGGTTCAGCCAAGGCCCGGGTGGAAGCTGTGGGAATATTTGATAACCAAAAAAGAAGCATTGTTAAACCAGTAGATACTAAGATTGACATACCCATAATAGACAAAAGAGTGGCTCAGGTTTTAGCATTAATGGGTAGTGATGTACAATTAATGGATCTGGAAACATATGAAACCTTTGAACTACCTATACCTGATGAATTAAGTGATAAATTAATTGAAGGTGCTGAAGTTGATTATATAATGGCTTTAGGCAATAAAAAATTAATGAGAATAAAATAGATACATGTTATATCTTTCTTAATTTCATGAGTATAAATATCAAATAGGAGCTAGAGATAATTTACATGGATTAAGGAGAATTATATGCTTCTTTATACTCAAAATAACTCTAAATTCGCCTATTCACTGGAAGAAAATGAATTTAAAGATTCTAATTTAGATAAGGATTTTAATGGTAAAAATAATTATGCCCTATTAGGTGTACCTTTCGACAGCACTAGCACTTACAAAGTAGGATCGAGATATGGGCCTTTGGTAATTCGTGAGGCTTCCCATAATTTTGAAAGATACAATCTTACTTTTGATAAAAATTTGGACCTTCCTTTTTATGATCTAGGCGATGTGGAAATAGTTCCGGGAAATTTAATAAAAACTTGTTGCAACATTGAATCAACTGTTAAAAAACTTAAAGATCATAATCTTACACCAATATTTCTAGGTGGCGAGCATAGCATTACATATCCTATTTTAAAGGCTATTAATGCTGAAGATGTAACTGTTATCCATTTTGATGCCCATATGGATATGATAGATAGGTATATGGGTGAAAAATATTCCCATGCAACTGTAATGAGACGGGTCTATGATTTAAATCCACTTGAGATTATTCAGATAGGGATCAGATCATGTTCTAGAGAGGAAAAAATATTCGTTGATAAAAAAAATATAAAATATTATTCTTCTAAAGATGTTTATAGTGATATAAAGAAGATAATTGAAACAATAGATGGAATAGATAGTAAAATTTATGTTTCAATAGATATAGATGTTTTAGATCCGTCATTCGCACCTAATAGTGGAAATCCAATGCCGGGAGGGATTGATCCCTTTCAGATGGAGATTTTAATATCAAAAATTGCAGAAAAAGAGATCTTGGGTCTGGACCTGGTAGAGGTGGCTTCCAACCAGCTTGGTGATGTAACTGCCATTAATGCTGCAAAGATTATTTATGATTTTCTCTGCTTAAAAAGTTAATTTCGCACCATAACAACAAATTGATTTTTAAATTATCTACCTAAAGGATGAGAACCAATATACTTTAACGATAACCCTTTTTTTTAAACAAGTATAAATTTATAAACCTTTACAAATAATAGCATATATCTATATCAAATTAATATTAGACGAGGATTTGCCATGAATACCAGAGAAGTAGAACTTTCCGGACATATTATTGACTCTCTCATGCTTCCTAAAACCTTGGATATAATTATGGATATGGGGGGCGATTTTGAAATTCTCGAATTTCAAGTGGGCAAACAAAAAAAGGACACTAGCTATGCACTTATAATGGTGGAAGGCACTGATTCTAATCATTTAAACGAGATTTTAGATGAGTTAAGTGAGATTGGAGCAACCATAGCAGAAATAAGGGAAGTTAAAGTAGAAAAATCTGAAAAAGATAAAGTACTCCCGGATGACTTTTATTCCACAACAAATCATCCCACCTTCATCAGATACAGAAATAATTGGATCCCAGTGGAAGATATAGAAATGGACTGTATGATAGTCTTAGATCCTGAATTGAAAAGAGCTTACTGTAAACCTATGGGAAGAATTAAGAAAGGTGATCTGGTGGTGGTAGGAAGAGAAGGCATAAAAGTCGAACCTCCTGAAAGACCACGGGGAAAACAGGGTGTTTTCGAATTCATGGGAAGTGATGTATCATCAGAAAAACCCGTAACAACCATTATAAAAAAGATAGCTAATGAAATTAAAGAAATTAAAGCACGAAATGGAAAAATAGCTATTGTGGGGGGTCCTGCTATAGTACATACTGGTTCTGCACCCATATTATCTCAGATGATAAGGGAGGGTTACATAGATGTTTTATTTGCAGGTAATGCACTGGCAACCCATGATATTGAAAATGCAATTTATGGAACATCATTAGGGATGTGTGTAAAAACCGGAGAAGCCGTGGCCCGGGGACATCGACACCACATTTACGCTATAAATGAAATAAACAGGGCAGGTTCTATTAAAGAGGCCGTGGAGAAAAATGTTCTAAAAAAAGGTATCATGTATGAATGTGTGAAAAATGAGGTTCCATTTGTTCTGGCGGGTTCCATCAGAGATGATGGACCACTTCCAGATGTAATAACCGATGTAATTGAAGCACAAGATGCCATGCGAAAGCATGTACAAGACGTGGATATGGTAATAATGATTGCCACAATGCTCCACTCCATTGCCACAGGAAATATCTTACCTTCACAAGTAAAGAGCATATGCGTAGATATTAATCCTGCTACAGTTACTAAACTGGCTGACAGGGGCAGCGCCCAAGTGGTTAGTATTGTAACTGATGTTGGGGCATTTCTACCAATTCTTTTCGAAGAGATTCACAATAAATAAATAAAAACAAAAAAATGAATAATTTTTTAATTTTTATTAGTAACTCTAGATTTAAAATAATAAACAGCTAAACAGACTAAAAATAAAACAATAATATCAATTAGACTGTGAAATATTCCTGGAATCATGATTCCAATGTTGTCCAGAGAATTTAATATCAAAAATAATGCGATCGCTGATAAGAATGATAATATACTCTTTTTGAAATATTCATATCTTAAAAAGAGGTCAGCTTGCATCTGCTCTTTCTGGAAGGTTAAAAATATCCAGAAAATGAAACCAATGCTCGCTAATATAACAAAGAACACTATTACCTTAAGTATATATTGTAACTCCATTTTTCCACCATACTATTATTTTTTAATTAAGCCTTTTGTAGTATATCATTGTATTCTATTATTGATAATTATTTCCATTCCAAAGAACATTTTTTTTATACTTAGTATAATACACTCAAGATGAGAATAATGAATATAAATAGATGATTGAAATAATTATCTTTATAATATTATCCCTGATTTGTGGAACTATTTGGAGAGGTCTTGAATGTTAAAAGGAAATATTTTAAATGTATTTAGTGAGGAGATATACCCTGCTGAGATAATGGTGGAGAAGGGCATTATAAAATGTGTAAAACCATTAAATGAAGATTTAAAAGGTTATATATTACCGGGTTTTATTGATGCTCATATACACATCGAAAGTTCAATGCTCACACCGTCTAGATTTTCAGAGATGGTAATACCTCATGGAACCACTGCAGTGGTGGCTGATCCCCATGAGATAGCCAATGTAATGGGAGTTGATGGAATTAAATATATGATCAAAGATGCATCTTCAGTTCCCCTTAAATTTTTCTTTACCGCCCCCTCATGCGTCCCAGCAACACCATTTGAGACTTCTGGATCTATCTTAAGCTCTGAAGATATTGACAGACTTTTGGATTACCGGGAAATAGTGGCATTAGGTGAGATGATGAATTTTCCTGGTGTTATAGGCGGCGACAAGGAAGTATTTAATAAGATTGAAACAGCAAAAAAGCATAAAAAGCCGATTGATGGTCATGCTCCTCTTTTAACTGGTGATAACTTGTGTAAATATGTTGCTGCAGGAATATCAACTGATCATGAGTGCACCCAACCCCAAGAGGCCTTTGAAAAAAGACAGATGGGTATGAAGATAATGTTAAGGGAAGGGTCCTCTGCTAAAAATTTGGAAGACCTCCTGTCAGTAGGTGGAGATTTTATTGTTTCTGATGACAAGCACCCTGAAGATCTACTCCAAGGGCACTTGGATGTAATGATAAAAAAAGCAGTTCAACTAGGTTTGGATCCAGTTAAGGCTATTAAAATGGTCACCATTAATCCCGCCCAACATTACAGTTTAAATAATGGTGCTATACAACCTGGTAGATCTGCAGACCTAGTAATTGTTGATGATTTAGAAAAATTAAATGTAGAATCTGTCTATATTAATGGTAAACTTGTATCAGAAAATGGAAGGCCTAAATTTCCAGTTAAACCACTTACTGTAGATAGTACATTTCTTTCTAGTAAAAAAACAAGAAAAGATTTTGAAATATTTTCTCCTAATGAGTCAGAAAAAGTGAGGGTAATAGATGTTGTGGAAGGACAGCTTATAACTGGAGAGTCAGAAGCAATATTAAATGTGGAAAATAGTAAAATACAGCCAAAAATAGATGATGATATTCTTAAAATTGCAGTAGTGGAAAGATATGGTCACAATCGAATCACTAATGCCTTTGTACGTGGATTTGGATTAAAAAGTGGTGCTATTGCATCCAGTGTTGCTCATGATTCACATAATATCATAGTAGTTGGAACAAGTGGGGAAGATATGGCCCGTGCAGTTAATCTCATACTGAAGAATAAAGGAGGAATATCCATCACGATGGATGCCAAACAATACTCATTAAAACTTCCAATAGCTGGTTTAATGAGTGTTGAAAGTGCTAGAGAAGTTTCTTTGAAACTTAAAAAATTACATCAAGTAGTTAGTACTATGGGTTCAAATTTAAAGTCGCCATTCATGACCATGTCATTCATGGCTTTACTAGTAATTCCTAAAATCAAAATAAGTGATCAGGGCCTTTTTGATGTGGAATCATTTCAGTTTGTAGATGTAATTAAATAAATAAGGTAATAAAAATTAAAAAAATATAAGAATATCTTAGGTTATTCATTATACAGTGATTATACCAGTGATTCCTAAGATTCCCATTATAAGTCCAAAGAACGCTCCAATATAGGCCACATATTTGAATTGATCAACTTTTGGTTGGAAAAATCCGAAAAGTCCGAACAAACAGAACTGGAATAATTGTAGTGGTTCATGGGTTTGGAATGCAGTGAAACCAAGAAATCCTAAAAATCCCAGATATCCTAACATCCATTCTTTATTATCATCAGCCATTTGCACAACTCCTATAGTTATATCTTATTTTAATAATTTATAAGTCTATTTATTAATTCTATTTAATAGGGTAGCCATAGCTTTTTTATGTTTTAAACCACCAACCTTATTCACTAATCTAGACATTTCTCTTATTCTGTCCAAATATTTTTGACGAGTCTTTTCATCTGCCAATTCCAGGCGGGTGAAATAAATTAAAGATTCAATAATGGCAAAAGAGGCCCGATTAAATGGTTTTATTGATTCTTGGCAGATGAATATATCTTCTACCTGTGCTTTTATTATATTTAGATTAGAGGATCCTAGTTTATCTTTTCTATCAACTTCTTTCATATCAGTTAATTCTGCAGTGAAATATCCTGCACAGTTTTTAAGAAAAAAATAGTCTTTATATGGTTTAAAGTGTTGAGGAGATGGATCAGATAGGGTGCACTCTACAAATACTTCTGGATCATTGACTATGTTAACTATGAATTTTTTTTGTAACTTAATATTTTCCAGGGTATGTGATCCCTGATATAGGTAAGCCACAATTTCATTTTCACTTTTACACAGAACTCCTATAGGGGCGGCGTTAGGAATGTTATCTGAATTTTTAGTGGTTATAATAGTTTCATATAACAATCCCTTATGCATACCCACCTTTTTAAGATTTATTGCTTCACTATTCATTTAAACACAGAACCGGTTAATGTACCATCAATAATGCAGTCAAAATCTAATTTTTCATCCCATCCTGCTTTTCTAAACATATCCATATAGCATAATCCTATTAGTTTCCCTTCTTTTTTAAGGATTTTATCTATCACTTCTTGTATTTCATCACTACTAATATTGCTTTTAGGCATGGAAAGACCACCTAAAAGAGCAACTACTTCTGCTTCAGGATCTGCACTATCCGTGAGCTGCATACCTTCTGGTTTTAATTCTAGTTTTTTAGCACTCCCAATATCTGTCCCACTAATAAAAACCGATTCTTTATCTCTTATTGCATAAGCAAAAAGTTCAGCAAAGGGTGTGCACACTCCCGGCACTCCTACAAATGTCACTTTATCGGCATTGGCTACTTCTTCTTTAAAAGCTAAAAGATTTCCAGTTAACCCTTTAAATTCATTAATTTTTTCCATTTTATCACTGAAATCTAATTAAGTATTAGGACTATATAAAATTCACTAATACTTGCACTCAACAATATTTATATCATAAATTTCCAAAATTTTTTAATTAAAAATTTCTTATAAATCTCATTTTTATTGTGTTTAATAGAGCTGAATATATCAAAAAATATTATATCAAATTAGTCTCAATAAATTATTATATGGAAATACAGATTCTAGAAAATGCAGCTAAAATACTTGAAAACTCAGAGGAATTTGGTAATTTAATTCCAGAGGTTAGAAGTAACATTGTAATGGCTAAAAAAGGTGCTAAAACAGTAAATGATGTGGCTGGTATTCCAGGAAGAATTACAACAGTTAATAATAAACCAAAAGTGTTCAGCAGACCAGATTTTGGTGCTTCTTCCCACATGGCCCGTTTAGTATTGAATATTATGAAGTATGATCCTTCCAAGAGAAGTGCTCTAAATTTGATATATAATGAAGAACTAATTGAGATCTGTTCTAAATTAGGACTAAAGGTTTCCTATTATGATCGAGGAGAGGAACCCGAAGAATCTAGGAAAAAAGAGGGAGGAACAATTCCTTGGGGTGTTAAATCTGCTATTGACAGAATAGAGGATGTTCCTGATCTCATCTATCATACTGGTGATTGGGGAAAGGAACCTTCAATTGTCCTCATTGGAAAAGATGCAGTTGATGTTGCTAAGATGGCAGTATGCATAGCCAGACTTTTTAGTAAAAGATTTAATAAATTAGATGGTTATAAAGTTTTATTTGCACCTTCTAGAGGTTCTTATCCATCTAAAAAGCCAGATGTATCCTGTTTATTCTGTGCTATTGCCCGAAATGATCCTAATGTTCCATCCAAGGTCCTTTATAATGATGGTGAGAATATGGTGATCATGAACATATTTCCTTATAACCGGGGCCACTTAGAGGTGGTTCCAGTAGAACATGTAACTGATCTGACAGATCTTAACCCTGAATCACTTAAAAGATTATTTATCATGGTTAACAAAACCATAGACTTGGTAAGGGCGGTTATGGAACCGGCAGGTATAAATGTGGGTATAAATTTAGGGGAAGCAGCAGGGGCCAGTGTTGAACATCTACATATACATGTACTGCCTAGATTTGAGATGGAATCCGGTTTTATGGAGACTGTTTCCAATACAAGGGTTATTGAAGAATCTATTGACGAAACTTACTCAAAATATATGAAAAATATTGAATTGTTAAACAAATAGAATTATTTCTGGAAAAATATTTCTAAAAAAGATTTTTATATCTTAATAATAATTGTAAAAGATATTAATAGCCCCATAAGAATTCTTTAAATCTGTATTTAATATAATATTTTTTTATAAAAAGAAATAATAATTAAAATGGAAGAGTTTATATTAATTTAAAGTTTAAATGATAAGAATTATAATAAAATTATATATTTAAACTACTAAAAATTGCATGATTGAATAAAATAACTTTTATTATCCCAAAATCTATTTATGATTGGAAAGAATAAAATAGGAATTTAATAATATTTTTTTATGGTAAATAAACTAATTTTTAATATTATTTTCTTAAAGTATCCATTTAAATTAGAATTTGCATAGTCCCTATATATAAAAAATTTATTAATAATGGAAATCTAAAAATTCAAGATTATTTTAATTTATGTCGACCTTGAATTTTTCTGCTTTTTCAACTTTTGGAAGTTCCACAGTTAAAATTCCATTATCAAATTTAGCAGAAGCTTCTTTAACTTTAATCTTCGATGGCAGAACCATTGATCGCTGTGCTTCACCATATTTACGCTCTTTTTTTATAAAATTAGCGTCTGAAACTTCAGATTCTTCTTCGAACTTAGCCTTAATATCAATGGAGTCTTCAGTTAAATTAATATTAATATCGTCCTTATTAACACCTGGCAGATCTGTTTTTATAATTATGGATTCTTCAGTTTCCATAACATCCATACTGGGCTTGGCAGGCAGTGAAGAAGCATATTCTGAAACTCTTTTTTCAACTTCTTGCTGCATTTCTTTAATGTTGCCTAATATATCTTCGAACATCCTTTCAGCTACAGTTTTGCTTTTTTCCATTGGTCCTTTTTCTTCTTTAATTTTGGCCTTTATTACTTCCTTTTTTTCATCTTTTTCAGCCACATCTTTATTTTCCTTACCTTTTTCCACCATAGAATTCCTCCAGCCTTTTTATAAGATCATTAACACCAACACCCTCAGCAGCATTTAAAAGAAGAGGGTCGTCCACCATATTAATATATTTATCCCGATACTTAACATTTTCTGCCAAGTCTATTTTATTAAAAATACATATCATTGGAGTGTCATAAAGGTTATTAATATCTTCATATAATTTGAATTGACTCTCCAGTGAATATCCGCAAGTTTCTGACACATCGAAGATATATATTATTACTTCTGCTAGGTATTCTAGTGCTACCATAGCCCTAAGTTCTATGTCGTTCATTTCTTTCACTGGCCGATCCAGCAGACCCGGAGTATCGATTATTTGATATTTCGTCCATTTTTTTTCAAAATGACCAATCTGAATACCTTTGGTGGTAAAGGGATAATCAGCAACTTTGGGTTCGGCTGAAGTCATCTTTCTCAGCAAAGTAGATTTACCTACATTGGGAAAACCAGCTATAACCACCGTCACTGCATCAAAGTCAATGGTAGGAGTGTTTTTGAGTTTTATTTTGGCATAATCCAGAAATTCAAGGTCATCCTCTATCCGATTTATGACTGATGAAATCCGGCCAAATGCTTCTCTACGAATTTTAGAAGAGTTTTCAGGTCCTGATCTTCTAATCTTAAACACATATTCGTTCTCAAGTTTGGATATTATACCCACAGCCCAGTTCAATGCTCCTAAGGATTTTTTCATCTGATCCACACCTATAACTACATCTATATAATCTTGGTAGAACATAGGTAGGCTTTCAATATCAGGAACTTTATCTAAAATGTTATTAAAGGTTTCTTGAATATTTTGGGAAGCAGTTTTAACTCTTGCTTCTTCAATTCTTTTAGATTTCAAATTTCGAGGAATTTTTGATGTGCGAATTTTATTAGCTGCTTTTTTTGCTCTTCTAAAGGCTTTATCAAGCATTTCATCTGCAGTAGGTATAGTGGGAATGAACATTTAGTCAACACTCTCCTGAAATATCTGGGCCTGAAATTTATAGACTTCCACATCTTTATCATACCAGCAATCTGGTTGAAGCCCGGCTTTAAGGCAAGTATTAACCAAAAATTCCTCAACATCCCAGTTCCATTCTAAAGGTACTTGAGGTAATAATAAACCTTTATTATGTCCTTTTTCTATAATTAACCCATCAGTTCCCACTTTAATTTTTTCTAAATATTCTGTGGGGTTTTCAACAACAATCTTTTGCGGGGGAGTTAACACACTCAATTCCAGATCCACATGGACCAGTTCATCTAATTGCATTGGTGGAAAACGAGGATCTCCTACAGATGCCGAAATAGCAGAATCAATAACTGCATTGATCAATGGTTTCATTGGTTCTGGATAGCCTATACAACCTCTTAAATCTCCTTTTTTATGAATTGTAACGAAAACCCCCATTTTTTTTCTAAAAATTGGTGACAAGTTGTTTGGAGCATCTATAACAGTTCTGTTTTTAAGGTAGTTCGCTATAGCTTTTCTGGCTATTTTTAATAAAAACTTACCATCTTGTTGACTAATCATTAATTCATTCCTCCCACAGTAGCCTCCAATACTCTAACGTGTGGTCCTCCATCTCCAACAGGGGCAGTTTGTCCTGATTTACCACAAAAACCCAAACTCATCTTAAAGTCTGATCCAATACCATCAACTTTCTTAAGTATTTCTAAAATATTTCCCGATAATGAAACATCACGCAATGGCTTATCAACTTCCCCCTTACTGATATTAAATGATTCAGCAGCATTAAACTGAAATATTCCTTTTCCAGTGTCTACTTGGCCTCCTCTGGAACCTTTTAAATATATCCCATTATTAATATCTTCAATTAATTCTTCAAATGCCAGATCTCCTGATTTAAGGTAAGTATTGCTCATTCTTACTATGGGTTGATCACTAATTAATGATCGTGAATTTCCTGATGGTTCAATATTTAGTTTTGAAGCTGTTTCTCTAGAGCTTATTAGTGATACCAGTTTACCATTTTCAACTAACTGGGTTTCATGTGTCTTTATACCTTCTGCATCATAAGGGTAATAACCAAAGGCATCCATACTCCCATCATCAATAATATTAACTTGGGGTGATCCTATAGTTTCTCCAATTTTTCCTTTTAAAATGGAATCATTCTGGAGGATAAGGTCTGCTTCAGAGGCATGCCCCACTGCTTCGTGGATAAATACTCCTGTGAGTTCAGGGTCCATTATTATGGTGAATTTACCTGACGGTGCAGCCTGGGCATCAAGTAGCCTTACAGCTTTTTGTGCTACTTTTCTACCAAATTTTTCAGTATCCTCTTTTTTTAAGGCTTCAAATCCACGTGCACCACCTATACTACCATGTCCAAATTGCATATTATCTCCAGAGGATGCAACTGCGTTTAAAAATACAGCCACTCGTGCGTCTTCGACATAAATATTTGATCCTTCAGAGCTTAAAAAAAGACATTTTCCTTCCATATCCACATAACTTACATTTGTACTTACAATTTTATCAATGGAGGCGGCAGTGTCTATTTCTTTTATCAATTCTTTTTTTTCAGCCATGGAAACAGTTGAAGGAGGAATTTTTGCATTAGATTTAACTTTATCTATCATATTATCTATTTCTGCTAATGATACGTCGCTTTTAAGCGAATTAGCTAATTTTAATGCTTCAGAAGCAATTTCTTCTAGTTTAGAGATTTGACTTGTAAATGCGAATCCCCATGAACCGTTTTTCAACACCCTTATACTGCACCCAAAGTCTGTACCGGACTTTATTTCCTTTATATTACTATCCTTCATGACAATGGATGTGTTACTACTTTCTCCAGCCCGGATATCAACATAATCTGCTTTATTTCCTAGAGAATTCATAATCTTCTCCAGCAAATCTTCATCTATAAAAAAGGTCATCTTTATCCATTCTCCTTTCAAAAAAATTCTTATTGAATCTTTAATTAGTTAATAGTATTTATGGTCATGTTTAATTAAAAATTTTTATTAACAAAATTTAAATTTCCATAGCAACAATTCGTTTATAACAAAAGAAAAGTTATATTGAATAATATACTATTATAAAGATTAGATATTAAAATGTTATTTATTGGCATTTCATTTTTTTCTGGAATTACAGTTCAAATGAAATTATTAAATATTATACTAGCACCGGATGTGATTAGATGAAAACAATAGACGAAATCAATGATAAAATAAAAAATGGCGACGCTGTAGTGGTAAATGCGGCTGAAATGGTAAATATAGTTGCAGAAAACGGTTTGAAAGAAGCTGCAGAAGAAGTGGATGTAGTGACTACTGGAACTTTTGGTGCTATGTGTTCATCCGGAGCTTTTCTAAATTTTGGTCATTCTGATCCACCCATCAAAATGAATAAAACATTTTTAAACAATGTTGAAGTCTATTCGGGCCTAGCTGCCGTTGACGCTTATTTGGGGGCTACCCAGCCAAATGAAAACCCAGAAATAGGTTCATCATATGGCGGAGCTCATGTTATTGAAGATTTGATAAGGGGAAAAGAAGTTGAATTAAAGGTAGAGGCATATGGTACTGACTGTTATCCTTTAAAGAAATTGGAAACTAACATCAGTCTGGAAAAACTGAACCAGGCTTCGATGGTAAACCCTAGAAACTGTTACCAGAATTATGCAGTCGCTGTAAACTCAACTGATGAAACATTATACACTTACATGGGTACATTGCTCCCTAATTTTGGTAATGTAACATACTCCAGTGCGGGAGCACTCAGTCCTTTAATAAATGATCCCTATTTTCAGACCATTGGATTGGGAACCAGAATTTTCCTTTGCGGAGCCCAGGGTTACATTATTGGAGAGGGTACACAGCATGCCACTGAAGCAGATAGAGTAAATGGAGTTCCTGTAACTCCTTCTGGAACATTGATGTTGAAGGGAGACATGAAAAAGATGGATCCTGAGTTTGTTCGGGGAGCAGCAATGCCTAAATATGGTCCTACGCTTTATGTGGGAGCTGGAATTCCCATACCTATCTTAAATGAAGATATAGCATCTAGAACTGCCATAAGCGACCAGGAGATAACTTGCAGAATAATAGATTATGGTGTTCCCAGAAGAAGCCGCCCTATTATAAGAGAAACAAATTATGCAGAACTTAAAACTGGAAAAATTGAGATAGATAATATGGAAATTCCAACTTCACCATTGTCATCAATAAAAAAGGCGGAAGAAGTGGCAGAGCTATTAAAAAAATGGATACAGGATGGTGAATTTTATCTTTCCAGTCCCATCTATAAAATACCATCTAAAGGATGCACTGTAAAACCACTGGAAATAAAAAAACCTTCCTTATTGGTGAAAAATATTGAAAGCAAACCCGCCATAATTGTTCATCCCTCAGATGAAGTAAAAAATGTAGCTAGTAAACTGGTGGAAAACAACATAAATCACTTACCCGTGGTGGATAATAAAGGTAAACTGAAGGGTATTGTTACTTCATGGGACGTTGCCGATGCAGTAGCCAAGGGAAAAACTCTTCTAAAAGATGTTATGACTAAAAAAGTTATCATAGCTCGTGAAAATGAACCAGTAGATGTTATTGCTCGAAGAATTGATAAGTATAATATTTCTGGTCTGCCTATTGTTGATGAAGAAGATAATTTGAAGGGTATGATCACTGCAGAAGACATATCACGTCTTATCGGTGAAAATCAAAATAAGAAAGGTGGTGAATAAAATGAAAGCAAGATTAAGGTTTTCACCCAGTATTGTTAGCAAGACTATAATATCCGATACTATAAGGATTTTTGATATAAATTTTAATATTTTAAGGGCAGACATAAGTCCTAAAGGAGGGAATATGCTGGTGGAGATCAGTGGAAAACAAGCTAATGACAGCATATTACATATGGAAGAACAAGGAATTCAAGTTTTCCCCATAAAAAAGGTGGTTAAACAAGATGAAGAGAAATGTATAGACTGCGGGGCTTGTGTTTCACTTTGCCCAGTAAATGCCATATCCATTAAAGATGACTGGGCCGTGGAAATAGATAACCAGACTTGTATTGGTTGCGGTTTTTGCACATTTTCATGTCCCACCAAGGCTATTAATGTTATGGAATGAAATAATTAGAAGGGTTTTAATGGTTTTAGTTGTTGGTTCTGGAGCTGGTGGTTCCACAGTAGCAATGGAAATTGCAAAGGCTGGTATTGAAGTAACAGTTATTGAAAAAGGGCCAATTGTAAGTACGGGAAAAGCCCATAAATGTTATCAACCACTAGAACCTTGTATAGATCTTTTAAACACGGTTTGTGTCGGTGGATCTACATTAGTTTCAGCAGGAAATGCAATAGTACCTTCAGAAAAATTCATAGAATCAATGGGGATAGATCTCTCCAAATATTTTAGTGAAATCAAGAGAGAATTAAATATTAAAGCATTACCAGATTCTTATTTTGGAAAGGGAACCATTAAAATAATGGAAGCCTCATCCAAGTTAGGTTTTAGTATCCAAAAAATGCCCAAATTTATCAACCCTCATAAATGCAAGCCATGCGGAAAATGTGCTTTGGGATGTCCCCAGAATGCCAAATGGACAGCTTTAGACTATTTAAAAGAAGCTGAAAAATATGGTGCAAATATCATTACTGAAACACCAGTAACGGACATTATAATCGAAAAAGGTCATATTTTAGGTGTTAAAAGTTATGAAAAAATTTTTGAATCAGATACAGTTATTCTTGCACCAGGAGCTATATCTACCCCCAGATTACTTCAAAAGGTGGGTTTAAATGCAGGTGAAGAATTTTTCATGGACACCTTTGTTACTGTAGGCGGTATCATGAAAGATATAGGATTTAATGAAGAAGTGCAGATGAATGCCTTAATTGAATTTGAAGAATACATAATTGCTCCACATTACTCCAGCTTATTATTTAAACAACTTAAAAATCAAGGAAATAAAGAAGCTGATATATTAGGTTTGATGGTTAAAATCAAGGATGAATCAGCAGGCAGAATAGAACCAGATAAGGTAGTAAAATATAACACATTAAATGATGTTAAGTTACTTTGCGAAGCCTCAACTAAAGCAGGTGCAATATTAGTGGAAGCTGGTGTTGATCCAAAATCCATAGTTTCATCTCCACCTAGAGGAGCACATCCTGGAGGAACAGCTCCAATAGGAAAAATTGTTGATAGAAATCTTGAAACTCAGATCAAGGGATTATTTATTTCTGATGCCAGTGTACTCCCACAATCTCCAGGTATTCCACCAATAGTTACCATTATAGCACTAGCAAAAAGATTAGCCAAACATATTATTTCTAAAACTTAAATCAACAGTTTTGAGCAAAACACATGATTTATATAACATGAATCAACATTTTTATTAATTTTTATTATATTTTTGTTTGAGAAAGTTTAATTTACATTATCCAGTTAGTTGTTCACGATATGAAATTTTACGAATTATTTTAGGAAATATTTTATATAAAGCTTATACATAACTTATTTTAGTAAAAAAATGAATGGAGGTGTAATCGTTAAAAAACAAGCCTTATTAATCTCACTATCATTATTCTGTGCTATTATTATATTTACTGGTGCAGCCAGTGCAACTGATGATCAAAACACATTAAGTTCAGATACCTCAGATTCCACTAGTTCATCACAACTAGAAGACACACAAAGCATTTACAAATCGTCAAATCTTGAAGAAACCAAGTCCCAAGGTGTTTATAATTCACAACTGGTAACCTATGAAAAGGTTAAGTACAGTTATACAGCTAAGGTTTCATATAAAGTCAGAAATAAAAAGGTATACTACAAGAGTTATTATAAGAAATGGTACAAGTCAGGAGGCAGATGGAGGTATACTTGGCGTTATGTATGGAAATATAAATGGACTTATATTACCAAATACCGTTATGAGGCCCGTACTGCCTACAGATATGTTGAAAAAACCTCAGACAAACCAACCAATAACCGGACCGTCACTGTAGAAATATCCAATATAGATACATCCACAGGGGCCGATGTAACAAAAAACAATGTGCTGATGAAGCATGTTTCTCGTACTTCAGTGGTTAACAAGCTAATACAAGCATCTAGGAAAGGAACACCTATGATCCGTTTTGGAGATGGTACTGGAACTAAGGTAATGATGGTATCTGGTGTCCATGGAAGTGAAATACCCCCACAGATTGCCATGCTTAATCTGGTGAATTCTTTAATGGATCGAAATATTAAAGGCACTATTTATATTGTACCTTTTGCTATTCCATCCTCAACTGCCAGAAATACTAGATATTGGAATGGTAAGAATCCAAACAGCATTTCCAATATTGCAGGAACACCAACCAATAAAATATTGAATGTAGCCAAACTGAATCAAGTAAAATATCTCGGTGATTTTCACTCAACTAAAGTAGGAGGTTATCCTGGAAAAAATGCAGTGTTCTGTTCTAAGTATCCTGTATATAACAGCTACTTAATGGCTAAATATATCAGTTCACAGACTAGTTCAAAATTGCTAACCTATGCAAGCGCCGCCATGGAATATCCTGGTGCAGTAGAAGATGCCTCTAATGTACTCAGAATTCCTGCTGTAACATGTGAAGTTCTTTCTAACCATGGAACTGTTAGATCTGGTAGTGTGAACAAGTCTTACTCCCAGATGCTGGCTTTTTTACGTTATTGTAAAATTTTCTGATTTGCTCTATAAAAAAGAGTAATTTAATTATTTTTTTTATTTTTTTTTACAGAATAAATATAAAATTAGCTACATTTTTATGTTAAATTCTAAATTCAATACTTTTTTCGTCTATTATTCGATCACAGAAGTAACATCTCAAAATTATTGCTTTTTTGTTAATTACATAGAATTTTGAATTTACAGGTTCAGAGGTATTAGTTATACAGTTAGGGTTAGGACACTTCAATATATCATTGATTTCATCCATCAGCTGGACCTTGCCTTTTTCTACAATATCATAATCTCTAATGATATTAATGGTTGCATTGGGAGCAATTAAGGCAATTTTATCCACTTCTTGAGGATCCAGTTCTCTATTTTCAATTTTAACTATGTCTTTATTTTTCATCTGTGAGGAGAGAACATTCATGGCAATGGTAACTTTACTTTTATCATTGGGTAATCCTAAAATTTTAAGGACATTTAATGCTCTATTTGCAGAAATGTGGTCTATAACAGTTCCATTCTTTATAGGTTTAACTTTCAGTTCCCTTGGTAACTTTGCAGACTTATTCATAAAATTACCTATATAATTTTCATTGATAATTATTTTTAGTATAGAATGGTATTAGTTATAAATTTTTATAAAATAAATTTAAATCAGAAGCCTGAAAGAACCAATCTGGTTATAGCATAAATAATATAAATACTTAATAAAATTAATCCATCAATTCTGCTTAGTTTATCACCTCTTCTGGATAGTAATATCAAAAGAGCAGTGACAAAAATCATCACCGGGGCATCAAAGGTGAGTGAAAGTCTATCAACAGGTACATTCATGATCAGAGCAGGTATACCAATACCTATCAATATATTAAATGTGTTACTTCCCAAAACTGTTCCTAGTGAGAGGTTGTGCAACCCTTTCACTGCAGAAGAAAGTGTTACTACTAGTTCAGGGATGCTAGTTCCAATAGCTAATGTAAAAAGTCCCATTATCATAGCCGGAATTCCTGCAATTCGAGCTAATTCTGTACCGCTATCAACCAGTAATTTGCATCCAATAACCAAGCCTATGAATCCAAGGATCATAAACATAATGTTTTTAATGTTAATTGATTTTTTATTTGACTGTGAATCTTTATCTAAAATTTCTTTTTCTTTTGATTTTTTATTATTGGAATTCATTTCATTACTGGATTCAGCTTCTGAATATTTTTTCTGAGCCCTTATTAACATCCAAAGATAGAAAATATAAACAATTATCATTACTATTGCAGCTGTGGATGTGATATCTCCAAATAACATGAAAAATATCAGGATTAAACCAGTACCTAATGTTATTAGACCGTCTCGTGTTACTCCACGTGCATCTGTTCTAATTACTCCTGCAACTGTAGCAGATATGCCCAGTATACCTGCAATATTCCATATATTTGATCCAATCACAACTCCCACACCAATATCAGTGTTTCCACTCACAGAGGCAATAACTGCTGAACCAAATTCTGGTAAAGAAGTACCGATAGCTGCGGCTGTTACTCCTAATATAATCTCTGATATTCCTAAATGAGTACCAATATCCACTAGATTATCAATAAAAAGGTCTGCTGATTTAATAACAATTATTAAGGATATAATTAAAATTAAAATTTGTATTATCCATAGCATAAAAATCCCCGTTATATAAATATTAAACTTAGAACCATCAAATATTAAAGAAACTTATATTAAAATATTTCGGTCATATGATTATCTGATATTCCTAATTTTTTTAAAAGATATCAAAATGTTGATTAATATATAATTTTAATAGTTTTAATATTAAATTATTCTTTGAAAGATATTAAGACCTCTCTAAACAATAATTAATTGAATAGAAGTTTTAAAAAAATAAAATTAGATTTTTTAATAAGAAATTTATTAATAAAATATTATAAAAAATTTGTAAGCTAGGATTTATAAAAAAAAGATTTTTTGCCTATTTTTCGTCTTGAACTGTTCTTATTAGAAGTATGGTGCATGGTGCAGAATGAACTACTTTTTCTGATACACTACCTAGTAGATGTTTATCAACAACGCTTTTTCCAGTGCCCATAACAATTACATCTACATTCTCTTCTTCAGCAATTCTAACAATTTCATCGGCAGGATCCCCTTCTACCATCATTTCCGTGAAATTTATCATATAATTGCCGGGTTTTTCAAATTCGACCTTCATACTGTCTAATATTTCTCTTCCCTTTTTTTTCAGCTCGGTTATCATCATTTCCTTAATTTTTTTCGGGGTTAAGAATGGTACTGATGTATCGACTACGTATAGGCCAATAACATCCATCTTCCTTTCGGATATTAGATCCAATGTGTGTTTTAGGATATCATCAAGGTATTCACCAGTGCTTGTTACTAAAACTTTCTTATAAACCATGTTATCACGACATTATGTATAATCTTGTTCCCATATAAATTATATATGATGAGAGGAGGATAACTCCCTCGGCCCGGGTAAGTTTCATCCGTCTTCTAAGCAAAACTATTAATAAAAATGTTAATACAATCATCGCGGGCCCGTCAAATCTTATTGCAATCTCTTCGACAGGTATAACAACAAAAAGAGATGGAACTCCTAATCCTATTAATATATTAAATATGTTACTTCCTAGAACAGTTCCCACGGCCAATCTGTTTAATCCCTTTCGTGCAGAAGTTAAAACTGTGAAGAATTCTGGTGCAGTAGTTCCAAATGCTAGCAGAATTCCGGCAAGCATTTCAGGGATACTAGCAATCTCTGCCAGGGTCACTGTTGAGTAAACTATTACTCTACATCCTACAGCTAATCCTATAAGGCCGGTTATAACCCAAAAAACATTTTCTTTCTTTAATCTTTTCTTTTTTTCTTTTTTAGTTGTTACAAACGATTTTTTATTATTTTTAACATTATTTTGCTGTGCTCTTATTAAAATCCAAATATATATAATATAAATAGATAATAACACAATTCCAACGATTAAATTTAATTCTCCAAACATAAACATGAATATTGTGATTATTAATGCGGTGATCAGAGTCATTGAACCGTCACGTCTGATCTCTTCTTTTTGGCTTAAAATAGTTCCAGCAAAAATTGTTGAAATTCCTAAAATTCCACCAATATTCCATATATTGGCTCCAATAGCACATCCAATACCTACTTCAGGATTACCAGTTAATATGGCCAACATTGCTGATCCAAATTCTGGAAGTGATGTACCTATGGCTGCTGCTGTAACTCCTAATATTATCTCTGAAATCCCAAAAACCAATCCTATTTCTACTAAATTGTCTACAAATAAATCTGCTGCTTTTATAACAATTAATAAGGATATTATTAAACTTATCACTAAAATTATTGTGACTATCATTAACCCACCGGCAGTATGTTTCCTACTTATCCTTTATATATTTTTTTAATATCCTATTATTCCTATTATTGATAAACAATTTTTAATCTGCATTTACTTTTGAATTAAAAAATGAGGTTTTTTTTAAAATAAAAAAATTTTCCTTGAAAATCAATCAATAATGAAGTTTTCAAGGAATTTTGCATACACTGGGCGGGTAATAAAAATCCCTATAAGAATTCCAATAATCGTGGTGAATGCAAAACCAGCCAGAACTCCTATACCAGTAGCTCCTCTAGAAAATCCAACATATGCAACGGGAAGCATGGCTGCAATTAGAGTTGCTGCAGCAGCAAAAATGATGAAAAAAGCATTTTTAATCTTATTCTTAACACTTATAGAAACACTAGTCTTAATTCTAGATTTTTTGCTTTTCTTTTTTTTCTTTTTGCTTTTCTTTCTCTGCTTTTTATTTACTGTTTCTTCTTTTTTACCAGATTTTAATACTTCATCAGTTAATATTATCTGATCGTCAACACCAGTTCCTATAGCAGCTATAATACCTGCGATTGCAGCTAAATCAATATTCCAGTTAATGATTGATGCTGTACCAAGAATTAGCAGAAGTTCCGCCAGACTGGTAAATATTATTGGAATTACCAGTTTAGGGGTTCTATATCTCAGGAATATTATTAATGAAACCACAATCAATGCCAAAATACCTGCAGTTAAAGCTCCATTTTTAAATTCAGAACCAAGTTCTGGGGAAACTGTACTTATACCTACTATCTGAACGGAAACCGGTAGAGCTCCTGATTGTAAAACGGTTTGAATAGACTTTGCTTCTTTTTCAGCTTCTTCTTTAGTCTTTTCTGTTCCACTTATTTGAACATCTGTGGATGGTCGGCCCGTAGCTAGTTCTGGAGCAAGTTCTGGTGATGAGATAAGTTTATCATCTAAATACATATCAACTGGTGCACCAGCTTTACCTTCAGCAATCTTAGCAAATCGATTTGCACCCTCTAATGATATTTTAAATGGAACTGCCCATTGTGTACCTTGTATTTCATATGGTTGCACACTAATTATGTCTGAACCTTCTAGGGCTGTCTGGTTATTGATTTTTGCTATAAATTTACCAGGAGTACCTACTATTTGAGCAACTTCATCTGGTTTAACACCTGCAATTTCAATTATAACATCTTGATTTCCACTATCTCTCACTTTAACATCTTTTACACCAAATATGTTTAGTCTTCTATCAAGAACACTTGTCACTCTTTCCATAGTAGCTTGATCCACTGGTTCTTCCAGATGAACTTGAATTAAGGATCCTCCTTGAAGATCCAGTCCTTGGGGGATCCCATTATACGAGATTGATGCAATACTCCCTATTATGAAAACTATGAGAATGATGGTTCGGTAATCTTTGATAAAACTCTTAATTTTTTCGTTCATCTTTTAGCCTCCAGATACCATCTAAGTATACCTAAATTCATGAGCCATGTTGTTAACAAATCCGCAAGCAATCCAATTATCAATACTGCAGCTATTTCACTTAAAACTTGTGCATAAGGAATATAAAACACTACTACGATATATAAAACACTCAATGCACTTATAGCAGATGCAGACATTACTAATCCTGTTTTAAATGCATCAGAGGCACGCTCCATAACTGTTCCTTCTCTCCTTTTTAACAAGCGGGTAGTCAATAAAATATCTGTATCTACACTATAACCTATCAACATTAGGATTGCACCAACTGAAGCTACTGAAAGTGGTATTCCTAATAGAGACATACCTCCAACAGCAATCAAAATATCTGATAATGCAGAAAGAATTACTGCAACAGAGGGTACTAAGTTTCTAAAAATTATGAGCACAGTAATGGACATGAATATAAATGCAAAGGCAATGGCCCAATAAACTTGTGTAAGTGCTTGTTGACTAACCAGAGGACCTACTGATTTAAAACTTTCAATTGTGGCTACTCCACTCAATGAATCTGTAAGTTTTATCACATCTACTGTTCCACCTATTTCTACAATGGCTTGAGTCTGAGTTAACGATTTAATGTTTAAATCAGTTGTACCAAGTCCTTGACTTATAATATTTGTTAATTCTGCTCTATCAACTGGTTTTTCTAAATTTAAACCAGCAATTGATCCTCCCTGTAAATCTATACTTTCTGGCAATCCATTTATGATAATAAGTGCTAATGCAATTAGTGTTATTATAACTGGAATAGCTATAAATGGTTTGTAAGATTCCATAATATTTATTTTCATTAAATCACCTTTCATATGGTATCATATTCCATATATCTTAAGATCCATTTCTTCAATAGTTTTTTTGACAGTTTCTTCCAGTTCTGATGAACTTTTTCCACCTGTTTTGATAAGAAATGATGTAATCATACGGGCTCCCCGTGCTTCAACTTTCTCCCTCATTCTATCTATAACATTTTCTCCACCTTGGCGTCCCATGGTGGCAAATAATATTACATCTTTACCTCTGAAATCATTCTTATCAATTAAAGTAATTATTGCTGGTGCGGGTTTCCCGGCCCAGTTGGGTGTTCCAATATAAACTAAACCATATTCGCTTAGATCAATATTTGATGGTTCAATATCCGTTTTATCTTCTCTTAATGCATCTATAGATGCTTTTAAATAATTAATAGGGCCTGATCTATCCTTCATATCTTTTATTCTTATAATATCTGCAGAGATGTTTTTTGCAATAATATCTGCAACTTTTGCAGTTTTTTCGCTTCGTGAGTAATATAAAACTATGGTATTCAATTTAACACCCCATTAAATGATCCATCATGTTTTTAATTTCATAAAACGGTTTTCCAATTTTAATATTATTTTTCTCTATAATAATGAAAAAACGGCTTAATTCCATCCATTAATAATATTCCTCATTTCTTCATTTTATCTGTTTATTATACATTTTAGTTTTATATAAAGGTTTTTATGGATGTAAACCCATAAATTCTATTGATTTTTTTTCTTTAAATCCATACATTATGTTCATGTTTTGAATTGCCTGTCCAGAAGCACCTTTAACCAGATTATCAATGGCAGAAATTATAACAATCCGACCATTTTCATCAATATCAAAGCAACCTATATGGCAGTAATTAGAACCTCTAACTGCACTTAAACGGGGAATTTCACCAGCATCCAATACTTTCACAAAAGGTTCATCTTGATAAAATGTATCATATATAGATTCAACTTCTTCGGACGTTAAATCATCCTTTAAAAAAGTATGTACTGTAGTTAATATTCCTCTTATGACCGGCACAAGGTGTGGTGTGAATGAAACCTTAACAGGAGCATATTTATTAATCTCTTGATTAATTTCAGGACCATGTCGGTGAATAGTTACAGCATAAGGAATCACATTATCACTAATATTAGGAAAATGAGTTACATCAGAAGGTTTTATACCAGCTCCGCTGACCCCAGTTTTACAATCAAAAATCATTAAATCAACCAGTTTTTCATTTGCTAAAGGTAATCCTGCTAAAATACTACCGGTAGGGAAACAACCGGGATTGGCGACTAGATCTGCCTTTTTGATATCATTTCTGTAAATTTCTGGAAGTCCATATACTGCATCCAATGGATTTTCATGTTTAAAGCCATACCATTTTTCATAAGTTTCAATATCATCAAATCTATAATCACCACTAAGATCAACTACTCTGATGCCTCGTTCCAATAGTTTAGGTACTATCCGCATGGAAGCCCCGTGTGGAGTAGCAGTAAAAACAAGGTCGGCATCAATTTTTTCCGGCGACAGATCAGTGAATTTAAAGTCTATATCTTGCAGGTGGGGATGAATTTTTTTAATGGGAACTCCGGCATGTTTTCGTGAAGTAGCTGCAGTAACCTCCACTTCTGAATGATTCTTTAAAAATCTTAATAGTTCTCCTCCAGTATAACCACTAGCTCCAATTATTCCAACTTTAATCATTATTTCACCTGATATTTGATAATGAACATAATATTGAATTAATATTATCTTATAGTATAATACATAATTTTTCTGAAAGTTATATTATTTATAGAATTATGTTTCTTTTTTGTAATTAATTAAATAGGAAAAATATTTGGAAACATTAATTCAAATTTCTGAAAAATTATCTCAAAATCTAATATTTTTTTTACTTATTGTCTATTTAAAGGATAATTATGACAATTGAAGAGAAACTCTATTATCTTTTCTATGATTTTAAAAAAAGGCCTTAGATCAAGAAAAGATAGCCGTGATCGTCTATTTTGGTTATTAAATCTTAAGTTAATATAAAACAGATTCTAAGAGGGTTAATATTCCCAAAAAAGGTATATTTTTTTCTGATAATCTGATCTGTTTTTTAATCTAATATTATCAGTTAAGAAAACAAAATAAATAGGCATAAGCATAACCTTTTGTTAATATATTTTTTAATCAATCTTTAATTCAAAAACTAAGTTTTTATAAGTCTTTTTTTCAAGATTTAAGTCGAAATATTTATATATCATCGAAAAATGATCTAAGGTCGGCTAAAAAATGCCCAAGATTGGTATTTTTTTGTCCAAGACATGGAGGCGTTAAAATTTTGCGAAAAAAAATAGCAATAGCAGTGTTACTCATGATGAGCATAGCACTGTTAAATGTGAATTATTTCTGCGCCGCCACAGATGAACATGACTTAGAAGGCAATGAAGCTGGAAATTTAACATTAAATTCCACAGAGATAGTACAAGAAAAATTAGAATCAGAAACAACTAATAAATCAAGTTCTGAAGATTATCTTAGAGAAGATTATGAAGAAACTAACGATCCACCTAATGATATCAAAGAAACTTCAATCAATAACTCCTTTGAAGATAATAACATAGAAAACACTGAACATGAACAAGATAATGACAATGAATTGGAAATAGAAAATGAAAATCCTCAAGAAAATGGAAAATCAGAAAATATTCAGGTTTTAAATGATGAATCAATGCTTGCTGCTGGAGGAGATTCATACAACGATGTCAAAGGTATTTGGATGTGGTCATCCCACATAAACAGTTTAAATGTTAATTATCTTCTAAATACTGGAATAACCGACATATTTTTATATGTCAATCCAAGCAACTATCAGACCAATATCAATTCCTTGTTGAACAAGGTTAAAGATACAGGAATAAGAGTTCATGCATGGATATCTTGTTTCAAAGATTCTGATGGTAAATGGATAGATCCTAAAAACACGGTCTACACAAACAATCTATTAAACAGTATTTCAAACATTGTCAAAAACACTGATATAAGTGGAATACATCTAGATTATGTAAGATATTCTGGAGTAGGAAATAATGCTGCTTATAAACACGTGAATGGAACAGAAACCATAACTGCATTTGTTGAAAATGTATATAACACGGTTAAATCCATAAAACCAAAAGTAGCAGTTTCTGCGGCTCTGATGCCTGAAAGGTCTGTTAATGCATATTATTATGGACAAGATTACAGACAACTATCACAATTCCTTGATTTTTTAGTTCCAATGATCTACAAGGGAAATTACAAAAAAGATACTGATTGGATTGCTTCAACTACCAGTTATATAGTTGAACAAGCTAATGGAAAACCAGTCATAGCAGGAATACAAACTTACCGCTCAGATGAGGATACTACAAAGATTTCTGTAGAGGAATTAAACCGAGACATAAATGCAGCCACCGAAAATGGATCATCAGGATATGTTTTATTTAGATATGGTTTAATCGATGAAGACTTCTGGAATGAAGATAATTCGGTTAATCCAAATAATCCTGTGACTTTTACGGTTGATCAGATTAGGAATGCTGCGGTTTGGGTTAAGTCTTTTG
>JASEJD010000025.1 GCA_030016715.1 Methanobacteriaceae archaeon | reverse complement strand
AGTATGAGGGATAATGCCTTTATAGATGAAGATCTAATTCCAACTTCACTTAAAAGGTTAGCAGCAGCAGTTACTGTTACCCATGCAAAAACAGAAAATGCTCCAAAGGGATGAGTAAACTCATGATGGGACATGAATGGAAGTAATAGAAAAGTTGCATCTAATCCAAAAAGTAAAGCAATTGCTATGGTTATGATTAATCCTACAAAGAGGACCATGCTTAAAGGAACTGCAATTACATTAAATAGTAGCAATATTCCTATATGGATAATTAGGGCAACTTCAAGTATGAATTGAAAATGATTCTCAGCCATAAACATTTTATCTCAGCCATATAACATCCATGAACATATTTGCTAAGCCATGAACATATTTTCATTATAGTTAGATCAACACTAATAAATAAATCTATGTTATTTTAGTGAACGAAAAGTTAATAGACTATTAATAATTATAAGAGAACCTTTTAAACTTATAGATATTTAATCTTAAGTAATATTAATAAAATCAATGGTTAGTACTAATTTTTCCGGTAAATACTAAAACTAAGTCATTGATGAAAAAATGGGGGAAAATTTTTGATAAATATATAAAAGCAGAGAGTTGCTCAGCCATATATTTATCTTTAATACCGTTATCTATGTTTTACCAGATATCAAACTATTTATATAATCAAATGCCCATCGAAGATATTCCATAATCTGATCTAATATTCCTTGAGATCCAGATACTTGTTGAGTAACGTCTTGTAGTTTCTGTTTAAATTCTGTCAAATTTCCTTGGGCTTTTTGAGTGTTAGAAATGGAATCTGCAATTTGTTGAGATTGTGTATCCGTCAAGTTTATGTTCATATCTGTAGCAATATTTATTATAATTACCTTTATCTGTGAAGGATCCTGAAGATTCTCACTTTCAACCTCTTTTTTGACTTTTTCAAATAAATCTGCTATTTTATCAGGATTTTGGCCTGTTTGATTAACGACTTGAGTCTGCAAATATAATTCTTCAGTAGCTGCTTTCTTTGCATCCTCGGGAATTGTTTCTCCCACCGCCACCTCATAAGATTTTAATACACCTGTTAATGCAGATTCACCAGAAGCAGGGACGGGTGAGGTGACAACCACAAAACCATTTTCTATCCCAGTAGATTTTAATGCATTGGCATACATTTTAGGTGTTACCACCGTGATTTTACTTTTATCAACTATTATTTTTATTCCCTGGTCATAACTTAGATCAACCAATGCACATGATACAATCTTATCGGGAGTATAATTTAGTCCAGTTATGCTTTGGGATATTGTATTAACCTCAGAAGCAGTTATAATTTTAACATTAGCTTCTTTTAAATCTTTATCTGTTTGTGATTGAAAATAGCTTATTACGGAATTTTTCCATTGTGAATTAGCATTAGTTGCTTCCCCATAGGTTATTGAAAATCCGGAAGAACCATAAATAGGAGCAGCTATTACAACTAATATTAAAACAGTCACCATCAATTTTTTCATATAATCACCAAATAATGATTCACCTTTATATTATTAAATATTTTCCACCTTAAAAAAATAAAAATCTTTATAATGACCGTTAAAGAGTGCTTAAATGGTAATAATAATGGGTAAGTTATTTCCCTCATATATACAATATATTATAAATCATTAAAAAAAAATTATTCTACTACTATTCTCTCGACAAAAGTACTACCCGGCTATCTTCTGAACTATTAATAAGTTCATAGCCACAATATTGTGATATTTTTTCAGAAAAATCCTTCACATCCATAAATGAAGGCATATTCTCCAATTTTAACCGTTTTCTTGAATATCCAACATACATGTATGCCTTAATCTCCACAAATTCAGGGCCGCTACTTTTTATTATATCAGCATATTCCTTAGCATTTTGCATATTATAACCTTTGACACATGTTATTCGGACAACGGTTCTGGAATTAAATGTTTCAAACAAATCTAAAGATTTATTAAGTTTTTCCCAGCCATTTTTTATTTGTGGGCGGCATAAAGTATTATATATTTCTTTATTAGGAGCATCAAGCGATATATATAATTGTGTAGGTTCATTTTCTAAATTTTCAAGTTTAGATGGCATTAAACCATTGCTAACCAAAAATGTTGTGAACTTCCTTTTTTTAAATTCCATCAAAAGTTCATCAATGCCTGGATAAATTATTGGTTCGCCGGCCAGTGATATTGCTGCGTTGGTAGGATCTTGGGCTTCTTTGATTTTTTTAGTATTAGCATTTTCATTTCCAAAAAATCCGCATAAAAGATTTCTCTGAGCTTTAATACAACCCTCTATTATTTCTTTAGGCTCATCATACTCCCCCATCCACTGATTATCAGTTACAGACTGATCTCTCCAGCAAAATAGACATTTTTGTTGGCAAAAAGGAATGCTTGGAGACATCTGCAAGCAACGGTGGCTTTCTATGCCATAAAATTTTTCCTTATAGCAAACGCCTTCGTCTAATATGCTTTTCTTGGTCCAGTGACATACCTTGGTTGCAGCATGATGATTGATTCCAACAAATCTGTAACCCATTTTCTCCAGTTTACCCAGTTTTTCCTTAGAAAGTATCATGTTATCTTAATATATCTGTATTATTTTAAAATATTAGAAAGTAATATAATTACAGCAGACTATTGGAGTGTATTAAAAAATAGATTATGATTAATATGAATTTATAGGTTTATTTTATTAGTTTTATTATTTGATAAATTTGGTTTATTAATTGTAGAATTTAATTTTTTTGGATTTTATGACTATTACACTGATATTATATAAAGATTTTTAAATAAAATATTAATAATTCTCCAATTAAAATATGATGATAAGCATGAAAAAAATATATTAATACAAAATTTATATTATAACATGTTGATAACATGTAATTATACTTTTTTTGGAGGAAAATCATGAAAACCATCACTAAAACCCCGGTTGTAATTTTAAATTTTAAAACATATTTAGAATCTACAGGCACAAATGCTTTAAATCTGGCCAAGATTTCAGAAAAGGTTGCAGATGAGACAGGTTTTAATATTGCAGTTTCTGTACAAGCTCCAGATATTTATCGTATTTCTCAAGAAGTGAATATCCCAGTTTTAGCTCAGCATATAGATGCCGTTGAAGCAGGAGGTCATACGGGCAGTAACTTGGCAGAATGCCTAAAAGAAGCAGGGGCTTCAGGTACCTTGATAAATCACTCTGAAAAAAGACTTAAACTATTTGAAATTGATGAAATTATTAAAAAAACAGCCAAACTTGGCATGAATAGTGTGGTTTGTACAAATAATATAGAAACCAGTGCTGCTGCAGCCACACTAAAACCGGATTTTGTAGCAGTTGAACCACCAGAATTAATTGGTTCAGGAATACCGGTTTCAAAGGCAGAACCTGAAGTAGTGGAGGGTACAGTGGAAGTTATCCACAGTATTAACCCTCAAGTTAAAGTATTATGTGGAGCTGGAATTTCAACTGGAGAAGATATGAAAGCAGCTATGGAACTGGGCTCTGAAGGAGTTCTACTAGCATCAGGAATTATACTTGCAAAGGATCCAGAAGCCGCACTACTTGATCTAGTTAGTAAAATATAATTTATAAAATCATGGCCGGAGGATCAAGATGGCTCTTAAATTTTATACTATTGAAAACTTTAATCTAGAAGATAAAACTGTTCTACTTAGAGTTGACATTAATTCTCCTGTGGATCCAGTGAATGAGAAAATTTTAGATGACACACGAATAAGGTTACATTCTGAAACCATTAGAGAATTAGCAAGTAAAGGGGCTAAAACTGTTATTTTAGCTCATCAAAGCCGTCCTGGAAAGAATGATTTTACCACATTAGAACAACATGCCCAAGAACTGGAAAGAATATTGAATATGAATATTGGATATGTTGACGATATTTTTGGAAGTAATGCTCAGAATAGAATTTCGCAGATGAGAAAAGGAGATATTTTACTCTTGGAAAATGTAAGATTCTACTCAGAAGAAGTTCTTAAGAGAGAACCCTCCTTACAATCCCAGACCCATATGGTGAAAAACTTGTCAAAATCAGCTGATTTTTTTATAAACGATGCTTTTGCAGCAGCCCATAGATCTCAGCCATCTCTTGTTGGATTTGCATTTACATTACCCTCTGGTGCAGGGCGGATAATGGAAAAAGAACTGAATATCTTGAACAATGCACTTGAAAGTGTAAAAAGACCTTGTGTATATGTTTTAGGTGGTGTAAAGGTAGATGACTCGGTAATGGTTATTGAAAATGTTCTAAAAAAAGGTTCGGCAGATTACATACTTACTACAGGAGTAGTAGCCAACATTTTCCTAGCTGCTTCTGGTATAAAAATTGGGAAACCAAATTATGAATTTATTGAAAGTAAAGGCTATAAGAACTATATTAAAAAGGCGAAAGAGCTCTTAAAAAAATTTAAAGAACAAATAATTTTACCAGTTGATGTTGCAGTTTGTAAAGATAATAAAAGAGAGGATATAAAAGTTAAAAATATTCCTAATTATCCAATATATGATATTGGATTGGAAACTATAAAAATATATGCCCAGATAATCAGAGATGCTAAAACTATCTTTGCCAATGGCCCAGCTGGTGTTTTCGAAAATGAAGAGTTTAGTCTTGGAACTGATGACCTATTAAACGCCATCGCATCTTCAGAAGGTTTCTCCATTATTGGAGGGGGACATTTAGCTGCTGCTGTATCCCGGGTAGTTAGTTCTGGAAGTATTAATCATATTAGTAGTGGAGGTGGGGCTTGTATAAACCTTTTAGCTGGTGAAAAACTGCCCGTAGTAGAAGTACTGAAAGAAGTGACTTTAAAATATGGTGACCGCAAAGTATTTAAGTGAATAATCCCTAAAATGAAAATGCCTCGGTAGCTCAGTCTGGTGGAGCGCGAGACTTGTAATCTCGTGGTCG
>JASEJD010000003.1 GCA_030016715.1 Methanobacteriaceae archaeon | reverse complement strand
TATAAATATTTCCTATAAACCAATTTAAACCAACCAAATCACTAAATCAAAAATTAATAAATTTAAATAAACCAAAAATCAAACAGTTAATCGAAATTCTCTTTAGTAATTAATTTCTGAATATGATTTTATAAGATCTATAAAATAACCTTGAGTAAAAATTATTTACAGACATAAGCTAATATAATAATGTGAGGTAATTTATGTATAAAAAAATATTAATACCAACCGATGGTTCAGAATATGCTAAAAGAGCAGGAGAGCATGCTATATGGTTAGCTAATCAAAGTAAAGCAGATATAGTAGTTTTGAATGTTATTGAAACTGCTTATTTCCAGGCCCTGCCAGAAGACGATCTTATATATGTATTGGATAAGGGTTTAAGGGGTGAAAGTCAAAAGGCAGTGGAAGATTTTGAGAAAAAGCTCATGGAACATAAATGTGAAGGAAGTTGTCGGGAGAATGTGCAACTAAAAACCATGATCAAAGAGGGCCATCCTGTAGATATGATCTTGGAAACTATTGCTGAGGAAAAAATAGACCTAGTGGTTATGGGTACTGCAGGAAAACATGGATTGGATAGATTTTTACTGGGAAGTGTAACTGAAAAAGTGGTAAGAACATCAAAATGCCCAGTTTTAGTTATTAAATAATTAATTAAAGGTTTAAATTGTAAATAACCATTTGCAAATAGTTATCCCAGATAATTAATTTTAATAAAAAAAGGGAGATAATAAAGGAATTAATCTGCTCGCAGGTAGGAATATAAACCATATATAAAAAGAATTATCACTGCAATCCAGTATGTATATATCAGAAACATGGGTAATGTTGCATAGATTACCACCAACAATATGGCCAATACCATTATTAATATTCCTGCAATTTTTTGATTCATAATATCACCATTACTTACTTTAAGAAGTTCTCCATAATAAAAATTTCTCCAATTAGATAGAACTAATATATTATTATTAAAAAAAATTCAGAAGGAATAGTTTATGTATAAGAAAATATTATTACCAACTGATGGTTCTGTTAATGCCCAGTGGGCGGGTAAACATGCAATTTCAATAGCTAACACCTATAACGCGGATAT
The DNA here is from genome assembly GCA_030016715.1 of Methanobacteriaceae archaeon. Taxonomy (GTDB): domain Archaea; phylum Methanobacteriota; class Methanobacteria; order Methanobacteriales; family Methanobacteriaceae; genus UBA117. Next base: position 238,265 of record JASEJD010000003.1, on the reverse strand, counting down.
TATAGTTTTATATGTGGTTGATACCTACTATATACAATCCTTAGCATTACCTAATTTCAGGCAGGATCTAGCCTTAGAATTAAGAGAAGAAGGAAAACGAGCTGTTAAAGAGTTTTTATCATATTTAGAGAAAAGTCAATGTGATGGACAGTGCAAAACAATCAATTTTAAATCCCAGATCAGGGATGGGAAACCCCACCAAGTAATTCTGGACACTATTCATAATGAAAATATTGATCTGGTGGTTATGGGTGCTGCTGGACTTCACGGCTTGGATAAAATGATTCTGGGAAGCGTCACCGAAAGAGTCATCCGGGAGGCTCCATGTCCAGTTATGGTGGTTCGAAGCCAAGAATAGGCTTAGAGTTATGTAATAGGAGAAATTAAAGAATAAATATAACAGTTGGTTATAATTATTATTAAATCATGAAAATTTTAAAGGTGATAGGGTTGGCTGAAGTATTAAGACCAATAAAATTTAGTAGAAAAATCAAAAATGAGATGAAAGATTTAATTATTCCTGAAAAATATGTTAGAGACTTCCATTTCTCGACAGACAAGCATCTCATGATTATGCTTAGAATTATGGGTCCTGATTTAAATATGGCTAGGGATTTTTTCAAGGGAGCTCAAGATGAGATATTTCATATACAAACTATTGAAGCTGATGATAATGAGGTCTCTGATAATTTCAGATTAAATTCTATTTATATGGATGAAGGACCTCCTATATCAGTGGATATTGATCCAGAACCAGAAATGATAAGACTGATACTGGATTATGAATGGGTAAAATGATTTTTATTAAAATTTACCTATTATGTCTTTAAGGAACTAATTTTTAGATTATTTTATTTTTATTCCATCCCCATATTTTTTATACCTTCAGCTACTTTCCAATGTTCACCTTTCTTTTCATTTCGACGGATTAACATTACCCCTATGAGTGCACCTACTATGGCCCCGGCAGTGTCTGTAAATAAGTCATTCATAGTATCATCGATAGCATTCTGGGTGGGTGATCCTTGCATTTGGGTATTACCAGTAATCTGGCCTAAAAATCCCTGGGATAGGTAGGTGTCATAGGTGTATTCTCCCATTTCAAGTATTCCCCCTAATCCAATAGTCATTATCACGATTATGACAGCCATACTAGCCATACTGGCCTTTAATTTGCCATAATAGTACATGCTATAAACAAGCATCATACCAATAAGTGCTATATAAAGTGGAAGCATGAAGTGCATGAAGTTGTCATAGTGGGGTAATTTAACATAGAGACCTAATGCATCACCACCTACCAGTTCAAAAAGCACCATAGCCAACAATAAAAGTTCAATCTCAACTGGTATGGCTTTTATTTTGTTACGGGTGAAGATTGATGGAGCGTGAATTATGGCTAATGCAATCAGTATCAAAAGACCGAATATTCTCTCGGCACCATTGGCACCACCAAAGATTAAAATATAAATACCAGAAATTAAAAGAAATATCCTCATTATACGAAGTAAATTTCTCTGTAAATTACTCATATTTCCATTTTCTGGATTTAAGAAGCTCATTATCTTTAACCTCCATTTTAAAATTTATATAAAATTTGATTTTTTAAGGATTTAAACATATCTCTTTTAAATTAATAATAATAGATTAAAAATATCATTAATTTATAAAAAACTATTCCATAATTATCATAATACTATATAATAAATTGAATCTGGAAAAAATGTAAAGGGGGGGGTTAGGTAGGTTCAAAATTATAAAAAAATCAGCTATTTTAAATAATTTTATATGACCTACCTATATATAGAATGGATAGCCAGCCTTATAAGTCTTTTGCCTATTTATCATGATTAATTGAATATATGATATTTATACTTCCAAATTGTAAGTATTTAATATAAATATTATCTAATTTAACTAATAATAGAAAAAGAGAAGATTTATAGCTAAATATTAGATCATAATGATTTATTATTATAAATAAATTTAGTCCTTGATCAAATCCGCCTATAACCGGTTTAAAATCATTATCTATTCTTTGATTAGAAATATTCTGCAATTTTAAAGAAATTAAGATGTAAGATTAATTTATATTGTAAGCAAGAGTCTCAAATCTAATACTGGTAAATTAATAGCCATATATGTATCCTAATAATTTTAATGGTTAATATTTATAGATATAAGTCTTTTTTTGGTAAAATCAGATATTAAGACTTTTATTCAATACTTCTATTATTTGGTGCGGATTTTTTTGTATAAGGAAAATTAGTTAGAAATTTAAGTTTTTGGAGTGTTATAGGGGATAGATGTTACTCAAAAGATTTAGTTATCATGACCTTCTTGAAATTGCTGGGTCATTTAATTCATTTATATTTAATATACCATAGTCCCTTTATTTAATAGTTATAATTATAATATCCTCATTAATCATCCTTTTTTATTTAAATTAATAACTTAAATCATAGATGAAACTTTTTTATTTATTTTCATGGAATTTAAACTCAAATATGCAGTTTTGATAGCCATTGGAAATGCTTGATTTTGGTTCTACAACACCCTCTATGTTTGCCCATTCCATGGTATTTTTTATGATTAACTGACAGATCAAACATAGAAAATTATTATGGGATTCATCTATTTTCCAGGGACAATGGGAACTTAATATATATTTTTCTGATTCTTGAAAATTGAATCCCATATTTTTTAAAAGTCGGACTAAGTGGGATAAATATGAGTTTCTAATCAATTCATTATCTTCCTCATTATTTTTAATTGTTTTCAAGTCATATTTTAGATGGTTTTGAAAATCAAATGAATAATCTTTCTCAAATTTTTTGGAAAATTCTATTAGAAATTGGTTCCGTTTATAAATAGGTATATTTGAGGTTAACGGAGGAACTATTGAGGATATGAATTTGTAAATGTCCTTGCATTTATTAGATTCTTCCTGGTTATCATTATCTTTTTCCTTATATTTTTCTAGTGCCAATTCCATATTTATTCTAAGTTCATTTATATCAAGTGGTTTGATAAGATAGGAGGATGGTCCTGTTTTCAGAGCTTTTTTCACGGTTTCCTTATCCAGAAAGGATGTTAAATATATAATGGGCATGTTTTTCATATTTTTAATTTTTTGAACTGTTCTATGCCATTTATTTCCCCGGGGAGCTTGATATCAACCAGTAATAGGTCTGGATCTACTTTTTTAAATATTTCTAGAGCCTCATCTCCTGAGCTAACTGATATAGGATCTGGGTATCCCCATTGTATTAAATTCTTTTCAAGTTCAAGGGCTGTAATGGTCTCATCCTCTATTATGAGAATCTTTGATTGGTTCATATTACTACTTCTCCTATCTTTTTTATTTTTTATTTACCTAATTTTACATATCTAGCCGGGATAATGGGGGTTAGGTTACTTTCCATCCGGCTTGTGATCAATTGTTATCTTCCATAAACTTCTCTATAAACCATTATCTAACTGTCTTCTAGTGAGGTTGTAACATCTTAATTTACAGAAATTTTTCAACAAAAATATCATTAACTTCCATTCTAATATCTGCATCCTAAACTTCCATTATCTGTATTGCCCTTCCAGATAGTTTTAACATCATCCAGCATATGCATATGAATATTTTTTTAGCTATTTAGAATAAATAATAGATTCTAGCGCATTTAGAGTAGTTATAAATTATTTAGAACGTCTTTAGGGTATTATATGAAATATTATGTAGAGGGTATTATTTTTTTAATATATATGTTAACTTTTTTTTCCTTTAATTAAAGTATTTAATATATAATCAATACAATAATATATAAATGTATATGTTTTAGCTTACATTATTAGGAAAAAAATTTATATATGATGTTATTTGTTGAATTATACATGATTTTAATGTTTGCTTTTAAATTAATTTACCCATAAAATAAATTAAAAGAATTGATAAAACTATAAATCTAAATGAAAAAAGAACAAATTTAAAATAATTTATATATAAGATTATTAATAAATTAAAAAAATAGGTTTAAATAGTATGAACAATATCATAGTTATTTGATACTATAATAATTTATTTATTGTTTGTAATATAAACAAAATTATTATGAGTATAAACTTGATTTGGAAGTGATAAGATGGAATTAACATTAATTTCAACCATCTACTCCCTAGAACCAGTTATGGCATCAATAACAAAATTCTCCCCTAATAAACTGGTTCTTTTAAGAGAAGAAGATGCACCAGAAAAGAAAAAAGAATCTGAGCGAATGCTCATGGAAACAGTGGGCAAAGTAATACAGATAGATGCTAAAATAACCAGCATCTACGATGTGGTTAAGATAGCTCAAGATACTGCAGAAATCATTGACAACGAGACTGCAGAGGGAAAAAGAGTAATTGTAAATGTAAGTGGTGGAAGAAAAACCCAGGCACTTGGGGCATTATTTGGAAGTTATGCCCGGCATAAACACGTGGAGCGTATAGTATACCTTACAGAAGAAGATGGTGCAGTAGTGGACCTGCCAATTTTAAACTTTGGAATATCTCCCACCAAACAGGATATACTAGAGAAGATGAAAGAAGGGGAATCTTCAGTGAAAAATCTGGCAGTGAAAGTGGGTATAAGTAGGGGGATGACCTACAATCACATAAGAGAACTGAGAGAAATTGGATTCATAGCCCAAGACAAACTGGAAATTACCAGTGCAGGTGAGCTAGCTATAATATAAAATCTAATTTTACTTATCATAACTCATTTTTAGAAATAATTGATAATATTATTATATATTATTAATAGGGTTTCCTTATTTAACTAAACACTAAAATATCATTATTATTTTTGATTTTTAATTATTAATTATAATTTTCTATTCAATAAACAAATATCCTCCCCTAAAAATTGTTAATATCCCTATAAGATAAGATTTTAATAATATCAAATCTAAATATAATTATTGATTTGTATAAAGGGGGGCGTAAGAACGAGTGATAACTTCCAATTTATTGAGTTGATTGATGGGGATCGTATTAAAACATTTATGGAAAGTTTCTATAAACTGACCAAAATCCCTTCTACATTAATAGATCTAGAGGGAAATATTCTAAAAAATAGCGAAGGGGAATGGATTGCAGCTGGCTGGCAGGATATTTGTTTAAATTTTCATAGAAAAAATCCAAAAACACTAAAAAATTGTATTTTAAGTGACACAACTTGTTCCAAAAATCTTAGTAATGGTAAAGAATACACCTTATATAGGTGTCTTAATGGCTTAATAGATGTGGCGGTTCCATTATATATTGAAGATAAGCACGTTGCAAACCTTTTTACAGGTCAATTTTTCTTTGAAAAACCAGATTTAGAATTTTTCCGTAAACAGGCCAATAAATACGGATTTAATGAAGAGGATTATTTAAAATCATTATCCAAAGTTCCTATTTTTAAGGAAGAATACATATTTGAAGGTATTAATTTCCTAAAAAATTTAGCTGTTTTTATAAGTGAAATTGGTCTTAAACAAAAACGGCTTCAGATAAAAAATCAAGAATTAATGGAAAGTGAAAATAAATTTAAAACATTTACCGATGGAATGATTAGTGGATTAGTAATAACCCACCAAGGATATGTTAAATATGCCAATCTCAGCATGGAAAAGCTTTTAAAAATCCCAGAAAATAAAAGTTTGAAAGGAAGAAATATCATAGATTTCATGACTCCTACCTCACAAGATATAGCAATAATGGAGATATCTAAACGCCAGGAAAAAGCGGCTGATGCTAAGGATACTATTGAACTGGAATTAATAAGATGTGATGGTAAAAAAATAATCTGTGAAGTTCATGCTAGTTCTATTGAAATTAAAGGTAAAATTTATGGGCTTTCTAATTTCCAAGATATCACTGAACGGAAAAATACGGAGGAATTATTGGAATATAGTGAAAGGAAATATCACACTCTATTTGACAATGCTGCAGAAGGAATATTACTGTTAAGACAAGATATTATAATTGAATGTAATGAAGCAGCAGCAAGAATATTTGGAGCCAATATAGATGATTTTTTGGGTAAAAAACCATATGAAATGTCTCCAAAAACACAAGAAGATGGTTTAGAATCTAAGACTAAGGGTATTAAATATATTAATGCTGCTCTAGACGGTGAACCACAAAGTTTCGAATGGATACATAAAAAAATGGATGGTTCCACTATTTTCACCAATATATCCCTTAACAGATTAGAAATTGAAGGTGAATATATACTGTTGGCGATTATTAGAGATATAACTTCCCGAAAGATTGCAGAGAAAAAACTTAAAGAATTAACTGAAAATTTAAAAATCAGATTTAATGTTATTAAGACTATAAATGAACTTTCTGAGTTATTATCCTACACAGAACTCCCCAGTAGTCAAGTATTTCATAAAATTGTGAGAACTATCCCGGAAGGTTTAAAGCATCCTCAAAATGCAACTGTCCGGGTAAAAATCTATGATAATATTTTTGAAAGTGATAATTTCCAAAAAACATCTTTAGAATTGAAATCTCCAATAAGACTAAACTCAGAAAGTATTGGTTACCTTAAAATTTTTTATAATGAAAAAATCCCATTTAAAGGTGAAGAACCATTTATAAGGGAAGAAAGATATTTGATAAACAATTTAGCATTGAAAATTGGGGACTTTATAGAGAATAGAAAGATAAAAGAAGAATTAATCAATGAAAGGGATAATTTAAAGAGAATACTGGACAATATGGAGGATGGGGTCTATATCTGCAGCCCCAATTATGACGTGGAATATGTAAATCCTATTTTAGAGAAAGAATTCGGGTCCTTCGAGGATAAAAAATGTTACCAATACCTTCATAACAGAGATGAAGAATGTCCATGGTGTGTGAATGATAGAGTATTCCAAGGGGAGACTGTTAAATGGGAGTGGCATTCTAAAAAAACCGGCCAAACTTATGATATACTAGATACTCACCTAATTAATCCTGATGGTACAGTATCAAAACTGGAATTTTTACATGAAATTACAGTTCAAAAAAACATCCAGGAAGAATTAAACCAACAAAAAGATTTTTTAGAAACAATTTTAGATAATGCTCCTATCATGATTGCTCATATTAATAAAAAAGGATATCCAATCTACGTTAATAAAATGTGGGAGGAAAAACTGGGATGGCCCCTTAAAGATACCTCTCAAAGAGATATTTTCAAAGAATTATATCCTGACCCAGAATATAGAGAATATGTGATTGATTACATTAACAGATCCGAGGGGACCTGGAGTGATTTTAAAACACGTACACGTGACGGTAGGATTTTAGACACGTCCTGGGCTAATATCAAGTTAGATGATGGAACTAATATTGGTATGGGCCAGGATATAACCGAGAGAAAGAAGATGGAACGAATTATACAGAAGAGTGAGTTGAAATATAGATTATTATTTGAAACCATGTCTCAAGGCGTTGTTTATCAGGATTATAATGGTAATATAATATCTGCCAATCCTGCAGCCCAGGAAATTCTAGGTCTAACCTTAGATCAGATGATGGGTAGATCATCCCTGGATCCAAGATGGAAATCTATCCATGAAGATGGAACTGAATTTCCCGGTGAAACACATCCTTCCATGGTTGCATTAAAAACAGGGAAAAATGTGAAAAATGTTATAATGGGTGTTTTTAATCCAGATCAGAATTGTTACAGATGGATTAACATAAATGCTATGCCCCAATTTAGAGATGGTGAAACTAAGCCTTATCAAGTATACACCACATTTGAAGATGTAACAGAAAGTAAAAATGCTGAAAAGAAGATAAAAAAATCATTGAAAGAAAAAGAAGTTCTTTTAAGGGAGATCCATCATCGGGTGAAGAATAACATGCAGATCATATCCAGTCTGCTTAATCTTCAGCTGCTTCAAATAGATGATCAGAATATTATGAGATTTTTCATGGATACCCAGGCCCGGGTGAAGGCTATGGCCATGATACATGAAAAACTATATGAATCCAAAGATTTAAGCTATATTCCTTTTTCAGATTATGTAAAACGTCTTCTATCACAATTATTTGATTCATATGCTCAGGATCCATCTAGGATTAAGCTAGTTTTAGATATAGAAGAAATTTATTATAACATAGAAACGGCTATTCCACTGAGCCTTATATTGAATGAACTGGTTTTAAATGTATTAAAACATGCATTTCCAGGGGTTATGCAAGGACAGTTAACTATTAAATTGGAAAAAATGGATGGTATTAATATTCTCACAGTAGCTGATGATGGAGTGGGAATCTCTGAAGAAATTGATTTTAGAAATACTACTACTCTGGGTTTGGAATTGGTTAATTCACTTGTAAATCAAATTGATGGAGAGATTGAACTAGATAGGAGCCATGGAACAAAATTTACCATTAAATATAATGAAGTTGAATATAAAAAAGGGATAATTAATAATAAACTTTAACTATTATTCTTTTTATAACAAAAATATTAAGTTCATACTAGATAGGGTATGAACATTTTGGTCTTATTTTTATATTCCACATATTCTGAACCAAACTCATCAATCATATCCTTTTCCTCTCTTCTAGCTAATCTGTAATAAAGAACTAAAAGTAGGATGTAGAGTACGATTAAAGGTATGGTGGCCCATTCAAACATAATACCCAGGGTTATTAAGAAGAATCCTGTATACTGGGGGTGTCTGATATATTTATATATGCCATCAGTCACTAGTTTACCTTCACCAGTCTCTTTGATCCAGTAATTTTTGTGGATCCTCTTCCAGCCCACCAATACCAGGGCCACTCCTATAAGAGATACTAAAAGACCGATCCAGGTTCCCATATCTCCAATGTAACTTCCTAGGGTGTGTCCCCAGAATATTCCTTCAGGCAGCCAGATACCAAACATCCAGCCTAGAGTAAACATACTAAAGGGTACTCAAAGTAATACTTATACAAGTATAAGGTAATAAAGTATGCCTAGAGTAAACATACTAAAGGGTACTCCGAACATTTCTATGGCAAATGCCACTACAAAGGCCAGATATACGCCGGTAGGTTTTACTCGGCTCTTCTTATAAAAAGGTACAAATAATAAGAAAATAGAATAAATAGCAATCCATACTAGTACAGCCCACCAGTTTCCGAAGTGGATCCATATATTTTCTTCTAACATTTAATGTATCACCTATTAGTTTTTTTGTAGTTTTGCACTGATTTAATAATAAAATCAATGGTGTAGTCTATTAATTCATCATGGGTTATACCATAAGTTTCCATGTGCATCTTTGTTGTTGGGGTTAAATTTAATACATTCTGTATTAAGGAGGATAATATCAAGGCTGATTTAACAGGGTCTTGATCTGTTTGAAGCGTTCCATCATCTATTCCTTCTTGGAATGCTTTTACCACCAGCACAAAGCTTTCTGTCCTGATCTTGTTTAAATCATCTATTTTTTGATATTCTTGGTTGAAGGGTACTTGATAATAGAAACGGGATAGGTAGTATAATGGATATTCAGTGTAAAATTTAATAAATGCCTTGGTAAGCATTTCTATTTTTTCTAGACCGTTCTGGCCTTTTTCAAAGTTTTTGGTAAGTATTTCTTTTAAAATCTCTGATCCTTTTAATGTTATAGCCAGATAAATTTCTTCCTTATTTTTAAAGTATAAATAGAGGGTACTTCTAGCTAGTTCTGTTTCTTGGGCAATTTCATTCATTGTAACTTTTTCATAGCCCTTCTGGTAGAATAATTTTTCTGCAGACTGGAGAATATTCCTTCTCCGCATCTCCTTTTCCCTTTGTTTACGACTAATAATGGTCATTGATATACCCGTGACAATGTTATAACATTACGTCATTTAATGACATAATGTCACCAAATAACACTGTGTCAGTTATGGTATTTAAAGGTATCTTTAAAAATAAATAAAAAAAGCAAAAAATTCAATTACAACACTAATAATTTCACAGATTCTTATATTTGATAATTTTAATAGCAATAAAAAAACATAGATAGTTTAAAATGATTTTAAAAAAAATTAGTATTGTAATTAGAGTTAAGGAAGAAAAAATGTAAAGTATAAAAAAATTAAACTTCCCTATATTCAACCTTATAATCTTTCCATGCCTGTTTACCTGTTTTAGAAGGTTGCTTTCCTTTATAGGTTATGCGGACTTCCCGTCCAAAAGGCACTTTATCCATTAAATTATCCAGTACCGTGGATCCCCAAAACTTTATCTCACCCTCCTTGTTTTTAAGGGTGTAAAGATTACTGTTATACTGTCCCACATTTTCCTCCTTTTCAATATAAATTCCTTGTATGGAATCACCCATAGTAGAAGGGTCCCACATTGTATCTTTCTCCTTTTCCTCATCATTCTTTTTAACTTCTATCCAGTCATTCATAATAAACACATCTTTAACCTTTAAAATAGAAAACAAATTTTAAAAATTTATATATTTTCTTTATATATTATCATATAATTTTATCACAGATAATATATATCCTATCCATTATTTACATTTTATTAAAGAATCAATATTATACTTTTTAGTTTCATAAAAGAATCTTATACATGTTCCAATAACTTAAAATATTTATTATTCGGGAATAGAACAAATTAAATCAGATATAAATGTTTCAATTAATTCTTCTTCAGCTAAACCATCAATCCAATCATTAGGAATATTATTTCTACCATAATACGCTCCAGCCAGCCCTCCATATATTGCTCCGGTGGTATCAGAGTCTTCTCCAAGATTAACTGCAAGAAGACATCCCTCTTTGAAATTATTTGAATTATAGAAGGCCCATAGGCTTGCTTCTAAAGATTTAACCACATATCCCATCCCCCTTATATATGGTGGGTTCATCCTTTTATAGGATCCATCTAAAACCTCTTGGATTTCCTTATGAAATTCCATTTTAGAGAGATATTCTGGAGATAATAAATACTTTTTCTCAACACCATTTAATGCTCCATGTATTAAACAGGCCATAACTTGGCATGATTCCACTGCCAGGGGATGTTGATGAGTGGTACGGGAACTTAAAGCAGCATATTTAACTGTTTCATCAAAACTATATCGAAAATAAAGGGGTATGGATGCAATACGCATAAGACTGCCATTTCCAGCAGAATATTCATGATCAGGACCACAGTAAGGATTGCCAGTTCTCTCAAAGCATTGCAGTGCTTCTCGGGTGGTATTTCCAATATCAAAACATTCCCCCCTGATACTCAAGTATCCCTCCCTGTACCATCGAAGATAACGTTGCATCTGATCCTTTGGATCAAATCCTTTACACTGGATAAGACTATCTAAAAGACATAAAGCCAATGAAGTATCATCAGTCCACTCTCCTGGATTTAGTTTATGGACTGGTGAAGACCTATAACCAGTAACTGGTTCAAATGTTCCAGGAGGTTTAAATTCAACTGGCGCACCCATCGCATCACCAATAGCTAGTCCTAATAAGCAGCCATGGATACGATCATTAATATTTATCATTTTTACTCTCAAAAATTTTAACTAAATGGTTTTGATATATAAAAACAGTGAAAACATACCTAGATCTTTCAGCTTGAATATATCTGGATTAATTATTTGTATATTATGATATCTGTCTTTTTTAATTTAATTGGAGGGATTATAATTATAAAAGTATTCCCGAATACATATACTAAAGTAATAATGATATGATCTTCAATAAATATTTATAGATATAAACATATTTTTAATTTGCTAAAATAAAATTAATTAAAGATATAAACTATCGTATATTATATGATATTGAAGAATTCAGGGAAAATAAATTAGTAAAAATAATCTTAAATATAAAAAATAGAGTTCTTTTTAAAATAGGATAATATATTTAATAGAGGTTTTTACTGTGTGCGAATTATTAGCTTTAAATTTCAACTATGAAATAACACCTTCACTTTCCTTTAAAGGTTTTAGAAACAGGGGTTCAAATAATCCCCATGGATGGGGTATAGCTTTTTATCCAGATAAATCATGCCAGGTTATTAAAGAACCATTAAAAGCTGGGGAAAGCACCCTTTCAAGCTTTATCCAGACTTATCCTGAAATAAAATCCAATATAGTACTGGCCCATGTACGCTTTAATAGTGTGGGTGAACCAGATTACCAGAATACTCATCCCTTCCAGCGGGAATTAAATGGACATGAATATGTATTTGCTCATAATGGCACACTTTTTGGGTATGAAGACGAATTTTTAAACCATAAATACCAGCCAGTTGGAACTACTGACTCGGAGGCAGTTTTCTGCCATCTCCTAAACTTGATCAATGATGAAGAGATCCAATTAGATAACAATGAAGGTTTTAATTGGCTATGGAGGGAACTTCGAACCATAAATGATTATGGAAACTTTAACTGCATAATGTCTGACGGTGTTCACTTATTCTGCTACTATGATGAAAATGCATATAATGGACTTTCCTATTTGCACCGGAAGGCACCTTACGGAACAGTCAATTTATTGGATGAAGATTTTGAAGTAAATCTTAAAAATGAGAAAAATCCCTATCAAAAGGGATATATTATAGCCAGCCACCCTTTGACAGACGAAGAATGGAAATCCTTTAAGCCAGGTCAATTAAAGGTTTTTAAAAATGGTCAGACTATTTTTAGTAAATAACATCACAAAAAGAATTAATTTATTATTCTATTAGATTTATCTTTGTTGGAATCTAAATTGGTGGAACTAATTTTTAGGGGAAATATTCTATTCTTATTTTATATTAAGCATATACTGAACATAAATTTTATTAACTATTTCATTAATATTATATAATAGAATGGTATTTTTTTTAGGGTATAATAAGGCGAGACTTATGATAAAAAAAGTTATTGAACATATGCAATCAGATCCAAAAATTAAAGAAAAAATAGAACATATAGAGATTATACCCGAAAGAAAAGCTTTAACATGTCAATTAGATAATCTACCAAAAAATATTAGGGATTATTTGAAGAATAAAGATATTAAACTTTACAAGCACCAGTGTAAGACTGCTGAACTATTAAGAAATAGTGAAAATGTTTTAATAACCACCCCTACAGCTTCAGGTAAAACTATGGCATTCAACTTACCTATTCTGGAAAAATTCTCTTATGATCCCACTGCAACTGCTTTATATATTTATCCTGCCAAGGCTTTGGCTAATGATCAATTAAAAGTATTAAGAGATCTAGAAACTGATTTAAGTATATATATTAAGCCTAATATCTATGATGGAGATACACCTAAAGATCAAAGACCTTGGATTAGAAAAAATTCTCGTATTATACTTACTAATCCCTATGAATTACATCTTATACTAGCTTGGCATTATCAATGGGCAAAATTCTATTCTAATCTTAAATATATTGTTATTGATGAAGCCCATCATTACAGGGGTGTTTTTGGGTCAAATGTGGCCTTTCTAATAAGAAGACTTAGGCGGATCTGTAATTTCTATGGATCTGATCCTCAATTTATTCTTTCATCTGCCACTCTTGCTAATCCATTAGAATTTAGCAAAAAACTGGTTGGTAAATCCTTTAAATTAGTTGATGAAGATGGATCTCCTAAAGGACGAAAATTTTTTGTTTTATACAATCCATACAATGGCAGTGGCCATCTTTCCACCCACCAAGAAACAAAGAATCTGTTTTTACTATTTATAATTATGGGTCTGCAAACCCTTTGTTTTACTATATCTCGGAGAATGGCTGAGATTATTGCTAACTGGTCAAAAAATGAATTAAATGATTATCGCCCCGATCTTATTCATAAAATCACTGCGTATAGGGCGGGATATCTACCAGAGGATCGAAGAAAAATAGAGGAAGAACTAAAAAATGGTGATTTAATAGGTGTTACCACTACCAATGCTTTGGAGATGGGAATAAATATTGGTTCATTAGATGCAGTTATAATTTCTGGATTTCCTGGAACAATCATATCTACTTGGCAGCAGGCTGGACGTTCAGGTAGAGGTACTAATGATTCAATGGTTGTTCTATTAGCTTTTGAAAATCCACTTGACCAATATTTTATGAAAAATCCAGACTTCCTTTTTGATCGTCCCCATGAAAATGCCATTATTGACCTTGAAAATGTGCATATAATCAAATCACACCTTCTTTGCACATGTAAAGAACTTCCACTTAATGAAGATGAAATGAAAAATTATTTCACAAGTAACCCTGAATTTTTAGTACAACTAAAAAATCAAGGATTGATAAGTAAAGATAATAAGGGTTGGATATTCATTGGAAGGGATAATCCTGCTTTTAATTATGGATTGGACCAGATATCTTCTGATATATTTAAAGTTTTTTATAAAAACCAGTTAATAGAAAGAATGGAACGATCATATGCCTATCGGGAAGCTCATGAGGGAGCTGTGTTAATAAATAAAGGAGAAACTTATATAGTGGATGGTTTTGACCAAAAAAAGAGAAATATTTATGTAACCAAAAAGGATGTGGACTACAACACTCAAGTGATGGTAGATATTGAAATCCAAGTTCTAAAAGAATTAAATAATAGGATTATTGGTGATTTAAAGGTTTATTTCGGTGAACTTGAAGTAACTGAGTTCTTTAATAAATATAAGTTGATGAATTATGGTAAAACACTGGCTGTATATAACTTAGATTTACCTCCTATAAAGTTTCAAACCAAGGGTTTATGGTTTAAGGTACCATTTGGAATCAGAGACCTATTGATAGATATGATTCAACGCAAAGATGTATTTGAAGGTGGTTTACATGGTGTAGAACATGCTTTTATTGCAATGATGCCCTTGCATGTAATGTGTGATCAGTTTGATATTGGAGGCCTTTCCACTTCCTATCACAATCACACTCATGAAGCGACCATATTCATTTATGATGCCTATCAAGGAGGTATAGGATTAGCTGAGAAGGCCTTGGAGCTATTTGAAAATATATTAAAAATTTCATTGCAGATGGTGAAAAATTGTAAATGTAGAGAGGGCTGTCCATCATGCATCTATTCTCCCAAGTGTGGTAATGATAATACTCCCTTAAATAAAAAAGGAACAATTTTTATTCTAAATAATCTACTAAAAATGGTTAATTCAGATTTTAAAGTGTTGAAAGCAGAATGTTCATCAGATAAGATCATTAACCATTCAATTAATACACGGGGAAGAATAGGATCTGATGCATATAAAGATGTTGATGCCTCCAAAATTTTAAATAAAAAAGGAATTGCACTATTTGAAAATGAAAAATACGATGAAGCACTTGAAATCTTTGAACACTCTCTTATTGTTGAACCCTCTAATATTGAGGCCCTAAAATATAAAGGCATGATTTTAGAAATAAAAGAAATTCATAATGAAGCAATAAAAGTTTATAATCAGGCCATTAGAGTTAAGCCAGATAATGCAGAGTTATTATATTTAAAAGCATTATCATTATATAATATGGATGAAGTAACTGAAAGTATCCAATGTTTAGAGTTAGTGATTCACATTGAACCTGACTTTGATGATGCATGGTATCTACTTGGATTGGCACATGAAATAAAGTTACATAAATTAGAAGCAGTAAAATGTTACAGTAAAGCTTTGAGCATCAATCCAGAAAACAGTGAGGCAATGAAAAGTTTAAAAAAATTATTTGATAATGATGATGAATATGAATAAAAAATTATTAAGATACATATAAAAAATAAGGGGGTTAATGTATGGATGATCATTATTGTAAAAATTGTGGAACTCTGTTAAAAAAGGAAAGCAAATTTTGCAAGGAATGTGGTGCCAGTAAAGAATTATCATTATTCAAACGTATAAATAAGAAGATCAATATCTTTGGAGCATTTTTAGGAATGAGCATCTCCTTTATAATTAGTTTTATTGTCATGTTTTTAATCTATCCACAAATTTATACGGATATTTCATTTCAAGCATTACTTTTTATCTTTTTATCAATTGTCATGTTTTTTTCGGGATTTTTTACCAGTTTATTTTGCTGCGATGAATATGATGAAGGAATATTCAATGCCCTATTTCTTTTCCTATTTTCAGTCCTAAATTTGGCATTTATTTCTATGATGACATTTATTTTATCATTAAGCATTATAAGCGCTTTTACCAGTGTATTTAAGAATACAGATACTAGTAAGGCTGATCTATACCAGAATATCGATACCAATAATGGAATTTCATCTTCATCAGAATCTATGGAAATTCTCAAACCATTACTAGAAATATTATTAGGCATAATATTAATGTTATCAGCGGGGTTAATTGGTGGATGTTTAGGTGTAGCTATAAAAAAATTGTTTAAATAGGAGGTTGTCCGATGATCTGTCCAGCATGTGGAAATCGGAACGATGAAGATGCAACATACTGTGAAAAGTGTGGAAGAAAATTAAAAATTAATCAGAACAGAGGCATGAATAAATCAGTGAAAGGTTTAATAATAGTTTGTTTTGTTTTAGTTTGTCTATTAGGAGTTGCCGCGGGTTTACTAATGCATCCTGATCCACCAAATATCTCAAATCCTAATCAGTCTGATAACACAATTGAAGAACCTCAAGATAATGTTTATCAACCTACATGGCATAAAATTGAAAGCTTTTCAGGTTCTGGAGATGATTACCAATCATTCACCACCAAGGGGAATAGATTTAAAATAACATTCTCATCGGTTCCAATGATAACTTATGAACCGAGCTGGATGGATGTTTATGTCTACAAAAATAATGAAATAGTAGGATCAAGGCAGATATACTGGGCTGGTACTGAATCACCCAACAAGAAATATGCCACACTAGAGGTTAAAAGCGGGTCTGGAACTTATCAAGTAGCTATATCAACCCTTGACTTGGAAAGTTGGAAATTAGCAGTATGGGATTATTATTAAAAAAAATTTTTTAAAGTGGTGAATATGGATAAAAATTATGTTATTATAATATCTATACTCTTATTAGGGGGTTTAACCAGTTTTGCATTTGGTTATCTTTTTTTAGCTGAGAATAATTCACCTAAACATAATAATACATCTAATTTAACAGTGAATGATACAATAAAAAATGGAACTCAAATTGAATATAGCTCTGAGTATATAACATTTTCAAGAGCAAAATCTATTGCTAAAAATAATGCACAATCAGGTGTTACTGTAAGCGACCCTATCCTAATTAAAGATGCTGAAGGGAGAGCTGTTTATGTCTGTTACTATTATTATAAAGGTAATAATGTTGGCGGTATAATTATCGATGCTAGGACTGGTAAAGTATTATACAAAGAGATATATATACCTAGTAGCACTTATTCCAGTGATGATGATTATACCTATCTCTGTGATGAGTGTAATGGTAATGGTTGGCTCCAATGTGTTATGTGTGATGGATCTGGTTATGATGAATATGGGGATATCTGCTATTATTGTGATGGCTATGGTTACATAGACTGTGAAAATTGTGGTGGGGATGGCACTGTCGGGGACTGAAAACAGATCAGATAAGATCTGTCCAAAATGTGGCAATCTTAACGATGAAGATGCTAGTTTCTGCGAAAACTGTGGTATACATATTAAACGTACTAGTTTATTATCAAAGGATTATTTACCTCCAGAGAAAGCTGAATCTGGGCTTAATGGCAAAATTATTATAATACTGTTGATCTTTGTAGTGATTGTCGGTGCATTAACGGGTGTTTTACTTAAAAATAATATAGAAAATAATCAAAGCCAAGAAGGCCTACAAGAATCTAACACAACAATAATAAAAGAAGAAACACTTCAAAACCTTGGTTTTCCAATTACTGATATTCCAAATCTGGCAAATGCAATTCTTAATTCAAATTATCCGGATAAAATTCAATATAAGGGATATTCCCTCTCTAAAGCTCAATATCTGTATATATTAGCTCGTGGAGTTGTTGCTATTGATCAAGGCGAAACAGGTAACATTACAATAAAATCATTTAGCCCGGCTGAAGCACCTTATGGAACTGTAGCTTCAGCTGAAATAGCACGTTCAAATTATGTTGATATGGCCCGTCGCGTATCAAACTGGATGGATGCTAATGGAAGAGCACCTAATTACGCGGGTATTATAACTCCCGGTGCAGATGATTTATCCACGGATATGACCATAACAACCTTTGTTAAAGCTTTAGACTATTACTATGCCACTGGAGAACTTCCTTCTATTGTCTCAGTACCCTAATTTTGGTTATATCATGAAAAATATAAACATTATCATTTTTGCTGCGATACTATTTATATTATCTTCAATATTTTCTTTTTATTTCTATTCATATAATGTATCAACATATTCAAATATAGAGATAAAAAAACAGATTTTAGGTCAAGAATATTATGGAATAGTAATCAAAGAAGGTCCTTATGGTAACCCATCATCCAAGGTAAGGATTGCATACATTGTAGGTGTCCATCCCCTTGAATCTAATTCTCATAGAGCAGCTGTAGAATCTTTAAAAAGTAGAACGGATTCCTTTAAATATAGCTATTATATTTATAATGTCTCAGTATTTAGGGATAAGGATAATTATGAGCAAGGGAGAATGAATGGGCAGATATTAGCTAAAAAATATGTGGTGCCTGATATTGAAATTGAAAATTTTGATTTAGTTGTGGATATACACTCCAATAGAGGTAATTATCCAGTAATGGTTTTTGTATTTTCTCCAGTTCCAAATACAACCGCAGAAAAATATGCCTATAAAATTAAAGACAGGATCCCTTACATGGATTATTATAGTCCTCCCCATCAAACCTGCACACTATTCATAGCAATTCCATTAATAAAAGCCGGAATTCCCACCATAGTATATGAAACATATATCTACGAACCATATGAAATCACAAAAAATCATCTATCTGATTTAGTGGAATCAGTTGATAATTTATCATTCAACTAATATTTTATCTAAATAATAAAAATACATGTAATAAAATCGTGAATCAATTTGAAAGATTATTGTCAATTTCTTTTTTTTTAGAAGATATACAGAATTAAATTTTTTCAGAGTTAAAAATTGTATTGAATGACACTTTTTAAACAGCCCACATAATAAACATTAAAATATGTAAAATTATTGAGATATTATAATTAAATAAGGTCTTTCTATTTCACTCTTAAGGTAAATCCATTTTATGGAAAGCGTAGTATGTATTTGTATAAATACCGCTATTCATTCTATTATTAATAATATATTAAACATGTTACAATTACTCATTCAATGTCCAGTAGCATCGTTTAGGTGAGATAATAGTTTTATCCTTTTTTAAATCTTTCATAATCTTGTCTACATCCTTTTTAGGAACACCAGATATCTCTGCTACTTTAGTGGCGTTTAATGGTTCATCCGCATCTTTAAAGGCTTTGATCACTTTTTCTTTATTATCCATCTAACATCACCTAATTATTTTATATGATCTCTCTATTCACTCTAAGATTATAATGGAAATTATCCCAACATCTTATAGGTTTATCATTATTCTGCCATTTATTTCTTCTATAAGAAATATTTTAAATTAATCAGCTATATAGAACTTGTTATTAATATGTAATTCCATATCCGGTGTTTTATATGTAATTTTATGATATTTTTTGAAATAATAAAAGTATATGTTAATTGGAAAATTCAGACTCCTTGAAGGTTATCCTAAAATCAGTTCCATTATCTCTATTTAGATCGAGTTTTCCATCAATCTGCTCAGTTAAACTATTTACTAATTGAAGTCCCAGTGTTTTTACTTGGGATATGTCAAGATCATCGGGTATGCCCACCCCTTCATCTTTAATTCTCAATATATAGTTTTCACCTTCTTTATGGAAGCATATGTGGATTTTACCACTTTCACCTTGGGGGTAGGCGTATTTCATGGCATTGGCTGCCAGTTCATTAACAATCAATCCCAGAGGCACAGCAGTGTTAATGTCAACCATCAAGTCCTCAACATCATAATGCAGTTGTATTTTCTCTGGGTCCAGTACATAGGTTCGAAATAGTTCATTGGCTAAATTCTGGATATAATCACCGAAGTTGATACGTTTAAGATCTGTAGAACGGTAAAGCCTGTCATGAATCAGGGCCATGGAACGGGCACGGTTCTGACTTTCCCTAAAAACACTCAGGGTAGCTTTATCCTTAATTGAACGTGACTGTAGATTAAGCAGACTGGATATTATCATTAAATTATTTTTAACCCGGTGATGTATCTCCTTAAGAAGCATTTCCTTCTCCTTTAGGGAATCATGGAGTTGATCTAAAATCTTTTGACGTTCAGTTACATCTGTAAGTATGCAGTGAATTCTAATAGGTTTATTAGTTTTAGTATCTCTCTGTAAACGACAAGTAACTAAAACCGTCTTTTTATCACCCTTCTTTGTATTGAATTCTATTACCTGGTTATTTACCAATCCCTTATCATTTAAATATCTAAATTTCTCATGAAACTGTTCCTGGTTTACAGTAGAACAATAATCTTTAAAGTTTCGACCTATAAGTTCTTCCCTCTCATATCCTAATAATTCACATAATGGCTGGTTCATATCAAGTAATATACCATTAACATCCAGACACTGGTAGGCCACAGGATTATTTTCAAACATGGAACGGAAACGATTCTCACTCTCTTCCAGTTGTTGGTAAGCATTTTTAAGATTGGTAATATCCAACATTGAGGTTACATACAAATCCATGTTAGGTATTTTATCCACCGTGATCTGTGCATTGCGTATTTCGCCTTTATTATTGATTATTCGTATCTCATAACTATTGGGGACTGATTCTGGATTAATTTCACGTTTCTTATTATATTCCATCATAATGGGCAGATCTTCAGGGTGTACAAATTCCATCCACTTCCTTTTACCCTGGATATCCTCCTTTTTATAGCCAGTTACATTTTCCATTTCAGAATTAGTAAGAGTTATCAGACCTTCCTTGTTAAATAGGATTGTTGCTGCGCCAGTATTCTCAAAAATAGTGCGGTAACGATTTTCTGATTCTTTAAGACGTATTTCAGCCATTTTTCGCTTGGTAATATCAGTCATGATAGCCAGCATATTCTCCACTTCACCCTTCGAATTTAGTAGAGGTGATACTGATAATGAAATATAAATCCTATCCCCATTCTTGGTTAATGATTCTACTTCTTCTAATGTGAATTGACTTCCCTTTGAAATCTTCTCAACCTGTTCTAGATATAGTTTATTATGCTCTGGGGGAACCATAGGATTTATTTTTCCAATAATTTCATCCTTTTTCCATCCAAATATCTTTTCAGCAGCAGGACTCCAGAGTTTAATCCTTCCATTCATATCCAAAACAGCAATAGCTGATGGTGAAGATTCTATGATTCTTTCTAGTTCCTCCTTGGTTTGCTGTAATGATTTTAATATTTTTTCCCTCTCAGTCATATCCCGGAAGACTACTTGCACCGCATTTTGTCCCTTATATTTCATTGAAGTGGCTACCACTTGCACAGGGATGGAAGTTCCATCTAGTCTTAAAAATTTTTCCTCCATCAAGGGTACTGTTCCTCCCTCTGCATACATTTGGGATGATCTTTTTTTAACTATTTCCCGAAATTCAGGATGGACAAAATCAAGTAAAGGCTTTCCCTTAAAATCCTCAATGGAATTTCCACCCATAATCTTTACTGCAGCTTCGTTTCCATCTACTAAAAAGCCCTTACTGTGTATGATCCAAGCATCAAAGGATTCTCTAAGAAGTTTACGGTGAGTTTCTTCACTTTCAATAAGTTCCTCCTCAGCTTTACGCCTTTGAAGAGCCACTGAAAACAGCTGTATTAATGATTGGAGGGTTTTTTTATTCTCTAATTTTGCACCCCTTCGAAGAATAATATTAACTGTTCCAAAAATCTGGCCTTTCCAGTTAAATCCAGTGCCATATATTTCACCTATATCAAGTGCTCTTTCAAAAAGACGGGCAATTTTGTAGGGTATAGTTTTACAGGCAACCTGGTATATACCATTTTCAATAAGTTGAATTTTTCCATTTAAAATATTATTTTTAGATTCACTATCATATGTCTCTTCAAATGCGGATAGAGGTACCTTTAAATTAAAAACATCCCTCTTCAAATATTTCTGGGACCATTCATTTAATTTTGGTATATCTCCCATTATACTTTCAACAATGAAACTGTCACTGGGTTGATCATAGACAGTTACCACGATGATGGAATTTTTAACATATTCCTTCATTTTATGGGCTATGAAATCATAGATATTGTCACTAATTTTTAGTTGAACCAGTTCCATTACAGTTTTTGATAAAAATTCTTCATGATAATTATAAAAATCAATCGTTTCTTGCTGGCTTCTCACAGAATTCTCTAGATCTTTAATTTTCTGCTTAGATGATTCCAGTTCAGATATAAGATCTTCCTTTGAAAATTTATCATAATCCATTATAAAACCTTATAAATAATTTATAATATTATTAGAAATATTTTTTAATATATTAGTCTCTTTATTGATTATTTTACTGTATAGATCTTTAAAATAATTATATAATATATTATGGTAAATTATAATGCTTAACTTTATGTGAAATTATTGTCAATCCAGATATTAAATCACTTGATATAGTTTAAAGTATAGTAAATACTTATTAATAATCATGGATCCATTAACCTTAAAGCAGATGCTTCTTGAAAAATATCAGAACAAGTCCCTAGAAGATCTAAATAATCTAAAACTAGTTGAAACTAGTCAAGGAGAGGTTTTAAATATAAATTCTACTTCAAAAATAGAATTCATGCTTAAGAGTCAGAATAAAGCTTTTGAATGTTTATTAAATGACCTTAAACTAGTTAAGGGTATTGGGGAGGCTAAAGAAAAAAAGCTTAAAAGGGATGGTTACCAAACCTTGGAGGATCTAATGGAACATCCTAGATTTGGAGAATATGCTGAACATATTTTAAACCTTATATGCTCAGCAGATACTAAAAATATTGTTAATCTATTAACAGATAGATATGGCCCATCCCATCCACAAATGCTAAATACTTGCTGTTTCTCTGAGGTAGAAGATTTAGTTTTCATGGATATTGAAACATTAGGATTAAAGAATAGGCCGGTGATACTTCTTGGTGAGGCATCCATTAAGGGGAATAAAATCATGGTTAACCAGTATCTTTTAAAAGATTTAACTGATGAACCCGCAGTGTTAGCTGCCCATCTAGAATCAATTAATGAAGAAAGTGTTTATGTAACCTTCAACGGCCGCAGCTTCGATGTGCCCTATATAAGGGATCGTTTAGATTATTATAACCTCCCCTATAAATTAGAACATCATCATATAGATTTATTACTATTTTCTCGTCGCTTTTACGGTTCTAAACTGGCTAACTGTCAATTGACTACACTAGAAGAATATCTGCTTGATATGGAAAGAGTGGACGATGTGCCAGGGTATATGGTTCCAGATTTTTATAAAACTTACCTTGAAACCGGTAATATTGGGCCTTTAATACCAATTATTGACCATAACCGGGATGATATAATCAGCCTAGCCCGAATAATTTCATTTATGCTCCAGGAACAAGGATAGACTATTCTAAAAACAATTTTTTTTGGAGAGATATTATAATGCTTTATCGTAAACTAGGAAAAACAGGTGTGGAGGTATCCATACTCGGCTTTGGATGTATGAGATTTCCCACATTAAATGGAAAAACTGAACGAATTAATCAAGACCAGACCAGAAAAATGTTAAACTATGCCCTAGATAATGGGGTTAATTTTCTCGACACAGGATACACCTATCACAATGGAGCTAGTGAACACTTCCTGGGAAGATATCTAAATGAAGAAGACCTGAAAGATGTTTATCTTTCCACCAAGATACCCAGCTGGAACATAACCAGAAGAGAGGATCTGGACAATTACTTGGATGAGCAACTGAACAAGCTCCAAACGGATACCATAGACTTCTATCTAGTCCATAATCTTAATCAGAAATACTGGCCTCACCTGGAAAAAGCTGATATATTTCAGTTTCTAGATGATGCCCTAGCAGATGGAAAGATTAAATACACTGGTTTTTCCTTCCATGATGAATTGGAATTTTTTATGGAGGTGGTGGATCTCTATCCATGGGATATGATAATGGTACAGTATAGTTATATGGATGAAGATTATCAGGCCGGCAGAGAAGGAATCAGGTATGCCTCCTCACAGGGACTGGGAGTGGCAGTGATGGAACCCCTTAGGGGAGGAGCACTGGCTAATATACCTGAAGATATACAGATTATTTGGAATAAGGCTGAAACTAGACGCAGCCCAGTTGAATGGGCTCTCCAATATATTTGGGATAATCCTGATATAGATATTGTTTTCTGTGGCATGTCCACATTAAAACAAGTACATGATAACGTTAAATATGCTATGGATGGATATCCCGAAAAATTAACCTCTAATGAAAAGTATATGGTAAAGGAGGTTAAAATGGCCTTTAAAGATCGAATAATGGTTGACTGTACATCATGCGGTTATTGCATGCCCTGTTCTGAGGGAGTAAATATTCCAAAATGTTTTATGCACTACAATCACGCCAATATCTATGATGATGTGGAAAATGAGAGTATGCATTATTTTGTTCTATTAAAGGATGAAGAAAGGGCTAATAATTGTATAGAATGTGGTGAGTGTGAAAATCTCTGTCCCCAAATGATAAATATTAAACAGGAACTTAAAAAGGTAAGAAAAACATTCAATGAATAAAATTATATTAATGATTATTTTAGTATATTAAAGGATTAAATTTAATATTTTTATATTTAGAATAATATTAAATAATATCTTTAAATTTAATTATATTAAAAGTCGTTTTAATTAATTTTTAGAAAGTTATTTATTTCTTTTATTACTAAATTATACTATGAAACCCTTAAATATGGGTGGTTGCAGTGAATGAATTTGCACTGCTCTCCTTGTTGCTAGCTGTTAATTCTTTTATTATTGCTAATTTTATATATATTAAAAATCCCAAAAACCGCTTAAACCAGATCATACTAATATTTGGATGTATGGTTTCACTTATGAATCTGGCTGAATATGGTTATCGTTCAGCAGATAGTATTGAAACCGCCTATTTATGGTTCCAGTTCAGTGGATTATGGCCCATGATACCTGCATTAATGCTGCATATATCATTAATATCAAGTGGCAGAACCATTATTCTCAAAAAAAATTATGTTTATCCTTTGATATACTTACCTGCAGTGGCCTTCATTTTTATCGCTGTTTCTACAGATCTTGTTATTGGGCCAATAGTAAGAGAGTACTGGGGATATGCCTATACAATCGCCGATAACCCAATGTTCTATTTATTTGCACTCTGGACAGTTTTAACAGCATTTACAGCCAGTATCTTGATTTTAATCAAATATTTACATGCACATGGTATAGAAAGAAAACAGGCATTATTTATATTTATTGGATTATTCTTTCCCTTAATTTTGAGTTTAATTACTGATTTTTTTCTGCATTATTTTCCCCAGAAGGTGCCAGAGTTAACCCAAACCACCAGTGCCTTTGGATTAATATTTATTGCTTATGGTGTATGGCGTTATGATTTTCCACAGCTAACCAAGGCCATGGCTGCAGATAAGATCATATCTTCCATGACAAATTACTTGTTTATGCTGGATCCACTGGGAAAAATTGTCAATGTAAATAAAAGTACTATTAAGTCCTTAGGTTTTAGTGAAGAATTATTGTTGAAGAAAAATTTCAGTGATATATTTCCCTTTTCACTGGATTATTATCTGGAAATGTCATTATAAGAAAATGCTAAATACGAGATAGAAACCAGTATGGCTACTATTAACCAGACACAAATACCAGTACTAATATCCTTGAGCCCTATTCAAGGATATGGTGATGAGATTTTAGGTTATATCTGTATTGGAACTGATGTTTCCGAGCTGAGAAAATTCCAGAGACAGCTAGAAGAAAGTGAATTCAAGTTTAGAAGTGTGCTGGAACAGACCTCAGATGGAATAGTATTAGTCAATCAGGACATGAAGGTAATATACTGGAATCAGGCCATGGAAAAAATCACCGGGATAAGCCCTAACAAAGCAGAGGATGAATACTTCTATAATGTTATGTGGAAATTGTTCATGCCAGAGATGAAAGAAAAAATTTCTCTTAATCAAGTTGAAAACATTTTTATAAAAGCTTTCAATGGTAAAAACATAGATTATCACCTTAAACTTCAGGATTTGGATATTAATACTTTATATGATGAAAATAAAACAATTGCCACTTTTAACTTTTTTATTAAGGAAAGCCCGGAAACATTACTCTGTATAGTTGTCAGAGATGTTACTGAAAGCAAAAATGTCAAGGACGTCCTTGAATCTTTACTTAAGGAAAAAGAAGTTCTTTTAAGAGAAATTCATCATCGGGTGAAGAATAATATGCAGATAGTCTCCAGCCTGCTTAATTTACAGTCATTAAGTGTTGAAGATGAAAATACTCATAAACTATTTAAGGAAAGTCAAAACCGTGTAAAATCCATGTCTATGATCCATGAGAACCTGTACCAGTCCAGTGACCTGGCCCATATAGACTTAGAAAAATACATTAAACGTTTAGGTTCTGAATTATTCTCCAGTTATGGCGTGGATTTAGATAAAATAAAATTAAAAACAGCAGTGGAAAATATCGAAATGGATATTAATCTGCCATTCCACGGGGATTGATTCTGAATGAGTTAATTACAAATTCATTGAAATATGCATTTCCTCATGGTGAAGGTCAGATAAATATTGAATTATTTAAATATGATAAGCATTATGATTTAAATGTTTTTGATAATGGTTTGGATTTCCCAGTGACATAGATTTTAAAAATACTTCCACCCTGGGATTGGAACTGGTTAATAATCTGGTCAAACAGTTAGATGGCGAAATTAACTTAAAGAAAGGTAAAGGAACCCATTTCCATATAAGATTTAGAAATGTCCACTATGAACCTAGATTATAACTAATATAGGTGATTAAATTCATGGAAACAGTTAAACTAATGGCAGGGTTAATCATATTAATTTAGGGATTTTAATTTCAGTTTATAGGCTAATTAATAAGGGTACTGGACTGGGATATGGCATTAAAATTAGGATAGCTGAAAAAAAATATTTTATGTCCAATTATATGGATTAAACTCAGATGGGGGTATGTACATTATCTCAGCATAACCTTTCCTTAGTAGTTCAGCATTAAGATTTACATCATTAATATATACCACGGCTAACACTCGACCGTAGCGGTCATAATTTTTAGCATCATCAATATCTAAATCAACTGTTTTTCCTAAGCACATCATTTTTACGTAGTCCTTTGCCTGTTGGTATCCAGGCTGACCCCTCTCTGGTGTGTTTACACCTACAAGACGTATTCTTCCTACCCCTTGTACATCTATGGTGTCTCCATCCACTACATAGGGACAGTATCCACTGGCATCGTATTTCTTATTTGGCACAGTATTTTTAGTTGTTTTAGGTTCAGTATAATTAGTATTAGTTGATTCATTATCATTTGTAGAAATAGGATTAGTATTGGTGTTCTCATAACTATAGGAAGGATAGTCTGAGGTTGATTCATCATCACTTACACATCCAGCTGCTGCTATTATCATTAATAGAATTATAGTGGTTTTAAGATAATCTATAATAATCACCTTTAAAATTACAAATGTTCTACACCTTACATATTAGAAGTATATAATTTAAGAGTAAATATAGTTTATCATATGATTATTTTAGAATATCATTCTGGTATGGATAAAAGTATAAAAGCAAATATATTGAATGATATGTAGAATTAGTGGTTATGGAATTATTAATAGGAATTAAATGTATATACTATTTATCTAAGAAACAATAATAATATGCTCCAGGATATTGTAAGAATAATGTGGTGCAATATATGGATTTAAAAGACAAAAAATTAACAGTAGGTAGAAATGAAAAAGGATTAATGAACAGCTTATTTACTATGAAAATCGATAATAATAAGGGTCCAGAATCAAATCCAGCTTCTAATTTAAAGCAAAAGGTAGCCATTTTTGTTATCCTGACCTTTGCCTTATCATCCATCTTTTGGTATTTGACAGCTCAGACAGCCGCTGTGGCAGATAATGCTTCATTGCTTTTAATTTATAGTGTTGGTGCTATGTGGTGTCCTACATTCGCTGCAGTTATAACTCGGCTTTACTATCAGCGAAACCTGAAGGGATTTGAAATTGGTATTGGAAAACCAGTCTGGCTACTTTTCAGCATCCTTCTCCCAATTATTGCCGGGCTTGTCATGTTTGGAACAGGCTGGATATCTGGAATTGCACCCTTCAACCCAGAGGGAGCATCAAAGATTTTATCTATTAATTTTATTCCTTCCTTAATCATTGCTATCGGTTTTAATGTATTTGCCGCTGCTGGTGAAGAATTCGGGTGGCGTGGATTTTTAGTACCAGAGCTTGCCCGGTTCCAGACATTTACCAAACTTGCACTCATCTCTGCAGCCATATGGACCATCTGGCATTTCCCATTGATAATCTTTGGCACCTATCATGGAACAGGAACACTTGCCTTCTCTATTGGAGTATTCATTCCATCGGTAATGGGAGCCGGTTTGATCATTGCCTGGCTTCGAATAATATCTGGAAGTGTATGGACAGCAGTTCTTTTCCATGGATTCTGGAATTATTTCATCCAAAAATTCTATCCAATGCTCACGGAGACAACTAATGCAGGAGAGCTTATGCTTGGTGAATTTGGATGGTTTGTTACACTAATGTATGTCCTACTAGCTTTAATATTTTGGCATTATAGGAATAAACTTCCTAAATTGCCTGCAGAAGGAATATAGAGAAAAAAATGCGATCAAGGCAATTGTTGGGAATATTTATTATTTAGAATATTATGAGAATTAATATTTTAAGATCAAAATTTTTTCCATAATCCTAGAAATCATTTCACCCCATACTGTTTTTAGTGGGAAATTAGCACTATTATAATATATCAAGATCTGTTCTACACTATTAATTCTACCTTAGTAAATCTAAAAATTGTAATACTCATTTAATAAGTTTATTAATAATATCAAACTTTCAAATTTTTCTTATAAGAATGCACTGATATTTTCTATATGACACAATCATATTAACTAACCAACTAAATATCTGAATTGATCTCATCATTATTGTATTATTAGATGAAAGGTTACCTTCACTAAATAATCTACTATTTTCTAAACTGATTTCCAATAAAAATATCCACATAAATTTTCAAAAATTTATACTCTAATTTTTCGATAATTTTCAATTACCATCAAAATAAATTGATGTTTTTCCAATATTTTTAATCATCATTAAATTTTTCAGTGGAAGCTTGGATTTTTTGCTCTTGACATATAGGGCGTCCTATCAAAATATGGTATGTTTACATATTTTTATTTTTTATAATTTTATTATTATATGAAAAATTCTTTTTAGTGAATCAATATTTTTTTAATATATAAAAGATGAGAAATTTTTTTGTCTTTTTTATTAGATCAGCAGATATATTCAACCATTAATGTTGAGATTTCATTACATATTGGAAAAGCAATAGATCAATTATACTCTAAATAAAAAAAATAAATAGTTTAAAATTATAAATATTAATTTGATAAATCTGAATTTATTTAATTTAATTAATTTTATATATAACTTGCAGATGCGATCTGATGGCTAATAAAATAAAAGGTTCACTGGATGATTCCCAGTCCATTTATGATGTTTCTGGGGAGAATATAATTAATAAAAAATATATTACCCGGATTTCTAATTATAAGAAGACATCCCAACTATTTGGTTTAGTTATTATTATTGCTGCAATTTTGGTAATTCTAGGTTGGCTGCTGAATATTCCTATTCTGAGGGGAGAAATATTCAGTTTATATGGAACCAAATTTAATACAGCCATAATTTTCCTATTAGCTGGAACATCACTATTTCTAGCTAATAAAACTTCTAAAAAATATCCTTTCAATTATATTGCTAATATTTTAGCATTAATAGTATTTCTATCAGGTTTGGTCATCCTATTCCAGCATATAACTGGTATTAACTTAGGGATGGACCAGTTATTCTTCACCCAACCATTTAAAGATCCCGTTGAATTAATCCCCGGGCGTACAAAGTTTCTATCTTCAATTATTTTTGTAATAATGGGATTAGCATTACTCTTAATGAATATTTCTAAAAAATATTATTTATATCAGCTACTAGCCTTTATTGGTGGTTTTATTGCATTATCAGGATTTACTGCAACCATATATGGCGTAAGAATTATTCAGGGAGCTGACTGGTATGTTCAAATGGCCCTATTAACATCAATTATACACATGTTTTTAGCTATTGGTATTCTCACCTACAAACCAGATAAAGGATTCATGAAAACTATCACCAGCCCTAGATCAGGTGGTATAATTTCAAGACTGTTGCTTGGAAATCTTTTCATAATAATTATTTTATTGGGTTTTATTCAAATACTCGGTAATGATATTGGTTTATATGGTTCTAAGACAGGTACAGTAATAATTACCATATCAATTTCAATTATAATTCTATCTTTAGTACTATGGAGTGCCAATAAATTAAATATATTAGATGAGAAACGTGAAAAGGCCATTTTAAATACGAAAGAACTTGAAAAATTCTATGGAAATATAATTGAAAGTGTTAATGAGGGAATATTTGTTACTGATATGAATGACCAGATTATTTATTATAATAAAGCTTTTAGATCAATCGATGCCCTGAATGGCTTTGATGTGGGAACAGATGTAATTAATAAACTTCCCCAACTAAATAGGGAGTATATAAATTATTACTTGGAAGCTAAAGATACCTTGAAACCAGTATATTATGAATCAATACCAATAAAAACTCCTTCTCAAATTGCATATTTTACTGGCTGGATACTTCCAGAGGTGAAAAATAATAAATTTAACGGGGCATTATGTACTATTATTAATGATACTGATAGGTGGAATGCTGCAAAACAAATAGAAAATTCCTTAAAGGAAAAGGAAATGCTATTAGGTGAGATCCATCACCGGGTAAAGAACAATCTCCAAATCATATCCAGTCTATTGAATCTTCAATCTATTCACATCAAAGATCCTTTTGATAAGGAACTTTTCACTGAATCACAGAACCGGGTAAAATCCATGGCCATAATACATGAAAAGCTTTATCAATCCCAAAATTTCACCAAGATAAACTTAAAGGATTACACCATCAGTTTATTAAAGGATATTATGGGTACCTATATGACTGACCCGGATCAGATACGATTTGAGTTAGATGCAGATAATATTGAATTAAACCTAGAAACTGCCATTCCCTGTGGTCTGATATTAAATGAATTAATCACCAATTCTATAAAACATGCATTTCCATCAGGTTCTAAGGGTAATATATCAATCAAATTCAGAGAGGATAATGGAATGTACCAACTGGAAGTAGCTGATGATGGGGTGGGCTTTCCAGAGGATCTGGACCTGGAAAATGCTAAATCATTAGGATTAGAATTAATTAACAACTTGGTTAATCAGTTAGATGGTAATATTGAATTAGAATCTAATCATGGTACACGTTTTATTATAAATTTTAGTGAAATTAAGTATAGAAAACGTATTTGAATATAAATTTTTAAATTATTTTTTAAATCATCTCTTTCTCTTTAAATATGACATAGAAGGTGGTACCCAGCCTATTTTCCATTTTCAGTTCTGCATCGATTTGATCAGACAGACTATTAACTAGATGCAATCCTAGAGATTTACTCTTCTGAAAGTCAAAGCCATCTGGCATACCCACACCATCATCACTAACCATTAATTTAAACATATCATTGTCTTGAGTGAACCTTACCAAGATACTGCCTTTAGCATCGCCTGGAAAAGCGTGTTTCATACTATTTGAGACAAGTTCATTAACAATCAAACCAAGAGGGATGGCCGTGTTAATATCCAATTTAAGATTTTCCACTTCAACTTTTAATTGTATCTGGTCAGGGTCAGGTACATAGGTGTGGTATAGATCCATAGTTAATGTACGAATATAATCACCAAAATCTATCTTTTTTAGATCCGTGGAACGGTATAATCTTTCATGAATAAGGGCCATCGATTTAGCCCGGTTTTCACTTTCTTTAAATATGCCTAATGCTTCCTTATCAGTAATATGATGGGATTGTAGCCTTAAAAGACTGGATATGACCATGAGATTATTTTTCACCCGGTGATATATCTCCTTTAGGAGCATTTCCTTCTCCTCAAGTGATTTCTTGATTTGTTCCTGGGCTTTTTTTTGTGAAGTTAAATCATCATATACCACCACTATCTCGCCGGATTTCAATTTATAAATGTAACTTTCTCTGTAACCTGAAATCCTATTATCTTCATAAAATGACATAGGAAATAGCTCAGGTTTGCCAGTTTCACAAACCCTTTTAATGGTTTCCATGATACCCATTCTATCAGCACCAGGAAATATATCAATCAATTCCTTACCAATGACATTTTCCCTTTCTATTTGATCAATTTCTTCAGCAGCCCTGTTAAAATCCGTGAATATAAATTTATCACAACTATCTGATGCTTTTAAAACTGCCACACCACTTTTCATATTTTTAAAAAGTTCATGGAATCTTTCCTCACTCATTTCCAGTTTTTCATAATTCCAACTATTGGAGAGGGCAATAGCAGCTAACTCTCCAAATAAAGTCGCTAAAACAGCATCATGATCATTGAAACCTTCTTCTTTGTTAGCCAAGCCCACAAGTCCAACTGCTTTTTTATCAATTTTTAATGGTGCAAATAGAACATTGTAAAGATCAACATGTCCAGGGGGCATGTATTTCATCCAGGGACTTTTTAAAAAATTGTTATCATAGACAGCTTTACCAGTTTCATAAGCTTTACCTCGAAGTCCCCTTATGGGCATGGGCAGTTCTGGATCCACATTGCATTCTAATCCACCAGAATCCAAAAAAAGTACTTCATTTTCAGTTCCATCCTCACTTAAAAGAGCCACATATCCTGAAGTAGCACCAATTAAATCTTTACAAGTATTAAATATAGAAAATGCTGCCTTTTCAAAGTCTCGATATTCGGTACGGCTTTTGAGCCTGATAATAGTTCATTAAATTCTCTTTGATGTTGATATGAGCTTTCTAAACTTTTTCTAAGATTCTCTTCAACTTGAATAAGCTTTTCCTGAGACTTTTTAAGAAGTTCAATTTCCTTATCTCTAGTGTTTAAAATATCTAAAAGCTCTTCTCGACTTTTATCAGAGTAATCCATATTTTATCCCCCATATCAACAATAAAATTAATAAATCTAATATTTTATATAGTTAATATTATATATCAACTTTTTTAAATCTGGAAAAAATTAGAAAAATAATTTTTAGTCAATATCATAGGATCCAACACATCATGTACTTCTCTTCATCTAGTGGAGGATTAAATACACATAACAACCTTAGATCCTTATCATAGTCTCTTAAGTAATGTGGATCATTATTATCCAATGCATACACGGTGCCAGATTCTATTTTATAGATAATCCCCATAATAGTGTTTCAATCTAACCTTTACCATATATACAGTTAACAGTATTCCAAATGTTTTTTTTGGTTTTTTGGTTTCAGTTACAGCTTAAATAATGTTTTAAGGGATTTAAAAACCATATATTTTTTTAAGTTATATCCGCTGAACGACAGTTACCAGCGTAATAAAGATATTAATAACTGGTATTAATCTTAAATAAGAGTTAAATAAAATGAATGATAAAATTAGGAATCAGACAGGATTACACACAAACCTAACTATTTTCTTGTAACACATTTTTACCTAAATAAAATAGAATACATATATAATAAGTAGTCGATTCTTTATTTCCCGGTTATTAGAAGGATAATAACATTTAGGTAATAATTAGGCAAATGGCATATAAATCATTGCAATGAATTTGTCAAAAAAGAATCATAAAATAATAACAAGACATAAAATTTCTGTGGGTATGTTAGGGAATATTTCACACTCTATAATAGAATTGGATTTTCCTGAATGCCGAAAAGTCTATGAACGTGATGTTAATGCTGATTTAAACATTAAAAAGATAGCTTTTAAGGATAGTAATGATCATTCTGGTGGAATTCACGAAAATATTATCTCCCCATTTTAATTTGTTTTTCAAATTAATGATATATATAAATTCGTAAGATTTTTATGTAATAACATTTTTAATGGTTACCATTAGAGGGATGGGTTGTTATGAAGGAGTATTTAACTGAAGTCAATGATAACAATGTGAATGGTATTCAATATTTGGTAACCTTGAGTGGTAATCTGGATATTGATCCAAACGAACCAGTATACGTAGTTCCAAAAGGGGAATTAGAAAATCTTATTAAGATCAGGAATGCTTGCGAGGATAATAAGATTAACTATAAAAAGAAAATACTGGAGCTGGAAAATGAGATCAAAAAATACGACACTGTAAATATTGAACGAATTCTAAAAAGGCATGAAGCCCTCTCTAAGAGATATATTAAACTGCAAGATCGTTTTGACCGATTACAGGACCGTTTTACTAAAAGGCAAGATGAGATTATAGAGCTTCAGAAAATGATCTATCATCTTACAAAAAGGGGATTTTTCTCCCGACTATTAGATCGTGTACCAGACACTGTTAAAATGGATGGAACGCAGAATAAGATTTCTTCTAGTAAATCACTCAATAAATAATGTGCATAATTGTCATAATAATAATTTATATCTGCTTTAAATCTTATCTCTATAGATTTTATTATTAACTATTAATCAATATGATATAAGGATTATGATATTCTAGGACTGATATCTTTTTATTTTATTAATTTATTAGTTTCTTGGAAGTTTGTGGTTTTATTGAGATATTCTACCCTAATAAGTTTAGATAAATTATTTTCATGATGATATTTTTTTACCATTTTTTTCTGTGAAACTCAAACTTCGTAATATAAGGCTTTAACGAAATTCAGTAACAACATTAAAAAGGGAATTCTTTTACATTTATTACCACCCATAAAAATAATATTTTTTACCCATACTAAATATGTGACAGTAATACTTTAAAGAAAGCAAACAGAAATCTGATTATAATTCATTATTATGCTGTTTATGATCAAAAAAGAGATCATTACAGTTTATTGATTCTCATACTGATTTTATATTCTCAAAATTGATCAAACAAAAAGTTTAATAGAGAAAAAAATTCAATTATTAATTAAGAATAAGAAGTATAAAATGACTTCAAATAAAATTTGATAATCCTTAAAGAAATATCTTTTAACCGGGGGATAATAAATGGGTGAACAAGATATTACTACTGAAATAACTGATCTTAAACCTGGAAATCATATCTGCTGTTTCTACCAAGATGAAAAGGAACATGAACAACTGGTAACCAGTTACATTAAACATGGTCTGGAAAAAGGAGAAAAAGTAGTATACATCCTGGATAGACATGACTTGGAAACTGTGAAGCATTACCTTGAAAAGGCCCAAGTAGATGTGGATCATTACACCCAAAAAGACCAACTAGTTTTCTATCATTCCCGGGATACCTACACCCGGATGGGATGTTTTGAACCGGATCTAATGATAAAAGATTTAGAAAAACTTTACAAGGAAGCATTAGAACAGGGCTATCCTGCAGTAAGAGGTTCTGGTGAGATGAGCTGGATCCTGAACTGTCCAGAAAGCCTTGAAAATCTATTGGTATATGAGAATGGTTTAAACCATTTTTTAGAGGATAAACAATTTTATGCCCTATGCCAGTATGATGTGAATAATTTTGACAATAAATTACTATTGGATATCCTATTTTTACATCCCAAGATAGCCCTGGCCAATAAGATATTAAACAACTTCTACTACATCCCCACCTCTGATTATCATGGAAATAATTTACCAGAATCTACATTTAATACTTATTTTGAGAATTTGATGGATAGGGGAAGTTATGAGCAAAAATTACAGCACAGCCGTAGGCGTTATAAAAATTTATTTGAAAATAGTCCAATTCCCTTATGGGAGGAGGATGTTTCACTGGTGAAAAAATATATTGAAAATCTCAAAATGGAAGGTGTGAAGAATTTTGAGGATTACTTCGAAAAAAACTCAGATGTGGTGCAAAAACTGGATGAAATGATAGAAATAGTGAATGTTAATCAAAAAGCATTGGAATTTTACGGTGCTAATGATTTAAATGATTTTAAAAATCATCAACCAGGATTATTTACACCAGAATCTATAAAGACCTTTCAAAAAGCTCTTATTACTTTGGTAGATGATAAAAATTCATTTTCAGGAGAAGCAATAGCCCTTACCTTTAGTGGTGATAAAAGACATGTACTAGTAAATACCTTCACATCCCCAGGATATGAGAAAGATTTTTCTAGTTTAATGGTCTCTGTGATTGATATATCCCATCTCATAATTATTGAGGATAGACTGAAAAAGGCTAATCATAAGAATGAAATGTTGCTTAAGGAGATCCATCATCGGATGAAAAATAATATGCAGATCATATCATCTATACTAAGTTTACAATCATTCTTTATCGAGGATGAGAATCTGAAGGAAGCATTAAATGACTGTAAAAACAGGGTCAGATCCATGGGTTTCATTCATGAGAAGCTTTACCAGTCTGGTGATTTTGCAGATATTAACATGTATGATTATGTGAACACATTGGCTGCTGAAATATTCAGATCCTACAGTAACAGCCCCGAGAATGTTAAACTGGAAATTGATATACCTGATATTAAATTGAATATTAACCAGGCCATACCCACAGCTTTAATTTTAAATGAACTTCTTAGCAACTCTATTAAATATGCATTCCCTGAGGGAACTGGTAAAATTCTTATTGGAATGAAGGAAGAGAATAATACTGTTTACATGATAGTTGAGGATGATGGTATAGGTTTTCCACCAGATTTTGAACCATTAAAATCAGAAACATTAGGTTTGCAACTGGTGGGTAATCTAGTCTCTCAACTTGGAGGAAGCATATCCTTAGACCGTACAAAGGGCACGAAATTCTTAATTGTATTTCCTAAATTTAATAGTTAATATTTCCAGACTCATAATTTTAATGGCCTAGTTTACCATATACTGTAACCATAACCCGTTAAATAAGTTAATGGAAGTATATGATAGAATATGGATGTGTTATGGGAAAAATTTGAGGTGTGTCTACTTTTTATATTTATTTTCAAATCTTCTCCAGGACTTGGCAATGTAGGGTTCGCATTTATCCAATTCAGTTAAAAGACATCCCCGTATGGTATCTGTTTTTATCTCTTTTTTATCTTCTAATCTTTGATTAATATTAGAATATACTTTGTTGATAATGTTTTTCTTCTCTTCCACCGAGTATCCAGCATCAATCGCGGCTTTTTCTAATGATTTTTTAATTTTACTTGGTTGATATGATTCAATTGTTCCCCTCTTTTTTACAACTTTCATATTACCACCTTTAAATAGACCATATTTATCAGATATTCATAACTTCCCTCTAATTCAATAATTTATATGTATCCTAACTTTAAGAATCTTTAATAATTATTTTTCTTTTAAACTATATTATTTATTATTAAATCTATTTTGAAACTCCTGATTTCTTGTTTATAAGGCTTCACCAAAACCAATAAAATCCAGTATATAAAAATATTAGGTTATCGATTCAAAGTATATTCCCTCAGCATAAATAATCGTACTTAAAATACAATAAAATATTCTAATAATATCTAAAATCTTTAATAGATGGGGTTTATTCACTTAATACTTCACCACAATTAATATAGTTAGCATCATCATCATTATTAGCTATTACACATTCAGGGCAGTAAGACCATATACACCCCTCATAGTATCAATATGATATATTATGGATTAATTATTTGTGGATATATTAAATTACTATAAAGTCATCTAGATTGAATTATAAGTGATTGAATTTAACTAATTTTAATAAGCTACCTATTAGATAGAGAAAATTAATTTTTCTTCTCTAATAAATTCTCAACCAGTTATAGTTTCTATGATGATACTACTTCAATATACATGGCTGCAATGTTAATAGCTGGACCAGAATAGCTGAAGCTTTCCCCTGGGGTGGTGCTGGTGGTGCTAATAGTTACTGTTGATCTACCACTTATTTTTCCATATACCTTTATGGTGTCACCCTTTTTCAGATTCTCCTGATCACCCTCAAAGTTAAGGGGTATATCTGACACTATTATGCCTTGATCAGTACTGTTAGAATCAGGGTCTCCAAGATAAATTGTATCATCCAGGCTGCCCATGTTATTTAGAACTTTTCCAGTGAATGCAATATCCTGGTCCCGGTAATTATCTGGGTTTTCAATGAGTTGCTGGAATGTTACCTCTTGGGCTGATGTTTTATACTCAGTTTCATTGGTGGATACAGTGCAACCACTAATAAGGATCACCATTATCACTATAAATATTAAAAAATTAATATTTTTCCATGTTTTTAAGATTTTAACATACCCCCATTACTCTTTTTTCTATAAAAAGATTCTCTAGGTTAATTAACTTCTATGTTTGTGGCGTTAATATTATAACCTAATCCAGTATAACTGAAGTTGAAGGTTCTACCATCATCCTCTCCACTTATATCCAAATTAATATCAGAGACGTCAGTAAGCTTCCCAGTAACTGTTATAATATCGCCTATTTTTAGAGTATCATGCAAGTTTTCCAACTCATCTGGTATATCCACGGTTATTATACCTTTACTGGTATCATTGGAGTTAGGATCCCCCAGATATATAGTATAATCCACATCTTTATCCACTAAAACTCTTCCAGTGAACTTAATATTTTTATTCATGTAATTATCTGGATTATCTATTATATCCTGATATGTCACTTCTTGGGCTGTGATATTATTTGTATCATTAGTATCAGTTCCATTATTGGAATCAGTACATCCACTGACAAAGATCACCACCATTACCAGAAAATATAAAAAATATATTGATCTCCCCTTTTTTATCATTTTTTTAAACATCCTCATCAGGTAAATAACCGTACTTAAATCACAAATATTGGTTCTTATAGTTATTATGTTAATTATTATACTTATCTTTATTACAAGTAAACCATATCCAGTTATAAAACCATTCACTAAAATTATATTAAAGGAAAAGATATATAATTAAATAGTGTTTTAAATCAGGATAATTTTATTATGTGTTCTAATATATTGTAGGGGGAATGTTTTTTGTCTCATAAGAAGATTTTATTAGTGGAGGATGAATCTATTGAGGCAATGGACATTAAGAAGAATTTAGAATCTTATGGTTTTGAAGTACCTTATGTTGCATCATACGGTGATGAAGCCATCCAAAAGGCCCGAGAAATAAATCCAGATCTTATATTAATGGACATTGTTCTTAAAGGGGAAGTAGATGGTATTGATGCAGCCCAGAAGATTATGAAATTGAACATTCCCGTGGTTTATCTCACCGCCCATAGTGAAAAGGCTACCATAGAACGTGCCAAATTTACAACTCCATATGGTTATATTTTAAAGCCATTCCAATCCAATGAATTGGCACTAACCATCGAAATGGCGATTTATAAACATGAGATGGAGAAAAATCTAAGGAAGAATGAGGAAAAATTCCGGCTACTATATGAAAATGCTCCACTACCCTATCAATCATTAAATGAAGCTGGAATACTGGTGGATGTTAATAAAACCTGGCTTGAAAAAATGGGATTTACCCGGGGTGATGTTCTAGGACGTCATTTCACCGATTTTTTAAGTCCTGCGTCTGAGAAAATATTTAAAAAATATTTTAATAGGAAATATAATTATAAATGTTCCAATTTGGAATTAGAGCTGGTCAAAAAGGATGGGAATATTATAACCGCCATTTTTGAAGGAAATATTTCCTATGATCTGGAAGGAAATATAAAACATATTAACTGTATCTTTCAAGACATCAGCTTCCG
The DNA here is from genome assembly GCA_030016715.1 of Methanobacteriaceae archaeon. GTDB lineage: Archaea > Methanobacteriota > Methanobacteria > Methanobacteriales > Methanobacteriaceae > UBA117. Next base: position 198,097 of record JASEJD010000003.1, on the reverse strand, counting down.
TAAAAATGCTGAAAAAAAATTAGAAGAAAGCGAAGAAAAATTCCGAACATTATTTGAAAGTAGTCCTTTATCCATAATAATCCATGATAAAGACACTGGAGAAATAATTGATGCTAACTCTAAGGCAATAAAGTCTTATGGATTCTCCAGTTTAGATGAATTGAAAAATAATGATTTTTGGTTAGACCCTCCTTATTCTAAGGATGATGCATTAAAATGGATCCATAAAACTGTGGAAGAAGGTCCCCAGAGTTTTAAATGGAAAAACCAGAAAATAGATGGGGAATATTTCTGGGAACATGTTTATCTGGATTCTATAAAAATTAAGGGCCAAGATATGGTTATGGCTATCAGCCAGGACATTACACCTACTGAAATTTCTTATAGGAAATTGAAGGATAATAAAAAGAAATTGAAAGGAGTTCTGGATGCTTCAGATGATTCTATATTTTTAATTGATACCAAGGGAAGATTTATAGAAGTTAATAATGCTTTGGCTAGAAGATTTAACTCCCAACCAGAAAAGATGATAGGTGCTAATATAAAGGAGTTTATTCCGGATAAAATATATAAAAACCGCTGGAAATATATTAAAAAGGCAATAGCCACCAAAAGAAATGTATACTTTGAAGATAGACGTGATGATACCTATTTTGCCCATAATATTTATCCTATCACTACCAACAACAAGGTTACCATGCTGGCAATTTATAGTAAAGATATTACCATAAAAAAAGAGTCGGAAGAGAAACTTAAAAAAAGTGAAGACAAGTATAGGCGGCTGGTTAACAATTTACAAGAGGGAATCTGGAGTATTGACCAGGATGGTTTTACAAATTATGTTAATAAACCTATGGCTGATATGCTAGGTTATACTGTTAAAGAGGTTATGGGAAAACATTTATTTGATTTTATGGATTCAAAGGGAAGAGAAAAGGCAGTTAAATACTTGGAAAGAAGAAAGAGGGGTATAAAGGAACAACATGATTTTGAATTCTTAAGGAAAGATGGAAAAAGAATTTACACCACAGTTATAACAACCCCAATTAATGATGAACATGGCAATTATGCTGGTGCTTTGGCCAGTGTAGTTGATATTACTAAACGTATTAGGGATGAAAAAATTCGCAGACAACAATATAAATTCTTACAATATATAATTGATGTTATACCCTCTCCTATATTCTATAAAGATTTAGATTATACGTATCTTGGCTGTAATCAGGCATTTGAAGAGTTTATTGGAATATCTAAGGATGAAATTATTGGAAAGAATGTCTTTGAACTGCTACCTCCAGAACAGGCAAGAAAATATCATGAAAAAGATAGAGAACTATTAGAGAATCCAGGTAAACAGGAATATGAGGCTCTGGTTAAATATGCAGATGGCAGAGAACATGTAGTTATAATTAATAAAGCTACGTATAATGATCTGGAAGGTAACCTGGCTGGTATTATTGGGGTGATGACGGATATAACTGAAAGGAAGAACTTTGAAGATAAATTAAAATCCATTATAAAGGAAAAGGATTCTCTAATTAGAGAAATACATCACCGGGTGAAAAATAATATGCAGATTATATCCAGCCTGCTTTCACTGCAAATGGAATATGTTGATGATTTTAAATCCTATGAACTATTTCAGGAAAGCCGCAACCGGGTGAAGTCCATGGCCATGATACATGAAAAACTATACATGACTGATGAATTATCCCAGATAGATATGCATAAATTTATAGAAGGTTTAATATACGAACTTTCATCTATATACGGTGCCAATACCCAAATAAACAAAAAAATTAGTGTAGATAATATTTATATTGATATATCCACAGCGGTTCCATGTGCAATTATCTTAAATGAGCTAATTACAAATTCTATTAAACATGCCTTTCCCCATGGCCGTGCCGGTGAACTGGAAGTGTCTTTTAAGAAGGTAAATGATGATATAGAATTAATTGTTAGTGATAATGGTGTTGGATTTCCAGAGGATATGGATTTTAAAAAGCCTAAAACTCTTGGATTGCAGCTGGTAAATAGTATAGTAAATCAAATAAATGGGAGGATAGAACTGGACAAAAATAATGGATCTTCAATTAAAATTACCTTTAAAAACTAAGTAATAATTATTTTCATCATGAGCCTCTAAATCCCATTTCACTAATTAATATCAAATATTTTATCATGACTTAACTTTGGAGTTGAGAATATGGATAAACATAAAAAAATCTATAATATTGAGGATATTAAACTGGGCGATCATCTGTGCGTTATATATGAAACTGAAGATGAACATAGAAAACTTTTAACTCCCTATTTAAGGCAGGGATTGGAGCAGAATGAGAAAGTTTTTTATATTGTGGATGTTCACACAGCAGATGCAGTGTTGAATTATTTAAGAGATGATGGTGTGGATGTGGATTCCTACCTGGATACTGGTCAGCTGAAAATCCTTACCATTGGAGAGTCTTATATGAGGGAAGGGGTTTTTGACCCAGATAAGATGATCAATTTAATTGAACATGAAACACTTCAAAGTATTAGGGAAGGATATAAAGGTCTCAGAGTAACTGGAGAGATGACATGGGCCCTTAGGGGTCTTCCAGGTTCAGAGCGACTTATTGAGTATGAAGCTAAATTGAATAATTTCTTCCCGGATAGTAAGTGTATGGCTATCTGCCAGTATCATAAGGAGAAATTCCATCCAGATATTTTAATGCACATCCTGGAAACCCATCCCCTAGCAGTTATTGGGACTGAAATTTTTGACAATATATATTACATTCCTCCCGAGGAATTTTTAAGCCCAGATCTTCCAAGAATTAAGTTAGATCGGTGGATTAAAAATCTTAGGTTATGGAAAAAAATAATGATTGAGCTTAAAAAAGAATGATATTTATTTATAATAGGATCAGATCAGATTCAAGTTAGACATTTATATTTCGGGATTAAATTTTATTATTGAGGCCCCATGGTGGATAGGCTAAAATCAGGACTGAAAAAGAAGTTTATGGGACCTCTAATTGGGTTTATAGAATAAGGCTGACTTTCATTGGGGGGAGACCTCTCAACTTAGATTATTTTTTTTGTATTATCTAGTTGCAGGGCTGAGGACTCCCCCCTTCACCTCTTTTTTTTAAGTGGTTTTTTTATTGGTAGGTGTATGTTGATACTTTATTTTCTTGATTCTTTTGTGTTGATCATAATATATAAAGTTTGCTATTTGAGATATTTTATTCACCAATAAAGAACATATTTGGGTAGGGTAATAAAAACACAACTAAAAACAATGATCCAGTAATAAAAAGATTTAATATTAATCTTTTTAAACATAATTTTTTGGGAAAAAAATGTTTAACAATAATACAATTAAGAGTATGGAATTATGGAAGTAAAAAGAAACTTACTTGTAAACATAGATAAGCCTAAATTCTTCAAAAAAATAATTATAGCCTTAGCCATATTTCTACTTATTTTTTTAATTACAGCCCTCTTTTCAAGCTCCCCAACATTAATCTATTACATGATAACCATTCTATACCTAATGGTAACAATTAGTTTATTTCTGGCAGCTAGATCTGTGGGGGAACATGATATCCGATTAAAACTGGCCTGGAGTTTTTTAACAGTTTCAGTGCTATTTTCAGCAGCAGCTAATATTCTATGGGCCATAATAGATTTATATTATAAAGTTAATCCCACCACTTCAGTGGCTGATATACTGTACCTCTTATTCTACCCCATATTCTTTTTAGGAATAATGGCTTTTCCCTCCAAACCTAAAACTAATCACCAAAGATTTAAAGCATATTTTGACATGTTCATGATAATATTTTCCATTATTCTGATCTTATACACATTTTTCATATCCCCGGCATTAGGGTTCTATGAGGGAGATACTTTAAAACTAATATTTAGCCTAGCATATGTTATTGGTGGATTCATACTCCTTATTGCCATGCTAGATTTGATATTTAACCGGATTACATCTAAAATGCAAACTCCATTATTATATCTTTTAGCTGGTATAGTAATACTGACTGTGATCTCCACAGTATATGCCTATAAACTATTAATAGGAACCTATATTCCAGGGGGAGTGGAGGATCTAGGATGGATAATTGGATATAGTTTTCTTGGACTGGCTGGCGCAGCCCAATACACCAATTATAAAATAGAAAATAAAATAATCACTAAATTATTTGATTGGCATTACTCCTACCACTGGACACCCTACCTAGCCCTTACTGGTATATTTGTAACCTACACCCTCTTAATATGGTCCTTTAACACATCCAACTCCAACCTACTAATTATAGAATTGGGCTGTGGAATGGTCATATTCATGGTGGTACTGCGCCAGATCATATCCATAAGAGAAAACCGGAGCCTCTACCATGACGCGGAAAATGAGCTTAAAAAACGTCAGATAATCCAGGAGAAACTTAAAAAATCAGAAAACCTATATAAAACCATATTCGAAAATACAGGATCCGCCACCTTCATCATCAGCAAGGATAAGATCATCCTAAAAAACACAGAATTCAAGAAAATTTCTGGATATGACAGCCATACACTAACTAATACCTCCTGGAGAGATCTGGTAACACCACAATCCCGGGAGAAGATTACAGAAATCTGTGATGAGATGAAAAAAGAAGTTAAACCCAAACCTAGAAATCTGGAAATACAGTTTATCCATAAAAATGGAGAATTAAAGGATGGCTTTCTTATTTTCACCCTAATACCTGAAAGTGAAGATATTCTAGGATCCCTACTTGATATAACCCAGCACAAAAAAGACCAGAACATAATAAAACAGTCTTTAGAGGAGAAGGAACTACTTTTAAAGGAGATCCATCACCGGGTGAAGAATAATTTAATGATAATATCCAGTCTGCTCAGTCTACAGTCACGTTACATTGATAACCAGGAACAAATGGAAGTATTAAAGGAAAGCCAGAGCCGGGCCAATTCCATGGCCCTTATACATGAACGATTATACCAGGGCAGTGACTTGAAACATATCAACTTCGGGGACTACATCCAGAAACTGGCCCCAGATATATTCCACAACTACTCATCCACTGATACCCAGATCAATCTTAAAATTGATGCCGAGAATTTAATGCTGGACATAGACACTGCCATACCACTGGGCTTAATCCTCAATGAACTATTAACCAATGCCATGAAACATGCCTTCCCCCAGGATATAAAGGGTGAAATAATGGTTAAATTTTACCAGGAAGATGAAAACTACATTCTAAGGGTGAAAGATGATGGAAAGGGTATAGCATCAGATCTGGACCCTGAAACCATAGATTCACTGGGTATGCAGATCATTAATAACCTGACCAGACAGATAAATGGAAAACTGGAAATAACAAATAGTAATGGGGCCTGTTTCCAGATAAGATTTAGTGAAGAAGCCTATGAATAAGAAGTATTTATAGTTGCTGAAAATAAGTGCCAGAGAACCAGAGGAGTAGATTTATAGCATCAAAAAATGGTAATCTATATAGCCATACTGGTAAAAACCCTTGACTTTAATTTATGGGAGATTTAAATATATTAATTAAGTTAAAAGAGAAATTAGCTCATGATACTATAATAAGATTCACTCTCTTTCTACCAGAACCATCATCGCTTCTAATATATCATTAACTGATATCACTGTTTAAATAGATTAACTGGGTGTGTTACCCTGCTATGTAAAATTTATTTCTCTATTTATAGGTCAATTATATTATTGTTAGAATATTTTGAAATTAAGGTGCCTTTAGATGATAAAATAGATACAATCATGGATGATTTAAATAGGATTATTAATTCTCTTCACATGGATCTATATGCACCACCACATCATTTATACCCGGGATGGCCTTTTTTAAATCTTCCTCCACTTTATGGGATATATTATGGGCCTCATCTAAACTGTAGCATGCAGCCATGGTAACATGTAAATCCACATATATCTCTGATGCTGATCCCCTGGTTCTTACCCGGTGACAGTCATCCACCCCCTCCACGGCACATACAATATCTTTAATACGGTTAGGGTCAACTGCAACCTGGTCCAGTAGAACACCAGAACTTTCCTTAATAATTTCAATACCCATCTTCCCGATTAAGACAGCGATAATTATGGCAATGATAGGATCCACAATAACATATCCAAATTTAATAGCCACAAAGCCCAGTATTACAGCAGCCGAGGCATATATATCGCTTCTTGTGTGTTTAGAATCAGCAATTAAAATATCACTACCCAGTTCATTTCCCTTCTTATTTTCATACCAGGATACACCAATATTAACCAGCATGGTCAAACCCATGATCAGGAAGCTTATCACAGTTATCTCCGGGGTGGTGGGGTTGAAGAATTTATCCACCGCAGACTGTAAAAGCTCAAAACATGTTATAAATAGCAGTACTGCAATTCCTATGGCGGCAAATGTCTCAAATTTACTATGACCATAAGGATGGGTTTTATCTGGTGGCCGTGAGGCTATGGCAATACCAATAATACCCACCACATTAGATATACCGTCAAATAGGGAGTGAAAACCATCAGATACCATGGATAAGGAATTGGTAAGGTATCCATATATTATCTTGGCCATTGCCACCCCTACATTTAGAAAGAGTATGATGATGAGGATCCTTTTAATAGTGGAATAGTAGTTACTCTGCAATATCTAACCCCGATTATAGAATTATTATAGATAGATGAATATAACTTCTACAGATATTAGTTTTAAAATAAGATAATCATTGTTTAAATAATCTTTAGTAGCTAAGCCCTACATTCTGAAAATCTTTGAATAATTGTTTCTAAAAAATAATCAATAAAATTTTAGGGTTACACACTTAATAGGGCTTTGATGAATTTCTGGCCGTGGGGAGTAATTTTCTTAATCTCTATACTATCCTTTTTAGTGATGTTTATCAATCCATTTTCAGCCCATTCCTCTAGTATGGTAGACACCACCACCAGCTCGGTGGAAATGTTCTGGGAGATGGTCTGGCTGTTGAGATTATCTTTTTCCAGTTCCAATGCAATATCCTTAAATGTATCCAGGACACTGCCAGAATGTTTAAGATATTCATAAAATCCCCGGCGAGTCATAGTTATGTTATATCCGTCCAGGCTATGATTTTTTTCATGAATCTTTATTATCCTGGTGGACTCAAAATTTTCCAGTGCTTTAAGTATGGAAGATTCCAGATCCAGTGCAGTGCAGGGTGTGAATTTAAAATTACAACACTGATAAGAAAGGGTAAGATCATCCCTCTTTTTAATATCATCACCAATAGCCCTTAACACATTTAATTCACTTAACTCCAACATAAACCAATACCTCTATAGATAATATTATAGGTCTTCCTATAAAAAATAGTCGCTCATATCCCTAATAGTGTGCAAATATTTAAGTAGTTGATTGTGCATATTATTATTTATGATAGGTCGAAACTTAGCTTGTGAGTTGTGTGTTCCTGAAGATGAGAGGGCTTTAGATGTTTTCAGATGTATCAGATGGTCTGATGGTGTTTATTGTCCTGAGTGTAAGTCATTTGAAGTATATAAACGTGGTTATCTGAATAAAACTCGAATTAAGCGTTATTCTTGTAAGATTTGTAAAAAAAATTTCACGGATTTGACGGGAACCATTTTTGCAAATAAAAAGTTACCACTGGGTGAAATGTTCTACATAATTATGAACTTAGATAAAAAAAGCATTAAACATTTAGCAGAAGAATTAGGACATAAATGGGATAGTGTTTATCGAATAGCCCACCAATTCAGGGAATGTGTCGTTAGTAAGTCCGATGACCCGGTATTATCAGGAGAAATTGAATTATGATGAAATGTACTATTCAGCAGGAACCAAAGGTTTAAAAAAAACATCCGAGGACAAGAGGACTGAAATTACGAGGAAGAGGATCTTATGATAAAGATAAACCTCCCATAATCACCATAACGGAAAGAAAGACCAGGAATATCTATTCTGGTAGTTGAAAAAAACCTTTCCAAAAAATTATAATACGTAAAAAGATTCAAATACATTGTAAAAGGATTCTATAAAAGCTTTTACAGATGATTATACTATTTATATAGGATTAGAAAAACATCCGCAAGTTATAGAACATCATATAGTTAATCATTCTGCAAAAATAGTATGCTGATGGTGAAAAATCCACGTTAATAACTGTGAAAACCGACATATCCTTATTAAGACCACACTTGAACATTTTCAGAGGTGTTTCAAAGAAAAAACTTAACACATATGTAAAAATTTTTCCAATTCACCTTCAACAATGGAATAAACTGGTTTCAAAAAGCACTTAAACTCATCCTACAGTTATGTACACATAACGGGAGATGAGCGTAAAATATATACCTTTTTATTTATTTTTATTTATTCACTATTTTTTATTTAATTATATCTAGACAATAAAATAATATAATCCTAGTAGGCATAAACTCTAATTTAGCTAATTATAAATTTGAGGTAGTATATTATGAAGGTAACCCTAGAATCAAAAGTGACTGTTGATGATGAAGTAGTCTCCTGTGACCTGGAAGATGAAGCCGCCATACTAGATCTAAAAGAAGGGATCTATTATGGACTGGACCCGGTAGGTGCCCGTATATGGAAACTGCTCCAGAAACCAGTGAAAGTTAAAGAAATCCTAGAAACCCTCCTTGATGAGTATGAAGTAGGGGAGGAAGAATGCCGTGGAGATCTACTGGAATTACTGGAAGAAATGAAAGATAATGGACTGTTAAAAATAGAATAAACAAAGTAACCATGAACCCCCTAACTAGTTTCCTTAAATTATCCGGGCGGGATAAGAAGCTGATAATTAAAACCTTTCTGGTGATGTTGAAGATACGGATAATCCTATGGATATTTCCCTTCAAATATATGCAAGAACACCTGGCAAGGTCACCGAAAATTAAAGCTAAAAATAATAATATTAAAGCAGAACATGTAAGCTGGGCAGTAAATGCAGTTAGTATATACCTGCCAGGATCAACCTGCCTTACCCGGGCCCTTACTGGTTACCAACTCCTGGCAGATATGAATTATGAGTCACAGGTAAAGATTGGTGTAGGCAGAGATAGCCAGGGAGAATTTGAAGCACATGCCTGGCTGGAAACAGATAATAAAATAATAATTGGAAAATCAGAAAAAGAATACCGATACCTTTTAGACCTAGATAAAAGAGGATAAAAATAATGAGTGCAATTACCGGGATTTTCTATCGGGATGGTAGAAAAGTTGACCCAGAATTGATGAAAAAGATGAACAACCGGCTGAAACACCGGGGACCAGACGGATCCGCAGTCTGGTGTGAAGGACCAGTGGGACTAGGCCATCAAATGCTCTGGACCACCCCTGAATCACTACATGAAAAGCTGCCATTTCATGATAGGAAGGCGGGTCTGGTGATAACAGCCGATGCACGGATCGATAACAGGAAAGAATTAGCAGAAAAACTTGACCTAGAAGATAAAGAGGATGTATCAGACAGTTACTTTATACTGAAAGCCTACCAGAAATGGGGAGAGAAATGTCCAGAATACTTGCTGGGAGATTTTGCCTTTGCCATCTGGGATGAGAATGAGGAACAATTATTCTGTGCACGGGACCATATGGGGGTTAAACCATTCTACTATTATCTGGATGATGATATGTTTGTATTTGGGACGGAGATTAATGCATTACTTTTCAAATATCCTATATGTAAATTGAATGAACTTAAATTAGCGTTTTTCATAATGTTTAACACTCACGATAAAAAAATGACTTTTTATGAAAATATCTTAAAAATAGAACCTGCACATTGTTTATTGGTTAATAAAACTATAAAGATTAATAAGTATTGGGAATTAGATCCTAACATTCAAATTATAATGAATTCAAAAGAAGATTATTTTAAAGAATTTCGTAAAATTTTCTCTGAATCAATTAAATGTCGTATGAGATGTGCTTTTCCGTTAGGTTTTGAGTTAAGTGGTGGTTTAGATTCATCTTCTGTTGTATGTATGGCTAAAAAAATTTATGATGAAAATAACTTTAATAATAATATTGAAACTTTTTCATATGTATTCGATGAATTCCCTGAAGTTGATGAACGTTATTATATAAATAAAATAATAGAAAAAACTTGTATAACCTCTAATTTTTTAATAGGAGACCGAATAAGTCCCTTAAACGAAATTAATGATATATTAAAAAATCAAGAACAACCCTTTTATACTCCAAATCTATCAATTATATGGAATTTATATAAAATAATGAATAATAAAAATATTAGAGTTCTATTAGGAGGTAATGGTGGTGATGAAATTATCTCCCACGGAACATATTACTTTAAATATCTAGCTCGTTCATTCCAATGGAAAAAATTTCTTCTAGAAGTATACAAACATTCAAAAATATTTGAAAAAAGTTTTATTAATTTAATAATCAGTAATTTATTTCTTCAATTTGTGCCACAAGTTATCAAAAATATAATTAGACTTTACAAGAAACCCAATATTTTTAGTCAGAATGGTTTATTCATTTTAAATTCTAAATTTTCTGTAAAATTAGGTGGAAAGAGATTCTTGAATGATTTAAAGTGGAAACCTTTTGAAAATGCTCGTACCTCTAGAAAAAATCATTATCTTTCAATAATTGCAGATCAATATGTGCTTGAAATGTTAGATAAATTATCTTCAAATTTTTTGATTGAACCCAGATATCCTTATTATGATAAGAGAATAGTTGAATATTGTTATTCCGTACCAGAAGACATCAAATTTCATGACGGTTGGAATAGATTACTATTACGTAAAAGTATGACTAATATATTACCTCCTGAAATTCAATGGCGCCGGAAAAAAACAAATTTCTCCCCTGTATATGAAAGAAATCTTTTAATTGAAAAAGAAATAATTGAAGATATTTTTAAAAATGAAAATAATTTTATTAATCAGTATTTTGATTTAGAAGTTTTAAAAGAAATTTATTATAAGTTTACTTCTGGATATGACTCTGAAAATTTCTTTGCAATATGGATTTCGGTATTAATCAATATTTGGAAGAAGCTTTACAAAATCAATTATTAATAAAGAATATTTAAAAAATTGTTATGATGGCATTAAGCTAGGACCATCACCAGGTCCTGAAATTTTTCTAGTTAAATCTTTTAAATTACCATGAATGACTAGTTTTGGTTTTTTATATAAATATTTTTTTGATTTCATCAATTCTCACCTATTGAATATTTACTTATTCTAAAGGTCTTTCAGCAATTGTTATAAATTTTTGCATTGAGTTGTTGTTGTAGTTCCAGTCATCTTCATTTATTGCAGTTCTTGTAGAGGTGTTTTTGATTGTTCCAGTTCCAATAATTTCACAAGTTATGTTTAAAGTTCTAGTTTCACCATTTACCATGTTGCCTATATTCCATATACCTGCCCCTTCACCAGATGTATTATGGTTGTAATTTCCTTGCGAATCATCTGAAATCCATTGCACACCAGATGGTAGTTTATCTGTTATTTGAACACCAGTAGCATTGTCAGGACCATTATTAGTAACATTAATAGTATATGTAACATATTGTTTATTATTTTCTGTGAAAGTAACAAGAGACTGTTCTACTTGAATATCTGATGCCTTGGGTGAACTAATAGCATAGTTAACTTGATTGTTTGAACTATTAATGTCTAACTGATCTACATGTTTTAGTTTAGCAATATTTGTCAAATTAGGTGTTTTATTACCAGTTTCGATGACTTTAGTAAATATCTTCATAAATGCCATGCCTCCTTTAGGCATGAAACCAATATTCCAAGTAATAGTTCTTGTATTTGGATCATAACTGGCAGTTCCCACACCTTGAGTATTGCATCCAATATATTCAAAACCAGTTCCAATAACATATTCAACAATTACACCAGTAGCATCATCATAGGAACTAGAATTTCTAACATCCATGACAAAAACAGGTGTATTACTACACATATAACTGTCTTGATACTGTCCAGTTGCAGTATTATAATACCAAGGGTAATGTAAAATACGAATATCAACACTAGGAGTATAAGTACCGGATATTATCATAATAGTTGTCATTGAGTTGTTGTTGTAGTTCCAGTCATCTTCATTTATTGCAGTTCTTGTAGAGGTGTTTTTGATTGTTCCAGTTCCAATAATTTCACAAGTTATGTTTAAAGTTCTAGTTTCACCATTTACCATGTTGCCTATATTCCATATACCTGCCCCTTCACCAGATGTATTATGGTTGTAATTTCCTTGCGAATCATCTGAAATCCATTGCACACCAGATGGTAGTTTATCTGTTATTTGAACACCAGTAGCATTGTCAGGACCATTATTAGTAACATTAATAGTATATGTAACATATTGTTTATTATTTTCTGTGAAAGTAACAAGAGACTGTTCTACTTGAATATCTGATGCCTTGGGTGAACTAATAGCATAGTTAACTTGATTGTTTGAACTATTAATGTCTAACTGATCTACATGTTTTAGTTTAGCAATATTTGTCAAATTAGGTGTTTTATTACCAGTTTCGATGACTTTAGTAAATATCTTCATAAATGCCATGCCTCCTTTAGGCATGAAACCAATATTCCAAGTAATAGTTCTTGTATTTGGATCATAACTGGCAGTTCCCACACCTTGAGTATTGCATCCAATATATTCAAAACCAGTTCCAATAACATATTCAACAATTACACCAGTAGCATCATCATAGGAACTAGAATTTCTAACATCCATGACAAAAACAGGTGTATTACTACACATATAACTGTCTTGATACTGTCCAGTTGCAGTATTATAATACCAAGGGTAATGTAAAATACGAATATCAACACTAGGAGTATAAGTACTGCTACTAGTAGATTCCCCAATGGTGTGAGGATCATATTCAGTCTGATTTATTATTGTTGCAGTATTTGTCGTAGTCTTTCCCGCCATTTCAGTTGTGGCATTTCCTGTTATAGTTAAGGTGGCAGTGGCCCCATTCGCCAGTGAGGGTATGGTCCATATACCATTTATAAAGGTTCCCACTGATGGTGTGACAGTTAAATTAGCTAGATTAGTTGGAGGATGATCCTCTATAACAATATTAGTTGCAGTGTCTGGTCCACTATTGGTTACAGATACTATATAGGTAACTATATCCCCTACATTTACCGGGGTGTTTACGGTTTGGTCAATATCAATCATGGCCATTTTTGTGTATACACTGGCACTGGCAGATCCGGGTCGGGAGTTGTACTGGTCCTGACCGGTACGGGTGGCTGTGTTGGTTACAGTTATCCCTGCCATGCTGGCAGTGACGGTTCCTATTATATTAAGGGTTGCAGTTGCCCCGTTAGCTAGTGAGGGTATAACCCACATATTGTTGAAGAATGTTCCGAGTGAAGGTATGACCGTGACATTATCTAAACCTTCAGGTATGATATCCTGTATCATTATACCGGTGGCCGTGGATGGCCCGTTATTATGGGCAGTGATAGTAAAGTTTACCTGGTCACCTACATTTACCACTGAATTGTTTACTGTCTGGGTAAGCTCGACATTGGCTGTTTCATCAAAATTGATCTGTGAGGTGTCAGCTAAGTTGTAGGGTAACAGGTTCATGCATACTAAATTTTGTTTTGGATTGTTTTTATCATCATATAGGAGTGCTCCGTATTTTCCTTCAACCCATGCAGTTACAGTTGCGGTTCGGTTACTGTTTACTCCGGATAATACTGTTGATATTTGTCCCTGTGCATTGGTGGTTCCGGTTGTTACAGATAATGTTCCTCTGTTAGTGGTAAATCTTACTGTAGTATTTGATAGTGGATTTCCATTTTGATCTCTTACTGTAGCAGTTAAGGTTACTGAACTTCCATTGGCTACTCTGGTTATTTCTGGTTCCAGTACTACTGAGGATGGATAATTCATGGCATTAGCTGCAGTTATTATTTCAAATGCACGGTTACGTATAGTAGTTCCTCCTCCTGAAGTTTTTGCATCGTCGGGGTGGGTCATGAACTGGTAATATCCTGGATGTGCTGGATCAGTTCCAGGCCAGGCCCCGTAATGAGCAGAGGTAAAGTACCATATAGCACATTGAATAGCTGCTGCTTCTGTATTGTTAGAAGGAGTGTAATTATGAATTATGTAGTTAACTTTGGTCCAGTCTACTTCGCGGGGTAAATTTCCCGCTGTTCCGGGTAGTGGCCCGTTTACCAGTAAAACATCATTGATAGATATGGGTGTGAAAAGATCTATACAGTATGACTTGTAGCTTGTTCCATCAATACGGACATTTATAACTCCGGCAAAATTTGTGTAAGTTCCGCTTTTGGCTACATAAACATTGGTTCCGTTTCCAGTACTGATCAGGGTGGCTGTTTTAGGAGTTAACTGGAAGTTTGAGGTTCCGTAATAGTTTGGATCCTGGGGGTTGGAGCTGGGACTAACATTCACTGTTTGGGTTACAGAGTTACATCCCATGTAACTGGCAGTTACTAGAAAACTGGTACTGGTACTGTAAAAGTTGACAGAGTAGTATCCATTCTCATCAGTGGTGGTGGTGGCCAGCACTCGACTAGTGGTTCCTGTTGAGTTAACAGTTACTGTGGCATTGGGCAGTGGCCTAGTATTTCCATATTCATTTATGGTTACTGTCCCGTTTATTATGGGATCTGCACATGTATCATTATTTGTAGTGGCTGCTGATACTGCTCCACTTAATACAATTGCCATTATCAAGCTTAAGAAAATTATAAACATTTTTTTATTCATTTTAAACACCCTTACCTAAACACTCCTATAACATTTATTATATTTCTGTGAAAATATGTGTTATACAGCCCATATATTGTGACTGATTTCACACCTTTAAATTTAATAAAATATATTCTTGTGAAAATTACTTATAAATGTTTCTAATATTTCCATGTGAAACATGGTTTTAAAATGCATTTGAATAACCAAATCAACTTATTAAACCCTAAAATCAATAGTAATAAAAGAATAAAAAAATAGAGAATTAGGATAAAAAATTAATATATGCCATTTAAAAGTACAAATATTACATTTTTAATAGTATAAGAATGAGAAGAGCTTAATAAATTTGATCTGATATAAATTGAATGATTTTAATGTATAACTATCAAACCCACCACCTGGAAATCCAATCCGAAATAAGATTTCCAGAATTAACTGAAAATAATTCCTCAACTACAAAGGGGTTAAACTTACCCAGAATTAGGATTACCCTGGGAATAGTAGATTTTTCAGTTAAAGAAATTATTTCAAAGGGAATATTTCGTGTTGCCAGCCAGTACATGCTTACCAAGGAGTCTATCTATTTGATCTGGAATAATATAAAGGTTTGTGAAATACGTAACAAAAATGAGATTATAGTTAATGTCCATGCTGAAATTGATGAAAACTTTCTTAGATCCTTAATTCTTGGACCGGCTTTGGGTATAGTACTGCATCTGCAGGGCCGTCTGGTGTTACATGCCAGTGCCGTGGATGTGAATGGGGAAGCAGTGGCCATTATGGGCCATAATGGAATGGGTAAAAGCACCACCACCATGGCCCTGGTGGGCCAAGGATATCCCTTGATTGCTGATGATATATTAAGCATAGAATTGGATCAGGAAGATAATCCCCTGCTACATCCGGGTATTGCCCGTATAAAACTGTGGCCCGAGGTATATCCTAGATATTCTGAATATATAAAAAAAATCAGTGTTATACACCCAGAATCACCTAAAAGGTCATGCCAGCTAAAAAGACAATCCACCACTACCCTACCCCTCAAACATATCTATATCCTAGAAAAGGCAGATAATCTTGGTTTAAGTCAGTTAAACTATTCAGAAGCCTTGATTGAATTAATTAGAAATTCGTACTGTGCTAATATTTTCCAGGCTGAGGATGAAAAAAGCCACTTCCAAGATTATGCTAAAATTGTCCAGAAGGTGCCGATAAAGTACCTTAACCGAATTGATTCTTTAGATGAACTGGAAAAATTGGTGGAGATAATAAAAAATGATGTTAAAGCACAAAAATGAATTGAAAACATAAACTTTATCATATGAAGAAATAAGTGCCACCATCCTAAAAAATATTTATTACGATACAAAAATGCTTTGAATACATGAAAATAATCAGAAGGATTAAAAAATTATCTTAGAACCAAAAATTGTTACAGAGAATAAAAGATAACTTCTAAGTTAAAAATTGCAGTCTAAAATCAAAATTGTAATATCTAAACAATAATTTATGTAAGTATTAAATTCGATTCTTTAGATAGAATAATTACTGAGAAGAAGAAAAATTATGATAAAACATGGTGATTCAGGGACAAATTGGCTCTGGAAATTTCTAGAAACACTTTTTAATTATCAAAGAGGCAAAGTAACCATAGCCATCACTCTCATGGCCCTTATCAGTTTAACTGAGGGAGTAGGCTTACTCTTACTTGTACCCCTACTTCAACTGGTGGGTCTAGATGTGGAAGGGGGAAGCCTGGGACAGATAGAAGGACTAATAAAAGTATTCTTCAGCTATTTAGGTATTGAACCTTCACTAGCCACCATACTAATCATATACATTTTCATTATAAGTTTCAATGCTTATCTTTTAAGATTGCAGACTCTTAGAAGTTCAGCTATCCAGTACCAGTTTTCCAGTTATCTTCGAAAGAAACTATTTAAACATATTACCTATTCTGATTGGCTTTTCTTTGTGAAAAATAAGACCAGTGACCTGGCCCATGCCTTAACCTATGAGGTGGAACGCATAACCCTGGGAACCAACCAGTTCTTATCACTGCTAGCCAGCTCCATCGTCCTGGTGGTATACATATTATTTGCCCTTAAACTATCTGGATTCACTACCGGTGTTATCTTTTTAGTGGGATTAACCCTTTTATTAATACTTAAAAAGAAGACACAATCCTCTAGTAAAAGTGGTTTTCAGATATCAGAAAGTTCCAAGGATATGTATTCCGCCACAGTAAAACAGATGGAGGGTATGAAAACCATTAAAAGCTTTCAGATGGAGGAGGAGAATGTTTCCATCTTCTCTAAAATAGCAGATAATGTTTCTAACAGATATATGGATGCCATTAAAAGCTACTCTGATGTGAAATTCCTATTTGATGTAGGTTCAGTGGTAATACTAAGCATCATAGTGTATATGATGGTGGCCCTTATCCAGATCTCCACTGCCGAATTATTAATACTGCTATTCCTATTTGTGAGGATGATACCCCGGTTCTCGGTGATACAGAGAAACTACCAGTACTTTATCAACATGATCCCTGCCTTTAAAAACATTATGGAACTGGAAGAAAGATGTAAAGACGCTGCCGAGGAAACATTTACTGGAGAAGATATAGATTTTGATGAGGAGATAAGAATCAGTGGAGTGGAATTCACCTACCCCCATGAGAAGGATATAACTATAAAGAATATAGATTTAACAATTAAAGCAGGATCTGTAACTGCCCTTGCTGGTCCTTCAGGTGCAGGTAAAAGTACTGTGGCTGATCTTATAATGAACCTTATAAAACCAGGGAAAGGTGAAATTCTCGTTGATGGAAAAAAATTGGATGGTAAAGTTACAGCATGGAGATCCCAGATTGGTTATGTGGCCCAGGATACCTACCTTTTTAATGACAGCATAGCCCATAACTTAATATTTGCAAATCCTAAAAGTAATCAGGATGATCTATGGAAGGCTTTAAGGTTAGCCTCGGCTGATGAATTTGTTTCCCAATTACAGGATGGTTTAGATACTATATTGGGTGATAGGGGTGTTCGGCTTTCTGGTGGTGAAAGACAGCGCCTGGCACTGGCCCGGGCCCTTCTTAGAAAGCCATCATTATTAATACTGGATGAGGCCACTAGTAATCTGGACCAGGAAAATGAGAACCAGATATTAAAGGCACTGGAAAGTCTGCCCCATGATATCACCATCCTAATCATCGCCCACCGACAGTCCACCATAAAAAATGCGGATATAATATACCTCATGGACCAGGGAAGGATCATAGAATCAGGTAGCTATGAGGAACTGCTTAAAAATAGAAAAGGAAGATTTAAAGAATTATTCCAAACACTTTAATTAATATAATATCGATTTTATGCAAACTAAATTTTCTATTTTTCATGAAAAAGTTAGATACATGTTGAAACATATATCATGTTAGGATTATTTGTTAATTGGGGGTTGTTTGATTATGAACTTTGCTGAGATTGCCACTGTAGATGACTTGGAAAATGGTGAGATGAAAATGTTTAATATTCAGGGAAAAGAAATTCTTCTGGCCCGTGCTGGTAATGAATACTTTGCCACGGATAATAAATGTCCACACATGGGAGGGGATCTATCCCATGGTGTTCTGGAGGGTGTGGTTGTGACTTGTCCCATGCATCACAGCCAGTTTGATCTTTCCAATGGAGAGGTTATTCGCTGGACAGACTTCTCTGGTATAAAATCCTCCCTGAGTAAGATTTTTAAGTCTCCACGAAGTCTTAATACCTATCCTGTGAAGGTGGAAGGGGATAGGATAATGGTTAGTTTAGACTAAAAAAATTCAAAGTGTTCACATAACCTGGAGAATAAGTCCATGAATTAATCTAATATATCCAATATCTAATACTATTTTTTTTCTATTTAATTTTATTATTTATCTTGGTTACCATTATGGTGGTCACTGTATCATTAACTTTCTCAACAGTTATATTCCGCTCTTCTTTATTTGATACTTGTAGATTTAGGTTGATATTATTATTCATATCCAGTGTATCATTATCTGTTTTATTATCCACGGCATAGGAGATAGTGAGTGTATCTTCAAGGTCAAGAATTGTGACTAGTGGGGTGTGAAATAGGAGTAAGGGAATGGTTAAAAGTATGATGAATATCAATGCCGATTTATCCTGGTTGCTACCGGTTTTTATTCTCCGATTTTTATTCAGGCACACGAAACTATTTTCCATCACAGGATATAATAAGGGGCAGCCATAGACTGTGAAAATATCGAGAAATAGGTGGCTTAGAAAACCAATGATCAGTGCAGCTCCAAGTAAGGGCTGGTATAGGGCTACTAGAATTAGTGGTATTATCCAGAATATGCTGTGGCCCCATCCCCGGTGTTTGCCAGTTAATTTATCAATCAAATCTGGGAATACTGATATCCACGCTGCGAAAAACAGTCCCATGATGGGATTAGATATATCCATAAAAAAGCAATATATCATGAAAAACAGTATGGATCCTGCTATGTGGGTGTAGAACCTCATAGCATCACCTTAATGGAAATTTTTAGTTGTATGTATATCTGTTTCATATACGTCCCCCTACAAAGATTAATGTTCTAAAGATTATAACTGCAAACCACAAGGCCCCGATTAAGATTCCCGAGGCAGCGGATGCATTGGAAATTTTAAGATAAACCAGACAACATAATATTCCTAATATAGCATAGACTGCATAGGATATGTTTATATCATTTTTACCAGTTTCATTCTGGTATTCATTTTTATTTAATAAATGGAATGATTGATAAAAACTGTATACTTCCTGTTTAAAGCTGGCCTGGAAACTGCAGAGATAGATTACCTTACCATTCTGTTGCAGTGAATGGTATACCTCAGCTGACTTCCTGGTTAACCGGTCAAACTGGTTGAATATTATTAGAATTTTATTATCCTTTATCTTGGAGGATAATGTGTCTCGAAGCTGGATGATGTTCATCTTCTCTAATGTGGAAAATTCATCTCCACTTATTCCCTGAATACATTTGATAAGTTTATATTTTAGGGGTAGTGGTTCTCCCAGTAGTATGCAGGGAAATTCATCTTTTAACTGGGAATAATAGATGGTAACATCCCTCTTGTACAGTAATACATTTTCCCCCTTAAGGAGATGTTGCCTTATCTGTGTAATGTTCATCAATTATTATATGTACAATATATTCTATAATATAAAGATTGATATTTTTTTTTTAGATGTTTTGGTGGTTTAATATGGTAATGATCTATTAATCCCTGATATCTTGGTGGTTTTGTTTGGAACTAAGTATGATCTGTAGATTAAATTTTAGTTTATCTGCAAAAAATTTTGTTTAGAATTAAAATTTAATGGAAGGTTTAAAAAAATTTCTCTGATTACAAGATTGTATTTCTAATAGAAATATTGATAGTAGGTCTGAAAATTGCTCTGAGAAATAAAACTTTAGGGTTTATAACAATATTTTAAAGAGTTAATGTAAAAGAAACATGGAAAGCCATTTTTACCATATGCAATTATTCTGGTAGGGATAATAAATTACATATAAACTTAGTAAATCATAACCATAACATCTACAAATAAATCTATTAATTATTAAGGAATCTTTAAGGTTAATCCATGACTAAAAATAGTATCCATAAAATATTATTTGTACGTTTAAATCCTTCATCCTTTGTACAGCGTGACTTAGAAATCTTAAAAATACACTTCCAGGTTAGGGAAGTGGACTTTATTCTAGATCGAAAGGATCCTCTCACCACCATGAAAACTGTTTACAGTTTAATAAGGGGTGTTATCTGGGCTGATATGACCTTCTCCTGGTTTGCGGATATCCATGCCCAGTGGACTGTTAAACTATCCCATATATTTAGGAGAAAATCAGTGGTGGTAATTGGGGGATATGAAACCGGGAAAATAGAGGAGTTAGGATACGGGGCACTGCTTGACCCTGTTAAAAAGAAGCGCATCAAATACATCTTCGAAAATGCAGATAGAATCATTGCCTTAACCTCCCATATGAAGGAGGAGGCAGTAAAATATTATGAAATCACCGGGGATAACTTCAGCATCATACCCACAGGCTTTGATTATCACCTCTTCAAAAGTGGGGGTGAAAAGGAGGACCTGGTATTTACAGCATCTCTGGGCCATACTTGGGATCGGGTGCGTTTAAAGGGGGTGGATACCTTAGTAAAGGCAGCAAAATATTTACCAGAGATTAGATTTGTTGTGAATGGAACCACTGGCGAAGCACTGGAAAAATTGAAAAAAATAGCACCAGATAATGTGGAATTTGTAGGCCCAGTCCCCTTTAAGGAACTATTAAAATTATTCCAGAAATCTAAAGTATACTGCCAGCTTTCCATGCGGGAAGGACTGCCCACGGCAGTGTGTGAGGCTATGCTCTGTGAATGCGTACCAGTGGGTACCAAAAGATTTGGAATACCCGTGGCCATAGGTGATACTGGATTCTATGCAGGCTATGGGGATGTTAGAGAAACTGTGGCTGCAATAAAGAAGGCTCTGAAATCTGATGGAGTAAAGGCAAGGGAGCGTGTTAAGTCCTTGTTTCCCAGGGAAGTTCGGGAGAAGGGTTTGCTGGAATTAATACGAAAACTTTGAAACATAGATTAATAATAATTATAGATTCAAAAGATTATAATATTCAGGATAAGATCAGATTTTATATAGGTATAATAGGAGCAAATTCAATATTAATTTATTTGAAAAACATTTTATTAATTTATTAGATTTCATGTAAGTATATAGGAGCCGGATAACATTAATTTAAAACGAAAATCAGTATTATTAACAGGAGCTGGTGGTTTTATTGGAAGCCACCTCACCGAAGCATTAATAGAGAGAGATGTGGATCTTAAGGCATTTGTCAGATATAATTCAAGAAATGACTGGGGAATGCTGGAATATCTACACCCAGAAATTAGAGATAGTGTAGAAGTAGTAACTGGTGATTTAAGGGATTATGATGCAATAAGAGATGCAGTGAAGGATGTGGATGTGATATTCCACTTAGCCTCTTTGATCAGTATTCCCTACTCCTACCTCCATCCCCGGGAGAATGTGGAGACCAATGTAATGGGAACCTTCAATGTATTGATGGCGGCCCGGGACTACCAAGTGGAAAAGATTGTGCACACCTCTACCAGTGAAACCTACGGCACTGCCAGGTATGTGCCTATAGATGAGGATCATCCCCTTCAGGGCCAGTCACCCTACTCTGCCAGTAAGATTGGGGCAGATAAGCTTGCTGAAAGTTTCCATTTATCCTATGAATTACCCGTGGCCACCATACGGCCCTTTAACACTTATGGGCCCCGGCAGTCATCCCGGGCAGTTATACCCACCATTATCTCCCAGGCACTGACCAAGGATGAGATATTCCTGGGATCCCTCCACCCAACCCGGGACTATACCTATGTTAAAGATTTAGCAGAGGGATTTATCTGTGTAGGAGAGTCCTCAAAATCTGTAGGTGAGGTGATTAATATTGGTTCTAACTTTGAAATATCCATTGGAGATCTGGCCGAGAAGATAATTGATCTGATTGGCCGTGAAGTGGAAATATTAACTGACCAGTCACGTATCCGGCCCAGTGCCAGTGAAGTGGAACGATTATGGTGTGATAATTCCAAGGCCAAGAATTTACTAGACTGGAAGCCATCCATATCCCTGGATTATGGTTTAAAAGAGACTATTAACTGGATCAGAGAGAATACTGATCTGCACAAGACTGATATTTATAATAGGTGATTATTAATGAAAGCATTAATTCTGGCTGGTGGTAAAGGTACTAGACTGCGGCCCTACACCACCACCATACCCAAACCCTTAATGCCCATTGGAGATAAGGCCATCCTGGAGATCGTGGTCCATCAACTAAAAGAAGCTGGATATGATGATATAATAATGTCCATCGGACACTTGGGCGAGTTAATAATGGCCTTCTTTGGTGATGGAAGTAAATATGGGGTTAATATAAGCTACACCAAGGAGGAAAAACCACTGGGAACTGCAGGTCCCCTATCCCTAGTAAAGAATGAAATAGATGGACCATTCCTGATGATGAATGGTGATGTTTTAACTGACCTTAATTATAATGAATTGATGCAGCACCACCAAGAAAAGGGTGCCATTGCCACGGTAGCATTAAACAAGAGGGTGGTGAATATTGACTTCGGAGTAATCGAGATCAATGAGGACCATCAGATTGTAGGGTATAAGGAGAAACCAGTTATTGACTACCTGGTAAGTATGGGTGTCTACATATTCAACCCAGAGGTACTAAGTTATGTGGAGGATGACACCTACTTTGACCTGCCCGATCTAATAAACCAGTTAATCAGTAAGGGTGAGACAGTTAATGGTTATGTCTTTGATGGTTACTGGCTGGATATAGGCCGGCATGATGACTATGAACGGGCTAATAGAGAATTTGAAAAACTCTTCAAGAACCTCTAATGCCGTAAATAGTTAGAATTATAGCTTTTATAAGGGTAGATTTGATGAAGTTGAAAAATAAACGGATACTGGTAACTGGACATGATGGCTTTATTGGTAATTATCTACTACCTGAACTGGAGGTAGATAATGAAATAGTGACCCTGGCAGAGGATGGTGGTTTTATTGATATACGTGACTGGAATAAAATCCAAGAAATTGATGATGTGGATGTGATCTATCATCTGGCTGCAGTGACCTTTGTTCCCTACTCCTTTGATCATCCCCGGGAAACCTATGAGGTCAATGTTTGTGGTACCCTTAATATGCTGGAACTGGCCCGTTTAAGGGATGTGGAGAAAGTGGTAGTCATGAGCTCCTATGTATATGGCCGGCCCGAATACCTGCCTATTGATGAGAACCACCCCCTTAAACCCAATAATCCCTACACCCATAGTAAACTGGTTATGGAGAAATTATGTCAGGGATATAGTTCTGATTTTAGCCTTAACTGTGTAATTCTCCGGCCATTCAACATATACGGGCCTGGTCAGGGTGATAATTTTCTAGTTCCCTCTATAGTTAAGCAGTTACCCCTAGGCAGGATTCAATTGCAGGATCCTGAACCTAAAAGAGACTTTGTATATGTGGAGGATGTTATAAGGGCCATGATTAAAGCCGGTGCCTATAAAACCCGGGATAATATTGACATTTTTAATGTGGGTTATGGTAAAAGTTTCAAGGTTAAGGAGATAGCTAGTAAAATAGTGGAGTTATATGGAAAAGAGGTCCAGGTTGCCTATACTGGTCAGTCTAGAAAGAACGAAGTTATGGATACTGTGGCTGATATTACTCATATCCAGGATAAAATGGGCTGGAAGCCTCTTACAAGTTTGGATGATGGATTGTCTATGATGCTAAGACAACCATATTAACATTTATATATGGATGAGAAGTCTAAGAATAAATAATTCTAATTTTTCACCACAATCTTCAACTCAGCCCGGACAATCCTTTTGTCGGGGTCTTCCCAGCCAGCATAGTAGAAGGATGTGCCCTCCCCCACCACAGTACTTGGATCAACCGTACCAGAGGTGTTGGTTCCTACCAGGTTACCCTCAGCATCAAAGAATTTAGCCTTAATTCCTACATTGTAGGCATCATTACCATTGGTGTTTTTAAGATCCCCATAGACATAATAGATACTGGTCTCGTTGCGGTCAAAGTGTTCCCCAGTTGAGTTAACAATTTTTAGTTCTGAGGCCTTAACTGGTTCTTTCTCGCCCCAGGTACCGTTTTCTGCTTTCATCTCGGTACATCCAGAGACCAATACCGCTCCTAATATTAAGGTTATGAGTATAGTAAAATGTATATAATTCATGTTAACACCATTTTTTGATAATCTAAATGATTATGGAAGGTACCATATAAAGATTGTCATAATATAAAATGATTCTCTATAATAATTAATTACCTAATAAGAAGTAGATTATTAGGTTTTTCTAAGATATATATCCAATCATTTATTTTATTATTTTATTTTATTTAATGAGCTAAAACTTAATAAAACATATATTCCTGAATTATTATGAATTGTATGTGAAGATTTTGTATGGTGAATGCAAACCATTTTAATTGAGGATTTAGTTGTTGAAGAGAAATACAAAAGAAAAGGTGTTAGGAAATCATTAATGAACGAGATGGAGAAGATTGCCATTAAAAATGACTGTTATCTGATTTTATTTATCACTGAAAAAAATATAGATAATGCAATTGCTTTTTATGAATCATTAGGTTTTAATCCAGACCCGCATAAAGGTTTTAAATTGTCTTTAAAAGAATAGGAAGAGTTATGTGGTGGATTTGAATATTTAATGTTTAATATTAGCTGTTCTATTAATATAAATTAAAGTGTAAGGTTTTATTGGTTTAAACTTTATAATTCACTTATTTTTCTAGTTTTCAAGTTTAATTTATAAAATCTTACCTAATGATTTTCAAGTTTCAAGTATTATGAATAAATTATATTAAAAGAAAAATTTATTACAAACTAACATATAATGATTTACTATGAAATATAGAAATGAAATTCTCATTCTACTAGTATTTGTGGCTATTGGTGCTGCTGCTTATCTGGGCTATAACCTTTTTGATGATAAATTTGAAGTGGCCAGTTTCGAAAATGAAAATATCTCATTCAATTACCCAGCCAACTGGAATGTTTATGTTGTTAAGGATTTAGCTAATTATCCTCAAACTAAATGGATGGTGAAAATTGAAAATCCCGCCGAACCTGAAGCTGCAGTGGTAATAGAAGAAGTTAATGCTCCCAATAGTTCAGTTGAGGCTACAGATTCAATAACTATTGACAGCGTTACCAGTAAGATGACCACTGACACCACCACCTATCGAATTTACATCTTCTCTAAAAACAACCGTCACTTCCAGGTGATTGTGTATGGATCCAATCTGCGCAGCAGCAATACTTTAACTGATAAGCCCACCTTATTAGATAAGAGTGTATTTGATGAATACCAGGCCCATTATAGTACAATACTGGAGAGCATTAGGGTTAAATAATGATCCTGGGCCTTGATGATATTAATATTTAGAACATTTATTTCATTTTTATACAGCTTGATTCATTTTAGGTTATATTAACCGTCTTTTATGGATTATTTTAGTTCTAATTTGCTGAGATTAGACTTAGATGTAATATATTGGCAAAATCTAATTTCTAAGTATCTAAGTTTATTTTAGATTAAAGATTTTCTTTGATATACTTATTATGTTTTGAGTGATTATATCCGGATTTCTTTTTGTAAAATATTGCATAGCTTATGATAACAATTTTTTTCCCAGATTATATGCCTTTTCCATGTATAATTCCACTCCCCGGTTCTCCACATCCCCGGCATACATATCCCCCACTTTTTTAGTGTTCAGTGAACAATTAAGAACATCGTTGATATGGTGGGTGGCATTGTCACAGAATCTCCGCAAAATGGGAGGCACACCACCCGAGACCACGATAATTGCCAGTTTCCTCTTCTTATCAGTTCTGGGCTTAGGAAGTCCTTTCAGATTTAATATTTTACCCTCTGGTTTGGCAAAAACCCAGACTATCCTCTCCAAAAAAGTTGCCATGGGTGCGGTTACAAATGAGGAGTGTACTGGTGTTCCCATAATCAGGGCGTCTGATTTAAGGATGTAATCATTTATTTTATCCATATCATCCCTTATAGTGCATCTGGCCTGGGGCTGGTCTGTAACAGTATCTCGGCATACTAGACAGTTCCGGCAATAATTAATATCATAATCTGTCAAGTGGATCTTTTGAACCTCACAGTCTGGATTCTTAAACTTTACACCACTAATGGCTTTATCCACCAATTTATCCGTGGCCTTCCCCTTCCGGGGGCTTCCCACCACTGCTAAAACATGCAAAAAAATCACCTCTTTCTTCTATATTTATTATAATATTTTTACAAATTAATACATTTCTATTTTAGAATCTGATAGGAACTAGTTGGGAGATCACATAGATATCATAACCCCCTTGATCAAGCCCTAATTAATAATATATATGGAAAAATAGATATCTGATTCTAGTATAATTAAAATAATGATAAAATGAAGATTCTAGAAAAATACTCCATCCAACCAAATGATGAACATATATATGAGCTTGCCTTTATCCATGAATCATATGCCTATGAAAAGGATCTGGATGAATGTTACCAGCGACTGGAATTTCTGGGGGATGCTGTGCTGGACCTGGTGGTCTCTGAATATCTGTACCAGAATAATCCACATATATCTGAGGGTGAGATGACCCGTATACGTGCCAATTATGTCTGCCGCCAGGCCCTCTACACCTATTCATTGGAGCTGGAATTTGACCAGTACCTGAAAATCAGTGCTGGAGTTGATCTTTCTATCAGGGAGATGGACTCCATTATAAGCGATGTGTTCGAATCCTTCATCGGGGCACTGTACCTGGACCAGGGATTATCCGTGGTGAGGGACTTCTTATATCAAACAGTTATACCCCACATTGAGAGTAATGAGATCTTCTTCTATGACTATAAATCTGAGCTTAAAGAGATGTGCGATGCCCAAGGCCTGGATGTGAAATATAAATTAGTATCTGAGGAGGGCGATCCGCACAGTAAGGTTTTCTCCATGACCACAGTTATTAATGGTAAAAGTTACGGTACCGGCACTGCAGGCAGTAAGAAGGAAGCCCAGCAGAGAGCAGCTAAGACGACATTGAATATGATTTAATTTTTAAATCTGGTGCTTATATGGTTTTCAAATATCAAAAATCTCCTAAATACACGGATCTAGATAAGATTTACCAATAGTGCAGTGGGCTGGGGGGATTGAAACTCGCCGAGTTCATGGCAGAAAAGATGCAGCTTGAATGTGATAAATTACTCTTGGATGTGGGGGCTAAGCGGGGATACCAGACCTGTTTTTTAGCCAGAGAATATGACCTATTTGCGGTGGCTATTGACCCCTCCTATTATCGCCAGGACAAAAGACCAGTGGTTGAACATATAAGAGAAAATTCCATTAAATGGAATGTTTCCCATCAGTTGCTGGCTATAGGATTAAAAGTTCCAGAAACACTCTTTACATCTAACACATTTGACTACGTCTACTCAACCACCATACTGGAGATGATAAGATCACATGAATGTGCTAAGGGATATCAAGCTGCATTAAGTGAGATTTACCGAATTTTAAAACCAGGAGGTATTCTGGGATTGGGGGAACCCATGCACCTGGAAGTGGATCTGCCAGAGGATCTTATACCCTACATATCCCAGAAGGATGACCCCCTGGAAAGACTGTTTTAAAAGTTTACCGGAAACAGTAAATGCCGTGGAAGAGACAGGTTTTAGGATAATTGAAGCAGACTATGCCCCTGATGCACAGTTATGGTGGCATGAGTATGCATGCTATGACTCCTTCTGTATAGCAAATCCAGATGAGGATCCCTTAACCTTAAAGGTTGATAATGGTAGATGGACTAGTTTTGGCTATGTGATAGCCTTTGAACTACCACGACCTGTAAGAGGTCATGGATTCCTAATCCACTAACTTTTTGTTAGTTTTACTAAAGGCAAGCCCCGTAGTTCCTACGGTTAGAATATTACAAGCAGCATTCACATCCCGGTCATGTAAAGTATTACATGAAGGACAATTCCACTGCCTAATATTCAAATCTAAACTAGTGGTAACATATCCACAGTTACTGCAAGTTTTACTTGTGTATTTTTCATCCACAACCCCAAAATATTTCCGGTACCACTCTGATTTATACTTTAATTGTCTTTTGAATTCAAACCAATGCTGATCCACTGTTGTCTTAGCTAAATACTTATTTTTTAATCCTAGCTGGTTATTCACATTTCCCACATAGATCTCATCATATCCTTGTACTATCTGAGTTGTTTTTTTATGCAAAAAATCATTTATTATATTTTTTTTCTTCTGATATAATCGGTTAAGCTTGGTTTTCGCTTTAACATAATTACATCCATTTTCTACTTTTTTACTCAATATTTGCTGTTGTCTTCTTATTTTCTGGTCAACCTCTTTTAAATGTATTTTACCTGTTTTAAAACCATTACTGAACGTTGCTAAATCCTTCAATCCCAGATCAATACCTATTTTTTGACCGGTCTTTTTTAAACCTTTAACCGGACTGTTTTTAACATTAATACTCACAAAATATTGGTTACTATTATTTCTGGTAATGGTTGCAGTTAATATGTCTCCAAGGACTTTTCTACTGTATCTCATCGGCATTAAAGTCTTGATTTTTGGTAATTTCAGTTTACCATCAATAATTTTAATATTTAACGTACGAAATGATTGCAACGGATTTTTCCTGGATTTAAATTTCACCCACCCATGACCAGCCTTACCCACCATTCTATAGGCAAATATCAAGTTATCATATGATTTTTGAAGAACTGTGCTGTTAGCCTTTTTCAAAAAAGGATAGTATTTTTTTAAATCTTTTAATATATTATTGAATAATTTTCTATTAGCATATAATGGTTTAAACCCATAATTTGCTGCTTGTTTTATGTATATTTCATACATTGCTTTGACATGATTGAAAACGAAACGTGCACAACCCATATTAAACAGTAATATATCTTCTTGTTCTTTATTAGGATATATCCTGTATTTATATGATTTGTTTACAGTTTTCATTTTATCTGCTATAGTTCTTTTTTTTATTATATGGGTATTAATACAATTTAAACTTTTAGTATGATTATTGGTTATAATTCATCCATGATTTATAGAAGTCATAGTATTCTTTCAGAATTTAAATAAATTCTAACATTGGATTCTGCTTCCTTTATTCGATCTTTGTCTAAAATTTATTTCATCTGGTAATATATTCTATTCCAATCAATATTCATTGCACTCTGTAATAGTCTTCAATTCCAATCAAGATTATGTTTGACTTAACTGCTTCCTGGACAACTGAAAACTCTGTGCTTCTTAGCATATTTATAAACTCTTCAGTGGTTAGGAATATGGGGTGGATGTTTAGTGGAAGAATTGATAGAACTCTATCTATTTCTTTATGCCTATTTTCTTCAGCTATTATCATTAAGTCTATATCTGATTTTTTATTGGCGGTTTTCTGGGCTTGTGAACCAAATAAAAAGGTTATGAATGGAAATTTTAGGGATTCTAATTTTTGGTAAAGTATTTGGAAGTCACCTTTTTCCAGAAGCTCTTTTCTACGCTGATATTCTGCCTGGTATATTATGGGGGTGGGTTTTTTGTTGATGGTGATATGGTAAGCATTTCCAAGTTTTTCCAGGTTTATTATATTCTCTTTTTCAA
This sequence comes from Methanobacteriaceae archaeon, assembly GCA_030016715.1. Taxonomy (GTDB): domain Archaea; phylum Methanobacteriota; class Methanobacteria; order Methanobacteriales; family Methanobacteriaceae; genus UBA117. Next base: position 167,912 of record JASEJD010000003.1, on the reverse strand, counting down.
AGTTTTTCACTAAGTCGTAAACATTTTTGTAGCTTATTCCGGTTTCTTGTGATAATTTGTGGATGGTTAATTTTTTATCAGTTTCAATTAATTGAATTATTATTTCCAGTTTGTTGTTTTTCATCTACATCCCCATTATAGTAATATTACTATATTATTATAGTAACGTTACCATAATAAGTTTTTGGGTATCCTATCAGCACCAGTAAATATAATATTCATACTAATTATAATATAAATATTACTTTTATCCCCCTATATTTTTCATGTTGAAAACCTAATTTTTAAGTTTTACTCTAAAAATAGAGTAACTTTTTAAAAATGTTTACTCTATAAATAGAGTAAGAAATGTTATGGAGAAAATTTTCATGAACCCCTCAGAGGAGTTATTATCTAAATATATTTTTACCAGACTAAAGGAAGATCCAATCCTGGCCCAGGAATATATCTACCAAGATAATGTAAAACTCCATCCCAGAGAAGGATTTAAAAATCTTAAAAAATTGTCAGACAACTTTATAAATGGAAAAGTAGAAAACCGATTTATAGTAATGCCCGGACTCAGGGGACTGGGCAAAACCACACTACTATTCCATTTATATGATTACCTGATGGAGGAAGGAATAGAAAAGGATAGAATTTTATATATGCCCACTGACTATCTGACAGATTTTCTAGGTTCAAATCTAATGGAAGCCATAAATATCTATATTAAGGAGATCCATGAAAAAACACCAGTAACTCTGGATAAAAAACTGTTCATTCTAATTGATGAAGCTCAGCACGATAATAAATGGTCCGAGACAGGTAAAATTATTTATGACCAGAGTAAAAAGATTTTCATGATTTTTACTGGTTCATCATCAATAAACCTGGATATGAGTGTAGATGCTGTTCGAAGAACCCGGAAAGAATCAGTATTTCCCATGAACTTTTCAGAGTATCTGCATCTAAAATATGGGATAAAAATACCCAGAAACACCAGTCCAGCCCTTGAAAATCTCATATTTACAGGCAGAACAACAGAATTGGAAGCTGTGGAAATTAAAATCCATAAAGAATTACTGGCTTTATCAAACCCCTTGGATAAGGAATGGGAGAGATATCTATGTTATGGTGGATTTCCATTTAGTTTACATCTTAATGATTTTGATATCCGGGAGCGGACATTTAATATGGTGGAAAGGGTGGTGGAAAAAGATTTGTCATCTATCCGCTCTTTTAGGATCCAAACCCGTAATGTTATATTTCGGATGTTAATGTTTTTAGCCCTGCAAAAACCAGGGCAGATATCAGAAAACAAATTAGCAGACTACCTGGACGTTTCTTCCTCCCTAATCAAAGACATATTACACATCCTGGAGAAAACCCATCTAATATTTCACGTGGCACCCTATGCTGGTGCCGGTAAGATCATAAGAAAAACTTGGAAGTACTACTTTTTAAGCCCCTCCATTAAAGCCAGTATCAACGCCAAACTCGGCAGAAACCTTCATCATAACCGGGAATTACTAGGTGAATTATCAGAGAACCTGGTGGCATCATATCTATTTAAACTAAAAGAAACCCTAAAAAGGCCAGAAGGTATATTCTACTCCCCCCAAAAAGGTGGAGTGGATTTCCTATTAAAAGATCTACTTGGAGGAATCATACCCTTAGAGGTGGGTATAGGTAAAAAGGGGAAAAGCCAGATCAAAAAGGCCATCAATAAGTATCAATCAGATTATGGTATTGTAATATCAAATGACCATGAAAAGGTCAGCCGGGAGGATGATGTAATATTCCTACCTATAAAATTATTCTCATTAATCTAAAAAAATTATTTAAAAATAGCCTGATTTTATAAGGAAACTGAATCCTGTTCCTCTCTAAAGATCAGGAAAATGAATTTATTGTTTCAAGTAATATCCAGAAACTGGATAACTATAATGAGGTACTATCTCTTGATAGAAAATTTTCAGGTGAAGATCGAAGCACCCTCCTTAAAAGTAAGATGAAAGATTCATATGTTTATCATTATAAAGGTAAAATACTGGGTTACTACTTAAAGAATTTAGGGGTGGGCCTGATCATGGCCCAGGATAGGGAAGCTGGTATATATATTAGAATTAATGAAGTTAAAGAGATAAAAACAAAGGATTCTATCAATTTGACCGGCAAGAATTATATTGAAAATGTGACACTTAAAATAATAAAATTTAATAAATAATTTGCCATAACAATGGTATAAAAAATTGACGGGACAGTAGGCTATTCCAGGTTCGTTGCCCGCTCAACTATTGTGTAACTTGGAAGGAAATCGCCTCGTAATCCCGGAGGATACCATACCGGTGAAGGTTAGAGGCAAGCATGGTGATGAGCACTGAAAATTGACAAATAATAAATTGAAGGTGATTAGTTTATGAGTAACGAAAAACAAACGATTCACGAATTTGACTTGAATATTATTCATGATTATTTTCGAAACACAGAACGGCAAGGACCTGGAAGTCCGGAAATAACGCTTAAAGCGTTGAGTTTTATAGGTGGTCTTACCGCAAAATCCAAAATTGCCGATATTGGTTGCGGAACAGGCGGTCAAACAATAGTGTTGGCGCAAAACACAGAATGCGAAATTACCGGTGTTGATTTGTGTTCTGTTTTCATCCGACAATTTAACCAACACGCCCAAAACCAAAATCTTCAAGATAGAGTGAAAGGTGTCATCGGCGATATGAAAAATCTTCCGTTTCAAGAAGAAGAATTGGACTTGATTTGGTCGGAAGGTGCGATTTATAACATTGGATTTGAACGTGGATTAAGCGAGTGGCGAAAATTTCTTAAAACAGGAGGATATATCGCAGTTACAGAAAATACCTGGTTTACAGAAGAGAGACCAACTGAAATTCAGGATTTTTGGCAAGAAGCCTATCCCGAAATAGACACCATATCCAACAAGGTTGATCAAATGCAAAAAGCAGGTTATCTTCCCATTGCTACTTTTGTTGTCCCCGAAGCTTGTTGGACAGATTATTATGAAGTTCAGCATCCCCAAATGCAAGAATCTTTACTGGAAAAATATAATGGCAATAAATCCGCAGAAGAATTTATAGCCTATCAACGATATGAGGCAGAGTTATTTTACAAATACAAAGCATATTATGGGTATGTGTTTTATATCGGGAAAAGAATCAAATAATTACTGCCTCTAACAAGCAGCCATATACCATAGGAGTTATTATTGGCACATCAAGCGTTTCAGCTCTGATGAAGGTTTTTAACGGGTTATACAGATACTTGCAGCCGAAATAGTTAACAATACCATAGCCAAGGCAATGAATCAGGCATTTATGGGATTATCTTTGATATTCTTTATTAGTGATTTTATCATTGTTTATACGGCGGCATGAAGAATAAAGTATGGATTTAAATATGTGGAATGGACTGGTAACGTCACATCATGGGGATTTAAACACTTGGATTCAATGAATACTATGGTTTCATTATCTAAAAAAATACAAACAGAGAGTAAAAATTGCTAAAATTCCTTCACATATTTTTTTTTATTTTTATTTTTTAATTCTTCTGATTTAACGACTAATCTCTAAATTCTTTAGTTACCGTCTCAGTTTATGTTAAATCTTTCCCGTTTACTGATCTGGTTTGATTGATGAAAATTTATAGGCCCTATCTGCTGCATTTTCTAGATAGTTATTCTTACTGGATAGATCAGTTTTCTGGAGGAATGTTTCTATTTCCTCCTTTATTTGTTTTAATTGGCGGTTTCTGGATTTTTTATGTGAGGTTTTCTCTCCCTGGAGTTTTTGGCCTCCCTCCATGAATCCTTCCGGGAAATACCAGTCTTTAAACCAGGTGAAATCGTTCTCTAATAATATATATCCCAGACGTGTTACTGCTGGTGGAAATCCTGACTGCAATCCATAAAGGGTTTCAGGGTCAGCATAGTATTCTATGAATATTCTCCCATCTGGAGAGAGGAATTTTGAAAATAGGTTTATAATTTGTTTTTCGTATGTTGAATCAAAATATGTTATGGTTTCTTCCCCTATATCCAATTGATTTTGGATGTTGAAAATTTCAACCCAGGGAAGATAATGTGGTTTTCTACCATAGAATATCTTTGCATTCAGGATTCGGGCTTCATTTTCACCTTTTTTGATGTGGATATCCGTATTTACTTCTTCAACAAAACGTCCCTTACTGAATTTTTTGGAGTAAATGGTAAAATCATCAATTATAAATCCTCTTTCTAATCTTTTAATGGGATCCATGATAATATTTCTATTTAAAATAATTGATAAAATTAACTTTTGAACTGGAGATGAAAAATTACCATACTAATAATCTCTTAACTTCTAAAGTGTTTATATCCTGGTTTTCAGGTATCCCCCGATGCGCAGATTGCCCCATTTATTGCTCCAACCATGGTTAAGGGTATTAAAAAGAGTAATGATTCTGTGAGGAGACTTCCTAAAAAAAATTGATTGAAGGATAAAATTATTAAGATTATAGTTCTAAATAAGGAATATATTACTTAATTAGGGGGTTATTATTTTTCAAATTAAGCTTAGAGCTTATGATATTATTTATTTCTGAAACATACTTTTCATTTACTGGTATTTTTATGGAATTTTTCCCATCACAGAATAGCTTTAATGGATAGGATTCCCATTGGAGATCTTCATTATATGTAAATTTTAGACAGGGATAAGTGGATGTTTTTGCTGATAATATAGGTATTGCAAGTTTCTTTGTCTTTTTGCATACCTTGATTTCAAAATTTTCAATCTTTTCATAAATAAAGGTAAATTCAAACCAGGTTGAGTCGAACTCACTCTGGATATGCTTTTGTACTTTCAAATAATTTTTATTTAGTTCCAGATAATACTGGTCATCGGAAAATCCACCTTTTGGTGGAAAATATCCTAAAACATCATTTAAGTTGTAGCCACATTTAACGCAGAAATTTTTATTATCTTCACTATTCCTACAATGGGGACAGGTAATAGCTCCTGCATTACCAGCACCATGAAAAACTTGATCCTTTAAACCTGGCCTGGTTAACTTATTCCCACAGTTACCACACAAATCAACACCTTTTAGGTGTTCTGCTCCACAATTTGCACAAAACATAATATAACCCCCCTCTGAAATATCATATCCTGGTTTTCAGGTATCCCCCGATCCATCCACATACTGCCCCGTTTATTGCTCCAACAATGGTTAATGGTATTAACAAGAGATATGAACCTGTGAGGAGACTTCCCATGAAAAAGGAGATGGCACCAGTAATTAATCCATTTTTCACTCCTAAGACCTGGTTGTTGAAGAAGTATCCCAGCCCTACTAATATTAACAGTATTAATAGGGTGAAGATTCCTGTGGTAAATGCGTATATAGCGGTTATGGCCAGTGCTGCAGGTAGAACTACCTCCCAGCGGATGTTTTTGAGGTTGAGTTCATTTAAGATGGAGGCCATACCCACATTTTGCGGGCCGTAATTAGGGCTATGATTCCAGTTTCTCTGTCTTTGGAGTCTGTACTGGAGGTTATTTTTAAATCGGATTAAACGGTTTTTAATATTGGTAGGGATGGAGGTAATTACTTGGAACTTCTCTTTTAGGACTTCCTTTTTGGTTGGTTTTTTCCTAAATTGTACTGGTCTCCAGTTGGGGTCCACGATGTCCAGGTTTTCAACGTATCTAAGTTTTGCGCCGCAGCGGCATTTATCCATATAGTCCTTCCTAGATTCGCCTGGTTCCAGTTTGTAGTATGTCTTGCATTTACCGCAGATTAGATAGCTCATTTAATCACCTTTAGTCTTAAAAGACTGTGAAATTTATTATTTACTTTTATAATAATTTTAAAAAATTATGGAATTAGCTTTCCTAATTTTATTAATCATTCTGAGGAGCTAATCTCCTTTAAATCTTGTATAAACTTTTATTCTTTAAAATGTATAGATTACTGGAAAAAGAGGCTTTAGACGTTGAATATTGATGGAATAGAAGATGGCAAAGTTGATTTAAAGCCAGGGATTTTTCCAAACAACAGTTTTTAATATGGAAACTATGCACCTAAATTACACTATTTTTATTCATAATCAATAAAGGATGGGGGGTGTATTTATATGCTATTTTTTTATTAAAGCCTGTTTATTCATATATTATATATGCTGATTTGGATTTAATGTGGCAATTGTAAGCCTTAACATTTAAATTATATTTTCGGTTATGGGAATTGTCCAGAGAAAAATATCATTGGATTGTTCTTTGGATTTTTTCTGTTTATTTCTCACTTTTCTCTTCTTTAAGTTTGCTAAGATGGCCTCGCTGCCCTTCCAAGTTTTTATTGTTTTATTTAAATATTGAACTATTTTTTCACTGTATTCTGGTGTTCCAATAATGTAATTATTATTTTTATTGTGAATATAGCTTATTCCACCACCATTTTCTGCTATTACATTTGATATTTCCACTAATTTTTTTGAAAAGTTTGTAGAGGTCATTTTTTTCTTTCTCCTTTTTTTATTTTATCCTGAATTTTTGATATTCTCAAGGTTTTAATTCTGGTTGTATTATAAAATTATTGATCTAGTATAAAGGGGATTTGTTCTGCAATTTTAAGTAGGGGTGTGTCACTTTTTGTTGTTAAAGACAAAACTATAGCTCCTTCAACCATGGATTCGATAACCATTCCCAGGGTCTCTGCCTTTTCTTTGTTGAAACCTCCCTCCAATAGTTTCTCGGTGTAAACATTTCGCCAAGTGTTAAATGCTGATTGGCATGCTTTTCTTAATGTTTCATTAGTTGAAGATGTTTCCAATGCAATTAAATTTACAGAAACTATTTTGATGCTGTTTAGGGAAAGTTTTTCGTTTTTTTCAAGATTTGTATTGCCTATAATCTCTTCAATGAAGTTTCTGATGGATTCAACAGGGTCATCAATTTTTACCAGTTTCTCCCTTATTGTTTTTTCAACCAGGACCTCGGTTAAGTTTATACATTCTAAAGCAAGTTCTTCTTTTCCCTTTGGAAAATAATAATATAGAGAACCTTTGGGAGCATTACTTTCTTTTAAAATCTGGTTCAATCCAGTGGCATGATAACCTTGTAGTTGGAAAAGGCGTGTTGCAGTGTTAATTATCCTGTCCCGGGTACTTATTTCTTCATCCATGTTACCACAACCAAAATTATAATGACCAGTCTATATAGAATCTGTATTAGTATATGTTATTATAGATATTTAAAGGTGATGTTACCCATTGAATTCCAAATTAAAACAAGCAATTACAATTCAAAAAGTATCAAAATACTCCACAATAAGTTAATTATTCAATCTGATACCAATAAATATCCAGAACACCCAACCCTAAAGTGTCCCTTTATTCTAAAAAAGAGTAAACTCGTAAGTGAAACTTCTATTAAACAGGCCCACATTAAAAAGTTGATGATTTTCCGGTAGGATTCACTCTATGTATCTAATTTATCAATTACAAAAGGGAAGACGGATTTGTAGACTTTGCAACAAGTCAATAATTAGTAGTTAAGTCAATAAAATTATTAATATATTCAATTAGATCAAAGAGTTTCTAGATATGTGATTAAACAAAATTTTTTTTAGTTGCTTCTTATTTCTTTTTGAAACTGTTATCTCATGGATTTTTTCTTTATGAGGTATGTATTTTGATTCGTCGAAGTTGAAATTGTAGAATATCCATTGGCTTCCATTGGTCAAGATTCCTCTATTAACTTTTTTAAGGTAACAATAGTCAATTAGTTGTTCTTCATGAACCGGTTTTAAATCCTCATTGAAATTTTTGACTTCAATAAATGCTTTTAAAGATTTACCATTTATTAGAGCATAATCCACTTTTTTCCGTCCGATGCCATATTCTTGGCGAACTTGGCAAGGATCAGATGTATTCCAACCTAAAGATCTTAAAATAGGCCTTATAATCATTGATTCGGTTGCAACTTCATTAAGAGGAACCTGGCAACAGTTTGAATTATCAGATTTTAGCCCATCATATTTAATAACTTCATCAAAAATAAGCTCAATGTCCAGAAAATCAGTTATGCATCGAGTTCCAGGGAGTTTATTGGATTTCATTGCAATGAAATCTGAATTTTTCTCAAAAACAAGGTCCATAAACTTGATCCACATATCACGGGGGATTTCATACAATCCATCGGCAAATTTAGTCATCCATCCCTCTAAAATATTTCTATCTTTTAATTGCTGTAGTTGAATAGGTACCGGTAACTTAAATTTATTAAAAATTTCTATTTCATATTTATCTTGGTTTGAAGTATGATACTGATACTTATTCGATCTTTTTACTGTGAAAAAATGGGAAAAGCAGGTTAAAGGAGACCCTCTGTATATTACAATCAAATCGCCTTTTTTAGCAAACTTATCATTATAAAATGTAAAATTATCGTTTTTATCTATATCATAAGAATCTGAATTATCATGAATCGATAACAACCATCTCTTCACAATATCACAACCCTCATTTTACTATCTTGATTATATTTTTACACAAACTAAATTTATCCATATCATTTAATTTTTAAGACCATATATTATAACAATAGAGAATTTCTATAAACTTCTTTGATTTATTGGATTTTTATAGTTTTTGGAAATGTTATTGATATGTTTTATTCTTTAAATCTTGTAATGGAAAGTTTTATATGGTATTGGGGTTAATGGATTATTATGAAGTCTTTAAATGATTTTGTTCTGGACCGGGAGTATGCGCGTATTGAAAAACTTGGTGATAAACTAGCAAAGATTGAACCTTTGATTGATTGGGAGAATTTCCGCCCGATCATTAAAGATATGTATAATAACAAGTCAGAACGAGGTGGGAGGCCGAATAATGATGAAGTGGTTATGATTAAGATGTTGGTTTTACAATCTTGGTATGGTTTATCAGATCCGGAGCTGGAAAGACAAGCTACTGACCGTATATCCTTCCGGAAGTTCCTTGGATTTCCGGAAGTTATACCAGACCGTTCCACAGTCTGGTTTTTCCGGGAACGGCTGAGGGAAACAGGTAAAGACTAGGAAATCGGGCGGAACTGGAAAAGCAAATTAACGAGTAGGGTTTAAAGGTTAAAGAAGGCGTGGTACAAGATGCCACTTTCATAACTGCTGATCCGGGGCATAAAAAAGTGGATGAACCCCAAGGGCCTCAGCCAAAAACCCGGATGAACAAAGAGGGTACTTGGACTAAAAAAGGTGTAAAATCCCATTATGGCTACAAACTTCATAGTAAAGCAGATATTAACTATGGTTAGATAATAAAAATAGAAACTACAACTGTATCCGTCCATGACAGTCAAATAGACCTATCATAGCCAGGAGAAGTAGTGTATCGTGACCGTGGATATTTTGGCGCGCCCTGCAAAGGACATAACGCCACCATGCAGCGAGGCACCAGGGGCCATAAACTAGGAATACGTGATAAGATGCGCAATAAACGCATAACAAGAAAAAGAGCACCAGGAGAACGACCTTATGCTGTGATCAAAAACATATTCCATTCAGGCCATCAAAAAGTCACCACCACACTGCGAATACACACCAAAAACATTTTCAACTGCCTATCATACAACCTCCTACAACTACTCACATTAACCCAAAAAAACACATCCTAGCGGACGCTATCAAAAAAAATAGGTGAAAAAAGAGATAAAATGAGGTAAATAAAGGGAAATATAAGCAAAAAAAGCTTAAAAACCAACAACACCAAAAAAACTCATAGAAAAAAATATAAAAAAACAAAGTTAATAGAAATTATCTTTATATTATCTTTATATTATTATTTTTAAAATAAACAAAAAATTTTCAATTTACTGGCTGAATATGGCAATATCCCTATTATAAGCCTATTTTCTGAAGTTTATGGATCTTAGGAGAGCTTATTTTCATTTAACCCCCGTCTAGTTTAAAACTTGGCTGATTTTTTTGGTAAAGCTATCTATATAATTGCCTCAATTTTTAAATTCAAATCGGAAAGGACAGAAAAAACTTACAACGGGATCGTAGACGCAGATGTTAAATCTTTCATCCGGATATCGGTTCATTTTAGCGCGTGGAAAAGTTTTTTTAATGATGAATAATATTTTATAACGGGAAAGACATCATTTCACATATAAATTGCATTTACTCAGCATTACCTATGTATATGGATAGATTCGGAAAATTTAATAAATTAAATAGTACATTAATTTTAATGGTTATTTATAAAGTTAAATCAATGATTTTTGCAGAATCTTTTTTGAGTTTTTCACTTGTAATCAATTTTTCAATTTTCATGGAAGGTTTTTTACTCATGAAATATAATATATTAACTTCATTAGTTAAAATTGATTCGTTCAAGCTAGTAATATGTAACTAAATTAATACCAATAGAATTAATTTAATGTCAACAAATAAAAAAAATAAATGAATTACCTATCTAAAATATAATCCAATTTTTATAATTAATATGGTGTATCCATGAATACAATACAAAGAATAGCAAAGAATACTAGTGTTTTGGTTATAGCTCAAATTTTAAACTATGCTCTGGGTTTTTTATTCATAGCATTCACTGCTCGTTATTTAGGTGCAGAGAATTTTGGTATCCTTTCATTTGCTCTTGCTTTTGCCGGTATTTTTGGAGTTTTAAATGATTTAGGACTTAGTACCTTGATGACAAGAGAAGTATCAAAGAAAAAATCTTATACAAAAAAATATCTGGGAAACATAATAACTATAAAAATGGTTCTGTCGATAATTGTGAGTGCATTAATTATTATAACAATTAATATTCCAAATTATCCTTATCAAACTGTATTTACTGTTTATTTAGCCATGTTATTTGTTATAGCTAATTCATTTAATCAAATATTTAATTCTGTCTTCCAATCATATGAAAAAATGGAATATCAATCTTTAGGAATTATAATTAACAGTTTAATGCTATTTTCAGGGGCACTGTTATTAATTCATTATGAATTAAATGTTACCTATTTTGCTCTATTATATTTTATATCAATTTCCGTAGTTTTAATATATAACTTAATTGTATGTACCTTAAAATTTATTAGACCTAAAATTGAATTCGATTTGAATTTTTGGAAACCATTCATTAAAGAATCTTTACCATTAGGGTTATCAACTTTATGTGTAGTAGCATATTTTAGAATTGACACTATTTTATTGTCCTTGTTAACGCCTAACGGTAATGAAGCCATAGGATTATACAATGCTGCTTATAGAATAAGTGAAGCTTTTTTATTTATTCCTACTGCATTTATGGGTGCAATTTTTCCATTATTATCAAAATATTACAAACCATATTCAATGGAATCTTTTGAAAAATTATATTCTAAGGGTTTTAAATTACTTTTAATTATAGGTTTATTTATAGCAATAAATTTATCCTTTTTTTCAAGTTACATCATTCCCCTTGTTTATGGTCCACAATTTAATGGATCTGTTTTTGCACTACAAATAATTTCTTGGTCATTATTATTCATGTTTATTGGGGGTTTATTATCTTTTAGCTTAATAAGCATTGGAATACAAAGGATTATTCTTAAATACACAATTATTGGATTAATATTTAATATTATTTTAAATATAATTCTTATTCCTTCATTTAGTTATATTGGGGCAGCTATCGGCACAGTAATGACAGAACTTGTTGTTAGTTTTATTGCAGCTTATTATGTTTATAAAGAAACTAAAATAATTATTTCTTCACATATAATCGTTAAATTAATCATTATTGGAACTATTATGTACATCATATTAAATTACATTGGAATAAAAAATATTTGTATTTTAGTTACAATTAGCGTATTTACATATATTTTTTTAATAATAGTTTTTAAATTATTTGACAATGAAGATTTAAATCTCCTAAAAAAGATATTTGAAATGAATTAACTTTAATTTTTATTTAGAATATTATTATAAGCTTTTAATGTTTCTTTAGCTGCATTTTCCCAACTGTATTTCATTACTAGATTTCTTAGATTATTATTTTTATTTTTACCATAAGATTTTAAAATTGCATATTTTATAGAATCAATATCTCCAGGATCACAATAATAAGCTAAATCATGAAAATATTCTTGTGGTGAACCAACATTAGTCGATACTATATTACATCCAGCAGCAGCAGCTTCCAAACTTGATAAACCAGGAGTTTCATAAAAACTAGGTAGCACGTGTGTATTTGCTGCAGCATAAGCTGATATTAATTCTTTTTGAGACATATGTCCCATAAATTCAACATTATTGTTAGCAATTTTTTTACAATGAGAAAAATAGCCATCTTTAGTACTATATTGACCTATGATAATTAACATTAAATCAGTATCATTAATAGCTTTTAGGAGAGAATGAGTATTCTTTCTAGGTTCTATCCTACCACAATATAATAAAAAGTTATTATATCCATACTTATCTAAAAAATGTTCTGCAGATGCATTAAAAAACATTTTATCTACAGCATTATATACAATATGGAATTTATTTTTAGATAATCCAAACTTTTTAATAAGTAATTCTTTTTCAATAATTGAATTTGGAAGTAATATATCAGCTAATTTCATTAGAGACATTTGTTTATTATCAATAAAATTCATAAGAGAAGATAAATATCTATTTAAATATATTTTAAATCTTGATTTAAAATTATAACCATTATAATACTTCCAAATAATTTTTGAATCCCAATAAATTGGAGATAACACTATTGGATACCCATATGACTTATATTTTTTACATTTATTATAAATATCATTAAATCGACCTGTAGTGTTAAAAAAATGTATTAAATCATATTTTTTAGTACTAAATGGTACATTAATATCTATACTTAAACCTAATCTTTCAAGATATTCTCTTGTCTTTAGAATTTGTATGGTATCTCCACCAATATTATCAAATAAGTTATCACGAGAATTAAATAGAATTTTCATTGGAATATGCTCCTATTTCCTATAAATTTCTGAACTTCCATCATCGTAGATTTGATTGTAGTTTATATAATTATGAACTTCATTTTTTGAGATAAGGATTTCATTAAACATTCCATTTTTTGTTCCTGCAAAGTTTAAACCTCTATTTTCCAATTCTAATTTTCTAATTAATACAAATGTGGAACTATTTCCATTATATGAGTAGATATCATAAATTACATTATTAATCTCAAGTGTATATATTAAATAACTAGAATAGATAAAATCAGTTAATAAACTATCATTAATATTTTTTTTAATAAAATATCCAGTATAAAGTTCTGATTCTTTAAATACTGACGAAGGTGTTCCTATTGTATCATTATTTAGTGGTGAAGAGTCATATGCCACACTAATTGCTGAAAAAAAGGAAAAACTAAAAATTAATGAAGAAATAAAGAATATGCCTATTTTATTTCTTTTTTTCATTAAAAATACTGCATTAGTTGCTATTAATATTATAAAAGGAATGCCAAAAAGTTCCCACCTATCTATTAACAAACTTTTCCCAATTGGAATCCTAAATATAATATTTAAAATAAATATAAAAAAAACAGAAGAACATAATAAAATTTTTAGCCATTCTGTTTTTATGAATTTTTTATATGTTTCACTATTAAAAATTTGATACATGAATATTAAAACTAGAAAAATAAGTATGCCGCTGCTAATATAATAATTAAGATTTATAGATCTAGCAGCAGAACTAGAAATGGAAAAAGTTGGTAAATCTCCAAGTAAGATAGGAATAAGAGATTGAAAAAAAGATGTAAAAAATGTAAATGATAAATATAACCAATAAGAAATTGCTAAAACAACAAAAAATCCTAAATAATTGCTAAAAGGAATCTTAAATTGATCATTATTTATTCGTTTTAGCATAATGTCTCCAATATTCATTAAAACTAAAATAATTAATGTTACAATTACACCTAAATTATGACTAAATACCATAGATATTGCAAATAAAATTAGTATAAAACTCCAAGCAAAACTTTGCTTCTTATTAAGTAAGATGTATACTATTATCATCATTAAACTAAAACTAAATGATGTTGGAGTCATTTGAGTTCCCCATAATATGAATGGTTGACAACATGCTAAGAGTAAAGCACAAGTCAGACCAAATCGTTTATTTTTAGTCAAATTAGTACCAATATAATATATAAAAATTAATGAAAGTAAAAAAACTAGACTCAAAATTATTACAAAAACTTGCTGAATAGAAATTTGTGTTATTATGTTTGATAATGCCGTAAAAATATGTATAAAAGGGAATTGGAAATATTGTGTACCTTCAAAAACATGTGCATGTTGAACCGTTTTATTTATAACAAAATAATGGAATAATATATCTCTATAACCGTTATATAATGGATAAAAAATATGTTGACTAATAATATTGTTAAATCCTAGTGCTAATATCTCTAAAAAGATAAATTTAGAATTTTTATAGGCATTAACTGAAAATATTTGAAAAATTAATAACACAGCTAAAATCGAAATCAATATAAAGTATAAAAGTGGTCTTTGTGAATAAAAATAAATTAAAACTATACTCAAGGAATATAATATTAAAAACCCAAGCATAGAAATTTTTAATGTATATGTTGGTAGTTCAAAATCCTTTTCTTCAGTATTAAAGAAAATAAAAGCAACATAACTTAAAAATATCATCATAAAAATTATTATAAGAATTTTACTTTGTGTTATAAATGAAAAAACAATGAATAGTCCAAGTAAACATAATAAAATTATTTTTATATCTTTATTACCATATCGCATTTTATCACTGTTTTCTTAATAAAAAATGTAATTAGATAACTATATACTAATTTTTTTATCCATATAAATTTATTTGATTAAAAATAATCTATAAATATGAAACCTAAAGTTACCATAATCATTTTAAATTGGAATGGATGGAAAGACACAGTTGAGTGTCTTGAATCAGTATATCAAATTAATTATCCTAATTATCATGTTATTGTGGTAGATAATAATTCTGAAAATGATTCTATAGAAAAAATCAACAGTTATTGTAAAGGAGAAATTAAAGTAGCATCGGATTTTATCAAGTTTAATAATTCAAATAAACCTATTAATATAATTAAAATTTCAGAGAGTGAAATGTCTTTTAAATACGAAAAAATAAAAAATAGTTCAAATCCTAAATTGTTTATCATTCAAAACGATCAAAATTATGGTTTTGCTAAAGGTAATAATATAGGAATTTTATATTCAATATATAAATTAGAATCGGATTATGTTCTTTTACTAAATAATGATACAATAGTAGATAAAAATTTTTTAAATATTTTAATTAAATTTGCAGAAATTAACAATGATTTTGGGTTATTTAGTCCTTTAATTTATGAATATTATGATGCAGAAAAAATTCAATATTCTAGTGATAAAATTAAATGGTATACTGGCATGATAAAAAAACGAAAAAATGATTATAATTCAACTTTGGTAGAAACCGACACAATCTGTGGAGCATCAATGTTAATTAAAAGATCTACTATTGAAAAAATTGGATTATTACCTGAAGATTACTTCATGTTATGGGAAGACATTGATTATTCTACTAAAGCTATAATAAATGGAATAAAATGTGGTTATGTTCCAAAATCAAAGATATGGCATAAAGGATCAGTTTCTATAGGGAAAGCTTCAAATCCTTTAAGAATTAAATATTCTATTAGAAATAGTATTATTTTCTGGAGAAAATATTCTAATCATCCTATTCAATTTTTGAGTTTTTTAATTTTTTTAATTTTTATAAAGTTGCCAATTTTAATTGTAATAGGTTTAAAAAAACATAATAAAAAGAAAGAGGTCATTAAATCTGTTTTTAGTGGTTTTTCTAAAGGTTTTTATTATTAACTTACATAAATGGATGTTAATCCATCATTATAAACATTTTTAATTTTATTATTTAAAAATGTACTGTTTTTATCAAATTCTTTTCTAAACTGATTAATTTTTTATTTACAATCAAATAAAGTTCATAACTTAAAGATGACAATATGAATTATCTAAACCCTTTATTAATGGTTTATTGTTATTTACTTAACTATTAGAAAACAAATTCAAAGCTACTATTAAATGAATAGAAACCGTTTTATAAAAAGAAATAGAACATCATCAAAATTGAAGTTTATTTCTCAGTTTGTTTTAATATAATTTTTAAACATTTTTAAAAATAATTATAGGTTTTTCATCGGCTTTTTTTAGAAATTCAAAGCTATCTCCTACATATATATCCAAAGGAAATCTATTTATAAATGAATTAGTTCTTTCAAACATAGTAAATATACATGCTCTTACTCCACAAATAAACCCTTTTTTACGAATGATTCTTATATCTAAATCAGATGTTTCTTTTATTTTTTCTCTTGATAAGCTACCATATGCAACTACTAAACTTATACTATTTTCTTTTGAGCTTTTTTCCTTTAAATAATCAATGTATTCAATAAAAGTCCCATAATCAGTTTTAATTATTCCAAAGGTTTTAAGGAGAGCAAAAATGTGCCCATTGAAAATCCAGTTAAGTGTATGTACTATTATTATTGAAAGAATAAATGCAATATATAATAATACTAACTGATTTAATACCATGAATATTATTAGAAAGCCGATTAAATCAATTAACAGTTTAAATAATTTTTCTGTTTTATCCATATATAATAAACTCTGAAATGTCCAATTAATACCTAAGATTATTGTAATACTTAAAAAACGTGGCAAGTAATTTAAATCCAGAATTTTTTTATAAAGTTCATTCATTTAATATCCTCAAAATTTGATTATTTATATCATTTACTGCCAAATTGGCATCGAAAACAGTTATCTGGTATTTTTTAGCAATCTCTTTATATAATTTAATTTTTAAATTAATATTTTTATCATGCCTAATATCTCTTCTTCTCGATTTTAAAGTATTTTCATCAGTAATTAAAATTAAAATATAACTATTCTTAGGTATTAGACATATAAACAATTTCCCAATGATTGATTTATGCAAATTATATTCACGAGTTGAAATCATAATATCTATTAAAGTATCATAAACAAATCGGTCACATGCAATATGAGACCTATAAATATAGATAGGGATATAAACTTTGAAAATAGTAGAAAAAAGAGTATCTAAATATATTAATAATATATATATATTAGAAACTATTTTAGATTTGTAAAAAAAGTGATAGCCTATTTTATCACCATTTTCAAGTTTTTCTACTTCACTTAAACCTATTAAACGAGCAAAAGCTAGTAAAGGTAAAGAAAAGAAATGTTGGAAACGAAGCCACCTGTATTCATAATTTATACCAAATTCTTTTAAATTTTTTATTAAAAGATTAACCTGTGTTGTTTTTCCGGTTCCATCAGGTCCAGATATACATATTAAATTATTTTTCATTTAAATAATCCTTTTTATTCCTAAAGTGAATATAATCTATACTTCCATTATAATTTAAAATTCTTGCGGGTATTCCAGCTATAACAGAATTATCAGGAATATCTTTTACAACAACAGCATTTGCACCAATATTACGTTATCACCTATTTTTATTTTCCCAATAACTTTAGCACCAGCACCAAAATAATTTAAATCTCCAATAATTGGAGATCCATGCTTATTTCCTCGTCCTGATCCACCCACAGTAACACCTTCATGAAAAGAAGAGTAATTACCTATCATGGAATTATTTCCTATGATAATTCCGCCAAGGTGGCCAATGAATAAACCACGCCCAATTCGAGCATTATGAGCAATTTCTATGCCTGTTAAAATCTCAGTGATTCTTTTGAAGAAATAATAAATAATAAATAGAATTATTCTAAGGAGGGGAACATGAAAATTATTAAATATCCAATTACCAAACCTATAAATCACAATAGGCCATGTAACTGGGTATATAAGTATCATAAACGGTGCCGTCCACCTATTAAGACCTAATCTATAAGAATAATTATCTAAATCTTCAATTAATATATCAAACATGTTTTCACTAAACTTTTAGAATTTTTTTTATATTTTCTCCAACAAAAGTCCAGTCGGGATAATTTTCCATATATTCTCGACTTTGATAACTAATTTTATTAAATAAACTCTTATTATTAATTAATTCAATTATGGAGTTAGCTAAATCCTCTGAATCATTTGTATTTACTATTAAACCATTTCCATTTAACATTTCTGTTACACACGCAACATTAGTTGAAATGACAGGCTTATTTAGAGCCATGCCCTCCAATATACTCACTGGTATATCTGAAATAACTATTTTGAAAGGTAAACATATAATATCAGAAGCAGAGATATATTCCTTAATTTCTTTAGGAGTTAAATCCTTTGAAATTATTTCAATTGAATTAGAAATTCCTTTTTTTGCTGCAATTTCTTTTAGTATTATCTCTTCTTTATGTAATTCTTCATAATCTCTTCTGGAAAGAAAAATTAATTTAGAGGGTATTTCTTTCCTAACCTTAGAGAAAGCTTTAACTAAAATATCTGTTCCTCTTATAGTTAATGGTGATGTGAAATACATAACTATTGGTAAATTATAAGGATTAATCCGTTTTCGTACATTTTCAACATTCTCAATTTCAGGCCAATTTAAAAATGATTTATCTATACCTACAGGTATCAGAACAGAATTACTTTTGCATAAACCTTTAGATATCATTTTTTTTTGGGTATATTTACTTAAAAAAATTATTTTATCAAATTTTTTAGTCCATTTTTTAACAAATAAATTAGGAATTAAAGCATTTAAATAATGAATTGCAGTATATTTCCTATATTTTAAAGAATCTTTCATTCCAATATTCTTTATTAATTCTTTAATTGAATATATCGGGCTAGTAAATATACCAATTACTGGTTTATTAATTTTAAATTCTCTTCTCAAGAAACTTGTTAATCCCAAAAGCATAATACACTTATCTGGATTTTCCTGATATAAAATATCTAATAATTCTTCCGTTTCACCTTTCATAGGTGAGAATAACTTTTTTATCGATTTAATGTTCATTTTTTCAATATCTTGCTTATTAGAATCAGTTATAATAACTATTTCATGCTTTTTGCCTAAATATTTTGCAATTTCATAAATATATTTCCAAGGCATCTTCCTAATATTGGATTTCTGAAAGTCGGGGCAGATTATGGCAATTTTCAAGATGTTCACCGTTAACTCACTATTTCTTTATATATTTCTTCATATTTTTTGCCTATTATATTCCAAGTGAATTTTTTTTCAATAGTTTGTCTTGCATTTTTTCCTAATTTTTCTCTTAAATCATTATCGTTAATTAAAATGTTTATTTTTTTTGCAATATCCTTCGGATTACCTTTTTCAGTTAACAAGCCATTTTGGTTATCTTTAATCAAATCTTTATGAGCAGGTATGTTACTAGTTATTACAGGTAGACCACAAGCCATTGATTCTAATAAAACAGTTGGTAAACCTTCATAATGTGAAGGAAATATTAACATTTTAGCATTTTGATACAGTTTAATTAAAGAATCACCTTCAACGTGTCCCAGTAAGTTAATGTTTTTATTCTTATTTTTTATTAATTTACTCAATTTAACACTTAAATCTCCAGACCCGGCAATATAAATTTTTAAATTATCATCTAACAATTTTGATGCCTCAATCAAATCAAAAATTCCTTTTCTATAATCCAATCGACCAACATATAATAAATAATCATCACTTTTATTATTAATAGGGAAAAAAACATTTTCGTCTACCCCATTACCAATAACTAACGGATTGACATTGTTATAATAATTAAAAAGCTCTTCAGCTACAGAAGAAGAGACTGTTGTTAAGATATTTGATTTATTTATCAATTTTTGAGTTAAAAATCTTCCTGAAGTAAATGTAGTCAATTTTATAGCCATAGTTCTTAGATTATTAACTTGAAAATGTTTTATATCTTCTATTAATGAAGTATGTATTGTGCCTATAACTGGAATATTCGAATTTATAATTGGAGCTAAAGGAGAATGAATATGAACAAGATCAAAATCATTACTAATACTTTTGAAAAATTTATTTAAAAAATAACCATGAAGCTGAACATGAAAAGGATATAAAGGTAAAAATGTTGGTTTGAACACATCTATATTTTTATATACAAAATTTTTTGTTCTTGATAGATCTCCACGAGTAAGAACCGTTATTTCATGACCTCTATCAATTAAATTTTTTGATAAGTTATAAGTATAATGACCTATACCTTCCTCTGGAGGGAAAGGTGTAGAAATAATCATTGCAATTCTCATTTAGAATTACCTCTTAAGCTATCACTTAAAAAAGATTTAAGATTTCTATCCCTTTTTAATGATTTCAAATCAAAATTATTAATTTGATTTATGCACCTTTCTAAATCTGCAATATCATTAATTGATATTACTCTATTTCTTTTTCCTAAAGCTTCTGCCAATTCTAATTGCTGATCGTCTATGATTTCCCCGAATTTTTTTAGTCTTGGTACAACTATTATTGGTTTTTGGTAATTCAGAGAATCTAAGAGAGTGCCAGCACCCGCATGAGAAACAATTAAGTCTGCCTTATCATATAAGTTATTTATATCATTATATTCTAAAAATTTAAACCATTCAACATTTTTAGGATTATAATCTGTATATCCTATTTGCATAATAACTTCATCATCTAAATTAGGTGCAATCTCATCCATTTTTTTAATCAATCTTTCAAATCCTTGATTATGTGTCCCTACAGTTACAAATATCATATGACTGCACCCTTATATTGAGCTTTTTTCCCATATTTTTCCAATAATTCAGGCCATTGCACTAAAAAGATATTTGAAAAAGGATAAACAATTTTACCAGTAGCAGATCTGGTTTTAACCCGACACCAACTCTCTATAAAAATAGTTTTTATTCTAAACAATTTACCTAAAAAAAAGGCAGGTATAGCAATTTCCGAACCAGTACTAACAATTGTATCTGGTTTTTCCTTCAATAATATCCTGAATATCTGATAAAAAGCTTTAAGCATCTTTACTGGACTGGTTCCAATATTTTCTAAAAGATATTTATCGTAATCTAAACTTTTTGTTCTAAAATTATCATAGGTTATGAAAAAAATGTCGTGTCCTTCAAATGCTTCCATGATATGTAAAATTTCAGTTAAATGACCTCCATGAGAACATACTAATGCTATTTTCAATTATTTTCACTTCCCCGTACTTAAATTTTTACTTGTCTCTGGTTTATCTCTTATTAGAACTATTTTACATATAAAACAGTAATTTAAATAGTTTACTAAGTTGGCAAATTGTCTCAATGTATGATCTAGAATATTATAGCTTAACTGTTCATCAGGGATTTTCCAATCAAGACTGAATATAAGATCAACAGTATTGTATTTCACTTTATCAATATTTTTCTTCCGGCTATCACTTAAAGCTTTAAATTTATATTCAAGTCCTTTCTTACCTTGTAATGCTGAATAACCCAGAGTTAAAACTTCAGACATAATAAATGAAGGCAAAAATGCAATCAATTTCTTTTTTGTAAAATATTTTCTGATAATAAGATATCGACCAATTTCAAGGTGATATATCTTTTCTGGGGTTACTTCTAATTCATAATCGTGATATATTACAGAATCGGGAATATATAGTATATTCATATTGTTTGCCAAAATTCTCCAGGATAATTCAGAATCTTCCATGTATATGAAAAAGTTTTCATCAAAACCTCCGATTTTCTGGAAATCAGATTTTTTAATAGCAAAACAGACCCCTGAAAGACCATCTACAAACTCTTTATCATTGTGGTGATCAGCAGGGTGACCTAAATAACGGGTGAAAGTAAGGCCGGTGAAATGTTCATGGTTTCCACAAGTATTTATCTCAGATCCGTCATAGAGCAAAACTTTAGGGATGGTGACTAAATTTTTATTGTTCCTTATTGGTTGAAGTAAGTTATCTATTGCCTTTTTTCCAACAATTGTGTCCGGATTTAAAATTATTAAATATTCATTACTTGCATGTTCTACCCCCAGATTAACCCCACCACCGTAACCTAAATTTTCAGGACTTCTTATGAGATTAACATCAGGATAATCATTCTCTATTATGGTGGTTGTTCCATCTTTTGAACCGTTATCCACTACAACTATTTCAACTGGTGTAGATAAGAGTGAATCTAAACATTTTTTGATAAAATCTTCGTGATTATAGGTAACAATGACTACGCTAGTTTTTTCTGGAATATAAAATTCCTCCCAATAAAAATCTATATTAATATTATGTAAATTTTTAACTATAAATGTATAGGTTAAATATAAAATATTTAGTGCTATATTTGCCCAGTACCGTATCTTTTAACTAGTAAAAAAGGCCTTAAGTAATTATAAAAAAAGAATAACTTTTCAGGAAGCTTTATATCTAAAACATCCTTAGTTGTTGGTCTGGTTAAACCATTAAAGCTATCCATTAATCCATATAATAAATTATCCCTCTTTTTAACATCCAGAACTAATTTTTCTAATAAATTCCATGATATATTCTCTTCCAAAAAAATCTTATTTTTAATCTGAATAGAAATGTCTTTAACTGAAGTATTAGAATTAATCAGATTTTTAATTTTGTTAGGTAGATTTAAACCTAATAACTGATATGATAAATAGAGATTTATTAACAAGATTTTTTTAATTCGTAATTTTTCTGCCTTTTTGAATGTATCATCCCAATTTATTTCTTCTTTTTGTATTAACTCAGAAATGTCACATAGCCACGATAGTCGGCTCCAGTTATGTTTTGAGATATGGATACATAACATTAATAATTGATTTACTGTAGTTAAAGAATTAAACTTGAATCCGTCTATATTTTCTATTATGAATTCATCCAATAATAGATCAGAGTTATTGTGTAAATAGAAGAAATTGCCTTGATAACTCCAATTGATTTCAACATTTATTCCATTTTTAAAAAAAACATACTCTGATTCTAATTTCATATAATTGTTATCAGATAGTTTTGCAGGGTTGTAAAGTTCATAACCATTTTCAACCATGATTTTTTTAGCTTTTAATGCGCTTTTTTTATCTGTTAATATATCAATATCTCCAAAGTTACGGTAAGCGATGTTTCCATATACTGTACTTGCAAGTAAGGGTCCTTTGTATGTTACAGCCGTAATTTTATTATCTCTAAATAATTTGATTAATTTAATTAATTCCCCGGTTAAAAGAAGGTTTTTACGTGCATTTTCTTGAAGGTTTAACTTCAATTTAGATAATAAATCCTTTGGTACTTTTTCTGGACAAATAGAATTAATATTAATATATAATAATGGTAATAACCTATGTATTGTAGCCATTTGTATTATATGATCCCAATTCAAATTATGATTCGTCAATGACATTATTCTAACACGAATATTATCATCAATCTTCGTTCTGGCGCAGCATAACAATAGTTGGTCTTCTCTACTTAATTCAAAATCATTGTTTTTAACTCGAACCATAAAAATCCCTAAAATAAAAATAAATTGTATTATAATTTAAATATCATATTTACTTTTTTCGCCTGTTCCGGGTGTCCTTGAGGATATAAAATGTATTCTGAGGGCATCAAAATCCTGCCATTATCATTTTCCAATGTAAAGTTACCTTCCCAATAAGTATGCATTCCATTAATCACAAAAGTCCCAGTAAAATCAGTTCCATTATTATTAAAAGTCCCATCACCAGTCCAACCCGCACAGCTATAATCTAAAACTCCCTTCATAGGAGTTTCAAAGATAACACCCTTCAAATCTCCAGCAATTAAAGAATTTAAAGTGTTAATATTTATATCAATACTCTCTATTTTACCAGTTCCATTTAGTCCTTCTTCAGTGTAAGCTAAAAATTCTGTATCTCCCCGGTTAGCATAAGCTGCCTGGGCCCCTGGTATTTTTACTTGAAAGGTAAAATCACGGCCTTTTCCCTGGATGTTATAATAACCACCCAGAGATCCACCACCAGCTGTATTGTTGGGTATATCAATAAAAGAGGTGTAATTATATGGTATCATATCAAAGATCATATCATCGGCCACACCAGAGAAGACAATGCCCACTCCCACCAGGAATACCGCTACTATGATAATTATTGGTACTACAACTTTTTTATTCAAATCCATTACCTCATCCTATAATATGTGAAATTTATTATATGTTTTTTTCCACATTTTAACAAATAAAAGACATTTCAATCTAATCTTTTAATTATTATAATAAAACTGTATTGTATATATAAATGTGACATGTTTATTTTAAGCTAAAAAAAGTTTATTTAATAAAAATATAAGTGAAGGAGCATGCTCCTTCTTGTTTTATCGTCGTGTTTTGAATTTTAAAGTGTAAGACTTGGTAAGATTGTTACCAGCACGGTCTTTCACTGCTTTGTATGGTATGCACACCCTGTACCATCTTAGTGCTGCTCTTTTGTATTTGGTTTTGATGTAGAGTGTATTGCCTTTAATCCATTTTTTTTATTTTAGGTTTTTATGGAAGTTTTTCAGGGTTTTCCAGTAAGTCCACCACCAAATTAGACTCCAGCCCGGTGGCGAAATTCAAAGCAGCCTCATCCACCATAAATTCCGGGTGATGATTAGGTTTAGACTCAGATAATGGTTTATCAATTGGTGCTGCACCATAATACATGTAAAGTGAGGGAACTTCCCTGGAGTAATAGGAGAAATCCTCAGATTTTGTAGAAGACAAATAATAGAGCACATTTTCAGGACGGGCCACCCTCTCAATGGTAGGCAGTAAATTATGGTAGAGTTCAACACTATTAATATTGGCAGGGTAGTGCTGGCCAAATACTACCTTGGCTTTGCAGCCATGCATATCTGCCTTTAACTCGGCTAATTCCTTGATACGAGCCACCAGTATATCCCGATTATCCTCATTTAGGGACCGTACGGTGAGTCCCATGTCTGCACCTTCCGGGATTATATTCACTTTTATTCCTCCCCAGAAATAGCCCACGGTTATAACCGCCGCCCCTTTCTGCAGGTCCACCTCACGACTTATCAAGGTCTGGAGAGAGTTAATTAATGAGGCGCCAGCAACGATTGGGTCTTTACCACTCCAGGGCTGTGATCCGTGGGCCTGCTCCCCGATAATCCGGATAAATATACTGTCCTGGCTGGCATGGGTAGCTCCTTCCCGGACCATCACCTGGCCTGGGTAGCAGGTGTTATTAGCATGCAACCCCAGTACCGCTTTAACCTCCGGGTCCTCCAGGACGCCCTCTTTAATCATGGAAAGGGCCCCTCCATCCATACCGGTAGGGGCTCCCTCCTCGGCTGGCTGGAATAGAAAAACCACACTGCCTTTTATATTTTCCTTTAATTTGCTTAGAACTGTGGCTGTGCCCAGTGCTATGGATATGTTAGCGTCGTGGCCGCACACATGGGCCACATCAGTCTCCTGACCGTTATAACTTTTTTTAACACTAGAAGCATAGGGTAGTCCTGTTTCTTCCTTTACTGGTAGTGCATCCATATCAGCCCGGATGGCCACAGCAACTCCCGGATTATCACCATGTAAAATTGCCTTTATCCCGGTCTTAGCCACTGGATATAAAACTTCCACCCCAGGTAGCTCTTCCAGGTATTTTTTTATGTATTGTCCGGTTTCCACTTCCTTATAGGCCAGTTCAGGGTGCTGGTGCAGCCACCGGAATATTTCAATCTGCTGGGATGCAAAAGATTCAGTTAATGATTCTATTTCCTGTTTTAAGTGGGTGATTTCAATAACCTCCAAAAAATTTCTATTCCATTGTCATTATTTTTACTGATAAGAAGCACCACTTCTTAAATATATGAATTTCTGGTGAGATTTCCACTCCCCTACAATATAATTGAATAACTCCTTACCAAAATCAGAGTAAACATCCACAATATCCGGGTCAAATGCCACATTGTTCAAGTACTGCAATCGTAGGGCATCTCCATCTAAGTATTCTGGCATGAGTCCGCTGAAGAAAAAGCCCATCTTCTCTATTTCAGCACATATCCTGGCGGTTTCCGGATCTTTTAAGGGCAAGTCAATACCTATGAGTTCTATTTTGTGCTGGAATAAATCCTGAACCTTTAAAGCCAGCTCTCTAAGGAAATTTTTTCCATACCTTTCCACCCGTAGAAAGGCGCTGGACATCTCAGGTAAGACATGGATATTAATTATAGAATCAGTATAAAATTGCCCCTTTTTTTCTACTTTCTTGAATATCCTATTTAGATCAGCATGTTCATAGATCTTTTTTAATATGTGTTCATGGGCCGGTGGTAGATATACTTCTTGTAGTTTATCTTCACCTACGCCTATGTAGAAAAGGGCCACGGTACGTCTCTGATAACTCTTCTCAGTGGTCATCTTCTTGAATATGGCGGTGGGCGGGGAATGGGCTAATATGAATCCAGTTTCCTTGGCACCCATCTTTACATTAGCCCTCTGAGAGGCCTCATGAACCGTTACTGCCCTGCTATATAAGCCCTTAAATCCCTTGCGCTGGATCTCATCCATCATCATCTTCTTCATCCGGGGAAATAGTCCTCTTCCCCGGTAGCGGGGTCCACCACGGCCAGGGCTGATTCACCTACCTTATCTTGTGGTTCGTCTATGAATACTCCCAAGTGACCAATAACCTCACCTGCCTCGTTTAAACCGACGCAGGAGGTTACCAGTCCTGATTCAATTAATGAAGCGAAGAGTTCCGGGTAATAGACTGCCTCGTGGGGATAGGTGTACCCGTAGACCCGGTAGATGCACCGGGCCAGATCAACCGCGTCGTCGGGTTTCATAATCCGTAGGGTTACCTGGTCAGATTCTGGTGCCCGATCCTCATTAGAAGATTGAGTGCCGCCTTTATCCAGGGATGGGTAGGGCAGGTACTTGATAATTTTAACTTCTTTACCTTTTTTGCCTCGATATTTGCTTTTAACATTATCGCTGTAGGTCTTCATTAGTTTGAAGCCTATTTGATGTATTTCATCCTGGTCTAGAAGTCCCAGGTTGAAGGGTATTCCCTGGTCCTTAACCTTTACCACCATCTTTCCTGGTTTTCTTTTGATCTCCAGTTGGTAGCGGCCCTGCTCATCTGGACTGTAGGCGTGTTCAATAACGTTAATGCAGGCTTCCTCGGTGGCTAACATTATTCCCTGGGATGTTTTCTCATCAAAACCGCAGATTCTGCTAACATCCTTGACTATTTTAAGGATGCTGGGCAGAAATTCCATCTCGGCCTTTACATCCAAATATATCAGCACTTTTTCATCTTTTTGACTGATGAACATCACCCCTATTAACGGGGGACAGAGTAAAAATAAGGCCATTCTTAAGGGTGGACAATCTAATGGTCCAACCTAAGAGTTGTATGTCCCCTCAATTATCACTAATAATATTATACTGGTGTTTGTATAAGAAAATTTCTGTTTAATCTAAACTCTATTATTATATGTTATATGCGAATTTTTTCCAATTGTTTGAATAGATAGTTTGAAACTAAGAATATAACACTGTAAAAAAAACTCTACTAAGTATTTTGATATTATGAACAAATTTTAGGAAGTTTAAACTAAAATTATTAGTTCTATAGGTTATCTGAAACCTTCACTGTTCTTTTACCTAGCTCTCCCGAGATTAACATCATCAGGATTATGCTGAGTGAATAAACTACTATTATCATGGCCATTACATCATATTCAGAGCTGAAGTTAGCCAGAGCAACTACAAAAGCTGCAGATGAATTTCTTATAGCAGTTCCCACACCAAGCACAGTCATCGTATTTTTAGAAGGGCCTCCTAACAGATATCCAACTAGAAAAGAAGTTAATATAAATATTAAAGCAGCTACTAATGATCCAGTGCCAAATACTGCCAGAAAGTCCTGATAATTTAGAACTAAATAAAGAACTACCACCACAAATAGGAATATATTAGATATTTGATTAATGTTAGGTTTAATTATTTTAGCTAGATTACTATACCTCCATTTTACAGCTGTTCCCCCAATTAATGGTATAAATATTAAGATTAATAATGAAACTGCTATAGATACCGTATTTACAGCAACATCAGGTAAAAGAAAAGAGAGTACTAGTGGCATGTAGATTAAAGTCACAGTGGATAATATTAGCATCAGACCCACTGCAAATGCCATATCACCTTTGGTGAATTGGACTAATTTGAGCATGAAAGGTGAGCCTGCTCCTGCTGCCATCAAAACCAGTCCAATAGCAAGTCCAGGTCGCAGAGGGATTAATTGCAATAAGATGTAGGTAATTATAGGTATTAATATAAAGTTGGCAGCTAAAGATTTTAATACGAGTTTTTTATCTTTCAACGGTTCTATAAATTGTTTTGGAAAAAAACCAAGCCCCATAGATAACATAGTGGAAATAACATAAATTAAAATACTTAGATTAGCAAACTGCTGGAGAATAACTACCATTTAAAACATCTACCCCGGATTTCTATCTATTTATAATTAAAATTCCTATAAACTTATTGATTTATAAGATTTTTATAGTTTTTGGAATTATAATTTGATTTTTAATTCTTTAAATCATGTTAGGGAAATTTTTATATGGTTAAGGGGATTATTATTATGTCTTTTAATGATTTTGTTCTGGACCAGGAGTATGGGTGTATTTAGAAACTTGGGGATAAACTAGTAATGATTGAACTTTTGATTGATTGGGAGAATTTCTGTCCTATCATCATATATATTATGACAAATAAGCCACATGAGTACTTTTCCAATGATAATTCTGATTAGGATGGAAAACCCCATATTGGAGAATTTTATGAAGAAATACTGGATAATTTATCATATAACTGAAATATTTAATAACACATAAAGACATAAATCTCCATGAAAAGGTGAAACGTTGAAGTATGAAGAGGAAGTGAAAAACTTCCTAAAAAATAGGAATATATCCAGCTGGCTTATCTATTTGGATCAGTTGCCTGAGAAAGAGCAGGAAAACTAAGTGGTGTGGATATAGCAGTATATCTAGATAAATCGCTGGATAAAAAAGAGATGATAAAACTATACTATATTAAAAATGGATATATTATGTCAATAATGTAAATCAGATTTCAGAGGCATGTCCTTCAACTCATGACCCCTAGATCGTATATTAAAGGGTATCTCCTGGTATATATTTTTAAGTTCCTCTTGTAATTTTTCTATTGATTCTGCTTTTGGTGAAAATAATAGAACTCCCCCACCACCACCAGCACCCAGTGGAAATGCTGTTGATTTATAGCTCTTGGCACGTTCTAATAAGTCCCATGACCCTTCCATGTACTCTGAACATAATTTGGTGCGGATTTTACGGTATTTTTCAATTGATGCTAGTAGGTGATCCCATTTTTTTAGTCTCAATGCCTCCCGGTACTGGTAGGCTACTTCCATCTTCTGGGAGTGTAACTTGTATCCTTCATCAGTAAGAAGGGCTTTTCTCCATGCTAAATTAACTTCAGAGCTAAATCTTGGCTTTCCAGTATGAAAGATGGCCATTCTCTTTTCCAGTAGAGTATAATCTTCAGGTGGTAATAATTCATATCTTAGTGATTGACCATAACCCGAATCTGCTATTCCTGGTTTTCCCCATGGAAACCAGACATAATCAGTCACTCCCCCATACATAACATTACTCTGTTCCTGGGTTCCGGTGATACTCACCCCCATGTCCTGTTCAATACGTGAAGCTAAAGATATAAGTTGAAACTTACTAAAGGGCCGGCCGATCAGTTCATTGGCCAGTATGCATACACCCATTGTGGCTGTTGATGAGCCACCCAGACCAGAAGAATGTATACCTTCTCTTATATTCTTTAAAACAAATAATACGCCCTTAAGATTAAATATTTCCATTATTTTAAGCAGCCAGTTCTCTTTAATTGGTTTTATCTCCCCGGGAAACCCAGTAACCAGTGTCTGGTAATCAACCGATTTTACAGCTATCCTTTCTGGATCAAATGGTCTAGCCTCAATCCTAGTACCAGTATCTATGGTTATGCCCACTGTCCGGGGAAGGTTGGATGTCCAGATTCTACTTGGATCATCCCTACAAGGTATTGATGGTATTCTCCAGAATGTCTGCTGAAATTCCCTTAAATCCTGGCTGGATCCAGGCCCGTCAATACGATTAAATGCAGTGACACGGGGTAATGCATTTTCTTTTTCCCTCTCTTTAAGAAGAACATGTAATTGGATGGTCATAGCAAGCTATCCTAAAATATTTCAATAGTTATAATTTTTATATTAAATTAGTTTAGTTCCAGGCGTGCTTCTTCTGGTGTTTCATCAGAGCAAATTTTAGCCTTTTCATTTATAACTAACTTTATATCATTTAATTGGTCGGATACCCATTTGTTCAGGTCATTATTTTTCAGGGCTTTTCGGGCATTGGATATGAGAAGTTTTTTGGTTTTATCATCCAATAATAATGCAGTGTTGATGGATTCTGCAGTCTGTTTAACATCGAAGGGATTGATACACAGGGCACCATCTTTTAGTTCCTCATAACATCCAGCCCCGGTAGAGAGAATTAACACGCCATTATTATCATTTACTATGCTTCCCTCCTTGGCCACGATGTTCATCCCATCCAGTATAGGGTTAACCATTAAAACATCATATCGCTTAAGAAGAGCCACCACCAGTTCATAGTCACCCTGGCAGATGTACTTAATGGGCTGCCATCTTCTATCCCCATATTTCTGGTTTATCTCTTTAACTAGTTCCTCTATTTTATCAGTATATTCCTGGTAGATCTTGATGTCCTGCCGGGAGGGCATCAGGGTTGCTATAAATTTAACCTTACCCCTCCATTCTGGATGTTTCTCCAGGAACAGGTCATAGGCCTGAAATCCCCGTATGACATTCTTGGATAGGTCGGTCCGGTCCGCCCGGTAGATCAGTTTACAGTCACCCACCATCTCTTCCACCTCACTATACCGGGCCAGAACACCTGGTTCCTGGGCCTGTTTCTGCAATGTAGGCCCATCAATACTTATAGGGTAGCATCTAATGTGACAGATATGTCCCCGGTGTTCAATGTCCATGGATATATCATCCACTATAGCTGTGGGTATGATCTGTTTAATGGTGTTAAGAAAATTATCCCGGTATCGTGGAATATGAAATCCCAGGACATTATTGGTTAGTATGCTTTCCAATATCTTAACCTGCATCCTATCTGGTAGCTGTCGGAATATCTCTGGTGGCGGGAATGGTATATGTACAAATTGGGTCATTAGAACATCAGGGTGCTGTTTTCTGATCAATTCCGGGGTTAGATACAGGTGGTAGTCCTGGAGCATCACCAGTGGTGTTTTCTCTGATCGGGCCACATCTCTACTGATAGCTGCTGCAAAACAGGAATTAACATATTTATATGATTCCCATGCTTCATGTAGTTCTTCATCACCACAGGGTGAATAGGGAGGATTCCACATGGAATGATGGATAAACCATAATAAAGGATTGGCAAATTTTCCATTAAAATCATTATATATATCTTCCTCTGTTTTTATGAATTGAACATAATATTCAGGGTCTTCTAAAGGAACAGGGACCTGGCCATGATATTTATCATTTACATATTGGTCCAATTCCCCAATAGCTGATGAAACCCATGTTCCATGTGTCTGTTTAAGGAAGGGTATCATGGATCCCACAATCCCCCCAGCACCACGTATAAGTTGGATCTCTCCCTTATCATCATGTTTAAATACTACTGGTCCTCGGTTAGAGGCTACGATTATTTCTTTATCATCTAAAAATTCCTTATCCATTAATTTGCCTCCGAAAAAATAATGTGAATTATGAGCATCAATCTAGAAACCAATTAGCCCCCATAATTAAGAAAAAACATACTACTATAAATGGTTAGAGATTATCACTTATTTTTTTATGCTGTGACTCTGCATTTATCTTCTATTTAAACCTTTAGAATATATTAATCCCCTACAAGAAATTATGAACAAGATTTAATAGAGCCCCCTTAAATTATACATTAAGATTTTAGGGTAAATATTAATTGAAAATAATTTAAAATAACCATTATGCTAGGTTTCCAATTATTTTATTGAATATAACAGAACTGATCCGAATATTAATATATAACATATTAAAATCAGATTTTAGTATGAAATATTGAACCTGGTTTTATTAAAAGTGATATAATAATCATTGAAGATGGGTATAATGATGAGTTCCATTAAAAAAAGGTTTATTAGATTCAAGGAAATTGTCCAAGGCGATGATGAAGTTCCTATTATGTATATCCATGCTATAATGGCTATTGTAGGTAGTGTGAGTGTTCTTTTAATTTTAGAATTCAAAGAACTGCCCCTCTCCAGTGTACAGCATACATTGTTAGTGCTAGTAGAGAAAACTTGTGTTATTGTGGTGATTGCCTATGTGGTAAGTCGTTTAAGCTGTTTTACTGAGATCCTGGAGGGTAAATTAACCATGAAAAATCATGTAATATTGATCATCATCTTTGGAGCCATATCCATCTTTGGAACCTATTCTGGAATTGAAGTATTGGGTGCCATGGCCAATGTACGGGATCTGGGACCAATGGTGGCAGGTCTAGTAGGCGGTCCTGTAATAGGGCTGGGAGCAGGAATCATTGGAGGATTATACCGTTTGAGCCTGGGAGGATTTACTGCTGTGCCCTGCGCCCTTTCAACTATTCTATCTGGACTTTTAGCTGGATTAATATATATAATTAACAAGCGCCAGTTTGTAGGTATCTACTGGGCGGTTCTTTTCGCTATTCTTATGGAATCTTTGCACATGCTTTTAACCCTGGCCTTAGCCCGGCCCTATTCCCAAGCTCTGTTGGTAGTTAATGAGGTGAGTATGCCTATGATATTTTCCAATGCACTGGGAATGTTCATATTTGCCTTTATAATCTCCAATCTTTTAAGGGAGCGGAAAGTTATTATGGAGCGGGATTTGTACCATAATGAACTGGAAAGAAAAAAGCATGAAATCAAGGTGGCCAGTAAAATACAGAGAAGCTTCCTACCCAGTAAAGAATTGTTCATCCCCGGCTTTGATCTTGCACTTTTTAATATCCCTGCCTCGGATAGGGGTGGTGATTTTTATGATGTAATACCTCTAGCTGAGGATAGGGTGGGTTTGGTTATTGCTGATGTATATGGTGAGAGTTATCCCGCATCTCTTCTAATGGCCCTTTCTAGAACTATAATAAAAGCAGAGGCTAAAAATAAAACCCCCCAGTCTCTAATAAAATATTTGAACAATTTAATTGCCGTAGATATTAAACCAGAACTATTTATCACAATTTTGTATGGTGAACTGGACCTTAAAAACCATATTTTTACCTATGTTAATGCCTCCCATAATCCACCCTTAATCTTCAAAAATAACAGATTAGATGAATTAGAAAAAGATGATCGGTCCCTGGGCCGTCTAGAAGATATTCAACTAAAAGAATATAAAATAAAGATTAACTCCGGTGATATCCTAATATTCTACACAGATGGGGTTATTAAATCTTTAGAAACAACTGAAAAATCAGGTTTTGAAGTTTTACGCAACATGATTATAGAAAATATTGAACTTTCACCATCGATTTTGGTGGAAAAAATAAGATTCAGAGTTGTATCCCCGGGGGAAAATTCGGATGACCTGGTTCTGGCAGTCTTAAAAGCAGGTTAAATCTGTTTTATTTAATCCTAATCAATTATTAAACTAGTTAATTATTTTCTAAGATGTTAATTGTCTTCTACTAAATAAGTAAGAACCAATCCCTATTACTACTACATCGAAGATGCATATAATCAGTATATCATATTGTAAAGGTAAGATAGTCTGCCATCCAAGTATCATTACACCCCGGAGGGCATCCACACCATAGATTAAGGGATTGATATGGAAGCCCATTGATTCCATGAAGATAGGTTGGTGATGGGGAATAATGCACCACTTAGAAAGAACATGGCCATGTTAACAAAGGTAACAATAGTTCCAAAAATCTCCAGATCACTCATTAGGCTGACTATAATTAGACCAATACAAGTCAAGCCCACGGTTATCAGTATCATCAAGATTAGGGTATAAAATAATCCATATATGCTTAGAGGAATCTGTATTAATATCCCTAATACTATCACGATAAGTCCCTGTATAAGGCGGCAGTGCCCACTCCTAACATCTTACCAGTAAATATGGATAGCTAGCCAATAGGAACTACCCATGATTACTTCATAAAACCAAACTGCCGGTTCCAGATTACTGATATTCCCAGGAATATGGCTGTAAAAATAAGTTTATGGGCAATAATACCTGATAACAAAAACTGTGTATAATTTAAACCAGTAGGTGCCAGGGAAACACCCAGACCACTCCCGGATAAAACTTACAAGTTCTCGTCTCCATAAAGCATAGATACCTCTAAAATCCCCTATTTTATCCGCCCCCTCATTATGGCACCCATGCCTGAAAGTTCTTGGCTTCCACAGTATCACGTATTTTCTACCCGTATAATGCATGAACACATCATTTAAATCGGGCTCTCTTATGGATATAGAGCCAATAAATATTCCTAAAGAAACTGCCAATTCTATTATACGGGGCAGAGCGGTGTGGGCATTTTTAACACTCAGATTAATTTCTTTTCCATTTTCTATTATGTTATCTGCGAGTTTAGCCTCGACTAGTTTAACTGATAATAACTGATTATCACTGGATTCAATGATGATGGTTTCACCTTCTAATTCTTCTTTAAGATTCTGAGGTAGGGCAATAATTTTGCTCTGGTCAATTATAGCTATTCGATCACAGAGCTTATCAGCCTCTTCCATGTAATGGGTGGTTAGGATTATGGTTATGTTTTCCCTTTGCTTCAAATCCGGATATAATTCCATATATGTTCACGGCTCTGGGGATCCAGGCCCATGGTAGGCTCATCCATGAACAATACCTTAGGGTAGTGTATAAAACTCCTTACAATCTCTTAACGAGGATCATACCACCAGAGTAGGTGTTAAGATAGTTTGAGGCACCCTCCTCCAACTCCACTAATTTTAGTACTTCATCTATCCAGGACTGCATAGCATCCCGGGATATATCATACAAATCAGCATGCAATTGCATATTCTCCATACCTGTGATTTTATTATCTATACTTGGATCCTGAAACCCTTCCTATTGATCTTCGAACATCTGCATCCTCATCACGGATATCATAGCCATTAACCCGGGGCAGTTCCTGAAGAGGTTTTTAAGATAGTGCACAGCATAGAGATGAATCTGTTTTTACCCGCTCCGTTAGGGCCAAGCAAGCCAAATATTTCACCTTGTTTAACCTTAAGATTAACCTTATCCACAGTAGTTAAGTTTTTAAATCTCTTTGTAAGGTTTTCCTGTTTCAACAGCATTCATAAGTCATCAAATATTCATTGAATAATATAATTTAATGAGTATGGTTATCCATTTGGGTATATGCTGATATAATATTTTTTAATCATAAAAAAACCCCTTAACTAATTGTATGATTAAATGAAATAATATTATTCTCTTTAAAGAGATTTTATTAAATCTATAAAAATATTTAATGTATATTATTGTCTTAATTAGCTGATTTAGAGATGTTTATCCAAGAACAAGAAAATTAATTCTATACAAATTATTTCAAAGGGAAGACTTAATAGTAAATGAAACTAAAAAAAGATTTAAAAATATTAATATTATACAAGTAATAAATAATAATCGGTTATTAGGGTTTAGGAACCAGAAACTCTGCTATACCATATCCTTCCTTATTTTCCCAGTGGTATTTGGATAGTGTTTCAATGAGGACCATCTTTTCATCTACAGGTACCATTCCATATCTTACCACTTCTCCAGCTACTTGATATTCATTTCCCTTTTTATCATATAATTTCATATTAAATTTGTGGGGTGTTCCCCTACTATATTCCACTTTTATGTCTGATTTTATTAAGGGCCTATTCTTCTTATTTATATGGAAGTATCCTGCATCAACATCTCCCTCTTCAACTGATAGTTTGGTTATGTTGAAGGCTTCTGTAGCTGAGAACTGGGAGTTTATCCACATCCAAATCTTAGGTGAGCCCCATTCTCTTATACCAAGACTTAAATCTCGTTCACCATATCCCTTAATGTTATAATGTTGCTGGTTGATTTCAATTATTCCGGATGCCCTGCCAAATTGTTCATAGTGTTGGGATGCAACATTTGATGACATTTCCACCTGTTCATGGTTTACACATTCCTTATAATCCATAGGGGGGTTTAATGCCTCCCAGGTCACATCCATTTTCACATCTATAGGTTTATCTGGTGGATTATATATAGGGCCATCATATTTCAGCCTCCACCGGTCCTGGTCAAGCTCTTGATACTTTAGACCCGCTATATTCCATGGTTCCTTATCTAGGGGTGTTTCTATTTTTATCCCTCCTGTCATGGTAGGGGACATTAAATAGAAGAACATTGATTTTTCATCCTTATTTACCTTGTTTCCTATACGCATAAAGGCGGTTAACTGATTATTTTTATCATGGAAATTGAAATAGTAGCTTTCATTCCATTCCATATGTTTTTTGAGTTTTTCTAGAACATCCATTGAATCACCAATATTAATATCAAAAATGTGGATTGTTTATAGTTATTCACTTCTTATATACAACTCCCTGATTACCATCCACAACCAGCTTCTCACCAGTTTTAAAGATTTCTGTGGCACCTTTAACAGCAGTAACCGCGGGTATTCGGTATTCACGTGATATCACTGCCCCGTGGGATAATATCCCCCCGGTCTCGGTTATAAGACCACCAATCTTAGAGAAAACAGCGGTCCATGCTGGGTCGGTGTTGCTGGTTATTAGTATTTCATTATCCTCCAGCTTAGATAATTCATCCACTGATTCCACCACCCGGGCCACTCCCCTAAATATACCTGGACTGGCTGCCGCTCCATACACGGAGTTATTATCATATTCCATGACTGTGTCATCAAACTCAACACCATTTTTAATGAATTTAGGTGGAAGTGATGATTTATACCTATAAAATTCCCTTTTCCGGCGAGAAACTTTATCCATTATATTTTCATCCCCTGATTTCCCTTTAAATAGTTCCATTAATTCATCTTCATATAAAAAGAACACATCATCCACTTCATCTATGACACCCCTTTCACTTAATCTTTTTCCCATCTCCATTATCAAGAGTCTTTGTCGGTATAATAGATGGTCCAGGTAGAATCTCTGATTCTCTCTGAAGGTAAGATAGGTCTGGGCTAACTTCAATACAATTGAGAATATCTTGGCCTTGAAAAATCCGAATCTCAATTTTTTTATTTTATGGATAACTTCCTTTTCTGTTTTAAGTCTGTGTTCACGGCTTTCTATTTCTTTACGCTGAAGATCAGAATTTGAAGAGGAAAGTAGTTTGATAACCTTTAAAACGTAAGCCTTATCCTCCCTCCACCGGGGATATAATATTTCACGGGTGTTTGAACGGTGCCCATAATCACGAATAAACTGTTCAAAACCTTCTTTAAATGAAAGATTAGTGGAGATTAATTCATCCAACTCATGATCACTTAAAACATCTAGATCATCAATTACATTTAATTTATCCTTTAACCTAGAATCTTCTCTTAGTATTTTTGATAATTCTGAGAATCTAATATTCATTTCAACTGTTTTATTATCATCCAGGCCTGAAATTAATCCGGCATAGAGAGATCCATCATGGTCATCCAGCCATTCCAAGAGCCAGTTTTTAATCATAAGGTTGGTGGCTATGGAGTGGGATACCATACCATAACGGATTAGCTGGTAGTGCTTTATCCCTGCTGATTCAATATCACTATAAAGTGATAATAGCATGGTATCATTCAATGTGGCTAGAGGTATATGGTCAAATTCTCTACATTTCTCTATAAATCCCTGGGCCCATTTACGATAGGCTTTATCAGTACGGTGCATCATTCCATCCGGGTCCCGGATGGCTACTAATATCTGGGAGAGTAATGTTTTATGTAGTATGGAGGGGTACTGGGATATTCTTTCCTGATCCTCCAGTGGAAAATAGTTTAATAACTCCTTGGAACGTGCAAATTTAGGATAATATGAAAATGCCTTCTCCAATACCCAACTGTTAAAGTAGACCCTTGACTTGTGAAGTTTTAGTAGCTTGGAATCTGTTATTTCTTTATATCCCATTATACGGGCCCCTTCATGGTTGACGTAGTCAGTTAGCATCTTGCCCATAACATCAAAAAATAGGGGTGTGGTGGCATCAGCCCAGTACTCATCTCCATAAGCACGGGTCCATAAAATATCATCCCCCTCGCCTTCAAGGGTGGTTACTGGACGGGACTGTAAAATATATATTACCGGATCCTGGTTGTCCCTATATTCCAGGGCCCATTCTATATCCTGGGGTGTGTTGAAGAATCTTTCCAAGTCCATAGAGGTTTTTAATATTTTTTTAAGGGTATCCATGTTGAGGGTGGGTTTGTTTCTTTTCTCTTCCTCTATTGAGATTAAAGTGTTTCTAC
The DNA here is from genome assembly GCA_030016715.1 of Methanobacteriaceae archaeon. Classification (GTDB taxonomy): domain Archaea; phylum Methanobacteriota; class Methanobacteria; order Methanobacteriales; family Methanobacteriaceae; genus UBA117. The sequence continues at coordinate 129,240 of JASEJD010000003.1, read as the reverse complement.
CATTTTCCAGGAAGTATCCTTTCTTCTTGGTCTTTATAGTTTTCTCTATTAGCTCTCCATCACGGTTTAATATGTAGACATCAGGGGTGACTATTCCTGAGGCTATGGCTTCTCCCAATCCCCAGGTGGATTCAATGACAATATCATCACCTCCATTTACAGGGTTGGCCGTGAAGGTCACTCCACTAGTCTCAGCATTCACCATTTTCTGCACCAACACTGCTAATCCTGTTTCTAACTGCTCCATTCCAGAATCATGCCGATATTTCACTGCTCTATCATTCCAGTAGGATGCCCAGCAATCAATCACCCTATCTAGTATATCCTCCTTTCTGGTGTTTAGGAAGGTGTCCATTTGTCCAGCAAAGCTGGCATCTTGAAGGTCTTCTGCCACCGCTGATGATCTTACAGCATAGTAACCCTGGGGAAGATTTGATATTTTATTTGTAAGTTCTAAGTACAATTTCTCTGGCAGTGGCTCTGATTTTAAAAGACTCTTTATCTCTTTGCATCCTTTCAAAACAGATCCTTCCTGGTTAAAATCTGTAGAATCAAGTATTTTAGATATTTTATCCTGAAAATTTATGATAAATTCAGCGTAGGCATCTGCAGAGACAATGAATGCTGGTGGAACATTAAATCCAGCATGGGATATTTTGCACAGATTTAGTGCTTTGCCTCCAATATCTTCCAGTTGAAGGTCTTCTGCCTGTAATTCCTTTACATAACTATTAGATGCCATTAAACCACTATCCATTATAATTATTATACAAGTAAAAATAGTTTAATCTGTCTATCTATTTAGATAAGTAGAATATAAATTAATACCATTTAATATGAAAAATTGTTATTTATAATCTAGTCAAATAAAAAGATAATTACACATTAAAGCATAGTTTATATTATAAATATGATATTAAAGGTTATTATCGATTTTTTTTAATATTAGAATATCCTATTATAGGATTGTTTATATTTAAAAAAAAGAAAAAAAGAAAAAAAATTTTTTTTTAACTTATCCGAGTTCTACCCGTGGTATAACGTGTGTTATTGGCCTTACTGGATTCTCTGATACTATTGGTGTAATCTGCCACAGCCATTACATAGTACCTGCCTCTTGGAATATTTCTTGGTATCCTGAAGTAGTTAGTACGGGAACTACTGGAACCAACACCTAGGTTTCCAACCCATCTCCTTCCAATGTAATATCGCCGTGAGGTCTTGGTGCTTCTAAGGTAGAAGGCCACATAGAATCCTTTACCCGTTGATATATTACCACTATTTCTAACACGGTTAGTCACACGTATGTTTCTACCCCTACGGGCAGTGGTGGGTGCGGTTATTGATTGCATCACCAGATCTGGTAGTTTAACTGTGATGTACTGGGTGCGGGTCTGAGTACGGGTTCCACCAGGGCCGGTGACTGTTAATTTCACGGTATATGTACCGGCTCTATTATAGGTGTGGATTGGATTAGCTGCAGTACTTTTAGCACCATCACCAAAGTCCCACTCATAACTGTTTATTGTTCCTGTTGAATGGTTGTTAAATTGTACCTTCAATGGTTCTCGACCATTAGTTGGAGTTGCTGTAAATGATGCTACTGGAGCCGGATGATTCACTGTTATGTAATTAGCTTCTGTTTTTGTGTCTTCTCCTCCAGGCCCGGTTACTTTTAGTGTTACAGTATAAGTTCCAGGTACATTGTAGGTGTGTATAGGATTAGCTGCAGTACTTGTATTACCATCACCAAAGTCCCACTCATAAGTGTTTATAGTACCAGTAGATGTGCTGGTAAATTGAACTGGTAATGGTGCAAAGCCAGTGGTAGGTGTTCCAGTAAATGATGCTACTGGAGCTGGATGATTCACCGTTATGTAATCCTGTTTTGTTTCAGTGTGACTTCCTCCAGGTCCAGTTACAGTTAATTTAACTGTATAAGTACCAGGATCAGTATAGGTGTGTATTGGATTTTCATCAGTACTTGTCTGACCATCACCAAAGTCCCACTCATAACTGGTTGCCCCTATAGATGTGCTGGTAAATTGAACTGGTAATGGTGCAACGCCACTAGTAGGTGTTCCAGTAAAGGAAGCTGTTGGCTGGTATTCTGCCACAAAGATTGCATTTAATGCTACCATGTTGTCTCCATTGGTTCCAGGGTTGTGGCTCTGCATAGCTGCCACATTATTACCGGCTTGTACATCACCGGTTACATCAAATTCACTGAATCCAATCTGCGGACCAGCTAGATAATCAGCCCAGAAACCAGTGTACTCTGATCCATTGAAGTAGAATTTACTTTTATCTTCCTCGTTGGCACTTGCCATTATGGCAATGACTTTAGCATTTTTCAAGTTCTCCTGGTTAACATTTGCAAAGTTGGCATATGCTGTGGCTTCTTCATCACTAGTAGAGTAGGTTGTACGTGAATATAGTAGGTCGGTTCCGTCATTGATTATTATACGTTTGTTAGTGGCCTCTGGATCCATGTAAACCAATACTAAGTAGCTTCCATAGAGGGCGTTGTTATTACCAGCTTGTGGAGTGATGTTTAAGGTGTTTCCGTTTATGTTGAAAGTGCTGGTCACATCATACACAAAAAGACCAGAAGGATAGTTATAAGTACCATATCCTTTACGGTCAGTGTAGGTTGCAATAGCACTAACTGGAGTACCGTTAAAGGTCACATTCCATAATGGCATGCCACCAGGAGTCTGATCCCAAGTGTATCCCTGGTATAGTCTGGCGAGAACAACTATTGCACCTTCTGGTATGTTTAGATCTGTGCTGTTCCAGTTTACATTATAATCAGTCCACCCGGCACCTGCATAAGCAGAGTTACCAGTTGAATATAGGATGTCGTAGTTGCCTGCAAATACCTGGGTGGTGTTTAGGTCATCTCCATCAGTATAGGATTTTCCTTTGTAACCATTGTAGAAGACTTCCCTTTGACCAGTGAAGGTGTCAACTATTTCATCATCAAGTTCTACTTTGACTTCCACATTTTTCATTCCAATGCTGGATGGTGTGTATCCAGTGAAGGTAACATCAACACTTTCACCCGCTGCCAGTCCATCAATTCTTTTGGTTTCAGTGTAACCATCAATACATATGGTTACATCAAATGCCCCGGCAGTTCCTCCATTATTTTTTATAGTGGCAGTTATGTTGTTAGCTTCGTTGGCAAATAGTTCTCTATGTCCAGCAGTATTGGTAGGGTTGTAGTTTACAGATGTCACTACCAGTTCTGGAATGTACTCCATTATCAGTATGTTCTGGAAGGCTACCATGTTATCCCCGTTGGTTCCAGGGTTATGGCTCTGCAAAGCAGCCAGATTATTACCTTGTTGAACATCTCCAGTGACATCAAATTCACTAAATCCAATCTGCGGACCAGCTAGATAATCAGCCCAGAAACCAGTGTACTCTGATCCATTGAAGTAGTACTTACTTTTTCCATCATCATTAGCACTAGCTAGTATGGCAATAGCCTTGGCATCTACCATACCGGTTATGGGTATATTTGTGTAGTTTGCATAGGCAGTTGCCTCTTCATCATTGGTAGAGTAGTCGGTTCTACTGTATAGCATGTCGGCTTCTTCATTTATCCAGATCCGTTTGAATGTTTCCCCTGCTTTTTCATATACCACTACCAAGTAGGAACCGTAAAGTGCAGTAAGGGTATTGGCTCCTTTGGTAAGTGTTAATGTATTCCCACTAGTATTGAAAAGACTGGTAACATCATATACCATTAAACCACTGGGATTGTTACTGGTTCCGTAACTTTTCTGGTCAAAGTAATGGGCCACTACATTTATTGGGGTACCATTAAACTCTGCATTAAAATCAGGCATTCCAGGAACAGTATTCCAGGTGTATCCCTGGTAGAGTTTAGCCAGAACTACTGTTGCACCTTCTGGTATTGGTAGATCAGTTGAAGTCCAGTTTACATTGTAAGGGTTATTCCAGTTGGCTGCTCCACTTCCACGGTAAGCTGAATCACCAGGTGAATAAATCAGATCTATGAAACCTTCCAGGTAGTTGGTGGTTTCCAGATTATCACCATCAGTATAGGATTTTCCTTTGTAACCATTGTAGAAGACTTCCCTTTGACCAGTGAAGGTGTCAACTATTTCATCATCAAGGTCTACTGTAACTTCCACATCTTTCATCCCAATACTAGACGGTGCATATCCTGTGAAAACTACATTAACAGATTCTCCAATGCCCAGTCCAGGTACACTTTGGGTTTCAGTGTAACCACCAATATCCAGGTTAACATTAAATGGACCAGCAGCAGCACTTCCATTGTTTATTATGGTAGCCACAATATTATTAGCTTCATGGGCAAATAGTTCTCTATGTCCAGATGCATTATCTGGGTTGTAATTAACAGCAGTTATCTCCAAGTGTGGTGCATCATATCTCACTTTTAATGTGGACAGAGTGGTCTTGTAGGATCCACTGTCTTTAGCATATCTTAGAGTACTTGTTTCACCTGCATCTATATCATCAGTCACGTCCCATGTATTTACACAGAGATAGTTACTAGGTACTCCGCTTGGCTTTATTTCACTGTTAAAGGTGTAGGCTGCATCTGTACTGCTTGTGGTTACAGCCTTTAACTGGGCACTGTCCCATCCTTCCACTAATGGAGCTGTGTTAAATGTGGTTTCACGGAAGGTTCCATCATTAAACCATTGATGACCGTCATTTACCCAGTAGGCCACCACATCATTATCCCCATCATTATAGACCACTGCTAATGCTATGTATTTGATACGGCCGTCCATGTTAGCTGCTCCAGGTGAGGTCTGGACTTTCACATTTATTATTCCATTTTGTATGTAGTCCTTTACATCATAAAACAGCAGATAATCGGAATATACCCGGTTGATATGGTCATTTTGCCAGTAAACATCACCATTAGTATTTGAGGCTGTGTTCAGGGTTACTGAATCCAGGGCTGTTTCATAGGTTCCATCATTATTTCCATCCATGGAAACATCCACGTTACACTCCCGGTTATCTGTACCTGCCACATATACCATGGTGTACAGTTTAGCATATTCTATGTCTGTATAACCAGAAGATCCGAAGTCAAATGTTGCCTCCTGGGTTACACCTGTATTTTGTGGTTGGCTTCCAAATGGGGTGGGTTGTTGTACATCCACATACAAGTCTCCAGATACGGTGCCACTGCCATTGGTGGTTAATGGTAATTCTTCAGCTGAAACTGCACCAGCAAGTACCAGTGCCAGAAACATGGTTAAAGTTATTAGCACCAATTTTTGGTTTACATTTTTGTTCAAAATATTATCCACCTCAATTTAATTATTTTAAGCATAATTTTCAAGTTGATTTCTATATTAAGGAATTTAAAATAAGGAATTTGATCTTTACTACTATCCCTATCACCTCCAAGTTTTATATTGAATTAGAGTTATCCCAACTAATATTTAATACTATTTATTACTTTTTTATTATTACTAATTTGTTAGATCCCTTATAAAGAGGTATTACTTAATTTAGAATTAATACTAAATTGATTAAAAAAATAGTAAAAGTAATACTTTTAAAAAAATAAAAAAAGGAAGATTACTTAATTCCTTTGAAGTAGCTTCCTTTAAAGTAGCCCGCAATAACCAGTACCAAGAACAATAATGCTGCCAGAGGCCCGTAGGGCAGCTCTTCAATGGCTGATTCAACCTTCTCCACATCGATCTTGTCATAAATCTCATAGACATTCTGATCACCAGCAGTACTATCCGAAGATGCTGATTCACCTGGTGATTGACCAGTTGCACCACTGGTAGATTGGCTGGAGCTAGGATTTGACTGTCCAGCTGCACTGGATGTTCCTGGAGAATTAGTAGATCCTGAGGTAGGTGTACCACCACTGGAAGGATTACCTCCAGGAGTAACCCCGGGATTAATAGTTCCAGGATCAACACTGCCGGAACCTGGGGCATAAACCATATTCTTAGTGGCCTTATACATGGTCTCCTTGAACTGGGAGAGCTTATCCTTATCAATATATTGCATGGCATACTGGATCATCTGATGATCATGGGTGTGATGATCACCGTTTACACCGTTTTTGATAATTAAATCAGCCCAGGTATTAGCAATCTTTCTCATGGTAGCTGCATCAGTCTTATAATAGCCCCGGTAGGCAGCTGATAAAAGGTTACTGGTTACACTGATCATAGAATATGCATTTTTACCTGTGGACATCCACTGGGTGACACCAGTATTATGTTTATCATTGATGTAGACATTGGTAATTTCTTCCCACATCCAGTTCTGCACCGTTCCTGGCCGGGTGATCTGCCAGCCCCATAGGTTTTCCACAAATTTCTGGGAAATCTGCCGAGCTCCACTGTATCCTTCACCCATCATACCCTTAATCCATGAGGGATTAAAGTAACGGATGGTCAGTTCACGGTTTAGGAAGTTTTCAATAGTCATGACACTGGGATTGTTACGATCAGCATATCTTAAAACAAACATGTTAGGTGCCTGTCCATTAACTCTTTCCATAGCCAGGCTCAAGCCACCCCAGTAATCAAAGAAATCATCATTATCCAGCACCCCATAGAGATTAGTGTTTCTACTGGTAAAGACGGTGCCCACATTAGACAATGCTCTTTTGAATACATCAGAATTGGCCAGGCCCCAATTGTTTTCACTGTAAATATGGCCCATCCTCTGCAGATAGAAATCAGCAATTTCCATCCGGTCTTCGGTGGTCCAGCTTAACTGGGCACTTTTAGATATACCAGCACCATAATCTCCACTTGGCGGGGCAAATATCCGGCAGATGGCCATTTCTGCTGCAGCATCACTGCTCATGCCCTGCTCCATATAGTAGATGTAATCCTCCACCCAGTGCTTGGCCACATAGTTTGAACTTAGTGGTTCATTTCCCAGTCCATAATATGAAACGGTGGCTAAAACCTTTTCCAGTGACAGTTTTAACTGATTTCCATATAATGCATTTAAGGTGGGATTGGAAATTATAGTATAATATGAACGGGCCAGAGCTATTCGAAAACTCTTATCCAGTAATACTGCCTGTCGGGAATACAGATCACGGAATAATCCACTGGTTATAACTACCACATCTATTCTTTTATTCTCCCATCCTGCTGGCCGTATTAAATTTTCCAGTTCCACATATACTGGCATTTCCTTTAATTTCTGTCCATTAGGACCAGCACTAGGAGAATCACTCCACTGGGGAGCCATACCCAAGAGATGCATAACCATAGCTACCAGTGCTCCGTCGTCCCGTGCAGTCTCCACACACCATATACCTATCACAATCTTTTCAGTACCTATTTCCATATCATTAAGGGCTAATGCTGCGAGGATGGCTCCATAATCATAAGCATCCGGGGTGGGTATCTCCGAGGACTGGTCATGATAGAAGTTCCTTCCTGTGGGTAGAGCATCAGGATTGGTCACTGGTTCAACTCCAGGTCCCGGTGCAACAAAACCCCCGCTTAGTGCATTGAATAAAGCATTAACCTCCTCTTCAAGGCTAGAATTAATGGCATTTATATATTCCACTGCCTTTTCCAGGGCAAAAATGAATTCTCCAGATGGATTTGTAGTAAGTGATAAAGCTACAGTAGTCACATCATTATGTATTAAATTTTTAACCAGTTCTATGCACTTGTTCTGCACATCATCCTTTTCCTGGGCATTACAGTTACTAAACAGTTTACCCTTCATAATAAGGGCCACCTGATCCTGTAGAGTAGTATAGGTGGTTCCACCATTCACATTAAAGGCCACCCCTAGCATACTGGTCACCAGTAATGCCATTTTTTCATCACTCCAGGGTGCGCCAATGGTATGCACTCCATATGGATAAAGGGTGGACTGTACATCTGAAAGATAGGTGTTAATCCTATCAATAAGTTCATCATTATTTAAATTGCTAATTGATCCTCCCATATCCCCTTCCAGGTGATTATTGGCTATGATAGATTTAACTTCTACAATAATGGCCTGTCTTCGTGTTGTTGTTGCATCTTCATATTCATCAGCTAGTTTAGCAAGTAAAGACAATCCACCATAGAGTTGGGTGAAGGTCATAGGTGGAGTTAAATGATCAATTATAACTCCCCCAGCTCTTCTTTTTACTTGTATACCTTCTGCCAGCCCATCTATAATGTAATAATTAATTTGTGGTATGTTTCCAGTTACCACCATTGGAAAATCAGTATTTGCCAGTACAACTTCCTTTCCAGGTAGCCATTCATGGGTGGCATGTCTTCCCATATGTACCATGGCATTATATTCTTGCTGCTGCAAGTAGGCATAAAAGGCCAGGTACTGGTGGTGTGGGGGTACCCGGCTGTTATGATATAACTGGTTTACATCACCTTCCCATCCTCTCTGGGGTTGTGGTCCGATAAATATATTTCCAAACTGTATACCAGGAAGTACAAAATATTCTATCCCATCTTTTACCACGGTCATAATATTTCCTGGTGCCTGGCCCCATCCAGAAAGCCCCTCCACATTTAAAGCCATGAAATTCGCTTTTAATGACAGATAAGTATTATAATCTGATTGACTGTGACTCTGCACGTAATTTTTTAGGGTAAGGGCTATATTATTAATTAGATCTGTTGCTGCTAGGTTTCCCCCCGGGATTAATGCTAATATTTCAGCCTGCCAGGCATTGATAATATTATTCATATCCTGGGTATTGTCCAGTTCAACAGCACGTCGGCATAACTCACCAATATATGCTGTTGGTCCATCGGTCACCCATTTCTGGGTTAATGGATCCAGTTGATTGAACCATTCCAGGTAGTCAGAGACCGGGTATAACAAAATATTAGGATTATTGGCCATGGTTTCAAGTTCACCTGGAGCCCAGTTAGCAATATTCACTCCCTGTGCCAGTATCAATACTAATAGGTCATCTGCAGTTTCTGGGAGATTCTCCACAGTATATCCTTGTTCCTGGAATAAATATAAAAGGTTATAGATACTGGCTACTGTATCCAGGTAGCTGGCCCCTATATTGTTCTTTCCAGGTGGATAGTTGTAGTAGATCAGGGCAATTAGTTTATCACTGTTCGGCATGTACTTTAGTTGGGTCCAGTTTTTTATTCTCTCAGTCATCCTCTCAATATTAGCCTCTTGGGGAATGTAAGCTATTATGGCTGCTCCTGTTTCTGGATCAAGGTAACTGGATTTACCCCCAATAAAGGTAGGTTCAATTATTCCTTGGGCCTCTAAGATGGCGATGTGCCACCATCTATCCCCGGCCACTGTGCTTAAACCTTCACTGCTAAGCTCCCAGTCTTCATTGGTCAGATAATCTGAGTGTATGGCTCTTATTACTGGTGCATTAAGATAGGTGAAGAATTGGGTGGTATCAGTGAAACTTTCACCTCCCAGTCCATAGGCCTGCATCTGAACAATAAGATCAACATAGGTCTGGTAGTGGCTGGGATTGGAGAGATAACTGGCAATATCTGGGGCGTTGGTGAAATTTTCCACCATTACTTTAAGCTGGTCAGAACTTCCACCGGCAGCCAGTACTGGTATCACATTCAAACCCCGGGCTTCCAGTTGTTCAATAATATAATAGTATACTTGTAAATTACCTGATTTAAGGTAGGCTGTGCTTTCTATCACTGCCACGGTGGGCCGGTTGGGTTGGAAGTAATCAGCCATGTACTCCTCAAGAGAGGTGTACCATTTGTAACGATAAATTCCATAATCAAGAACAGCACTGGCCTGAGGGTTCTGATAGTTAGTGCTGAAACCAGCCTGGTTTATAGCCCATAAGATTTGGTTTACTGCATTAGCTTTGTCCTCCACACACTTGTAAAGAGTGGCTGTATTATAGTTAAGGGGAAATGATGAAGCTCCCATAAAGGCCACTATATCATCAAAGTTTCCACCCCGACGGGTGTTCTCCCTATAATTTGTTAGCTGAGGAAGGGTATAATTTTCCAGGATCTTAACACCGTTAATGGTGGAGTATTTCATAAGTTGTACATTATTGGCATCAGTTTCCAGTATTAGGAATACTGGCTTGTTGATCAATATTTCTGGATGTTCCGCTAATAAGCTGGATAGTTTGGCTGCGGCCTGGGTACTGATCCAGTTTCCTATAAACACGTCACATGATTGAAGAAAAGCTAATAATTCAGAATCATCCATGGCTGTTATCTGACTATCGCTCCGAATCTGTATAGAAACCATGCCCGGGAACATGTTAAGTATGTCATGGGCAGCCATGTTTAAAACAGCAGTGCCAGGATTGTCACTTACTAAAAATACATTTTTTACTTGTTGATCCTTTACAATAACCACTTTTGATAAATTATTGTTTTCCTCGTTAGCCTCGGTGACTTGATTATCAGGATCTATCACTGCTCTTAGATTTTGCTGTCCCACCAGAATAGGAGTCCAGTTAAATGTGAAAATTGAAGTTTCACCAGAATGTATATCTCCCAATATTTGAGTTCCAATTAAATTTAATCCATCATAAAGAGCTATAGTTCCACCAATAGAATTTCCAGGCCCCATATTTTTTACGGTCACTGTTAAGGGGTAGCTGGTTCCCGCTTCCATGTTAGACGGTGTGTTTATAGCTTCTATTATTAAGTCAGGTAGTTTAGGTACTGCGATTACTGAACTGGTAAGGTTGTTATTGTATTCATTGGATTCCAGCACCTCAAAATCAGGATCAACTTCAACCCGTAATATATGTTCTCCCAGGATACTTGGAGTCCAATTAAAATATAGTATTATACTGGAACCTTGATTAAGATTATTTACTATCTGGGTTTCAACTAAATCACCATTATCATACAGTTTAACTTTAAATTTAGATGCTGCGGCATTACCCGTATTATTTACTGTCACATTGACCTGATAAGTATCATTAATGTATATTATTAGTGGTATTTGAAGGTTAGAGGCTACTAGATCTGGAAGGGATGTGCCAGTTACCATGCACTGGCTGCTGGATTCATTATTGTCCTCATCTGATTCAGATACTTGATCCTCCGGGTCAACTATGGCCCTTATTGTATAATTTCCCAGGGTGGTGGGTGTCCAGTTAAAGTTCAGGGTGGTGCTGCTACCTGGATCAAGGTTGGATATAACTTGGGTATCAATTAAGCTACTATTGCTGAAGAGTTGCACCATAAATTCTCCACTAGCACTACTTCCACTGTTTCGGACCTCTACTACTATAATCTGGTTCTCTCCTAATAGAACTGTTCCTGGCAGGTTAATAATTTCTACTTCCAGATCCGGTTTGGTTTTTATTTCTGCCGTTAAAATAGCCATTAATATTTTATAATAATTACCTGTTCGGTCGTAGTTCAGACTGTTAAAGTCTTTATTATAATTATTGGTTACATTCCATGTATTAGAACCAGAATAACTTCCTTGGGGCGGACTGCCCGGTATAATACTTCCATTAAATTGGTAGGTACCATCCAAACTAGCCAGGTGAATAATGGTTAAATCTGCTTTTTCCACATCAATACCAGGGCCTGTGAAATTAGTTACACCCACATAGGGATCATCATTGTAGCTGGATACATCATGTCCCAGGTTGATCCAGTAATGTATTATATCGCTGTCCCCATCATTGTAAGTAACAATTAGGGTTATTAATTTTATTCTCCCATCAAAACTTGGACTAATCTTAGAACTAGTAACAGTGGCACTGTTGGACTGTTGAACCAGACTAGTCACATCATACCACATCATATAATCACTGGTCACCCGGTTTAAATGGTCATTTAGCCATACTGTTCCAGTTCCTTCTTCTCCAGGATAGCTATAACTGGTATCCAGTACTTCGCTTCCAATAAGCTGACCATTAAATGTTACATCCACTTTTCCATTGTAGTTATTCTGCATATGTCCACAGTAAACAACAGTTACCAGCTTTGCAGAGTTTATCTCTGCATTTTCTGGCAGATCTTGAAAGTTATAGGTTACATTAGTTGGTGTTGGTGAATTTATTCCATAATAAGAATCAGTATAAACCCCTCCACTCACTGTACCATTTTCATAGGTATTTAGAGGTGTTCCACCCACATATTCATCTGCTGTGGCGGTTCCACATAATATAAATGTCATTAAGGTAACAATAATAATGAAGAGACATTTATTTTTAATATTGTCCAATTATATCAGCTCCCCCATTTTTTTCATGAAATATTTCAAAAATCTTAAATTGTAATATATTTATCAAGTAATCAATATATAACATTAATTATTACTTTTTTGATTAAAATCCGCTAATTTGTAATAATTAATAAAAATCTGCAGAAAAATTAGTATTAAGTAATAATTCTTAAAAAAATTAACAATAATATCCGGGTTTAGTTAAAGTTTTACTATAATGGTCAATTATGATGTTAGAAGTGTCCGTGAAAACAAAAATAAACTAGAAGCATATAAGTCCATAAAGGATCATATAAACTCAAAACCTTTTCTTTTAATAAATAATCATGACTAATTTTGATTCATTTATTAAAGAGTAGTATAATTGAAAGGTCATATTCTTTCTTCATAACTTAATTCCTTGAACCTTATCTGGAAACAGGTCCCATGGGAGGTTTCAAGTTTAAGATCTGCATCTAATTGCTCTGATAGACTGTATACCAGTTTAAGTCCTAAAGTTTTAGTAGTTTCTATGTCTAATTCAGGGGGCAATCCCACCCCGTCATCAGCTACCTTTAAAATATAGTTTTGGCCTATTTTATGGAATTCAACTTTTACTGTGCCCTTTTTATCAGGAAATGCATACTTTAAGGAGTTAGATACTAGTTCGTTGACTATTAATCCTAAAGGAATGGCCGTGTCAATATTAATGTAGATATTTTCTGCATTTACCATTGGATCTATCATGCCTACTGGTACAGCGTAACTATAAAAAAGGTCGTTAACTAAATTTTCCAAGTATTCTCTGAAGTTAATATGGCTTAAATCTGTGGATTGATATAGTTTCTCATGAACCATGGCCATGGACTTTATTCGACCCTGACTTTCCATTAGAATATTTTTAGTCTTTTCTTCTTCCTCCAGGTTAAGCTGTAGATTTAATAGGGAGGATATAATCTGCATATTATTTTTTACCCGGTGATGGATCTCCTTTAAAAGAATTTCTTTTTCTTCAAGTGACTTTTTAACAGCCATTTCTTTGTCCCTCTTCTCAAGGAGGTTGGTAAAGATTTCACCTAATAACTTTAGAATGTTAATGGTTTCCTCATCCCATTCACGTGTCTCATGAACCATGTCAAATCCTATAAATCCTATGATCTCCTCATTTATTTTTAAGGCCACTGCCACCATTGATTTAACTTTCTGGAATTCACATAATTTTCTCTCATTTAACGCTTCATACTTCAAATCTTCTACTTGTGGTATGTGAACTACACCAGACTCCTTAAAACATTTAACCATCCAGGGATAATCAGAGATTCTTAGGTTTTGAAGATCATCAACATGTCCTTTAATCCCATCAGCAGTCCATTCATGAGTATTACTTACTAACTCATCATCAGATGTTATCAAGAATAGATAGCTTCGATCTACATGCATAAATTTTCCAATACGTTCCAGTGCCTCATCAATTGCCATGTCGAATTGGTCTAGGGGTCTGTTTATGAAGTTCTTGGATATGTCCATAATCATCTCTTCTAATTCCAAGTGGAAGGCTAATTGTTCTTCCTTTCTTCTTCGTTCTGAAACATCCCTAAGAGACCCTTCAATCCCTATAATATTATTTTCAGAGTCTAAAAGATGATGAGCATTAACTGAAACATATAAAACTTCACCATCTTTATTTTTTAGTTGAACCTCATAGTCAACTACTTCTTTCTCTTTTTGGATAATTTTTAACATTTCTTCCCGATCTTCTGGATTTACATATAACTCATCTAATTTTCTACCTAGAAGTTCTTCCCTTTCATATCCAGAGTATCTTTTTATGGAGGGACTGATATCAATAATATGACCCTGACTATTGGCCTGATAAAATACGTCCTGAACATTTTCAAAAATTTCACGATATTTTCTCTCACTTTCAGCAAGTTCATTCTGTATCTCCATTAAGGGAGTTATATCAACCACAGAAACCACATATTCATCCATAAGGGGTATCTTATCTACAGTGATCTGGGTGATGTGTATATTACCTTCAGCATTAACAAAGCGGGCTTCATAACTTTTAGGGGCAGATTTTGGATCTTTCTGTCTTCTCTGATGATATTCCAGCATCATAGGCAGATCTTCAGGATAGACAAATTCCCTCCATTTTTTAGATTTAAGCTCCTCTCTGGAATATCCTAAAAATTTTACCATCTTCTGGTTTAATAAAGTAAAATAACCTTCTTTATTAAATATAGCACTTGGAACACCAGTATTTTCAAAGAGTGTTCGGTATAGAGATTCTGATTCTATAAGTGATTTTTCTATCTCCTTAATTTCACTCATATCCCTTATTATTGCCAGGACTTCTTCTGGATTTAATTTTATTAAACGGGCCTCATAGTAACCAATACCTGAAGGTAAATTGATTTCATATTCAAAATGCTCCACACTACCAGTATCTAGAGCACTTCTAATATTTGTCATAGCTCTGTCCAAGTCAGATGGGCTTAGTCCTAGCTGACTTAGATTACTACCAATTATATCATCTATAGGTAGGGCCAGCTCTGTATTTTTATGGACGTTAAAATCAGTTATTTCCCCTCTCTGATTAATTATAAACATCATATCCGGTATGGCTTGAAGGATGGTTCGACTTTTATGTTCACTTAACTTTAATGCTTCTTCTGTTTCATGGCGTTTAGTAATATCATCAAATCTGAGCAAGCGTCCCACATATGATTCTTCAAAATCATGTAGATCTATAACCTCTAATTGTATCCAAATACCAAGGTTTTCAAGATATAATTCATCTGCAAATTCTTCATTCTTGTAAAATGATTCTATCTGGGGATAATCTGATAAAACTGTCTCTACACTTTGACCTATATTATCAGTGGTTATTCCTAACTTGTAGGTGGCTGGGTTAATCTCTAACAATACATCATCACTATTAAAAACCATAATACCGGTAGTAATATTTTTAAAAAGAACTTGATGAGCGATATCCTGAATATCCAGTAAATTTAATCTAAAAACAGCTATAAAAATAAGTAATAGAGCTGATAAAAGACCGATAGGGGTGATGTCAAATCCAGGTATGGGAATTAACCGGGCATTGTTTACTAGATTAAAAAAAATAGGTATTAATCCACTGAAAATTAGAATAAATAGATTAAGTCTCTCTTTATTGAAAGTAGTTAATATCCTTTGAATTAAAAAGGTTAAACCTAAAATTATCATGGACAATGCATAAATTATATTCAACCAATAAATAGGGCCGTATTCATATATTAATAAGGATCCAGGGACATCTGAAACTCTAGTTACAGTTGGCCATAGAAGATGATGCCATGAATTGGTAAAAACCATTATTATTATAAATAAGGGTATTAGCAACAAGCAATATTTCCATTTAAGATAATGATCATAACCCAAAAAACTTAGAATAAAAAGAAACCAGAGGGGGCCGGCAGTGGCGGCACCTAAATAGCTAAATTGCAAACACATAATTTTAACCCAAGGAGTTAAGCTTAAAAGCTCCATACCCGACCCTAAAGACCAGAAAAATGTAGATAATAATAATAAACCAAAAAAGGTTTGAATGTTAGATAAACGTTTTCTAAGAGTGATAATACCCAGTGCTAATGATAAAATAGAGAATACGACCAGTATAATTCCTAAGATATAATAATAGACATTCATTAATTACTGCCCCAAGAAATTATTTCACTCAATTTTATATATTTTCATTGCTTTTAATTTTATCTAGAAATTATTATAATCAAATTTTTTCCAGTTCTTTTAATTTTGTGGCCTTCGTTTCTGGAAATAGCCATATAAATGTTCCAGTGGCCATAGCAAATATTGCGGCCAAAAATATGCCTGCCCCAATATCATAGATTTGGCTAATTAAAACTATTATTAATGGTGTGAAGAACTGCACTCCTCTTCCTATATTAAATGCTGAACCAGAAGCTGTACTTCTAATAGATGTGGGGAATAGTTCTGAGAAAAGAGCTCCGTAGCCTCCGAAAAAACCAGTGCCAAATCCAATCATGAACATGAATATTAGAATCATACCTGGAAATTCAGTGAATAGATCCCATAAAATGGTGACCATAGAAAGTCCCAGAGCCATGATAAAAGTGTAAATAGTAAAAGCAGGACGGCGGCCAAGATAATCCGCCACAAAACCAAAGGATAAATATCCTATCAATCCACCTACCTGGGTAATAACTATCCATAAAGCTGATTTTGCAAGTGAAAATCCTCTCTCTTGGTATAAATAATCAGGCAGCCAGGAATAAGTAAACCAATAAGTAGAGAGGCCTAGAATAGCTAGTATTAACGCTAAAATAAATATTTTCCTATACTTCTTAGTGAATAGGGAAGAAAATTTAGATAATCCTCCTTTTATATGTTTATAATTATTATAGCTCCTATTTTTATTATTCAGAAGCCATACGTCTGATTCAGGTAATCCTCTCCTAATAAAGATAACTAGCAGGGCTGGTAAGACTGATACTATAAAACATAACCTCCATCCAATTAAAGGAGTGAGAAATCCTCCTACTAATGAAGCCAGAAGAACTCCTAGAGGTGCACCGGTTTGCATCAAGGAGGAATATCGTCCTCTATACTTAGCAGGGAATGTTTCACCGATATAAGTCTGTCCTGTGGCCCATTCACCCCCAACACCGAGACCTGTGATAATTCTAAACAGTACGAGGGTTGTTAATCCAAAAGAAAATCCGCATAGAAAAGTTCCCAGACTATAGACTATAATTGTAAGTTGCAATACGGGTCTGCGCCCGTAACGATCAGAGAGTAAGCCAAAAATCACTCCACCTAGAGCAGTGGCACCCAATGAGACACCTATAGCAAGAGAAAGTTGAATCTGGGATAATCCAAGTTCACTTCCCAATGGAATTAATAGAAAGGTAAAAAGAATAAGATCATAAAAATCAAATATCCATCCAGCCCAGCTCAAAAATAATATCTTATAATGTGGTCTTCCAGGTTTTTCATATTGATTTAACAGTTTTATAGACATATTATAGTCCACCACAGATTAATCTAAATAATATGCGCTACAGATAATGAAACTCAATCATTATCTTACCAAGTAATCTACCTCTATTAGGTAATTATTATGATAATGAAACTCAATCATTATCTATCCCTAAATTATATCTTTAATAGTTTAAAACAATAATCTATTCAACCAAAACATTGCTTTATGATCACAAAAAGAAACTACTAAAAAATATACTTCTTTATGATATTTATTGATGAATTACCTTCAAATAGAAATAGTAGATTAATAATAAATCTAATATAGAATTAAAATCATAATATGAAAAAAATAATAAATTTCACGGTGATTTATGGATGAAGAGATATATAGTGTTGATATTTTTACTTATTCTAGCTATAATCATATCCGGCTGTGCATATTTAGATCAGGACCGGGGAGAACAGCGCCAGGCTGAGGCAGAATCATATGCTAAAGAAACTGATGCATTAACTTATCAAGGTTATGGCTTCACCTTCTTTTATCCTAATTATTGGGAGAATTATACTGAATCTGACTGGCTGGTTACACTGGGAGATCCTGATGATTCTAAAACCTATATCTATGTTGACCAGCGAAAGTTACAGTCCAATGAGACTGTGAAAGAAATTCTGGATAAGGCAATAAAAAATGCCACATCTGATTCAACTAGAAATATTACAATAATAGCCCGTGAAAATATCAAGGTAAATAATTTGCCCTATGAGATTGTGATTATCCGGGAAAAGCTGGTTGAAGGAGAAATGCAGTATATACAGGCCTGGTTTGAAAGAAATGGGACCGCATATCTTTTGGGAGGAGTTACCACACCTGGAAGATTTGAATCAATGAATAAAACATTTTGTATGTTTATATACTCATTTAACTTTTATTAACCCTTTATTTTTATCTGAAAATGATATTTATTCCTATTTAAAATTAATAATGTATTTAAGGTATTAAATTTTTAGTATGGATCCAGTTCCTTGAAAAAATATGGATATTAATTTCAGATTACTAAAATGGTAATATTATTATAATTTCAATTTACATAGAATATTCTAAGGAATTAAAAGAATTATTAGGGAACTCTAGAAATTATAGTTTTAAAAAGAAAGATTAAGCCCTAAATAATTTATAATCCTTATTTAAACTCTAAATATTATTAGGAGTTATATTAGTATGGAAGCTGAATATAAAATAGTTTCAATTATATCTATATCCCTTATAGTTATGGAGGCACTTCTAGGTAATGCTACCACAGCCCAGGACCTGAACACCACTAAACAATACCACTAATAACACTACTAATTCTTCATATAACCTATCTGCCGAGATAAGTTCCACTATTAATGCATCATATTATAATTCCTCTAGCTGGGGAATCCTTATTGAGGATATGGAAAGTGGTGAGATTATTTATGAGAAAAATGCCAATCAAATGTTTGTTCCTGGATCAGTTGCAAAAATTTTTATCTGTGCCGCAGCACTGGATGCCTATGGACCGGAATATAAATTTGAAACACCTGTCTACTATACTGGAGAAGTGGATGATGAAGGTGCTCTGAAGGGTGATCTTATACTTGTTGCTCAAGGTGATCCTACTATGAATGGACGAAACACTCCAGATGGTAGAATAAACTTCACAAACCTTGATCATGGAGATGCTAATACTATAGAAGGAGTAAATCTAACTTCAGAAGATCCTTTAAATGGATTAAATGACTTAGCTCGACAAGTTAAATCTTATGGTATAAAGAGGGTTGATGGTGATGTAATTATTGATGATCGCCTTTTTGAAACTGAACTTTCAACTACTGGCGAATATATGATCTCGCCTATTATGATCAATGACAACCTTATTGACTTTGAAATCACACCAGGCAGGGTGGGGGAGAATGCCAGTGTTAAATGGAGGCCTCAAACCAGTACCTATAATGTTACATCCCAGATTATTACTGTGGATTCTGGAGAAACCAACATTACAGTTAATGATCATGGAAGTGGTAGAATAATTCTTAAAGGACAGATCCCTGCTGGTTCAGACCCGGTTATTAGAACCTACACCATTAAGGATCCATCCAATTTTGCCCGTTCACTTTTTATCGAAGCACTGCAAAGAGAGGGTGTAAATATAACTGCTCCTTTAAAGGGTGAAAATCCCCAAGTTCCTAATAACAATACTTACTCTGAAGAAAATAGAGTAGCTGTTTTAACTTCCCTACCTTTTAGTGAAAATATAAAATTAATTTTAAAGGTTAGTCAGAATCAACAGGCCGATACACTGGTTTCACTTTTAGCAGCCAGGAACAAGAAAAAAACATTTGATGAAGGAATGAACTTGGAGGGAGATTATCTAAAGAAGGCGGGCCTTAATCCAGATTCTATCGCGCTTAGTGATGGGCGTGGTGGTTCACCATCTGATCGAATAAGTCCCCGAGCCAGTGACCAGCTTTTAAGATATATATCCCAGCAGCCCTACTTCCAGAGTTTCTATGATGGCCTGCCTATCATGGGATATGATGGAACATTAGTTGGAGTGGTAAACAACAGCAGCCCTCTCTATGGTAATCTCAGAGCTAAAACCGGTACAAATTTAGCTGATGATAAGCTCTTTAACCAAGGTATTCTACTTGGAAAATCGAAAGCAGGTTATATGGAGACTAAAAGTGGTAGAAGATTAATAATATCAATATTCATAAATAATTTGCCGGTTGATAGTTTTGATCAGGCCATGAATGTTCAAAAGGATATGGCATATATTTTAGAGGCAGTTTATGAAAATTACTAGCCATAATACTCTTTATTATTCAGAAAAAGTTATCTTAAAGGTTGTTCCATTTGATCCATTGATTTCAACCTTTCCATTAATCTGACTGGTTAAAGCATGGACCAGCTGCAAACCTAAAGATTTGGTTCGGGTATAATCCATGTCTGGAGGTAAACCTACACCATCATCACTAACTATTAAAATATATTTGTCCTTATCTTTTTCCATAGTTATGGTTACTTCTCCAGTTTTATCATCTGGAAAAGCATGTTTTAGACTGTTGGATATTAATTCATTAACCACCAAGCCTAGAGGCACTGCAATATCAGTATCCAACATCACATCTTTCACATTTATCTTTAAATTGATGCTTCCAGGCCTTTTAACATAGGTATTAAAAAGTTCATGGGCCAATGTATTGATATAGTCACTGAAATCTATCCTCTTTAGATCACTGCCCTGGTATAATCTTTCATGTATTAGGGCCATGGACCGGGCACGGTTCTGGCTTTCCTTGAAAATTTCAAGGTAACCTTTATCTTTGATTTGGCGAGATTGCAGGTTCAGTAAGCTGGAGATTACCATTAAATTATTTTTAACCCGGTGGTGAATTTCCTTAAGGAGCATTTCATTTTTTTTGTTAAGTTCAGAAAGTTCTATATTCTTTTTGGTTAATTCACGCTGAGCATTGGTAAGTTCATTGTTAAGACGGATGATCTCCTGATACAAATCATAATCTAACTTATTTGCAGCCTCAAAATAATTAGAATATTCTTTGACTATTCTGCGCATTAATTTGGTTTGTTCCGTGTTTATTTCTTGGAGTTCATTGAAAAATGAGTAGAGATGATCTCTGGAATCTGAGCCAATGATTAATATATTTTTTCCTGACCTAAAACCAGAGAAATGTAGAACTTTGATCTGTTTACCATCAAACAAATTCAATTCCCATTCTAGAGCCCATTTTTTAGATTTTATTTCCTTAACAAATTCTTGTGCTTTTTTTTGGCTTCCTTCATCAAAGATACTGGAGAAAGGCTTACCTTTTATTATTAGATGAGCTAAATTTAATCCATCATGTATAATATTTTCCATATCTCCATTTAAATCACAGAATAAAGCTAATCCTTTAACTTTTTTACTCATGGTGATCATCTAAATTATTACATAGTGTATAAATTTAATATTTGTTAGGGATACAATTCATTAATAAAATATGTGAAGAATAATAAATTATTTTTGCTCTTCAATTATCTGCTTTTGTCTTTTTATCATCCAATCCAGGAAAGGGATGATCTCTTTACTATATTCTGGATCCAATTGATCATTTATTACGTCTCGATATATCTTAAATCTTTTTAATATATGTTCTAAAGAAACTTTATCATGGGGTAATCGGTCCCGGGCCCATCTTAGTTCATCTTCAAGAATTGAAATTTCTCCTAGAGCCATGGCTGTCTCTAGCATGCGAGTGGTAAATTCCATACCCGTAGTTAATATTTGCTCTGCATCATCACCATGCTGTTCCACCTCATTTTTTCTTTGCATGGACCTTTTAACAGTTTCTTTTATGATGTAAGGGCCAGCTGATATGAAAGCATTTAGGGCATCTTTAGAAATACTATTAAAAGTTTCAGACATTTCATTCCTCCTTACCACTAATTAATTGGTTGGCCATTTTTACAGCTTCTTGGGCATTGGATGCAAATCCATGTGCACCAATTTTCTTCCATAAATCAGGCGCAAGTAGAAAAGGACGTCCACCCACTAATATTTTAAGATTCGTTGAGGAGGATTCCTTTATTTTATCAATTAGACGGGCAGCTGCCATTACATTATAATGTATGGATGCGGAAATTGCTAAAATTTCCGGGTTTAAAGATTTAATTGTGTCTAATATACTTTCATGGGGAGTGTTAGCCCCTAAATAATAGCTGTCCCATCCATCCATTTCAAATAAATCAGCCACCATTCGAATACCTATCTCATGCATTTCTCCAGCTACACAGGTAGCAACCATTTGATGGCCATTTTTCTTTCCTTGGAATATGTAGGGATATAATTGGGACATAACCATCTGGGTTACTGCAGAGCAATAGTGTTCCTGGGCTACAGTTATCTGGTTAGTCTGCCATAAACGGCCAATTTCATGTTGGCATGGTTCAAAAACATGTAGATATATATCCTTTACATCAACACCTTCCTCTACTGCTTTTAGTATTATTCTGGTAGCTGCATCCCGCTGTACTCTTAACAATGCATCCAGATACCTTTGGGCTAAGTTGAAAAATTTTCCAGATTCTTTTTCAAATTCATACATATTTTATCCCCCAACTCAGTTTAATCTATTAAAAATTTATATAATTTGCAGGTATTAACTAATTATCATATGTAATATCCTGGAAGGTAATCTTGAAGGTAGTTCCATTACTCCCCTCTAATTCTATCTCACCATTAATCTGGTCAGCTAAGCTGTTTACCAGTTGTAAACCCATTGAGTTAGTATTTCTAAAATCTATATCTGATGGAAATCCTACTCCATCATCACTTACAATTAAAATGTAGTTATCTTCCTCTTTCTTGAATATTGTTTTAATCTTACCTTTCTTTTTATCTGAAAAGGCATGTTTAAAACAGTTACTAAATAACTCATTAACAATTAGACCAAGGGGGACGGTAGTGTTAATATCTAACATAATATCATCAATATCAAATTCTAGGGTTACCATAGAATCTTGATTTGAGTAAGTCGATAAAAGATCACGGGCTAATGTGCGGATATAATCACCAAAATCTATCTTTTTTAGGTCAGATGAGCGATATAAACGTTCATGTATAAGTGCCATGGACTTGGCACGATTCTGACTTTCTCTGAATATTCCCCGAGCTTCTTTATCTTTTATGTAACGTGATTGGATATTAAGTAAGCTGGAGATTACCATCAGATTATTTTTAACCCGGTGATGAATCTCCTTAAGCAGCATCTCCTTTTCATCTAAAATTTTGGATAATTCCTTATTTTTCCTTTTTATATCGTTAATTAATGCTGATTTAGATTTACGCTTTAATTTCTCCCGTTCAACATTTAAAAAATCATCATCCTGAATAATAGAAGGATCAACCAGTTTTTTATAAACTGTTATTAAACTTGAATGATCATTATCAGATATAATAATATTATCAAAGAATTTCTGGGATTTTAAAATTATGGATTCATCTTTAAAATTTTTAAAAACTAGAGTTAAGTAGTATCGATCATTTTTTCGGGTTATTAGAACATTTATAGCATTTGAAATATCTATTTTACATGATTTACGTAGGAATTCAGAGGTAAAAGTAGCTAAACGGTTGGAGGTGAAAGGGTCAAATTTAAGATTATGAGCTAGGCTTAGGATCTTGTTTCGAGCTTCGATTATGGATTTTCTGCCTTTAATAGGTATACTAGCAATTTCAAATATTTCATCCACTACTAAAACCCCCCATATTTTAATAATAGGAAATTAGCTATTATATTTAAGTACTAAACATGCTGAATCGTCTGTCTTCCTACCAAATTGAGATATTAAGTAATTAGCTAATGTTTTTGAATCTTTGTTACGGGTTTCTGGATAATCATTTAAGTTAAATAGTTTCCTCACACCATCAGTATACATTACCAGGATATCACCCTCTTGGAGGTGATAATTGTTTTCTATTAGGTTAGGCATCACATAACCAATTACCCCTGGCTTGGATAATAGTTCAACTGATCTTTGGCCGTATATTTTAAGGGTAATATCACCAACCCCTACATTCTTTAAGTTACCAGTTTCCAGATCAAGGGTGCAAAGACTGACCACTGCACCATTGGAACCTTTAATTATCTGGTCAAGCTTTTCCATCAATTTTTTAAGTTCCATTTGATAGTTATCTTCTAAGAAACTGCGTACCGTTACTGCAATTTTATGGGCATTTCTACTATGTCCCGCCCCATCTATAAGGGCAAAGAAAAGTTTATTATTAAATCTTTTTATGAATCCCGTGTCTCCACATTCATCCAACCTTTTTAGAGGTTTTATTTTTAGGTAATAGTCTATGTTTACCATTTCTATAACCATTTCCGAGTGGTTATTAAGGTACCTTTTTTAGGTTCGGATTTTATTTCAAATTCATCCATTAACCTTTTTACACCGGGTAGCCCAATACCTAGACCATCAGAGGTACTATAATTATCTTTCATGGCGTCTTGGATATTTTTTATTCCTGGTCCATTATCTATAGCAACTACTTCCAGGCCGTTGGTGTTTTTTCCTTCTATAATGTTAAGGTGGATATATCCATTTTTAGCATATTTATGTATGTTACTAGCCAATTCAGATACAGCAATAGAAATTGAATAAGATGCAGTTTCACTAAATCCTATTTTTTTGGCTATATTCAATGCATTAGATGATACCGTGATAATATCTGCTGGATTGGAAATTTTTTTGGATTTTACTGTTTTCATATGGTAAGCCTTATAGTAAATTAATATCAAAATATTTTATATGATTTTTTTGGAATTTGAATCAATTATTTGGAAGGCATGGTCTTGATCCCGGGCCATTATAACATTTCCAAGATCATATTCCATATCTGCAATTGAAGCAGCTACTTCTGGTTTCAAACTAGTTAAAATTGTATCTACACCCATTAAAACTGTCTGATATCCGATTTCCCTTAATTTACCAGCTAGAAACGAATCAACTACATTTATGGCTGAAAGATCTATTATAACTCCCCTTAAATCTTCTTTTTGGATCTTGTCCAGTATTTCACTTTGAAGTTGGATGATAGTATCATCAAATAATTCAACTTGAATCGGAACCACCAGACATTTATTAACAATAGTAGTGCTCACCAGTTGAACATCCAAATCTTCCATCATATCTTTACTCCCTTAGAGTTTGAATCCATTATTTATGGATTACTTCCAACTCTAAAAAACTAAAAGCCATCTGAAGGGCATTTTCCATACTGCTGGTACTGGTTACATCCCCTATATCCAAACCTAGATTGACCATGGTCTGTGCTACAGCTGGTGAAATACCAGAGATTATACTTTCACAGCCCATCAATTTAGTGGCTTTAATAACTTTAACTAAATATCCTGCCACTGCACTATCTATAATAGGTACACCCATAACATCTAGGATGGCAACTTTTATCTGATTCTCTTTAACACTGGTGAGCATAGTCTCCATCACAATTTGGGCTCTTTTAGAATCCACATTTCCAACTAGGGGAAGCATTAAAATTCCATCCCAAACTTTCATCGCCGGTGTTATTGCTTCGCTTAAAGCCCTTTCTACCTGTTTTAAGTCAGATATATCACGTGCAGCTGCAAAAATTCCTGCTACCTCACCATTTTCATCATAATAAACTGAAGCATTATAGGATACAGGAGTTAAGTCCCCATTCACATTTTGTATCTCTAGTTCATAGTCCTGAACTTTTCCATCCTTAAATACTTGCCGGTATCCATCTTTGGCTTTTTCAGGATCAGTGAAGTAATTTGAAAAATCAGTGCCAATCAACTTTTCTCGGGGGACACCAGTAACCCTAACTGTGGCCTCATTAACATCCATAATTTTTCCATCAGCACTTATAGTTACCAATGGATCCAGGCTCGCTTCAATAAGGCTTCTAGCATAGTTTGAAGACTTTTGGAAATCTTTCTGTTTTTTTGTATCCATTTTTTCCACCCCTTTAATTTACCTTTTTTCATATTATTTTATATTATTTCTTTATATTCTACTTTTTTAATTTAATTATATCTATTGTATCTCTGATTCGTTCATATCACATGATTCTATCCATATTTGTGATCCATCACACCTGAAAATTCTAAATAGAAAATTTTAGGAGAAAAAGATGAAATAATTCATTCATATGATTGATAACCTTCTCTCTATAATCAGGGTGTAAGATTTTATAGAAGAATTTATCATCTTCATCAAATCTACCGTAAAAGCTGTAATTCTTTCACAGGAAGGCGGATTATAAATAAATATTCCCTCTGGGATCTCTACCAGAATACCCAGTCATAAGTATTTTCTACAGAATACGATACTTTCTTTCTGTATCTAAAAGGGATCTATCTGCATTATTTTTTTCGTGTAATTCTTCAGCCAATTCTAAAACCTCAATTAATAGGTTATGAACATTTAAGATTCTAGGTTTACAGAGAAGTATGATTATGATTTGTTATATTTAAACTTTTTAATAAATTTAATTAATTAATTATTGGATTTACGTTGAAAAAAAGGGGATATGAATTTTTAAGAAATTATAATAAATTCTTAATTTTTTTATTTATTATTCGCGACTTTATGCCTTTTAAAATCTTGATTTATCGCTTAACAGTTTATAAAAATTGTTTTTTTTAAGATATTCTTCAGTTTTGTTTGAGTTATTTTTTTAACCCTAATTTAATAAATCGTTATTCATTACTTGTTTTTAATATGATTGTATTTCCTTCCACCCGATCAATATTTATGAAGGGACAGCAAAGGCCACTGCCCTCTTGAACCCTTTCATCCAAATATTCCATGGCCACTGTTTTTCGATTTAAATCAACATTTTTAACTAGGGCCTGAAATTCCTTACCATCTTCACCCCATTTAAAAACTATTTTCTGTCCTTTTAAATTATTAAGTAATTCCAGAATTTCGTTCAATATAACACCACAATATAGATATTTTTAGCAAATTTAAATGTGGAAATGGAATATAAATACCAAGATACTCATCTAATATATCACATAGAATTTAGATAAATTTCCCATAACATTAAATTAGAGATGAAATATTAAATGTTAATATATTCTGAAATTATTGGTATTAAAAAATATTGGTTTAGATGATTTGACTCAAAATTAATTAGAAGGGGGTGAGTTTATGGGTTATATTTTATGTGAAAAATGTATGGGCTATATTAAATTGAAAAGTGGTGATTTGCCCCAGAAATATAAAAAGTGCAAATGTGGTGGAAGTCTGCGATATCTTGAAAAAAAGACTGATTTTCTTAAAAAAGGTGATTACCTGGAGAAGTTACCCCAAGAACTGGGAATAAAAACTGGGCCACATTCCAAGATGAAACAAACACTATTTCTAATTATATACATTGCCCTGGCCCTTGCCCTGGCCATTATAATAATCTTTACAGTGTTTAATAACACTGATCCTCAGTTAGATGAAATGATTAAAGAAAGTGGTAGTTCGAAGCAACCTAGTCCTGCCAATATAATGATTAATACTCTAACTATTAATTTTATATTTAAAGATTATTCTAATTATAATCCCCATCTTCTAAGTCCTTGTTATAGTCAGGATAGATTCAAATTCTATCCTGGTAATCAACGTCTTTAAATTTCATTTTATAAGTAGTTCCATCAGTTCTATCCAGTTCCAATTCTCCTTCTAACTGTTCAATTAAACTATTTACTAGTTGCATGCCTAGAGTATCCCTTTTATTCATCTGAATATTTTCTGGTAAGCCTATACCATCATCAGATACTATTAATAAATACTCATCACCAATAGATTTGAATTCCACTTTTACTGTGCCCTTTTTATTATTAGGAAATGCGTACTTTAAACTGTTGGTTACTAGTTCATTAATAATGAGTCCGCAGGGAATAGCTGTATCTAAGTTGATCTGGAAATCTTCAACTTGTATATCTGGTTTTATATAAGCTTTGTTAACTCCATAGGTGTGGAAAAGGTCAAATACTAGTTCTTCTATATATTTTCCAAAGTTGATATGGCTAAAGTCAGTGGACTGGTACAGTTTTTCATGGATCATGGCCATTGATTTCACCCGGCCTTGGCTTTCCTTTAAAACACTACGGGTTTCATCTCCATCCACATGATGGCTTTGTAAATTCAAAAGTGAAGATATGATCTGCATATTATTTTTCACCCGGTGGTGGATTTCACTTAAAAGAACATTTTTATCTTTAAGGGACTGTTTTAACTCCATTTCAGTCTGCTTAATATGAGTAACGTCTTCCAGTATTATAATAATTCCTTTTATTGTATCATCATCATTTTTTAAGATGGAGGGATGGGCAATTAATGTTAATTTTTCACCATCACGATTTTTTATTAATAATTCCATACTCTCTGATCTTTTCCCCTTTAAAGCATCATCAAAGGCAGATAGTGCATTTAAATCAATTAATGGAGGAATGAATTTTTCAAATTTTTGACCAATAAATTCGTCCCGGGAAAATCCGAATAATTTTTCAATCATCTTATTGGCTTCAATAATCTTACCTGTTGGATCAAATAGTATTATGGCTTCACCAGCATTTTCAAAAATACTTTTAAACTTGAGTCTTGACTCCTTTAATGCTTCTTCAGCAATTTTTTGTTGGGTTATATCTGTATGGGTGCCTACCATCCGCACGGGATTTCCATTTTCATCAGTTTTCACCACTTTACCCTTGGCCTGGATCCATAACCATCTATTATCTTTAGTTCTTAATCTAAAATCTATGGTATAACCCTCAGATTTATTTATATGTTCTTTTAATTGATTTTTAACCCTTTCTAAATCATCTGGATGGATTAAAGATTCAAAAGAAGAGTATGATGCAGGGAATTCCTTATCTTCATATCCTAGCATAGTATAATAAGTGGGTGAGAAATATGCCTTTCCAGTGGGTATTTCCCAATCCCACAACCCCTCATTAACCGCCTCTATTGTTAGGGAATAGCGTTCCTCGCTCTCTTTAATGGCTTTTTCATAATTTATAATATCAGTTATGTCCCGGGCTGATGCAAAAACTAATTTTTCTTCCAATATGGAATAAGAATTCCATGAAAGCCAGCGATATGATCCATCCTTACACTGGAAGCGGTTTGTGAATTTTAGGGCAGCTTTTCCTTCGGTCAGATCATTTGAAGATTTAAGTGTAGCTTCATAATCATCCGGATGTATAAAATCAAGGTAGGGTCTTGACAATAATTCCTCAGCACTCCATCCTGTAGTAGATTCCCATGCAGGGTTAACCTGTTTAAAGTAACCTTTAAAATCCGCAATAGTTAATAACTCCAATGAATAGTTAAAGAAGAGATCTCTTTCTGATGAAGCCTTTTTATAGTCTTGAATGGTTTTTGCTAAGATCAAATTTCTGTAGCTAAGCCGGGATATCATCTGCGCTAGATGGGAGTAGAATTTCATTACTTTATCTACATAATCACGGCTCCACCGGGGCACTTTATCTAATGCAGCAAAGTAGTGTTCTTGGTTATAACTAAATTTTTCTGCCTGTCTTTTAAACTTTTCATAGTCAATTTCATGGTCATCAAAAAAGAACTGACCCATATAAAGGTTTCCCATATGCTGATTTCCCACTAAAATAGGAGTTACCATATTCCATATCTGGTTTTTACATTTATAAAGACGGTAATCTCCTTGTTTCAATTTTTTAGTAATTTCAAGATCTTTTTCTAAACAGTTTTCACAGGTTTCCTTGTTTAAACGGTGAAAATTAGTGCATAAATCCTGCCATCCAGTGGATGCAAGCAGATTCCCTTGGGTGTCCAGTATAGCAAAGGGTAGATTGGTTATTTCATAAAATTTATCCATCAAACTCTGAATCTCTTGACTGTCAATAATATTGCCAAATTCATCCTGATTTACTGAATAGTGAGATTGAATAATAGAGTCCAGTTTTAATCTTAAATTTTGTTCACTTTGAAGTAGTTTAATCTCTGATTTTTTTCTTTCAGTTATATCCTGAAAAAATATGTTGAATCCATTATTATAGGGGTAAACACGAAAATAAAACCAGATTTTATAGGGAGGTTCATTGAAAAAATCTTCAAATTCTAAATTCTTTCTTTCTTTTAACAGTATTTCATATTTTTCTTGTAATGAAGTATTCCTTATATGTGGAAATGCGTCCAATAGATTTTTATCAATAACTTCATCCCTACTTTTTTGTGTATGAACTTCTGCCGCCTTATTTATATATTTGATGGTGAAATCATTGTCTGTGGAAATGAATGCTTCATTTATATTTTCTAGTATCTCTTCTGTTACTTCAAATCCCTGATTTTTTTTCAAATATATCCTCCCCCCAAAAAAAATAGAGGATTTTTTATAGAATTATACTGATTATAAATAAATAAAGAATTTATTTTTCTTTATTAAAAATTAAATTTTTCTATTTTGTTCTAATGAGAAATTAACTATTTATTCTAAAAAGAGATAATAAAAATACTAAAAATTATAGTATAGTTTTATATTTAACTGACCATAAATATTCGAATATCCATATATAAAAGAAACTGAGAAACTTCTAGGCATACCTAGCGTATTAGAAAATTTTTTAAAAAAGTATCGGTAATGATCATATATGATTAAAGAATTGGTTTATTCTATGCGTCCTAAGCAGTGGTACAAGAACCTGGTTATATTCATAGGACTGGTATTTTCATTAAATTTTTTAAATTTTGATTCATGGATAAATGTTATTGGTGCCTTTATTATATTCTGCATATTATCTGGCAGCATATACATACTTAATGATATTATCGATGTTGAGAAAGATAGAAATCATCCATTAAAGCGATTAAGACCCCTTGCTTCCGGAGATTTGAAAGTTAGCCATGGATTATTCTTTGCTATTACCTTTATTTTATTGTCCCTAGCAGCATCCTACTTTATAAATGCCCCCTTCTTTTTGATTACCCTAACCTATTTCCTTTTAATCCTTATCTACTCCATTTTTCTTAAAAATTATTTAATAGTAGATATTATTGTAATATCCTCTGGATTTGTTTTAAGAGCTATTGCTGGCTGTATAGCCATTTCCGTCGTGGTATCACCCTGGCTAATCATATGTACCTTTTTAATAGCACTTTTCCTGGCTTTGGGAAAAAGAAGGCACGAACTTATAGTTATGGGTGATGAAGCAGGAAATCATCGCCCTATCTTAAGTGAATATTCGCCGGAGATGCTGGAACAAATGATAAATATTACCACCAGCATCCTGGTAATGTCCTATTCCCTGTACACCTTCTTCTCCAACAATATTTATATGATGTTAACCATACCGTTCGCCTTTTATGGATTGTTCCGCTACCTTTATCTGGTACATTCCCATGATATAGGTGGGGAACCAGAAATGATATTCAAAGATAGAGGTATGGTGCTTTGCATCATATTATGGGTGATAATAGTGCTTTCAATTCTTTATATCGATAAGATAATCCATATAATCTAATAAACACAATAAATAAACATTAAACAACTTTATAAATTAATAAATGATGGATAAATATGATGAGGTATGATTTACATGTTCACTCCAAATATTCATGTGATGGCTTTATAGAACCTGCTAAAATTGTTGAAACTGCCAAGAAAAGAGGATTATCCGGGATTGCCATAACTGATCATGACACTATTAAAGGTGGGTTAATGGCAAAAAAATATCAGGACCAGGACTTTGAGGTTATAATAGGATCAGAAATAACCACAAATCAGGGTGAAATAATCGGATTATTTTTAAATCAAGAAATTAATTCCAAAGACCACTTGGAAGTTATGGATGAAATAAAGGACCAGGATGGACTGGTTATTATTCCCCATCCCTTTGATAACATGCGTCAAGCAACTTACCACCCCCTGAAGGATAATTTTAAATATTTTGATGGTTTGGAAGTCTTTAATTCTCGTTGCATATCCCAGAAGTATAATGACAAAGCAGAAGCATTTGCCAATAAATTCAATCTAAATAAGTGTGCAGGTAGTGATGCCCATTTTATTAATGAAATTGGTAATGCTGGTGTTATAGCTGGAGATGAGTTAAGAAAATCTTTGAAGAATAACCAATTGGAAATATTCGGTAGTAGATCCTCATTATTTAATCATGGATTTACCAAAGTTGTGAAATGGTACCGGAAAATAATATAACAGCTCTTCCCCCCAAAAAAAATTAGTAAAATAAAAGGAAATTAAAATGAATAAAAACAGATTATGGCTGATAATATTATTTGCAGTAGTAGTATATCTATCAATGGCTGTATATGCTGATCTTGATAATCTATCAAATGCTTTAAGAAGTTTTAATTGGATATATTTAGTTTTACTAATATTATTAACCACTACTGGCTATTTAATCCGTTTTTTAAAATGGAACTATTTCTTGAAACAGGTCCCAGTTAAAATTGGTTTAATGGAAAATCTATTCGTATTTTTCAGTGGCCTGGCCATGATTATCACCCCAGCTAAACTGGGAGAAATATGGAAGGGCTGGCTTATAAAAGATATAAATGGAGAAGATCTGGGAAAAACTGTACCAGTAGTTATAGTGGATCGGTTTACGGATCTTATTGCTCTGGTTCTATTATCATTACTAGGAATACTTTACTATGAAGAGGGATTATCCATAATAATAATATTTGTAATTATTTTTTCTGTCTTTATTGTACTAATTAAGTCAGAGAGAATCTCCAGTCTACTTTTAGCCCTCCTAGAGAAGAGGGCTGGAAAATATTCCAGAAACATTAAAACTATGCATCATACATTTCAAAAAACCATGACAATAAAAAATCTAATCTCAATGTCCCTTTTAGGCGTTCTAGCCTGGTTCATGGAATGTTTAGGATTATTCCTGGTGGTTCAAGGTTTTGGTGGTTCAACTAGTTTAATCCTCTCAGTTTTCATATTCAGTTTCGCCTCCCTAGCAGGGGCAGCCAGCATGATCCCGGGTGGTTTAGGTGTGGCAGAAGCAACACTTTCAGGATTATTGAAGGTATTCGGACTCACATCCACCATGGCCATAGCTACTGCTTTAATTGTGAGATTTGGAACTTTATGGTACGGTGCTATTTTAGGTTTGGCTGTATATTTAATATTTAAGAACAGAATAATAAATGGTAAAAATTTGAATAGAGAGAGTGATTAATTATTATTTTCATAATATAATTATTGGGTGATTTGAATGGCTAGAGTAGCAGTATTAAAAACTTCCCCTGAAACTGTAATCTCTGATTATAAAAGGGTTATGGAACTGGTAGAATACAAAGATCACCTACCCCAAGGGAATAGAACTATTCTTAAACTTAACTTATCTTGGACCTTATATTATCCAGCTTGTTCTACTCCTCCCTGGCAGTTGGATGGAGTTTTAAACTGTTTAAGCCAGGAGGGTTATAAGGATATTTTAGGGGTGGAAAATCAGACTGTGGTTACCCATCCCTGGAAGGGTGCCTATTATAATAAATGGCTCCCCCTCCTGAAGAGGTATGGTATTCCTTTCCAGCCATTAACTGATGTTAAATGGGTGGAGTATAAGGTTAAATCCGAGATGATGGCTATGGATGAGATCTTTGGGGAGGTATGGATTCCAGAAATATTCATGGACAGTAATATTATTCATTTTCCCACCATGAAAACCCATGGACATACCACCACCACGGGTGCTATTAAAAATGCCTTTGGAGGTTTAATACCTAAATATAGACATCATGCCCATAAAAAGATTCATGAAGTATTAGTGGATCTCTTATCTATACAGAAGGAGATACATCCCGGAATTTTAGCCGTGACTGATGGCTGTGTATGTGGTGACGGGGCCGGCCCCCGGACCATGAAGCCCTACACCGGTAATATTATACTGGCTAGTGATGATCAGGTGGCTGTTGATGCAGTTGCAGCCAGAATAATGGGATTTAAACCAATGGATATTGAATATATAAAGATGGGGCATGATAAAGGTTTAGGTGTAGGAGATATTGACCAGATAGAGATACTGGGAATGGATGAGAAACAATTTAATAGTTTAAACTTTAATTTCCATACCAAAAGAAGTCCGGTTGTAAGATGGGATCAGCGGCTTCGAAAGAAAACCATGCATGTTAAATGGCTTCATAACCTCCTATTTAACTCCCCTATTTTTAAAACATTCATATTTGCATCTGAATATTATCATGACCATTTATGGTATCCCTTAACTGGTAAAAAGAAGATAAAACAGTTTAAAAAGACTATATGGGGAGGTCTTTTTGATAGGTATGAATATGGTGAATTTCCAGATTATGAGGAAGTAAAAGAGTGGGATCCCTACTAAAAATTAATTGATTTTCAAAATATTTCTTAAAAGGGTCAAATCTTCACTATCAAAAACCCTGGTTATAAAAAGTGCGGCAATGTAGACAAAAACTGCTATGATGACAAGAATAATGAGACTTAAATAATCAAAATACCATAAAACAATGCCCATAGCAATTCCAGATATAATAACCTTTAAAATTAATATCAAATTCTCTTTAACAGGTATTCCATAGCCTACATGATAGCTTAAACCTACAATACTTCCAATAACCACCATTTCCGTTAAAACCGTGGCAATACTAGCACCAATAAAACTGTAAATGGGAATTAGAAACAGGTTAAGAGCTATATTCACAGCCACTCCTAGACCTGTCACCTTGGTAATGGCCATCTGCCGGCCTGATGCCTCAAAGAGTTTTACAAATGCGGATCCACAAAAGGTGATGACAATGGTCCATATTAAAACTTGAAGGGCTAAGATGGAGGGTAGGAATCCTTCACCAAAAATTAATAATATAATTTTTTCAGCCAATAGGGTGGTACCTACTCCAATGGGAAATCCTAATATAAGCATGTACTTGAAGAATTTTTCCTGTATCTTCCGGAGAATATCATCAGAAGATATGTAGAATTTGCTCATTGCAGGAAATATGGCCTGGTTAATAATACCCGGCAGATATAAAACAATTAATATCAAACGGTAGGCTGCTGAATACCATCCCACCACCAAATCCCCTTGCATTAGGGATAACATAACCGAGTCTATGTAGGTGTAAATGGTTCCATAGATTGATGTTAATCCAAAGGGCAATGCCTCTCGAATTTTAAAACTCCAAAAATTACGATCCAAACTTAATTTGAATTTAGCAAACTTCCAGTAGGTAATGATTATATTATAGAAAAGGACAATTATGCTGCCAATAAGATAGATTGATGATATTAATATTAGGTTAGCATGAAAATATATGGCAGCAAGGGTGAGAATTAGGATTAAAACTGTATTTAACACCTGCCCTGCTGATTGGTATTCCATCTTCTCGTAGGCCTGGTAGATGGCGTAGAACATCTGACTAAATGCTGCCACAATAACATATAATCCTAAAAAGTAGACCACCATAACTGTCTGGAAGGGATAACCTAGAAGGTTAATAGTAAGAGCTATTAATAGAAATACTATAATGGATAAAACAAGTTTTATCATGGTAAGGTTGGATAGGTAATAGGAAGATTTTACAACATCCCGGGAGAGATCCCTAGTGGTGATGGTATTAAGTCCTAGATCCACAGCCACAGCAAATATACCAGTAAATGCCAGCCCAAAAGAGAGTATCCCATATCCTTCTGCACCCAGATAACGGGCCACATAAACTATGTATATGAACCCCAGTAGATAGGTAATTATCTGGGATAAAACCAGTACCCCTGTATTTTTGGCAATATTTTTGGCTGTGGTCATATATTTACTCCTATATTGAGGCTTTTGATACTGGGGGGGTGGTGTCAAACCTTACATAGTGTGGTCATATATTTACTCCTATATTGAGTGTGTTAATTCTTCTTATCTAAATTATTTATGGGAAGAATTAATATCAGAATAATGAATTCCTCCATCTAATCTAGGATCTTACATGATATTATTTGGATAGGTTTGAACCATGATTTTTTTGGGTAAATTTATTAGTAACCTATATCTTAATCATGTTATCATAAACTAGTAATTATATTTAACAAGTTAATCTCTCATTTATATTAAGAATAAGATGGTGTAATAGATGAATAAAAAATTTAGGAAGCAAAAAGTTGACTATGAAAATGAACTGGCTAAACAGTTTCGAATCTTCAAAAACAAAAATGTTCAAATTGCCTTTAAAAACAATACCTATGATGAAGGTAAAATCATAGCCCTGGACAACTATCTAAACACTGTACTAGAGACAGATCAAGGTTTAAGAGTAATTAAAGGTGGTAAAATACTATTTATCTCAATTAATGAATAGATTACATTGGAAGACTTCTAATATATAATATATTCAAATTTTTCTTATATTAAATATTTATAGGGATGTGTATTATTTTTGCTGGAAATTACAGTCCATAAGATAAAGGGTAAATGTCCCGTCCATGAAAAAGGTGATAGAATAATCATCCAGGACCCGGAAATACTTGTAAAGAAAACTGATAAACTCTGTACCCATGCCCTTTCCACCATTTTACATTACACCACTATTTTGGAGAGAAAATGGTGTCCCCTGGAGTTGGGACTGACCCGGAAGGGAGATGAAGAACATGCATATATGCAGTGTGTTGATCCAGGATACCCCTATACTGATGGGGGTACAGTGATATTTAGATGTAAGAGAATAAACACTGCAACAGGTTCATAGACGAAACTTTGCAAGGTACAGTGATATTTAGATGTAAGAGAATTGAGGAGGAATAGAATTATGGAGACTCATAAAATAATGGTCACCGGCGGATCTGGCTTTATAGGAACTAATCTGGTTAATGAACTAGAAAGTCGTGGCCATGAGGTTTTAGCAGTAGATCTGCTTCATAATGATAGGGATAACTATATCCGAGCTGATGTGAAAAATTACCGGCAAGTTGAGCGATTATTTGATAATGATAAATTTGACTATGTTTACCACTTGGCTGCAGAGTATGGCCGCTGGAATGGTGAAGACTACTATGAAAATCTATGGCAGACCAATGTAATTGGCACCAAACATATGATCCGGCTCCAGGAAAAGCTAGGTTTTAGGATGATATTTTTCTCCTCAGCTGAAGTCTACGGTGACTATACTGGTATTATGAGCGAAGATGTAATGGTCAACAACCCTATAAAGGACACCTATCAGATGAATGACTATGCCATCACTAAATGGGCGGGTGAGTTGATGTGCATGAACTCTGCCACCATGTTTGACACTGAAACAGTAAGAGTACGGCCTGTAAACTGCTACGGACCCCATGAACATTACACGCCCTACAAGGGATTTATACCAATATTTATCTATAAAGCACTGTTTGATAAACCTTACACAGTATATAAAGGACATAAAAGAATTATTGATTATGTGGAGGATTCAGCCCGTACCTTTGCCAATATCGTGGACAATTTCATACCTGGAGAAGTATACAATGTAGGTGGTAAACAGGAATGGGAGAAGGAAATAAAGGAGTACTCAGACATAGTTCTTGATGCTGTGGGAAAGGATGATTCACTGGTAACCTACCATGAGGCAGAGGCCTTCACCACTAAAGTAAAGACTATGGACTTTAGCAAGGCTATAAATGATCTTAAGCATGACCCTAAAATAGATCCAGAAGAAGGAATCAAGAGAACTGTGGAATGGATGAAATGGTACTACCGCATGGAAGACTAATAAAAAAGGTAGAATAGAAGAAGTCTAGATGAACGAAAGATTCTTATCAAAACATGTAATATTAGAAGATTTTATTATTATCTATAAACAATTATCATAGAATGGAGAATGGACATTAATGGCTAAAATCACTGCAATATTACCGGCATATAATGAAGAAGTATCTATTGGAAGTATGGTGCTTAGAACATCACAGTATGTTGACCAGGTGATAG
Source organism: Methanobacteriaceae archaeon (assembly GCA_030016715.1). GTDB lineage: Archaea > Methanobacteriota > Methanobacteria > Methanobacteriales > Methanobacteriaceae > UBA117. The sequence goes on along the minus strand of JASEJD010000003.1, from coordinate 91,566 downwards.
TGGTTGATGATGGAAGTACCGATGAAACTGCCAAGATTGCTAAAATGGCTGGTGCTGAAGTTAAAAGCCACCCCACAAATATGGGTAAAGGTGCTGCACTTAAAACCGGTTTTAGTATGGTTAAAGATGCTGATGTGGTAGTAACTATAGACGCTGATGGACAGCACCACCCTAAGGAAATTCCGGCACTAATAAAACCCATACTGGATGGTAAAGCTGATGTGGTCAATGGCAGCCGGTACATGAATGGAAGTGATGATAAAACACCACGTTACAGAAGAGTGGGTCAGAAGGTCCTGGATAAGGCCACTAACATAACCAGTGGCTTAAAAATTACTGATACTCAGAGTGGTTATCGGGCCTTTGCCAAGAATACAATACCCCTATTCCGGTTCCAGGATAGTGGCTACGGCGTGGAAAGTGAGATGCTGGTAGATGCAGCTAAAAATAATATGCGGATTGTGGAAGTGGAGATTGGTGTTCGCTATGATGTGGATGGATCCAGCCAAAACCCTATAAGCCAGGGCATACAAGTTTTAACCCGTATAATAAGGGATATTGAATTAAATAAGCCATTATACTACTTCACCATACCGGGTCTGATTATTGTGGTGGTAGGTCTAGTGATAAGCCTGTTTTTCATCCGGGATTATATCACTGGTAAGAGCATAACCATGGCCCCCACCCTTTTAATGATCATGTTCACCCTAGCCGGGATATTTATGACCTTCACTGGGATTATTCTAGATTCTATCTCCCGACTTATAGAGCGGAGTATTAAAAAATAGATAATATACTCTTTTTTTTATCTAAATTGTATGAGACGATTATATGTTAAATAAGATTGGAGATTTATTTCTAAAAAATAGGATTGAATCATTTCTCTTTGTCTTACTTTTTTTAACTGTTTCAACTATCTCAGTTGTTCTAATTGATATACAATCTAAACTGGGAATCTATTACTGGGACATCTTTGTCTATTTAGGAAATGCACTGCGATATGCTGGCTTAGGGGTTGGAGATCAGATGCTGCTCCCACCACTTCTACCAATTTTAACTTCAATCTTTTTTCGTTTAGGATATGTATCCCAGAACGTGGTTTTTGTTTTAGGTGGAATATTTTATGTGCTGGGAGTGATCGGATTATACCTATTATTAAAGGAGAGATTCGATGCAGTCTCAAGCTTTGCAGGTAGCATATTTTTTGCCTGCCTATCCTTAATGATCCCCTGGGCAGTTTCTGGTGCCACTGATACTCCGGCCTTAACACTTTGTATATGGGCTGTGCTCTTTACAGTTAGGGCACGTAAAAATCCCCGATGTTATTACTTTGCATTTCCCCTAGCTGCCCTGGCATTTTTCACCCGCTATACCTCAGGATTTATAATAATATTGATACTTTTTTACATTATTATAAATAAGGAATACCTAAAAAATTTAAAAAATATATTGAGGGGTATTGGAATCTCTATCATAGTTAGCATACCCTTCACAGTATTATTTTATCGTATATCTGGAAATCCCCTTCCCTTCCTTGGTCAGATGACCAACACTGCCACCAGAGCAGTTACCACTGCCAATCCCGGCTATAACCTGGACCTTCTATATTATCTTAAATATATCCCCAACTACATATCTAATATTCCCTCTGACAGTTACAGCCAAATATTAACCATCAGCGGCCCAGCTACCATTATATCCTATCTAATCCTTTCAATTATAATAGTAGGCATCCTCATTTATTTATACAATATTATTAGTTCTCTGAAAGAGTCTGAAAGTAGATTTTCCCAGATTGAATATCTAAAACTTTTATCTGTAATAATTCTGGGCATTATCTTAGTTTTCAGCTATTCTCATATTTCCTATTTAATTAGTGAGATCATATTTTTCATGATAGCTTTTCTATTGTTTGATCTAATCCGCGGCCAGGAAGGAGCTGATCTAGATATTCTATTTCTGGCATGGTTCATGATGTACTTCCTTTTTTTAAGTTACCATGCAGTTAAGGTAGACCGGTATATCTTAACTGCAATGCCTGCATTAGCCTATTTCTTAACCCTATCACTTAGTAATATTTCATCAAAAATAAAATTCAAGTATAATAAAACCAATTTATCTACTACAATTATGTCAGCTGCAGTGGTGGTGATGATGTTATCATCTGCTATCTATTATACTGGAGAAATGCCCCATGATTATTACTGGATTGATAATGAAGTGGCAGCTGCAGACTTTCTAATGGATTATGACCCTCAATACCAATCAAAGGTAATAGTTGCTGATCGAGGCCCGGCTTTTAGCTGGTACCTTAAAAAGAGGGTTTACACCCGTATACCTAGAAACTTCAAAAACAGTGAAGATTTCTACCGTGAACTGGATACACTTAAAGCAGACTATTATATAGATGTGCTTAAAAATCCTAAAATAGATATTCCAGGATATGAAGAAATCAAAACCATTGGAATAATCACCATATATAAAAGGATCTGAAGGATATAACTTTTCTAAAATATAATCTTAAAGGGTATTAAAAGAAAATATCATTTCTAATTATAAATTATCGAGGAATATTAGATGAATTCTATGTTACAACGATTCAAAGGATACATCAATGCTAATAAAGTATCATTCATATTATTATTATGTTTAATGGCCATAACCACAGTTATTACATTATATAAACTTCAGATCCAATTTAATGTTGATGTGGCTTACTGGGATACTTTTCAGTACCTGAATTTTGCCCGTAGATTTGCATTTCCAGGTTTGAATAATGATCTAAGTCTTTCACCATTTCTACCATATTTAACCTCCCTATTATTCAGTCTAGGTTATGTCTCATCCCATGCTCTTTTCATATTAGATGGGATCATCTACATACTAGGTGTAGCGGCATTTTACTGTCTTTTGAAGATGAGATTTAGGGCTGTGGAAAGTTTTGCAGGGAGCATAATCTATGCCACTTTCTCTGTGGTTTTAACCTGGGTAGCGGTGGGAGGTATTGACCTGGCCTCAGTATCATTCAGTATCATGGCCATTCTATTTACAATCATGGCAGTTAAAAAAGATTCTAGGTATTATTATTTGGCCTTTCCACTGGCAGCTATAGCCTTTTTCACTAAATACACTGCCGGTTTGATTGGTCTTATAATGTTGTTCTACATATTTATCAAGCAGGACTACCTTCGGAATCTTAAAAATATGGTTGTGGGAATATTAATTGGTAGTGTTATTGCTCTTAGATTTATCATATTTTTTTATACTACCATTGGTAATCCCTTCCCCTTTCTGGGACAGTTTAAGGGTACAGTTTCCAATGCCGCCACCACCATTGATAGTGGTTTCAACCCAGATTATCTGTTTTATCTGAAAAATTTACCAAATTATATCTCCAGCATATCCAATCAGACAGATTTTACTGGATTTTTGAATCCCTCCCTAAGTGATCCTACCTTGATTGCTTATCTATTGCTGGGTATAATGGTATTAGGTCTTTTAATATATCTCCTAAATATATACCTTAAAGTTAGGCAACTTCCCCTGGAAAAGTTAAAAGATAAAATGGGTCTCTTGAAGCTTGGAATTTTTATTATATTATTAATTACTTTCTATACCAGTATAGGGGATGTATCCTATGTTATAAGCATAGTGATATTGTTAATTATATTTTTATTCATATATCAGTTTTTCAGATATCTTCAAATCAAAAATGCTGATTTTGATGTAACAATCTTTTTATGGTTGGCTGTTTATATGGTTTTTAACAGTATTCTAGCCACAAAAAATGATAGATACTTTGTTAATGTAATGCCTGCTCTTGCATTTCTCATAGTACTTGCAATAAACTGTATAAACAATAAAACAAACTTTAATTATGGGAAAATAGATATTAGTTCATTGTTGTCAACTGTTCTGGTAGTGGTTGTTTTATCATCCACACTGGTATTTCTGGATCAAATACCCCAGAATAACTATGCACATGACATGAAATCCATTAGCCAATGGCTTCATAACTATGATGATGAAATCTTTGAAAAGACTGTCTACTCAAATCACTGGCCAGGATTTGAATGGTATCTAAACAAGAGGATATACAGAGCCATTCCTCAAACAAAGGAGAGTATGTTTAAGGAATTTGGGGATTTAAAAGAGTTTTCCAAATTTTTACAGGAAAAAAAGGCCTATTACTATATTTATAGAGGTACTGATCTGTACATACCTGATTATCATGTAATTAAAAGGGTGGGTATATTTACCATATTTGAAATTGACAACCCAAAAAATCTAGAAGAACCAGACTATATACAATTCAAACCAAGTATACATATCTAATAAAATAGAACTAAAAAGACAGATAATATTACTTTAAATAAAAATATAATTAGAACCTATATATCTATATCCATTCTACTAAAAATAACATGAGATAAATTAAAGAACATTTAGTATAATTTAATATAATGGAATTATTCGAGGCAAAAACAATGAGTTTATTTAATAAATATAAAGGAAGCACAGTACTGGTTACAGGGGGAGCTGGTTGTGTAGGGAGTAATCTAACAAGGAAACTTGCAGAACTTGATACAGATAAAGTTATAATATTAGATGACCTATCATCAGCATATGACTGGAATATTCCCCGTGGTGATAACATAGAATTTATTCATGGCGATATATTGGATGATGAAGTTCTTAAGCGTGTATTCAAGGAAAAACCTGATTATGTTTTCCATTTAGCTGCTCATTTTGCCAACCAGAATTCAGTGGATAATCCTAAAAAAGATTTAATGGTAAATGGTGTGGGTATACTTAAGGTTTTACAGTACACCCAACTTACTGGTGTTGAAAGATTTGTCTATTCCTCTTCTGGATGTGGAGTTTATGGTCTGGACTCTAAAATGCCCTTTGAAGAACATGATATATCCATCAGTCTCCATACTCCTTATCAGGTTACCAAGTTACTGGGAGAATTATACACTAACTATTTCCATAACCTTTATGAACTGCCTATAGTAAATGCCCGCTTCTTTAATGTTTTTGGTCCAGGGGAGGTTCCTGGAAAATACCGTAATGTTATTCCTAACTTTTTTTACTGGTCCATGACCAGCCAGCCACTTCCTATTACTGGTGATGGCTCAGAAACCAGGGACTGGACCTATGTTGAGGATATAGTTGATGGATTATTAGCTATGGGTATAAAAGATAAGGCTATAGGAGAAGCAATTAACCTTGGATCTGGTAAGGATCATCAAGTTAAATATATGGCCCAGTTAGTTAACGAGTTAACTGGAAACAGCGAGGGTATAGCTTACATGCCCCGCCGGGACTGGGATGCTAAGACCAAACTATTATCCTCTATAAAAAAGGCAAAAAAGATATTGGGTTATAAACCTAAGATTAAATTTGAAGACGGCCTAAAGAAGACCCATCAATGGTTCCTGGATAACTGGGACAATATAGAAGAATGTGCTGAGTTTGAATAGATTTATTAAATAAATCATTCTTGTTTTTCCTAGCTATAATCATTATTATTAATTGTGTATTTTGTTAGATTATACTTAAAGTGAATTGTATGAAGATACTAGTAGTTCAAGAATCAGACTGGTTGAAGAGAAATCCACATCAACAACATCACCTCATGGATCGTTTATCTGCCCAGGGACATGAAATTAGAGTTATAGATCATGGAATTGACTGGCGCCGGAAGGATAAAAAGTGGAGGGGAATCTTTGTTAAAGGAACTCAATGTAAGAATATTAGAAAAGTTGTTAATCAGGCTAAAATAACAGTTATACGGCCTAGCATAATTGAAATTCCTATAATTGATTATTTAAGCATACCCATTTTCCATACCCGAGAAATTAATCGTCAAATCAAGGAATTTAAACCAGATGTTATTGTAGCCTTTGGACTTTTAAATGCTTATTTCGCTGCCCGGGCTGCAGAAAAAAATAATATACCATTTGTATATTATCTTATTGACGTTTTATATGCATTAATACCTGAAAAAATTTTCCAGAACCTGGGAAAAACTCTTAAAAAGAAGACAATTAAGAGGTCCAATTTGATCATAACTATTAACCAGAGACTGGCAGAACTAGCCCTTGAGTTAGGTGCTGATAAGGAAAAGACTATGGTTATAGATGCTGGTATTGATTTGGATGAATTCCAGCCAGGTCTTAGTGGTGATTCAGTTAGAGAGGAGTATGGTATTAAAGATACAGATAGGGTTTTATTTTTCATGGGCTGGATTTATCATTTTGCAGGTATAAAGGAGGTTGCAATGGCCTTAGGCCAGAATAAGGAAAAATATAAGGATATTAAATTGTTGGTGGTGGGTGATGGTGATGCCTATCCAGATCTGGTAAGGATTAAAGAAGAATATCAACTCCATGATAAGCTTATATTAACTGGTAAACAGCCCTATGATCGTATACCTGAATTTATAGCTTCATCTAATGTTTGCCTGCTGCCTGCCCTTCCTGATGAAGAGATAATGCAGGATATTGTTCCTATAAAGCTATATGAGTACATGGCCATGGAAAAACCTGTTATGGCCACCAGATTCCCGGGGATATATATGGAGTTTGGTGAGGGTAATGGGATAATATATGTGAATGGCCCTCAAGATGTTTTAAATACAGTTGAGAAATATGATACTGATGAATTATCTGAACTGGGTAAGAAGGCCCGCAGATATGTTGAAAGTAATGATTGGGAGGATATTACCAGGCACTTTGAGGAAACCCTGGAAAAATTGATATGAAAATATTACAAGTAACACCCTTTTTCAAGCCATCCTGGGAGGCAGGAGGCCCGCCCCGACTGGCCTATGATATTTCCAGATCATTATTGGAGAGGGGTCATGAGGTAACAGTTTACACCACTGATGGATTCAAGTACCGTTTGGATGTTGAAAAAAATTGCCCAGTTAATGTGGATGGGATTGAAACCTACTATTTTCGAAATATCTCCAATTATCTAACCCGTAAGATGAATTTTCTAACACCATACTACCTACCAGTAGTGGCCCGTAAAGACCTTAAAAAATTTGATTTAATACATATTCATGAACATCGTACCTTAATGGCAGTTATAGTTCATTACTATGCCCGAAAATATGATATTCCCTATGTTCTACAGCCCCGGGGCTCCGCTCCCCTTCTAGGTAAAGATAAGCAGAAGATTGTTTTTGACAAGATCTACGGTGACAACATTGTCCATGATGCAGATAAAATTATCTTCACCTCCACTAGGGAAGCAAAAAAAACAATGGAAACATTTCCCTTTATCCAGGAGGAACAGAAAATATTTATTCCCAATTCTATTGATATGGATTATTTTAAGGACCTGCCTAGGAAGGGTGCTTTTAGATCTAAATATGCCCTTTCTAAAGATGATAAAATTATTCTTTACCTGGGCCGTTTGAATAAGATTAAAGGTTTAGATTCTCTGCTTAAAGCATTCAAACTTCTTAAAGAAGATATAGAAAATGTGAAACTGGTAATGGTTGGGCCAGATGATGGCTACCAAGACCATCTGATAAATATGATTAGAAAATTGGAACTGGAAGATGATGTATTGCTAACTGGTACTTTGGATGGTAAGGAAAAGCTTTGTGCCTATGTAGATGGGGATATATTTGTACTTCCTTCCAGTTATGAATCATTTGGTAATGTGGTATTTGAATCATTATTATCTGGCACTCCGGTAATTGTATCAGATAAATGTGGATGTGCAGATATTATAAATACTGCACATTGTGGATTAACCTTTAGATTTGGTGATGTGAAGGAAATGAGAGATAAGATAAATTATTTGAATAGTAATCCAGTTCATGCTAAGCAAATGGTAGCTAATGGTAGGAATTATGTGAAAGAGAATCTTAGCCATCAACAGATTATAACCAAGATAGAAGAAATATATCATAACCTAATCAAGGAATAAGGAATCCAATATAATATCAGTTGTATTATATATTTAAAAAAAGGTTTTACATATGCCAAAAAAAGATTCTCCCCCTGAATATGGTCAAAATAATAATGATCTAATTTTATGGCTACTATATACCCATATTGCCTCAAAAATTCCATATAACATGGGGAACAATCTCAGAAAGCCGTTACTGGAAAGATTGCTGAAAAATTTTGGGGAAGGTGTTAGCCTAGCGGATAATGTTAAATTATTATATCCCCAGAATATATCACTTCAAGATGAGGTGGGAGTTGCAAATAGGGTGGTATTAGATGGCAGAGGCGGTATTGATATTGATAAATATACTATTATAGGTTTTGAATCAGTCATATTATCATGTACCCATCAACACCAAGACCATGCAGTTCCCATAAAAAAGCAGGGCATGTACACTGCACCAGTTAAAATCGGCTCTGATGTATGGATTGGTGCCCGTGTAATTATAATGCCCGGGGTGACAATTGGTGATGGATCAATAATTGGTGCAAACTCGGTGGTAACTAAAGACATAGACCCTTACACTATTGTAGGGGGTGTACCAGCTAAATTCATAAAAAAAAGATAAAAAATATCAATATTCATGATCAAATATGAGTAAAAAAAGTAATAATGCAATTATAACTTTATCTGTGACCAAGGCAGGTTTTGTACCGGTTCAGAAACTTTTCAGAATAATTAAATCCATAAGCAATGAGGTATATATTATAACTGGAGGACTTGGTGCTGATCTGAAGGATGAATGCCATGAAAACTGTCACATATACACAATTGAACATCAACATAAAAGATCCACTTTCTCAAGGGTTCTGAATTTCATTAGAACCCAATTTAAATATTTAATACAATTAAATAAAATAATTAAAGATTTAGACCAAGTTATATTCCATATTGGAGGCCAAGGACTAATCCTACCAATTTTATTGGCCCGTATTCATGGTAAAAAAGTAGTAATAGTTTTTGCAGGTTCACCTGCTAGCACTGCCCGGGCCAAGAAGGATTCCCTGACTGGATCAATTTCTCTCTTATCCCAGATGGCCTGTAGATTTTCTAGCCAGATCATTGTAAACTCTATGGGCCAGATTAAGGAATTTAACCTAGAAAAATATTCCCATAAGATAGAAACTGCCTTTGAACATATCATTGATTTTAATCGATTCCATATCGAAAGAAAATTTGATAAAAGAGAAGAGAATGTAGGATATGTAGGCCGTCTTAGCCAGGAAAAAGGAATTCTTAATTATCTAGAAGCAGTGCATATCCTTACCCAAAAAGGAATGAAAATTAATTTTACAATCTGTGGAGAAGGTGACCTAGAAGAGGAAGTTAAAGAATATATTAAAAAATGGAATCTCCAGGATAAAGTAGAATTTAAGGGTTGGATACCATATCAGGACCTTCCAGATCATCTAAATAACTTGAAATTAATTGTGATACCCTCCTATACAGAGGGTCTTCCCAACTTAATGCTGGAAGCAATGACCTGTGGAACACCAGTATTAGCTAACCCGGTAGGGTCCATACCCGAAATAATAAGTAATGGGAAAAACGGTTTTTTACTGGATGATAATTCACCTGAAAATATCGCCCATCATATAATTAGATCCTTAGATTCAACTGATCTTAATAGTATTAGTGATAAGGCCCATGAATACATTGTTAATAATTTTTCACTAGAAGATCTTAGAGAGCATTGGGCTGAAATCCTATATAAATAAGTATTGTCTAAGGATTTTCTATCATTGAGGTTTATGTTTATGAGAAATGTTTTGCTAATTGCCTATTATTTCCATGAAAAAGAGAATATTGGCTCAGTACGTCTGAAGGGCCTGGCCAAAAATCTGCCCCGATTTGGATGGAATCCAGTTATTGTAACACCCCAATCCCCTGAGAAGTTGGATCCATACTGGGACGACTATGACATTATAGAAGTACCATACCAAGATTTAATGACTCAGTGGAAGCGTTATTTAGGATTTGAAAACCATAAAACAGTCAAGGAGCAGATGCAGACTAAAACCTATAAGAATAAAAGATCATGGCTGGAAAAACTGGCCCGTGTATGGGAGGAATTCTTCACCTATCCTGATGGGCAGAAAACATGGTATGAACCAGTAATAAAAAGGATTGATAATTTAATAGATGAAAAAGAAATTAATGCAGTTATAAGCTCTGCACTACCACTTACATCCCATATAATCGCCAGTACAATAAAATATAGGCATGGGGTACCATGGATTGCTGATTTCAGAGATTTATGGACTCAGAATCATTACTATAAGTACACATCTGTTAGGAAGTTTTTCGAGAGAAGGTTAGAGTTAAAGACCATGAAAAATGCGGATATTATGACTACTGTATCAGAGCCACTAGTTCAAGACTTGAAAAAACTGCACCAAAAAGAGGAAGTCTACAGTATTCCCAATGGATTTGATCCAGACCAGATAAATCCCGGCACATCCTTAAGCAATAAATTCACCATTACCTACACAGGCCAGCTATACCGTGGAAAAAGGGATCCAGAACCTTTATTTAGATCATTAAGTGAACTAAGTAGGGATGGTTTGATAGATCTTGATGAGGTGGAGGTCAACTTTTATGGTCCCCTTGAAAGCTGGTTAGAGGAAGAAAGTAATAGACTGGGTTTAGAAAGTGTGGTTAAATTCCATGGAATAATCCCCCGGGAGGAAGTTATCAGGAAACAGCAGGAATCCCAATTATTACTACTCTTAATGTGGGATAATCACAGTGAAATAGGAGTTTGCACCGGCAAATTATTTGAATATCTATCAGCCAAAAGACCTATAATATCACAGGGCATAACAGAAGGCTGTGTAGCTAATATATTACATGAAACTAACACTGGAACAGCAGTAAAAACCGTGCATGAGATAAAAGAAGTGTTTCTAAAATATTATTCACAATATAAAAAAATGGGAAAAGTGCCATATCAAGGAAATGAAAAGATTTACCAGTATTCACATGTGAATATGGCCCGTGAGTTTGGGAAACTGCTAAATAAAATTACTTCAAAATAATTAATAATTTAAAAATGAATAAGATAAGAAATATTTTATGCTATTTATTATAGGATTTAATTTACTGTTAATTTATCTTTTTATTTTACCCATAAAACTTGTAAATAGTCCTTTATATAGTTCTAAGTCGGATTTTTTTATTATTATTAGATCCAATATTTTATTATCAGAAACATGGCTGAAATATACCAGTGTTAGAAGAGCGCTTACTGTATATGAAACTGTTGATGCTAGAGCTGATCCAGAAATACCTAATACTGGTATTAAAATGAAATTCAAGGGTACATTTACCACCAGTGAGGTAATGGAGATATAAGTATTTATAATTGGCTTTCCACGTCCAGCTAATTCATTTCCCAAAACCTTACATATGCTCAAGGCCACAATTCCAGGTATAAGATACCATAAAGGCTCCACTGAAGGCAGATATTTATTTCCAAAAAGCATTAAAATGATATATTTTCCAAAAATAAACAGAGTCACTCCAAGAACCAGAGTTATGAAAAAAGCGTTACGAGAGATGAGAGGGGTGGATCTGTTAACATCCTCTGTTTTCAATTTTGGAGTTCTGGAAAGAAGGAGTGTTCCTATTGCATTAGGAAAATACCATAATGCCTCTACCAGGCTTACTGCAATGGTATAGTAACCAACACTGGCTGCTCCTAAAAGCATGTTCAGTATAAGCATATCGATACGATAGTTGAAAAACTGTATTACTGTGCCAATATAACCTTTCACCCCAAATTTTATGGTATCAGTGAATATTTTTAGTTTAAATGTTAAGCTTTTAAGGGTTTTAACCCTAAATATTAAAAGAAGAGAGGTTAAAAGAACAGCAGCGGCATAGGATATGATCACTCCTCTAACCCCACCATTTATTATCAGGAAGTTTATGAAAATAAAGGCTAAATACATTAGGTTCTGGAGTATGGTGGTTATGTTATACTCTTTTATACGGTACTGTCCTAGGAGTATGGATTGTAAATAATTTATTAAAAGCATGAAGGGTACGATGAAGCTGATTATTATTAATAGCTCAGCACCAGTCTGGGGAATAAGATTTTCAGAGAAATATAGAAAGTAGATTATACCTACTGTGATGAGAACTGATCCTAAAATCAGGGATGATAACAGGGAGTTGGTGGTTAACTCTTCCCAGGAATACTTATTTTTTCCCCCGAAATATATGTTGGACAATCCAATACCCAGATTTCCGAACATGGAAAGTAGGGTTAAAACCACTACTACCAGACTCATTATTCCCAGGCCACTGGGACCTAGATATCGGGCATTTACAATAGAGATTATGGTTATTAAAATGGTTGCTGATATCTGAGTAAAAAATAATGAAAAAGTGTGCTTTAAAAATGTCATTTATAGTCTCATTCCCTTAATAGTAAACCTTTAAAATTAGAATTGTTTGGTATGCTTATTTTCTCCATAATTTTCTATTATTTTACATATATTCTTGGATGCATCCCCACTTCCAAAAACATTTTCGTACTTTCCTTGTGGGCTAAAATTATTAACTACCTTGACTATTTCATTCTCAACCAAAAAATTATTTTTACTCTCAGTGAAAATGGTATTCCATCCCTCATTAACAGTTTCAGGCCATCCTGTGGAAGAATCTAAGGTTATGCATGGAACACGTGCAAAGAATGCTTCTTTCTGCAAACCACCCGAATCAGTGACAATCTTAGAGGCATTTCTTGTTAGTATATTCATATCCAGGTAACCAACTGGTTTTATTAGTTGAATATCGGGATTTTCATCCAATGCATCATATAATCCATATTTTTTCAGATATTTTACAGTGCGGGGATGGGCCGGGAAAACTATCTTATTATTTGCTGATAAGCCCTGGAGTGCACTAGTAATGGCTTTCAAATTTTCAACTGAATCAGTATTTCTTGCACGGTGAATAGTGGTTAATATGTACTCCCTATTATTTAATCCCAGTTCATCGAATATATCTGATGATTTATCAGCTTTTTTGGAGAAATACAAAAATAGGTCGTACATAACATCTCCAGTTAAATGAACGGCGTCCTTTAAACCTTCCTTATAAAGATTTTCAGCAGCAAGGGGTGTTGGGGCAAAAAGTAGTGTGGAGATGTGGTCAGTGATGATCCGGTTAACCTCTTCTGGAACAGATTTATCATACATCCTTGGGCCTGCCTCCACATGGGCTATAGGTAGATTCAATTTGGAGGCTGTAACTGCTGCAGCTAGTGTGGAGTTGGTATCACCATATAAAAGGACCATATCTGGTTTTTCTTCCTGGAATTTCTTTTCCAGTTTCATCATCATCCTAGCTGTCTGGGTTGCATGTGTTCCAGAACCTACCTCTAAGTTATAATCAGGTTGAGGTATTCCCATTTCCTTGAAAAATATTTCTGAAAGTTCAATATTATAATGCTGACCCGTATGGATAATTATTTCCTCATTATTCTTTCTCAGCTCATGTGATACAAGAGCTGCCTTGATAAATTGGGGTCTGGCCCCTAATACAGTTACTATTTTCATAGAATCATCCTGAATCCTTTATATTAATAATTTGTTCTAAAAATTAGGAAATCTATAATTTTATATAATTATCAAAGTCACCTTTTGATAGTTTCAAGGCATTGCGGGTGTCAACCACTATTAACTCCCTTTTTTTTATAAGATTTATTATTGCTGAATTTTCCAGAAATTCATCATGATCTGTGATGATAATGGCACAGTCAGCCCATTCTAGATTGTTAATAAAATTTTCCTCTGATTTAAAGGACCCATACCTTGTGTGGATACATTCTGAATGGGGATCATACACCTTAATAGATGCACCAGCTTCTTTTAACTCTTCTATAATGTTTTTTGCTGGGGATTCTCGTGTGTCGCTTATGTTAGATTTGTATGCTATTCCCAATAGGAGGATTCTAGATCCTCGCAGTCTTTTATCCATCTTTTGAAGACCTTTTTTTGCTAGATTAACTGTGTGTATAGGCATAAAATCATTTATTTCTCCGGCTGTTTCTATGAATCGGGGTATTATGCCAAAGTGTTTGGCTCGGTAGGATAAATAGTATGGATCTAGGGGTATGCAGTGGCCTCCTACACCAGGGCCAGGATAGAAGGGCATGAATCCGTATGGTTTAGTTTTAGCTGCCTCAATAGATTCCCACACATCAATATCCATTTTTTCAAATATTAATGATAATTCATTAACCAGTGCAATGTTCACGTTTCGGAAGATATTTTCGATCATCTTAACTGCTTCGGCTGTTTTACAGTCTTTAACTTCTATAATGGTACCAGTTACATCTTCAAAGAGCATTCTACATATACGTGTAAATTCAGGGGTTAGACCACCCACCACATTAGCAGTGTTTTCAATATTATACTCTTTATTTCCTGGATCAACTCTCTCTGGAGAATAGGCCAATCCAAAATCTTCTGCTACTTTAAGTTGACTGGTTTCCTCCAGGATTGGTGCCATAAAATCCTCGGTGGTTCCAGGATAGGTGGTGCTTTTCAATATTACAAAATGACCCTTTTTTAGAATTTTTCCCACTGTTTCGGCCGCATTTTCAATGTAGGATAAATCTGGACTTTTATCTTGCCGGAGGGGTGTAGGAACAGCTATAATAATAAAGTCACATTTTTCTAGTTCATAATAGTCATCAGTAGGTCTGAATGTTTCCAAGTTAATGTCTTCATCCTTTACATCTTCAATGTATGATCGGCCAGATTGGAGCATCTTAACCTTTTCTTTGTGGTTATTGTATCCTATTACTTTGAATATTTTTGAAAAGGAAACAGCTAGTGGCAGACCAACATATCCCAGCCCAACAATTCCAACCACTGCAGTTTTTTCCTTGATCTTGTCTTCTAAACTAGAAATCCAATTCATAAATATAATCCTCCCATGATGAAAATAAATTGAATAATCATAATCCATTGATAATATTATCAGTCACATTAATAAGTGATAAATTAATTCTTCAGAGATAATGTATTAGTGGAATTTCATATTTAATTTAATTTACTTGCTTATGGTTTTATATGCCATTATAGTTTCTTCCAACTCATTTATAAGATTAATATCCGGGTTAAAACCAAACTCCTTAGCATGGGAGATATCGGCCCATGAATGTTTAATTTCCCCTGATCTTGGATCAGTATACCGGGGCTCTATATTTGATCCGATTATATCTCTTATAATTTCATATAACTGTTGTATTGAAATTGATTTACCCCCCGCAATGTTAAAATTACCTGAAACACTGGACTGGCAGGCCTGTAGGTTTGCATCTACCACATGTTTAATGTGGATGAAATCACGGGTTTGCATCCCATCACCATATATAGTGGGTGGTTCATTTTTTAGTAAAGATTCAATAAATTTAGGTATAACCGCTGCGTATTGTGAATCAGGGTCTTGTCGGGGACCGAAAACATTGAAGTACCTTAAAGCGGTGGTGGGTAATCCATATATCTGGCTGTAAACACTGCAGTATAGTTCTCCCGCTACCTTGCTTACAGCATAAGGAGAGAGAGGATTAACACTAAGACTCTCAT
This sequence comes from Methanobacteriaceae archaeon, assembly GCA_030016715.1. Taxonomy (GTDB): domain Archaea; phylum Methanobacteriota; class Methanobacteria; order Methanobacteriales; family Methanobacteriaceae; genus UBA117. Next base: position 75,988 of record JASEJD010000003.1, on the reverse strand, counting down.
TAACCGGGAGCTGTGAACTATCACCATATACTGCACTGGAAGAGGCAAATACTACCTTTTTCACATCCACTTCCCTTGAGGCCTCTAATATCCTTAATGTACCAGTGACATTAACTTCATTACACCTTAAAGGATTATCAATGCTCAGAGGGACACTGGCCATTGCTGCGTGGTGCAGTACATAGTCACATCCATCTAATAATTCCACCAGGTTTATCTTGGTAATATCACCAAGGGTTACATCTATATTGGTTAAATCCAGGTGCTTAATATTTTCCAGTTTTCCAGAGGATTCATCATCAATGATTAAAACTTCATTTTCAGGTGATAATCTTTCAACCAGGTGGGATCCTATAAAGCCCAAGCCACCAATCACTGCAAACTTCTTATTTTTCATTTTAAATCCCTTTTTACCATAATATTTATTAAAAACATTTCTAATTATCTTTAATTATAACTTAAGTAACATCCACCCATAAATGTAAAGAACGGTAAGGTTTTTGTTTATCAGGCAATTTATATAGTAGTAATTCTAGTTTCTGATTAGCACCAGGATTGGTGGCATTGAAGGTTATTAATTGTTCCCATTTTTTTTCATGGGCTAGTGTGATGTTGCGGCTGGTAACGGGGGTTCCATTAAATCTTACAAGCAAGTTATAGGTTACATTGGAATATTCATGATTTACCACGCCCACAATTAGTTTTCCAGATTGACCTACTGTTAGATTGGTTGGATAATCACTTGCTTTTCCACCAGACCCTAAAATATAGAATTCAGTGAACTTCTCACCTTCCTTGGGTGTGACAATAATATATATGGTGGCTGATATGGCCAGAATTATGGAAATTATTAGTATTACAGATAATATTTTATCCAAACGACTCTCCTGGTTAAATGAACTTTTAAGGTGTTGAAAGTGGACCCCCAGGTTCAAATGGAACCTTTCATCTTCTGGGATTCTTCGCCTTCTTAGAAAGGCTGTGGCTATCAATAGAAAAGTAACCAGTGAAAGTGTAATTAATATTGGATCTAAACGTATCCCAAAGGGAGTATAATTCAATATTAATCCAATTAAAGGAGTTATAGCAATACTTAAACCAAAACTTAGTGCCAATCTTTCAATACCATCCAAGTCCTGTTTTCTGGGAAATAATGCTGCTATAAGTGAATATCCCGGAATAAAAAGTATAAACATTAATCCTAGAACCGTTCTGACCACTGTTTCATTTAATACGGGGACTGTAACGAAGATTATGGTAAGTACTGTTAAAAGACTTATCAGAAATAGATCATTGGAGAGGAATTTAAATCTGCCAGTAAGGGGTTTTCTAATCCTTTTATCAAACTTTGAAATTTCCTCAGGTGCTTCTGCTTCAACTGAATCTTTTATAGGCTTTTCATATTTTTCTAACTGTCTTAATCTATCTTTATCATCTCTTTTTCTGGTGATTTCTGATTTTATGAATTTCATCCGGGATAATCTTCTTCTCCTAAAGTAGGCCAGTACCAGAAGAACTGCAGTGATGATAATGATAAGTCCTGTGCATAGTAGGGGTGAAAAAGGACAAGGTGCAATAAAAACAATAACTCCAATACTTAATGTAATAAGCAAACTTAATATGATCCCTGCCAGTAAAAACTTGACAATATTTAACCATCTTCTATGTGAGACCATAGCTTGGGGAAATATGACTGTTAAAAGTGTATATCCCGGTAAAAATAATATCAAAGGTATCATAAATAAGTTTTGGAGAACGGTTCCACTTAAAGGACTAGTACCACTAAAAATAGTCGCAAGGAAAATTAAAGACAGTATTATATCCAGATCCCTGTTTTTGTGTTTAAAGTCTTCCAGTTGAACTTTATTATCCGAATCTTTCCTTATCTTTCTAATTAAAATTTTCTCTTCTTTATCAGATTTTTTAAACTCCCTTAAATCATCCTCCTCTTCTTTTAATTTTTTCCTTCTTCTTAAACCAGCCAGAAGTAAGAAAACCATTATGAGGATTGCTAAGATAAGAAAGGTGTTTTTAGGTGAGATTGTATAAACTAGTTCTGATAAAACACCTAAACTTAAAACCAGTAATATGCTTAAACTCAAACTTAAAATAGATTTTTTTATAATGCCCAGATCTCTTATATCCCAAAATAAAACAGTCATTAGTGAATAGCCAGGTAATATTAAAGATAAGAAAATGTAGAAGATTTGGTTGACCATCCCCAGGTTGAGATAGACAAAGGATAATGAGAAGAGGGTTAAAAGTCCGGCAACGAAAAGATCCCGGTAAGATGTTCTAATTCTGTAGATATGTAAAGGATCTGGTCCTTCAATTTCATCTTTTTTTATATGTTTAATTTTCCTATATCTTGTTAATAATGCCAGAACACTTAATATTAGGGTTAATGTCCCGGTAAATAGTATGAAATGGTTGATGAATATTTTGAAGGGGTCGTATCTTAAAATATAACCATATTCTGGTATAATTGCTATGCTTATTACTATGCTTAATATAAGACGTATAATTGGATTTAGATCATTATTAAGGGGAAATAAAATGGTTATTATTCCATAGCCAGTGAATAAGAATAGTATAGGGATAATTAAAATAATATTCAACCAATCATTCTCAGTTAAGGATGTTATGTTTAATATTATCATACATAAAACAGTGAAGGCTATGATAATTATTAAATCCATGTATTGGTTTTTGATTCGCATTAAATCTCCCTATTAAGTCTCTTTTTAAATATTTCAGATTTGATGTATCACCCTTTATATTATAGGATGAATTTTTTCTGTATTCATGTTTAGATTTGCAATTTATTTCACTGTTTATATATAAAATATATTATTATTCTATATTCTATCTCTAAATTATTTAACTAAATAATCAAGTTATGTGGTTTCAATTCTATTTTATTGGAATAGATATTTCCATCTTATCAATTATTTTCGTTCGGGACTGGTTATTATAATATATTATTATAATTTTTTGAGTTTAAGGGGAAGTAAAAACATTTATATATCGTGGAGTAATATCCTTTTATCATGATTATTCATGCTAATGAAACCTACATTATACTTAATTATGGGCTGGCTATAATCTTTGCAATAGTGGTAGGATTAATTGTTAAACTTCCTCTATTACCTGAAAGGCCTATGAGGGATTCATGGACTTTAAGTGCAGTATTTCCCACGGCCATTATTGCTTTAGGTTTATCCGCCATTATATTTAAAATGGTTATTTTTGATCTATACCTAGGTATGGTTGTGGCCATAATAATTGGAATTTTCTCAGCCCTATTTACCAAATTCCTTTTTGACCATATATTTCCAAAACCTGGTGGGGGAATTAAATGAACGAATTAATAGGAATTGCAGCTGCTGCAGTCATATCATGGATTAACTTTGTAATTATTGATACCTGGATGGGTCTTCCAGAATCACCGGGAGTAAAGGGAGCAGATGCTATTGGAAGATCTGTTAAAAAGAGAGGTGGAGACCTTGCAGGAGGATTTTTCCAGGGAAATATTGTTTGTTCTCCTGATGCTTCAGCAGGCACCCTTCTCGGTGCAGTTGGATGTTACGCCATAGGCATCCCCGAGGGAGGGTTTATAGCAGCCTTACTAGTTTACATTGGAAACCGGCTTTGTGCTGATCCAGGATATGCAGGGACAACCGGAGCCCTCTCCATCACCATAATTATTGCATTAACATCCTTCATAGGTTTAAATCCTGCCTACTATGTAGTGGGAATGGTAATTGCAATTCTCACTATTCAGGGAATTTCCCATACCCAAGCCTCAATATTGCTGGGAAAAATTGCCAAGAAAATGGGTAGGTACACTAAAATTTGTTAAAGATTATTATAACATAATTAATTATGTAAAGAATTGATTATAGTTATTATGAATGGAATAGGAGATCTTATGTTAATAGAAATTGTTGGTATTATAGTTTTATTTGTGGCCCTTAGAACATTGATTGCTCAAAACAGGGCCGAAAGAATGCTATACCTTAATGCGATGAGCTTTGGAATTGCTGCCTTAATAGCACTTTATATCCAAACACCCTTTGGAGCAATAATTGCCATAACCTATTTTGTAGCATCCACTATAAGTTCAAATGCAATAGCTTACACCATAGGACGTGTTAAAAAAGAGATTATATTGGAATAGATAATAATAATTTTGATAAAAATTGAATTAATGAATATTAATATGATAAATAATGTTATGGAGTTAATAATTATTTCTAAACCCAAAAAAACAGTTTATTAGTAACTTTACAATAAATAAAATGTGAAGAGTTCGGTGAATAATAATGTTTCCCCTATTAGAATTGGTAAGTTTAACTACAGTATCTGCTGCTGTAATGTTAATAGGTGCCATTGGCATAATATTGCTCCCTAAACCCGTTGACAAAGTCATCATGTTCGCATTACTCCAAGGAGGGTTTATAGGTACCATTGCTGCAGCAAAATATTTGGACGTGGCCATGGCTGCAGCAGTATTTGATCCTATATCCACAGTAATCCTATTAATCGCAATCATAAAAATTAACGAAGTAAGAGAGAGAAAAAAATCCCAGGAGGATGGGAATCTTGCTTGATATTCAGATATGGTTTTATACAGGCTGTGCACTGGTCATACTCGGAAGTTTAGGTACTGTATTTGGTCCGGGTGTAAAAGATCCTGTGGTAAGGATTCTGAACACCGAAATCCCAGCAGTGGGTTTATCTTTAATATTTTTAACCTATAATCATACTATTGCACTTTTAACTTTTATTGCAGCCACAGTAATAATAACTTTAATACTACTTAGGGCTGTAGTACGATTAGAGGAAATGGGGGCAGAGCTTTGAAAAGTATTGGTAGAATATGGAATGCACTGGCAAATCCTAAAAGGATTCCCCGTCTATTTGCCCTAGTCTTAGGTATAATACTTCTAACAGGATTTCTGGTACCCTTTTCATTAAATGATCAGCAGCTATATCCCCGGCCAGAACCTCAAGTACAAATTGATAATCATGACCCCCTAGCCCCTTATAATCGGGGAGGGGAACCATTAAAAGAAAGAGGTATAGTAAAGGCCCAGTATCCTGAAAATTCAGTGAATCTAGGTAAAATTACTTCTTATCTTTCACCTATTGCCATCCAAGTTAAAAATAATACAATATATTATGGTACTTCTATTTATTCATCTCCAGGAGGCCTAATAGATGAAATTCTATATTATACCCGGGGCTTGGATACCATTTTAGAGTCCACCATTTTAATGATGGCCTTTGTAATAGCATCATGGGTGGCCATACACTTTACCATGCGGAGGGATGAATAAATGCTGGTTCCAGATCTAGTCTCCCCCTTTGTGGTTTCACTCTATAACCCGGTTATTGCCGTAGGTATACTGGTGGGTTTTATTGGTCTTCTGGGTATTTCGTTCCAGAAAAATGATTTAAGTGTTCTAATACTTACTGATATTGTGGGTATTGCCATGTTAATTGTGGTAGCTGCAGTGGCCACTGATCTGGCCGAGGCCCTGATACTCCCGGGTTTAGTGGTAGAACTGGCAGAAATCTTAGCTATCTCTGAGATTTTAATGAGCCGAGAGATGAGAAAAAGTGGTAAAAAAGTTGAATTATTACCAGTACCCCTTTCATTGGATATGGAGATCCTTAAAACAGCCCCTAATTTCATTGCACTAGCATTAGTTGCCTATGGTGTTTTCCTTACAGGTTTTACTGGAGGTGCAGTTGCAGGTGTTGGAATACTCTTCTATGTTTTATCTAAAACATACAGAGGAATACCTTTCGGTTTATGGGAAGGTATGAGTGGAGCATCTGGTATTGCTTGGTGTTTATGGATAGCCGGATTTTTAATATTCTTTGTATTCCCACAAATATGGCTTCTAGGTTTATTCCTATCCTCATGCGGATTACTAGTTAAAGTCGCATCAAAAATAGGATTAGTAGGAGTTATGGGTCGTGAAGAATTTAAAAAAGAATAATAAAAAGATAATTAAATTGAGTTAGGTTTAAAAGTTATAAAACTATTAATAAATCGTTAAGGTGTATAAAAAATGGATATTGCTACAATAAGTGGACAATTATTAGGTACCATACCTCTTGGAGATATTGTACCATATATTACTCCTTTCAACCTTTTCATGTTCGCTGGTGCACTTACCTTTACCTTACTTATTGCTATAAGCCGTACTGAAACACAAGTAGAGGCAGGTTTTGGTTCGCTAAAAGACCGTGAAGTTAAAGTAGGTATAAAAGAATTTAGGATTAGAAGATTTTTAGCCATAATATGTGGTTTAGCTACTGCTGGAGCTATGATCACCGGTGATCTTTTTAACTTCACCCTCTTTGTGGCTTTAATTGGAATAGTAAACATTGGTATTGTATCTGCTGTTAAGCAGATTGATGTATTGGATGCTGCATTTCAGTATGGACTAATTGCTATGATGGCTTCGCTGCCATTATTTGGAGGAGCAGCACTGGTATTAGCATCAACAGGTACCTTGAGTTTATTCCAATTATCACAGGCAACATTTACCCCGGTAATGGTAACTTTTGCATCAGTACTCTTGATTTTAGGAGTGGCTGGTGAAACTGGTGTGGCACCATTTTATGCTACCAAGGCTGAGATGTTTAGAACCCCTGGTTCTCCCTTTATACTAATAATACACTTAAGTTCACTCTTGGTAATTGTTAGAACTATTGAAATATTGCTGATAATAAATAAGCCATTTTAATCTTATATTAAAAATATATTATTTATTTAAATGAAGAAAAAAGGTGGTATAAATGAAAACCCTGTATATGGTAAGTTATTTGATGTTCATTATCTCCCTGGCAAGTATTGCCTATGCTTTAATATTTAACCCTCCTAGCTGGATGGTTTATGGAATATCCATAGTTTTCATACCACTGGCCATTCTATCCTTTGGATTGATAAGTATGGCTAAGATCAAAAAAGAAGAGGAAGATGAAAGAAGAGATGAACCTTTCATTGGTTATTAATATTGAATATGTACTCTATTATTTCATAAAATTGGTGATTGAATGAATTTAATGGCAAATATCCTGTTGAATGTTATCATTGCATTTCTGGTGGGAAGCTTACTCTTTGGATACCAGCGAAAAATCATGGCCAGAATCCAGACCCGGCCTGGCCCACCTATAATACAGCACCTACTTCACACACTTAAATTTTATATTAAAGAATCTACTTTCCCTAAAACAGCAGCGATGCCCTTTTATGTGGCCATAGCAAGTATGTTGTGTGCCATCTGGGTAAGCGCGGTTATTGTAGGCCCAGTGATAGAAGGTTCGTTGCTATTGATTTTTGCTATATATGCCCTGCATAAGATTGTGGAACATAATGCTGGTTCATCATCTGGATCACCATATGGTAAGTTAAGCTGTGTAAGAGCAGTTTTTTCAGCGGCAGCTGAGGTTCCTTTATTTGCAGTTCTGGTAATAATATACCTTAAAACCGGTACCATGGTTATCGGTGAAATAATAAATTATCAAACCATTAATGGACCCTTAATATACGCTATTCCACTGGCTGCAGCCATGTTCTTCGTACTGATCTTATCAAAAGCACCTTACTCACCCTTTGCCATAACCAAGGGGAAGGATATTATATCTGGATATGAAACTGAACACTTTGGAGTTTTAAGGGGATATCTGATGATATCAGAGTCTATAGCATGGTACATGCTTCTATGGGTATTTTTAACCGTATTCATAGGAGGTCTAAGCCCAATTGGATATCTGATAGGGATGGTGGCAATAAGCACGGTTGTAGCCTTTATTAATGCTACTACACCAATTTTAAATCCTAACCATTCTATTATGATGCAGGTAACCTTTGCCTTTATTGGAATTGTTGGTTCAATAATATTAATATTAATCTGATATAGAAAATATAACTCCTTAAAAAATAGTATTAAAATGGAGAATTGAAGATGGAACAAGAAAAAGACACAATATTTTTAATGGCCCTAGTAGCTGCTGGTGTAATCCTAATAAGCGGATTAGCCGGACTTTTGCAGTGGTATATCGTTATTCCAGTGACCATAGCTGGTTTTTTATTAACCCTGTTAATTGGTACCATGTATAGAGATGGTTCAGTGAAAATATCCGAAAACTTGGAAAAATGGGCCATGATAATTGTATTTGCCTTCATCATATTTTCATTTATTGTACTCTACAAACCAGCTTAAATTTAATTTACATGGTGATTAAATGTTATCAAAAAGTAAAAATATATTTAATCGGTGATTTAATTGGATCAAACTATTTATCTAATTTACATAGTATCATTTGTATTAGGTTCCATAGTAGGATTGCTATTCAGCTATAAAAAATATAAACTACCCTTTGTAAGTGAAAAATTTGATTTAGTGGCCATAATATTATCAATTATTGGATGGTTTTTATTTTTAAACAGCCCACTTATAAGTTTCATTCCTTCTTATATCTCCATAACCATTGGATTATTCCTAGTGGCATTGGTGGTAGGTATGAGACCTGGATATGGCAGATATGAAACCTTAACTGGTTTTATAATATCATTAATTATATGGATTATTAGGACGGTGCTCCTATGAAATCAGATTCAAATGATAAAGATGAATTACTGCTCAAAGTAATGAAAGAGAGAATTATTAGAAGTTATAGATGGCATGAAGATGTAATAATCCCCTTTGCTGAAGAATTAGATATAGAACCTGAGCAGTTAGAGGATATACTCATGAAAAGAATGGATATGTCCAGTCTAGAGGCTTTACATGCTCGATTTGAACAATCCCAATCCATCTGTATTAAAGAAAAAATCCATGCCGATTTAAGGTTATGCTGGCTTTCAGATATAATGGAAGTTTTAACACGTGAAGAATCAGACCAAATTAAAAATAACATAGCTAGAGAAGTATTAAATGGTAAATCTTACCAAGAAGCCATAGAAGATGGTAGAAAAGAATTATTAGAACATTTGATGAGGTAAAGAGATGTTAAATGCAGTTAAAGATGTTATAAGGAAAAGTTCAATTCATGTTTGCCTTATAAACACTGGAGGATGTAACGGCTGCGATATAGAAGTGGTTGCCCTCCTATCGCCTCGTTATGATTTAGAACAATACGGAATTTATGTGCATAACAATCCCCGTGAAGCAGATGTAATCTTAATTACCGGGGCGGTATCCGAACAATGGAGAGATAAGTTAATAAGAATTTATAATAAGGCTCCCCAGCCTAAAATAGTTGTAGCTCTGGGAAACTGTCCTTTGACTGGAGATGTTTTTAATCAGGAAGGATGCAGTGTTTATGCTCCTGTTTCAGATTTCATACCAGTTGATGCTGAAGTTTCAGGATGTCCACCTAGGCCCTCTGAGATCTTAGCTGCTATTTTAGCTGTTGGACCAGATGCCATAGCAGCAAAAGGGAGGCAGAAATAATGATACTGCCAGTAGGACCAATACATCCCGGTCTAAAAGAACCACTCCGATTAAAACTTAAAACTCAAGGAGAAAAGGTTTTAAGTGCAGAAATTGATTATGGATACGTTCATAGAGGTATAGAAAGGATCATGGAAGGAAAAACATGGCAGAAAGCCATTTATCTTTCAGAGAGAGTTTGTGGAATATGTTCATATATTCATACCCAGACCTTTGCTGAGACCTTTGAAAAAATAGCCGGAGAACAGGCCCCTTTAAGAGCACAATACCTCCGAGTCTTAACCAATGAACTGGATAGAATACAGAGCCATTTCATTGCCAATTCAACATATTTCAAGGCACTGGAACATGAAACATTATTTATGTACATGTTATCTCTAAGAGAGCCTATAATGGATGCTATTGAATTATTAACCGGAAACCGGGTGAATATGGGCTGGAATGTGGTTGGTGGAGTAAGAATGGATGCCAAAGAAACCCATCTTCAACAGATTAAAGAAATAATATTAAAATTAGAATCTGGTTATGATAAATACGTGGAAATGTTTGAGCAGGGCCCCCTAGTGGGACTGAGATCCCATGATGTTGGTAAAATGTCCCGGGAACAAGCCATTAAAGCCAGAGCAGTTGGTCCCATTGGAAGAGCATCTGGTATTAGTTATGACTTTAGAGAGGATCATCCTACCTATCGGGATCACCTTGATTTCAATGTTATTTGGAGAAAAGAAGGAGATAATTTTGCCAGGACTATGAACCGTTTCGATGAGGTTCCAGAGTCTATAAAACTCATTAAACAAGTCATTGACAATATACCTTCTGGTGATGTGAGGAAAAAAATAGATATCCCTGCTGGTTATGGTGAATGGAGTAATGAAGCTCCCCGAGGGGAAGTTAGATACATGATTGAATCCAATGGTAATTTAATAAGAAAGGCCTCAATTAGGACTCCTAGTATCATGAATATTGATGCTTGTGCTAAGTACATGCTTAAAGATGTGGCCACAGTGGCAGACGCAGTAGCAACCTATGCCAGTGTAGATCCTTGTATTGCATGTGCAGAAAGAGTGGTTATAATTGATGAATCTGGTCAAGAAAGAAATTTCGATGGGATTCATAATATCCAACTCGAATAAATTAGTAATTTAATGATACTTTATAATATAATTAAAATGTAAGATGGTGCATTATGTCTTCAGTAATATGGTATTTATATGAATTTGCAAGAAAATCGTGGGCGGAAAGTTTTGCAGGAGCAGCAACTGATCCTGAAATAGTGGAAACCCCTGATAGATTCCGAGACTTTCCCCAAGTCTTTCCAGAGTATTGTATATCTTGTGGTGCATGTACTTCAGCATGTCCTGCGCCAGCAGCTATAAAATTAATACGATCTGAGGATAATACAGAAGAGGAAGGTAAAGCATATCCTGTGATTAATAATAGGGGATGTATTAGGTGTGGTTTCTGTGCAGAGGTCTGTCCTACTGATCCAAAAGCCATTACATGTGGAGAGAATCATCTCATTAAAGAAGAATTTACAATAATACCGGTGGCAAAGAGTTACATTATTGATGACTATCTGTGTATAAGATGTAAAAAGTGCCAGAAAGTATGTCCAGTAAACTGTATAAATGAAATAGAAAACAAGATGGAAGTAGACCAGTCTCAGTGTATAGCCTGTGGAGAATGTTTAAAAGCATGCCCTGTTAAAGGAGCCCTAAAGGCAATATCAGCATCCACTATCCAAGAACAAAAAGAGATAATAAATCTAACTGTTAATACCCTGGAACAGCTTATAGAATCCAAAAGAGATGCTATAACTAAATTAGCGCCAGAAAAATTGTTCAAAATCGAATTACCATTAGAGGAATTATTAGAAAAAGCCCGGGGAATAATATCTGATGAAGAGTTAATCATGGAAACCATAGAAAGGATTACTGACCGGCTGAAGATGAGAATCATAACCTGGGATGATGATAAATGTCAACACTGCCAGTTATGTGTAAAAGAATGTCCCACTGGCGCCATAAAATATAATGATGAAGAAGATGTAGTTGAAAGAGATACACAAAAATGTATCCGGTGCAGTACCTGTTATCAAACCTGTCCATTTGGAGTGGCTGGTTATTACATCGCAAAATTTTTATTAGATAAATCTGAAACTGGTGAAGAAGAAATTCTTATAACTCTTAAACCAGCAGAACTACCCATTAGGGGCTGATAAAATTACATTAACAAGTAAAAAATCATATAAACCGTTAAGGGACGTGGAAGTAGTCTATGATATAGACCGCAGTAAATGTGAAAAATGCCAAGAAAGGCCTTGTCTTAAAGCATGTCCAGTAGATGCAGTGCATGAAGTACCTCCCAACAGAGAGATTGAAATTGATGATAAATGTTTTGGATGTGTTCTATGTAGAAAAGCATGCCCCTATGATGCTATAAAAATGGATACAACATTATCTGAACCAATAAGAGAGAATGTTCCAAATATTAATCCTAAATTATGTCAGAGATGCGGGGCATGTGTAAATGCTTGTCGAACCGGAGCCATTGAATTAATCTCATCTGGTCATGAGGAAGCCCATAGTGAGATTGATGAGGATAAATGTGTTCGTTGTGGTTACTGTGCCCGTGTATGTCCCACAGAAGCAATAAAATATGGGGAGATTTTACCACGTTCAGTGGTTGGTGGAAAAGCCGTAGTGGTGGATCAGAAAGATTGTATAGGCTGTATGACATGTACACGTGTATGTCCCTCCCGGGGCGCTATAAATGTGGGTAAAGTTAGTAAATTACCTTATATTGATCCATCTTACTGTGCTCGTTGTGAAGAATGTATGGATGTATGTCCTTCCACTGCTATTAAATACTCCTCTCGAAAGAGAGCCTATGAAAGATTCAGTAAATTAAAAACCATGGAAATTGTCTCAGAGATACTGGAAAAAGATGCGGACAAACTAGCCAATGATACAGTGAAACTTAATAATATTTTAAATAATATTGCCCGGGATATTAGTTTCAAAAAAACTGAAGAGGAGTTTGAAGTGGATGTTACCAGTCGTATAAAAGAGGAACTGAAAACTTTTGTGGACCGGGAACTGGAGATAGATGATATAAAACAGATAATCGAAAGAACATCCCTTAATAGGGAAATAGCAGTAATTGAAGATAATTGTATAGGTTGCAGTGCCTGTATCAGTGAATGTCCAGTTAGATGTATTGAACTTGAAATTCCATCCCCTGTACATATTGGTGATGAATGTGTGTACTGTGGAAAGTGTGTATCAACATGTCCAGTAGATGCTATATCCCTTAAGGAAGAATACTTCAAAACCAGTAATGGTAACATATTATTTGTCAGGAAAAAAATCACAGAACCTAGAACTGGCAGCGTGGTATACGATCCGGATACTTGTCAATCCTGCGGTATCTGTGTAAATAAGTGTCCTGTTAATGCTCTAACATTAGAAGATGATAAAATAATTGTTGATTCTAGTGAATGCATTGTATGTGGAGAATGTGAAGAGATTTGTCCAGTTAAAGCTATTAAAATAAGATTAAACGAAATAGAAGAAGATTAATTAATATTTTAATTTCCTTTAATAAAAAAATAGATTTGATTTTATTAATTTAAATCCCTATTTAAAAAGATTATAACTTAAAGTCAGTATGATTTTAAATTAGAAATTCACTGATAAAATTATTCTAGATTATTCTAAAGGTTGATTAAATTGACTAAACGCGTCTTTATAACTGATTGTGAAGGTCCCATATCTGTTAATGATAATGCATTTGAACTAGCAGGAGAATTTATAGAAGATGGTGAGAAATTCTTCTCAATCATTAGTAAATATGATGATATCTTGGCTGATGAAATAAAAAAGCCAGGATATAATGCAGGAGACACCCTGAAACTGATCGCACCATTCTTAAAGGCATATGGACTTACAAATAATAAGATCATTAAATACTCTAAAAATAATGTGCTTTTAATTCCCCATGCCCAGGAAACAATGCAATTTATATCCAGGATTATGCCCTCCTATATTGTAAGTACCAGTTACCAACAATACATAAAAGCCCTTTGTGACTTTATAGGATTTCCCATGGAAAATACGTATTCAACACTCTTGGATCTTGACGCTTTTTCTTTAAAATCATCAGAAAGACTTGAACTAAAAAATTTAAGAAATCAAATTATAACCAATCCCGAAACTAGAAATCTGGATGAGATATTCTGGAAGAAAATACCTGGAATGGAGATTGGTAAACTTATCTCCAGCGTAAAAACAGTAGGGGGAGAGGGTAAAAAGAGGGCTGTTGAAGAGATCCTTTCAAATAATAAAATTAATCCCTCCCAGTTAATGTATGTGGGGGATAGTATAACTGATGTGCAACCTCTAAAATTAGCTCGAGAAAATAAAGGAATTGCAGTTTCATTTAATGGAAATGAATTTGCACTAAGAGAAGCTGAAATTGCAGTGATTTCCAGTAACACCATAATAACTTCTATATTGGCTGATCTTTTTAACCGATTTGGAAGAGCATATCTTATTGAATTTGTAAAAGCATATCATGTGAATGCCTCAAGAGCCCTTGAAAATTTTAGACTAAACCTTCAATTACTTAAAAAAATGGAAAATGTTGAAAAACCTCTAGTTTCAATTATAAATGATGATAACCGCGATGAACTAATAGAAAAGAGTATTAAATTCAGGAAAAAGGTTAGAGGAGAAGCAATTGGGGGGTTGGGATGATATGATTGTTGAAGATACCTTCTGTGAAGCTTTTGATGGAATATTTACCCGGATGATAGTAACTGCTGATGATGTTAAAACCCTGCGAAGAGCAGCCTATGATGCTACAGCCACCCCTGGAACTGTGATTGGAAGGGTAGAGGGAGGTATTGAATCTTGGCTTTCTGAATCTGAGACTCCTGACCAACGTCCCGGTGCAATTTTACAATTCTGGTATGGAACTTCAGACCTGGAAAAGTTTGAGGTGGAACTATCCTACCGTATAAGACAAGACATATTGGTGAAACCATTTACATCCCTATTTAATGCATCCCATGACTCAGAAGGATTCATTGATACCATGAAACATGTAGGGCACTGCGGTGATGGATATGAATGGGAAGAAAAATTGTATGGGAGGGATATGATTATAGTTCCCATAGCAATCCCTGATTTTAAGATTGAACGGAAAATTGGATATTCAAAGGGAATAATGGGGGCAAATTTGTGGTATATGTGCAAAAACAAACAAGCAGTTATGGAAGGAGGAGAGAATGCAATAAAAGCCATGAAAAGTGTTAGTGGAGTAATAACTCCTTTTGATATATGTTCTGCTGCTTCTAAGCCAGAAACTAATTACCCATGGATTGGTCCTACCACTAATCATCCTTACTGTCCATCATTAAAAAAGAAATTGAAAGATTCCATGGTTCCTGATCAAGTAAATTATATCCCTGAAATTGTTATTAACGGAGAAAATATGGAAAAAGTTAAAAATGCTATGAAAGCCGGTATTAATGCTTTAGAGGCTGTTGATGGTGTTTTGATGGTTTCAGCTGGAAATTATCAGGGAAAATTAGGGGATCATAAGATCTATTTGAAAGATTTAATAAATTAATAGATTTAAATCCTCACAGCTATATATTATTAACGAAATATTAAAAATAGGCAGTTAAATGAAAAAATTAGATGTATTGGGCTTCGGAGCATTGAATGTGGACAAACTTTACAATGTAAACCACATAGCCTGTGAAGATGAGGAAAGTTATATTACTAATTCAACAGAATCCTGCGGTGGTTCTGCAGCAAATACTATAATTGGAATCACAAGATTAGGTCTTAAAACAGGTTTTATCGGGAAAATAAGTACAGACACAGAAGGTAAACTACTACATGATAATCTCATAAAAGAAGGAGTGGATACCCAGGGAATAATTATCAGTACTGAGGGTAGGAGTGGTAAAGTATTAGGATTTATAGATAAAAAAGGAGAAAGGGCTCTTTACGTTGATTCTGGTGTTAATGACCATATCAATTTTAGTGAAATTGAACTAGGATATGTGGAAAATTCCCGGGCTTTACACTTAACATCCTTTGTTGGAAGATCAATAGAAGCTCAGAAAGAATTAATAAAAAATATTAACGATAAAATACTGGTTAGCTTTGATCCTGGACATATCTATGTAGATAGAGGAATTAAAAGCATTCAAAGTATTTTAGAAAGATCTAATATACTTCTCATAAATCAAGCTGAGCTAAAACATTTAATTGGAAAAAAGTATAAAACATACCAACAGAGTGCCAAAATTTTACTAGACCATGGTATAGATATAGTGGTTGTTAAATTAGGTGAAAGGGGATGTTTCATTGCCCACTCTGATGAAGAATATTTCATCAAATCATTTAAAGTTAATTGCATTGACACCACAGGCGCTGGAGATGCATTTAATGCCGGTTTTATACACAGTTATCTTACTGAAAAAGATATAGAAAAAGCAGGACTTATAGGAAACTACGTTGCATCCTGTTCTATTAAAAAGTACGGTGCAACCAGTGGATTGCCTAATGAAAAGGAATTGAAAAACATATCTAAAAATATATGATTATAGGGAATATTATCGATTAACGAAGACTAAAGGTGTGAAAAGATGGATATAACATTTAAAAAGGATTTAGAGTCGCTTAAAAGAGAAGTGGCAATAAAATCTATTGACCTTAAGGAAAATATTGAAGATTTTGAACCAGATATAGGGGAGTGCAGTGTCCATAGGAAGGTGATAACCATATCTCCAGATTGTGTTCGATGTAATTTATGTGCTCAAGAGTGTCCAGTTGATGCTATATCTGAGGCGGATCAAACAAAACAAGCAAAAATTCTTGAAAACTGTGTTAAATGTGAAATATGTGCTCAAACTTGCCCTGTAAGATGTATTAATGTTATTAACAGTACTGCTCATGTGAATAATGAGGTATATTTTGAACTTCAAGAATTAGATGTGCCGCACCGGATTCTTAAAATGAAGGAAATTGAAGTTAACCCTTCCCGTTGTAATTCTTGCGGTACATGTGTGGAATTCTGTCCAACAAATGCCATCACCTTGAGAGAAGGTGAAACAGCAAAAATTGATAAAGATTTATGTATTGGCTGCGGTGCATGTGCCAATGTATGTGAAGAATCAGCAATTGATCTAGAAAGGATATTGGGGCCAGTAATACCAACCAAAAAATTGGATATTGACCAGGAAGCTTGTGTTGAATGTCAAATGTGCGAGGAAAGCTGTCCAGTGGATGCTATTAAACTAGGAGATGATGAAGTTATTCTTTCTGAAGATAAATGTATTTTATGCGAGGTATGTTCTACAAAATGCCCGGTTAGTGCATTAAAACTTGAGAGGTTGTCCCATGAAAGTTAAGGAAATAATGGATAATGAATTTATAAGTGTGAATATGGATCAAAATTTAGCTGAAACATCAATAATGATGGAGAAATATAAAAAATTCACCACTCCCGTTGTTGATGAAAAAATGAGACTAATCGGCTGGATAACATCCCTTGATATTGCCCGTGGCTTCAGGGATGGTTTAAAAACCGTGCAAGAAATTATGCACCCTAAAGAAGACATTGTACATGTAAATGAAAATGATCCTGCCCGCATGGCTGTTTTAAAATTATCTAAACATAAAGTGGTAAGTATTCCTGTTTTAGATGATGAAGGAGTTGTTGTAGGGGTTGTTCGAACCTTTGATGTAGTTGAAACACTATCCCAACTCTATGAGGTTAAAGTTTACAAGATCTTTGAAGCTATGAATGAGGAACTAAAAGGGGTTAGCTGGGATGAGCTGATGGAAGCATCAGCTATTATGACCAGAAGAAGAACAGGCAAAAGGATCAAACCAGAGGAATATGAACAGAGAATTAGAGATTCTACTTTTGGTGAAGCAATATGGGCTACAGGGGGTCTTGAAAAATTCTTTGTTGGTTTAATTGCTATTGGAGAATTAGTGATAGCAAGAAAGGTTGCTAGGGCCCGTAAATAATATATTAATTGAGTCCTGGTGAAAAATATTTTTTTCTTTTTATTTATTTAGATTCACAGAAAAATAATATTTTTTAAATAATTTTTTTTATTCCAATTTATTTTAGAAACCTTTAAATATGTCAAACACCATAATATTCGTATAAATACGAACATTATTAAGGGGGTGGGATAATATGAAAGCTGAATACCTTATAAAAAAATGTCCTAAATGTGGATGTAAAGATAAAAGGATATCAAGAAGAAACACTAGACCAAGTGAAGATGGATTTTACATCCAGCATATACCACAAGGAAATATAGGAATTATTAAATGTGATGAATGTGGATATGTATTTGAATTTTGTAAAGATAGTAAATTACCAGTAAAAGTCAAAAAGATTCAAGTATAAATTTAATTTTTAATGAAATTACAGTTATTCATTTGTTAATTAATTTTAGATTAATTAATGAGAAACAAATATTAAATAAACCTATTTTTTTATTCTCAATTAAATCTAGTGATTCATTTTTCAGATTCATAATAAGACTAAATCTCTTCATAATCAAAATTTTAACATGATTTAATGTTAAAAACTTTTATATAATAATTTAAACTAAAAAAGATTGGGGAAAGAATAATGCCGAGGTGACCGAGCGGCTAGGTGCGTGGCTGCAGACCATGATACTTGGGTTCAAATCCCAATCTCGGCCTTAATCCTAATTTTACTTAATTTTAATAGATTCACTCCCTTTATTCAGGTGAATTATCTTGATTAAAATATATAACACAATGAGTAGAAAGAAAGAACTATTACGTCCATTAAAGAACAACAGGATCAATCTATTTGTATGCGGACCGACAGTTTATGATGATTCCCATATTGGACATGCCCGAACATATATATCATTTGACCTGATAGCACGATACCTTAAATACAAGGGATATAGCCTATTTTATCTCCAGAACATAACGGATATTGATGATAAAATTATTAAGAGAAGTCAGGAGATGGGTGTAGACCCCCTGGATCTTGCCCGTAAATATGAGAAATTATACCTACAAGATATGGCTCTTCTAGGCGTAGAAAATGTAAATTTATATGCACGGGCCACCGAACACATACCTGAGATAATTAAACAGATAAAAACACTTCTAGATAAAGGTTATGCTTATGAAACCTCAACTGGTGTGTATTTTGATGAAACCAAATTTGAAGATTTTGGAAAACTATCACGACGCAACATAGGAGAATTGAACCATCACCGTATTAGACCTGATTCTACCAAGAGAAACCCTGGAGACTTTGCATTATGGAAGAAAAGAAAGGAACATCCTTTATGGGATTCTCCCTGGGGCAAGGGAAGGCCAGGATGGCATATTGAGGACACAGCCATTACCGAGGAATATTTTGGATCTCAATATGATATACACGGAGGCGGCTTAGACCTTATATTTCCACATCATGAAGCAGAAATAGCCCAGATGGAGGCATCATCTGGACAAAAACCCATGGTAAACTACTGGATGCACACTGGATTTTTAAATGTGGATGGAGAGAAAATGTCCAAATCACTGGGAAACTTCATTACCATAAAAGAATTATTAAAAGATTATGAGCCGGATATTTTCCGATTATTCGTAATATCCACACACTACAGAAGTCCCATTGATTTTTCCCATAAAGCATTAGAACAGGCCTCTAAAAATCTTAAAAAGATAAGAAAACTTCTAGAAATTATTGATGAACAACTGGGAAATCCTCTGCCAGAAAATAATGATGAAAACTTTCATTATGAAAAAAAAATAGAAGAAAGTAGATATGAATTTATAAAAGCCATGGATAATGACTTTAATACTCCTATTGCATTATCAGTTATCTTAAATCTTGTTAGAGATGTTAATAGAGACATAAACAATCAATCAATACCTAAAAACGATTTAATAAAAATAAAGGAATTGTTACTTGAATTATCAAATATTTTAGGGTTAAATTTAAAGAAGGTTAAAAAGGTAAAAGATAGGAGTAATGAATTACTGGAACTTATAACCTACATAAGAGAGAAATTACGCAGTAAAAAGGAATGGGAACTTTCTGATGAAATAAGATCTAAACTGGGTGAATTGGATATTCTAATAGAGGATAAATAGATTCAGCTCATTCTCATCGAGAAATATTCATCGATTAAATATAATAGGGGCTTTAATTCAGAAATATCACAAATTATATATATTCTGGAATGGTTATTATTTAAGTGGTGTTTAGTATGGTAATGAATGAAGCTATGATGGATGCTATTGAGAAGGATAAATTGATATTCTTGGCCACGGCTAATGATGAAAATATTCCAAATGTTGTTCCTATTGGATTTGCACGGCCTTTAGATAATAAAACTGTGTTAATTGTAGATAATTATATGAATAAAACCCATAAAAATCTGGAAAAAAATCCTAAAGCATCATTTGTACTGGGCGATGTGAGGAAATGCCCCTACCAATTCAAGGGAACCGTACAGATATTTGAATCAGGAAAATACTTTGATGAAGCTGTTGATTGGGCACAGAGTGTTATGACAAAACTTAATCCTAAAGCAGCAATATTATTAAATGTAGAAGAGATTTACAGCGTTGAACCCGGCCCAGAAGCCGGGAAAAGAGTGGATTAAATTTTTTCTAAATTTATATTTTATATGGGGTTAATGATTTATAAAGAATGAGTGAATCATTAAATATTATTTATACTATTTCTAATTTTAAACCTTCTTATTTAGTAGAATAAATTGAAATAACTACTATTAATCTATAATAATTAAATAATATCTAATTATTTTATGAAATAATAAAGGGACTAATTAAATGTGCGCAATAGTTGGATTAATTGGAGATGATATTAGCAAAGAGCTATATCAAATGTTAAAAATATTAAAACATCGCGGTCCAGATGGTTCAGGTGTACTGGTTGATAAAAAAGTTATATATGGAGATCTAGAAGAATTAGAAGTCCCTAAAGGAAACCTGGGGCTGGGCCATAACCTGCTATCAATAGTTGGAAAAGAGGGTTTGCAACCTATTAGACGTGGAAATCTTGTTTTAGTGAGTAATGGTGAAATATATAACTATCAAGAGCTTAAAGAGGATCTAAAAGATAATTGTATTACTGATTCGGATTGTGAAGTTATTCTTAATCTAATCTGTAAGTTTTATAAATCTTCACTTGCTGATGCAGTGAAAAAGGCCGTTGAATTTTTAGATGGAGATTATGCCTTTGCTGTTTATGATGGTAAAGATCTGGTACTGGCCCGTGACCCGGTAGGAGTAAAACCATTATACTATGGTGAAAATTATCCACAAAAAATTTTCGGATTTGCATCTGAGCGAAAAGCTTTATGGAATATTGGAATAAAAGATGTTAAAACTTTAGAACCGAATAAAATATTAGTTAATCACAAATTAATAGACTCAGATCATGGTCTGGAAAATATAATCAATAAAAAGGGTAAATTATCAAGTAAAATAAATCCAGAACAAGTATATAAAATTGAAGATATTAAAGCTAAATTAAAAAATGGTTTAATTGATTCTGTAGAAAAAAGAATAAGGGGATTAGATAAGGTTGGTATTATCTTCTCTGGAGGAGTTGACAGTACCATAATTGCCAGAATCGCTGTTGATCTAGGAATTAAACCCATTTTATATAGTGTAGGTCAAGAAGACTCAGTTGATCTGAAATTTTCTAAAAAAGCTGCGAAATGGTTAGGTCTACCCTTAAAATGTCATTTAATTGATGAAAACGTTGTAAGACAAAATTTACATGGAGTTTTAGATGCAATTGAAGAGTACAACATAATGAAGATAGGGGTGGGGATGACAGCCTACTTAGCATCTAAGATGGCTCATGAAGATGGTTTAAAGGTTGTACTTTCTGGTCAGGGAGCGGATGAACTATTTGGTGGCTACCATCGTTACCTGGATCTTTTTAATAATAAAGGTGAAGATGCCCATGATGACTTGAAAAAAGATGTTTTAAATTTATACCATGTTAATCTTGAACGGGATGATGCAGCTTGCATGGCCCATAGTGTGGAGTTAAGAGTTCCCTACCTTGATATGGAGATAATTAATATGGCAATGAATATACCTATGAAATACAAGATTAAAGATGGGAAGGACCCTCTAAGGAAATGTATTTTACGAAGGGTTGCATCTGATCTAAAGATACCACCAGAAATCGTATATCGACCTAAAAAAGCAGCTCAATATGGATCAGGGATACATAAAATCCTTATAAAAAAGATTTTAAAGAAAAAGGATTATTCAAAGTTTCTTGATGAAAAATATAAATAATATCGACAAAAAAGAGATAGTTATCTAATCGTTAATAATTATTTTAATATCTACCAGAAAAACTAAGTTTATTAACTAATCATTAAAAAATATAGATAAGATATTATTATCTTTGGAAATTACTTGGGCTATGATTTTATTATTTACAGATAAATTGCACAAATAGTTTACCAAAACAAATAGTTTACCAAATATTTATAAATTTAATTAGTATTAAGTGGAGGGATAAGTCTGAAAATTGAAAAAGAAGCGGAAGAAATACTTGAGAAATTTTCGAAAGCTCTGGAGAATATCCCGGAACTGGAAGAGACTCATTACATGGTGGATAATGTTAATTTAACAAGAGGAGACCGAGCAGAAGATAAGAATCCAGAGAAGATCATAGGAAATGCCCATGTTGATGAAGATGGTAATATAATAGTAGAAAAAGGAAAGTGGGTTAAATGAGATTAGACCTTGTATTAGAACTTTTAGATGTTCCTGGACAGTTATTGGATGTAATGGAACCTATAAGTGCGGCGGGAGCAAATATTGTTACTATTATCCATCAAAGAGATGTTAAAACTGAAAAGGGAATGGTATCAGTACAGGTAACCATTGAGGGAGATAAAGAAACCCTGGATGCAGTTTTAAATTTATTAAGAGAAAGGAATGTTAATATCGTTGAAATTGATGGAGTAATTCAGAAAGAGAAAATACGGACCATAATTATTGGTAAAATTATTGAAAGTGATATTAAAGATACGATAGAACGTTTAAATAATTTAGAAGGTGTGCTAGTAGCAGATCTGGACTTGAAAATGGCTGAACACCCTAAAGAATCAGCGGCTAAAATAATTGTAGAAGCTGATTTTGGGATGAAAAGGGATGTAATGAATAAGATTAAAGAAATTGGGGAAGTAAAAAATTTTTTAGTTATAAATGAGATTTAAGTTATTATTCCAATTTTTTTCTATTTTGGAGGAATTGAATGAATATTTGCATAATGGGATTTGGAGCAGTAGGTAAAGGAGTTGCAAAGGTAATCTCCATTAAAAAAGATGAATTGAAAAAGAAATATGGTTTAGATCTGAAAATTACAGGAGTTAGCGATTCATCAGGAGCTGCCATATCCCCTGATGGACTGGATCCAAACCTTCTATTAGAGGTTAAAGAAAAGGAAGGAAGGGTATCCCAATACCCTGAATACGGTACAGATAATTTAACTGGATTAAATTTTCTGGAAAAAGTTGATTATGACTGTCTAGTGGAGGTTACCCCTACCAATATTGATGATGGTGAACCCGCCAGATCACATATGCTTAAAGCATTTAAAGATGGGAAGGATGTGGTTACCTCTAATAAAGGTCCACTTGCACTTAATTTTAGAGAGTTAACTGAAGCTGCTCTTTCGAATAAGGTAAAGTTCAAGTATGAAGCATCTGTGGGGGGTGCTATGCCTATTATTAACTTTGCCCATGATACTCTGGCAGGCTGTAATTTTGAATCAATTTTCGGAATTTTGAATGGAACCACTAACTATATACTTTCCAGGATGGCAAAGGAAGGATCAGCCTATGAACAGACCTTGAAAGAAGCTCAAGAGATGGGTATAGCTGAGACTGATCCAACTCAGGATGTGGAAGGTTTAGATGCTGCCTGTAAAATTGTAATACTTGCCAATTCTATCATGAATAAGGATGTTAGTTTAAAAGATGTTTATATAAACGGAATATCTAAAATAAATCAAGAATCTATACTTCTAGCAAAAAAAGAGGGCTATTTAATTAAACTGGTTGCTGAAGCATCAGATGATACATTGGAAGTATCCCCTAGACTGGTAAAAAGTGGAACTCCCTTTTCAGTTGATGGTACCATGAATGTAGCTACTTTAAACACTGACTTGGCTGAAGATGTTACTGTAGTTGGAAGAGGTGCTGGATCAATTGAAACTGCTTCTGCAATTTTAAGCGACCTAATAAACATATGGAAATCATGAAAATATTCAAGATTATAAACTATTTTTAACATTTAAAATTAAACTTTTTTTATTGGAGTAATACAGATGAAATACATTGTAATTATTGGAGATGGTATGGCTGATTATCCCTTGGATGAGTTAGATCATAAAACCCCTCTTCAATCAGCAGATATTCCTAACATGGATCATATTGCCTCTAAGGGAGTTAATGGATTTTTAAGAACTATTCCACCCCATATGGAACCTGGCTCTGACGTGGCAAATTTAGCAATAATGGGTTATAATCCTAAAACATATTATACTGGACGTGGTCCGCTTGAAGCCGCCAGTATAGGTGTTGAAATAGAAAATGATGATGTTGCATTTCGTTGTAATTTAATAACTGAGGAGGATGGACTTCTAATAGATTTCAATGCTGATCATATAAGCACCCCTGAGGCTGAAAAAATAATTGAAACCCTTAACCATGTATTTAAGGATAATGGTAAATTCTATAATGGTGTAAGTTATAGAAATCTGTTTTTGTATAAAAATAAAAAATCTGCATTGCTAAAATCAACACCACCCCACGATGTGGTAGGTGAAAACATAAAAATTAATCTAATCCAGCCCTTTGATAATGAAATTGCCCAGGAATTAAATAATATTATGACTGATTCTAAATTAATCCTGGAAAAACATCCCGTAAATCAGGCCCGGGTCAGAAATGGTAAAAAACCTGCTAATATGGTATGGCTATGGGGTCAGGGTTTAAAACCTTTAATGAATCCCTTTAAATCCAAGTATGGTCTTGATGGCGCTACTATTACTGGTGTGGATTTGATTAAGGGAATTGGAATTTATTTGGGCCTTGAAAATATTGATGTTCCAGGTGCCACTGGATATTTTGACACTGATTATAATGCCAAAGCCGAGTATGCATTGAAAGGTTTAAAACATAATGACATTATTTTTATACATGTGGAAGCACCTGATGAGGCAGGTCATGCTGGAGATATTGAGGAGAAAATTAAAGCTATTGAAAGTATTGATTCAAAAATTGTTGGAAAGCTCTTAGATGAACTTCCCCAGTTTAATGATTATGCAGTATCTATACTCCCGGACCATGCCACCCCCATAATGGTTAAAACTCATACCGATGATCCAGTTCCATATGCTATGATGTCTACCAGTAAAATTGGTGATGAAGTCAGATTTTATGATGAATTTTCTGCAAGGGGAGGTTCGCTGGATATTAGACCAGGCCATGAATTTATTAATTCATTTATTAACTATTCTAATTCCCCATAAATACACTGAAGTAAAGATAATCATATACTATTATATAATAAAAATCTCAATGAATAATATATTTAAAAGAACAAAAAATAATCTTATTTAATATTTATGGACTAATAATTATCTATTCATCATTTTTATATATAATAATTTTATTTGAATAGTTTAAGGAGAGGGTTTAGCTGTCTAAGTATATAATCGTAACTGGAGGAGTTGTAAGTTCAATTGGTAAAGGAATAACCGCCGCATCTATTGGTAGAATATTAAGATCATTTGGTATAGACGTGACGGCTATCAAAATTGATCCATACCTGAATTGGGACTCTGGAACTTTAAATCCCTATCAGCATGGAGAAGTATTTGTAACCGATGATGGAATGGAAACTGATCTGGATCTGGGTCATTATGAAAGATTTCTAGATGTAAATCTCTCTGGTGAATGTAACCTTACCACGGGAAAGGTTTACTCATCAGTTATTGAAAAGGAGAGAAAAGGGAAGTATTTAGGATCATGTGTACAGATCATTCCCCACATCACCAATGAAATCAAATCCATGATTAGAGAAATTGCCAATAAAAGTCATGCAGAAGTGGTATTAGTTGAGGTTGGTGGAACAGTGGGAGACATTGAAAGCCAACCATTCCTGGAGGCTTTAAGACAGCTTCGTAACGAAGAGGGTCATGACAATGTCATGTTTGTACATGTTACCTATGTACCTTACTTGAAAGCGGCAGGGGAATTTAAAACAAAACCCACCCAACACAGCACCAAGGAACTTAGAAGTACTGGTATAATTCCAGATATGATAATCTGCCGGTCGGAGCTACCTATAGACACTCCACTTAAGAATAAGATTGCCCATTTTTGTGATGTTGAAAAAAATGCAGTGATAAATGCCCCTGATGCTAAATCTATCTATGAAGTTCCATTAGTACTGGAAAGAGAAAAAGTAGGAGAATATGTCTTGGAAAGACTACAAATGCCTCCAAAGAAGCAGGACTTACATGATTGGAATCTTATTGTTGATTCCTTAATGACTGAGGAACCAGTAGTCAGTGTAGGTATTGTTGGTAAATACGTGGAATTGGAAGATGCTTATATTAGTATACGGGAATCACTGAAACATGCAGCGGCACAAATTGGAGTTAAAGTGGATATTGAATGGTTGAGTGCTGAAGATATTAAGACACATAAAATAGAGGATTTAGATTCTCTTTTAATACCGGGCGGATTTGGTGAAAGAGGAATTTCTGGTAAGCTGGACGCTGTGCGATATTCTATAGAAAATAATGTTCCCTTATTTGGTATTTGTCTTGGAATGCAGTGTATGGTTATTGAATTTGCCCGTATGAATGGTTTGGATGATGCCCATAGTACGGAGTTTGATAAAAACACCAGTAATCCTGTAATTGATATGATGGAAGAACAGAAAAAGATTAAAAAAATGGGGGGAACCATGCGTTTAGGTTCATATCCTTGCCAATTAAAAGAAAATACAAAAGCTTACCAGGCCTATAAAAAGAAAAATATAGAAGAACGTCACAGGCACAGATTTGAATTTAACAACGACTATTTAGAACTGTTAAAAGGTAAAGGTCTGATAATATCTGGAATGTATGATGATTTTTTGGTTGAAATGATAGAATTAAAGGATCATCCCTGGTTTATAGGATGCCAGTTCCATCCAGAATTTAAATCACGACCTAATAATGCACATCCCTTATTTGTCTCATTTTTAGAGGCAGCTTATGAAAATAAAAAATAGTTAAATTCAAAAAATTTGGTTATTAATGAATTAATTATGTGATTATCAAATAAATTAGTCCTATTTACAATATTTTACTAATATTTCAAGTGATTATAATGATTATAAATATACCATTTGTTGCGGCAATTATAGCTATTCTTAGCAGTGCCTATGGAAGTTACTCTGATATTAAAGAAGGTGTGATAAAAAATAAATTCACATTTCCCTTGATTATGTTGGGACTAGTTTTAAATGGAATATATGCTTTTATGATTGATTTACACTGGTTTTTTGTACTAACCCTTATTTATACTGGTATTATATTTGTCATATGCTACCTTTTCTGGAGAGTTGGTGCTTGGGCTGGTGGTGATGTGAAATTATTTACTGGACTGGCAGCTCTTTTACCATTTGCCCCGGCAGTGGTTAATTATCAGGTTTTAGGAACCAATTTTCCCCTTGTTGCTAATTATCCCTTTCCATTTACCTTGATGATTAACAGTATTCTTTCAATATTGCCCTTTTTATTGATTTATATCCTCTTTGTGTCGGTTAAATCTAAACCTCATCTTTTACGGGAATTATTTGAACCTGTGATAGAATTTAAAAAGACTTTAATTTTAACCCTGGTGATATCTTCAGCTGTCACAATAACATCTATAATAACCCCTTACCTACCTCTCCAAATTATTATTGTATCTTTAATTCTCTTATATCTGATATCATTTATAATATCCAAATTACCAGACCGTTTAAAGGCTGTAGTGGTTAGTGTGGTTATGGTATTTGCATTGTATAAGAATTTCGAATTAACGGTGGTGGGCATAATATTTCTTTTTATCTCATTGACCATTATCCGAATAATCAGAAAACTTTTAACCACAGTTAGTAAAGAGGCTCTTCAGGATGACTATAAAATTGATGAACTGGAAGAGGGAATGATCAGTGCCTATAATATATACCAAGTTGACGATGAAATTATGGTGGATGATAAAGGTATTTTTGAAAAGTTAAAGGATGCTGTTACTAAAGGTGAACTATCAAACATTTTAACACCCCCTGGTAAAATTATTATAAGTAATATGGCTGCCGGTTTAACTAAGGATAACCTTGAAGAGTTAAAAAAGCTTTTAAAGGAAGGAAAGATAGAAGATAAGTTCAGGGTGAAGAAGGGAGTGCCTTTTGCACCATCAATACTAATTGGAGTTATAATTTCAATTTTTATTGGTGATTTAGTTCTTATTATACAGAAAATAATTTACTCAATATTTATATATATTTAAAGATAAAAATTACCATAATAATGTTTTAGGTATTTCTTATTTATTGATTGAAAATTGTGAGAAAAATGGATAGCCGTGGACAAGTATCTGTTGAGTATTTGTTATTGCTTTTAGTGATTCTAATTATTTTGGGATCAGTTACTATACCTTTGATTGGTAGTTCAATTGAAGCTAGTACAGATGTTTCCAGTGTTTCTGATGCCAAAACAGCAGTGGAAAGTATTGCAAGTGCTGCTGATGTTGTTTATTCTAATGGTCCAGGATCAGTGCGAACCGTCAATATTTACATCCCTCAGAATACTAACCTAGTAACACGTGGAAATAATGTTGGAATGAATATCACATACTCTCAAGGTACTAAATTTGTTAATTCAACCACTTATTATGCATTTAATAATGCAACAACCCCTGTAAATAACCAGTGGTATAAAGTCACTGTTAGATGGGTTGTTGGTACAAATACCATAGGTATTACATTAGTTCCACTCTGAACTAGTCTAAAGGTTAATCCTTTTAAATACAAAAAATATAAATTTTTTAATTCATAATAATTATGTTGGAATAAGTAACAATATTATTGAGGGTCAAGATGCGTATATTTGCAAAATTTGGTGAGATAATTATAAGACTTTTCAATCTAATAGGGACAATTATAATTGAAATAACTCGAATTCCTCAACATATACGAGGAATTGACACTGGTAAGGTTAAAGAAGATATTTCACGTATAAAAAAGGAATCTAAAATTGAAGAGAAGTTATCCAACATTGATGTTAATAAGGTTAAAGAAAAAGTATCATCAGTTTCAAAAACAGGCTCCACATCAGAAAAAACAAAAACAGAGCCATCTAAAACCAATGAAGTTGCAGAAAAAATTGGATTTCCTGCATTGGATAAATTCAGCTCAAAAGAAAAAGAAAACACCGTACTTAAACTTCAACTCATCTCTGGATTATTCCTGGTAATCTCAATACTATATATCTTCCGTTTTTTATCATTGATACTGTACGGACTCTTAGCTGTTCTACTAATTGGCCTTTTATGGTATCTTCTATATAAAAAGATTAAATTAATGTATGCTGAAGATTTCAATGCCTACCGGGACTTCTTCTTGATGTACGTGGCTGTAGGTATAATTCTAGTTCTAGTTGGAAATAGTGCATCCCTCACCATGGCCTTTCCCTTCCAATTAATGCCCTCCTTTACCATTTTAATATTTGCAGTAATCTTGGTAACTGTGGTATATCTCATCTTCAGAATAAGATATCATCGCGATTTCACCTACGGTCAGGTGATTGAACTGGGTAAGAATACAGCTTATGTTAGGGTGGACTATGATATTAGATCCAATGTGAAACCCGATATCTACGTGGTTGAAACAAATAATATTGACGTGAAAGAGAATGAATGGGTTAAAGTTCAAATCGAAAGTGGAATATTAAGTATGAATGGTAATAAGCCAGTTAAAATAATTGAAAAGGTATCTTTATCATAGATTATTATTTAGAAATAGTATATTCTGGAATAGCTAAGGCGTGATTGTTACATTAAATCTAAATCTACCTGTTACAATGGCATTATCTTCACGGGTGTATCCTAATTGTTGAATTGAAACCAGACTTCTATTTCTAACAAAATTTTTATTTGCCTCTGATATAGTTCTAGATAATCGTATTTGAATAGTTTTATTTTGGTTTCCAGTTAATGTCATATCCAGAACTCTTACCGGCTGCAGACTCCGATCTGAAAATGAAAGTTCTGCTAAAGCATCACTAGCACCCTGTTTTGCAGCAGTCATCACTGAATTTAATTCATTTTGTTCTCCAACATAGGAAGCAAAAATTAAGACTATAACTAGAATAAAACCTACCAGAAGTATATATTCTGCTGAAATTTGAGCTTTAATATCCATAGCAATCCATCAATAATATTTTTTGTATAAAAATTTCGAAAAAATATATAATCTATTATTTAGAAGGAAAGTTATATAAATGTTGTTAAATATATAATGATCCAATTATATTTGTGATAATGATGAGAGGGGACAGATATTGAGAAAAATAGCTGATGATTCAGATGGTTATGTGTTTTCATTAGATCTATTGATAGCATTAATACCTATTACCATATTATTGGGTATGGCTGCAGCAAATATGGATAATGTTTTTTATCTATCACAGGAAGGTGTTTTCCAAAGCTCTCTGGAAAGAGTTGGAGCAGATACAGTGAGTACATTACTTGAGACATCTGGAACACCTAATAACTGGGAACAAACCGGAAATCCGTCAGTGGTAGGAATAGCCAAATTTAATGACAGAACACAGGCACCAGATGAAAATGATATATCCCCCTATAAACTGGGAGCATTGAACACGTCTGTTATGCAGGATTTGGTAGGTCCAGAGTATGGATACTTCATAAATATTACTAACGCTCAAACTAATGCCCCATATTATACATTAGGTACTTATAATACTTCAGCTCAGAATATTGCAAGAATAGAAAGACTGGTAAGACTAGCTAAATTTGAGATAGTGTCAGAGGGAGTTGGAATTAGGGGAACTAGGCAACCAAGAGATTTTACAAGCCCACCAAATCCCTTCAAAACTAATATTGCATATAATAATGCCTTTGATTATTATGTAGTTATAGATAATAATGGAATCTCATCAGCTCAAGTGATTATTAATGGAGTTGAAATAGTAAGAGAAAGAGATTTCCCTCTAACTGAGTTGACCAGGAAGATTGAACCCCAAAGTATTTTGCAAAATCAAACCGATTTATTACCTAATAGTGTAGTACTGGGAAAAGTTGCCAGTGCTCCGGGAAGTACTATGGATGTTTACATTATTCAAGTTCCTAAAGGAACCCCCTCAACTGAGGTTAATATTGATTCTGCTAGACCTATACTGGGCAGATTTGTTTTTTATATATGGGTTAGGTGATTAAATGGATGAAAAAGGTTTAATATTCACTACTGATGCTGTACTTGCAGTTTCCATATTTATAGTTATTAGTGCAGCTTTAATGACCTACTATGTAGTTCCTAACTTTGCAGGACAGGATCAGCAGCGACTTGAGACTATTGCAGCAGATGCTTTGAGGGTGATGCAGTATGATGGGACATTGTACACTGCTGCAGTATATTATCAAGCCGGAAATACCACTCAAGCTGAAAACTTGATAAGTTCCTCACTTAACTACTTAATTCCTTCTAATATTGGTTACAGACTAACTTTATCTAATTTTCCATCTGTAGAGAATAATAGGGGTCTCTTTGTGGCAAATGATGTAGCATCACGTGTAGAGGTCATATCTGGTCCTCGTGAAGGATGGATGGGACGAGCCTGGTATAAAGTTGAAAAAGCAGAATTTGAAGACCAACAGGCTAATGTAACCACTACTCTATGGAATTTCCATAACTGGCTTACCAATTTCGAACCTTGGAGAAGTTATGGTTTATATAGCCGACCTTTTTGGGGCGGTGGTTCTTCAGCTCAAAATATTGCATTTTCTATTCCTCAAGGTTCAACTATTACTGGGGGTTATTTCCTTATTGGTTCCAGTGCAGAAAGTAACTTAGCATCTTTTGGAGCTAGAACTAACATAAATGGGAACAATTACATGGCCAATCCTAACCAATTCACTTTCTTAAATCGTAGGCCCAGTACAACAACCCGGATGTACAATTATCAAGGAATTATCAATCCAGCGCATTTAGCACCGGGTATAAACAATTATTACGTAAATTTTTTGAATATGAGTTCCGGGTCAAGTCTTACTAGATACAATCTACCCTGGTTTTCAATTATCGGTAATTATACAACCACATTTAGGGTTCCTAAAGGAATTTTAAATGAAAGATTCGATTTTAATGATTCTGCTGGATTGGCTGTTCCAGATCCTCAGGATTTAAGTGGTGATGGCCAGGCAAATGAGTATGGACGAATCTATGATTTAGACACAGCAACAGTCACATCATTTACCAATCGAAGAGTTATGAACTGGAATACATTTGTGAATAATAGAAATGAACTTGATAATTTTGATGATGGTACGCCTTTTGTTATAACTAATTTACCAGGAGTATCTGGTACAGGTCATGGATCAGCGGTAAGTATAATCCAAGAATTTGATTTACCTAGTGATAATATACGTGTACTTGATGCAGCTGTATATATGAACATTTACGGTGGTACTGACAATGCAATGGTAGAAGTATGGGATGGTACAAGATGGCAAACTGTTTTTTGTTCATTTAATTTTGATGGAGGTACATATAGTGCCCGTAGTGATGGTTATGGAAATATTCCAGGCACCCTTTATATTGGAAACCGTTTAAAGGCTGGTCATAATAGGGTAAGAATCACTATTTGGGATCAAGTACCCAGCAATGATTATGATTTTGTAGGCCTAGTTGATTGTTACACTACAGTTAGCTACACCCGACTACCTATAAGATGGGAAAATTTCCCATATAACAGTTATCAAGCAAATACAAACACTCAGACTCAGGATAGATCATTTACTATTGAAGAGGGTGCAAAAGAAGTTTACCTCTTTTTAGGTCCTGGTGTTGATACTCGAAGTTTAAGAGTGCAGGTTCGACAAGGAACTAATTGGAGAGATCTATATCCAACCAGTTCAACCATTCCTTACTACTTAAATCTAGCTTCAATTGATGCAGGTGGTAATAAGGTATTCACTAATGGAACTTCTGGTAACTATACACTAAAGCCTGGAACATACTTACTACGAACCATTGTTACTGGACCAACCAATTACTGGGAATCAGGTGACTATAATGGAAATGCAGAAATATTTTCTGGTACCCGTATAGCGGTTTTATACCCTGAATTTTTAGCAAATCTATGGGCAACATCCTATGCAAATGATGCTGCAACTGCTCAACAAAATGCTCTTAATAATCTTACCCAAGCATTAATTGAATCAGGTTACACTGTTGATCCTAATCTTCTGCGTAGTGAAGCATTATATACTGGAGACTTACCTAATAATCTCCCAGTAAGGTTAGATTTATGGAGGCAATGAGGGGATAAAAATGGATAATAAAGGATATGTATTCAGCCCATTAACTGTTCTATTATTAATACCCGTTCTTGTTATAGCTATAAACTATGCTGAAATAGTAAATGAAGCTAATACACTTGCCAACATTGCCATAGGAGGGGATGTTACCTATAACACAGCTACCAATGTATTTGGTTTCATTCAAAAAGCTGCTGCAGATTCTGGTAGAAATTCAGCATATAATGCAACAAGATATGTTATTGATAATAAAAAATTTTTCACAGATAGTAAATCAAATATCCGTCAAAACATTGTAAATTCATTGAATGTCAATGTAATTGCCAGTTGCAGAGAATTGGAAAACCAAACTGGACGCCAGATATTCATAAACAATATACCTATTAATAACTATACCAATCAAACCTTTAATCTGAATGATGTTACTATTACTCAGGATGATCCTTTTGGTTTTTATGTTAATGTTAGGGGAGGCATCCCTATTAGAGTCGAACAAAAAGACCAAGTATATGAAGGGGTTACTCCTCCCATATCCTCCTATGTTTCATTGGAAGGAATGGAAGATCCATATATTTGGATAAAATCCAAACAGAGATTTAGTAATGTTATATTCAAATATCCTTATTATGAGTTTTCTCCTGTTACAGGTAGAAATTATCGTTTTGATGAAACTGTGGATAGAGATTTAATCAGATTAAACTATTTATGGGAATGTTTAAATGGAACTAACAACCCCAGTAACATTACGCCCCGGCCATATTACGTGCCAGACCCCTATGGTTTATCTTTCTTTGACCGGTTAGAAAACAGAACTAATACTAGTTCAACCAGCCCCCAATCAGTAAGAATGAGTACTTTTATAATTGGTGATCCACTATTGGAGGATCATGGCCGGCCAGATATATCACGGGTGGATCATGAATATTTCAGGAATATAATAGGATATACCATCACTGTTAGGAATCAACCCATCGCAGATCCAACTGGTTCAACATTTTATCTTTCTGTAATCTATCGTAATTTATTTAATTTACAACAAAGTTATCAAAATTAATCTTAGAGTGATATAAATGGACTCCAAAGGACAAGTAAGCGTAGACTTATTATTTGCCACCCTAATAGCAATGATTATAATGGGGAGCTTCGTTGCCTTAATCACCGGCGGAACCGAAAAAACTCAGACTGCAGAGTTTGGAAGGGCACGTATGGTAGGTGAGAGGATAGCTGAAGCTATTAACACAGTATATATCAATGGAAGAGGTTATGCCGTAAATTTAACCATGCCCGCCACATCTGATTTGGATATGACTGCTGATGTAACCAGTAATGGCTATGTAAATGTAGCTTATCAAGGCCGAACTACCAGTATCAGATTAATTCCCCGCATAAATATAACATCAGCAACTCTAAGTTCAGGTAATATTTATACTATTAGAAATAATAATGGCACCATTACCATAACCCAATTATAGCCAATAATTACTTAACTTATTAATAAAAATTTATTTTAAGATTCTTTAATGAATTACCAATAGAAACTATTTTAAGATTTAAACCAAAATCTATTTAACAATTTGAAAACAAGTATTTTAAGAAAATTTATGGTGTTTAAATGGATCTGGAACTTACTTGGGAAAAAAAAGCTTTAATAGCTGTTGGAGTTATAATACTTATAATACTTATATATGCTTATGGCCCTTTTCAATCAACACCAGAAGTACAAATAGTTAACCAGACAGAACAGCCCTCAACAGTTCAGACCATGCCATTTCCACAACCTAATTCCACCAATAATACTAACGATACAAACAATACTGATTTTAAAATTACCAAGGAACAAGCCCAGAGAATAGCCGAAGAACCAGGATACACAACTGGAGAACCTACACAGGGAACAATAAATATTAATAATAAGGAAATTCAAGTATGGATTGTGCCTCTCTTAAAAAATGAGAAAGTAGAAAAAGAAGTATATGTAGATGCTGAAAATGGAAGTATAGTGGCAACAAAACAACTTCAAGATAATATACAGAGTTGAAAACAATGGACACAATTGTATCAGTGATAATGATAGTACTTTTTATTATCCTAATGGTATTTATTTTTTCAACCGCCCTTCTAACTCCTATTATAGGTAAAAAGAATTTTTTATTTGTAATATTTTTAGGATTTACTGTTGGAGCTGTTGGTGGTGCATTTTTTATCTCACCTGTAATGGATGATATACCTGACATGGCCCGTGGTGTGTATATGTGGTCATCAGGTGGTCAGGAAACCATAAATGTGGAGATATCAGCAGAAAGAGATGTTGAAAAATTTATAAGTGACACAGAAGCTATTGATGGTGTTAAAAGTGTGCAGAGTAAAGGTATGCTGGTTAAAACAGATCCTATTCCCAGCCAGTGGCTTTCCTATGTGGAGGAACGTATCCCCATAACCAACACTAATATTAGTTCTGCCAAATTTTTATCCAGTGATACTCTTCAAATTAATATTAAGGAAGGTAGCAGACCAGTTGAGGTAATCAATAAGTTAAGGGACTGGTTAATGCTCACCAGAGGCTTGAATCTTCGTTACAGCACAGTTTATATTGCTGTTAATGTGGAAGCATCTAAAGTTGATGACATTATCACTGAAATAGAGAAGGAAGAAGTGGTAATTGGAAAAATTGAAGGTCCTGTTGAGGATAAAATCCAGAACCTTAAAAATATACTCCCTGATAAGTCGAATATAATCATATTTTGTGGTTTCCTTGGAGTGGTGGTGGGTTTAGCTGGGATATTTATTGATTCTATTATTGATATAATAAAAAAATGGAAAAAAAAGATGCTCAGGAGATAGGGATGAAGGTAGCGGCACTCTTTTCTGGTGGTAAAGACAGTACCATGGCTATTTATAAGGCCATTAAAAGTGGTGATAATGTTGAATATTTAATATCAATGATCTCTGAAAATCCCCATTCATACATGTTTCACGTGCCTAACATCCATATTACTGATCTCTTATCTGAGGCTATGGATATTCCCATTGTTAATATGGCCACCAAAGGTGAAAAGGAGAAGGAGTTAGAAGATCTTAGGAATATTTTATCACTGCTTAAAGCTGCAGGTGTCGAGGGAATATATTCTGGTGCTCTCTCATCAACTTATCAGAAATCAAGGATTGATAAAATATGTGAAGAATTAGGATTGATATCCTATGCTCCCTTATGGCATCTTGATCCAAAGGAATACATGTTAGAGATAATTGAATTGGGTTTTGAAGTTATCATTACCAGTGTATCTGCTGAAGGCTTTGATGAATCCTTCCTTGGGCGAAAAATCGATAAAGATTTAATTAAAGTACTGGAAAAGTTACATGGTAAGTATCATATACATTTGGCCTTTGAAGGTGGTGAAGCAGAAACATTGGTTCTTGACGGTCCCTTGTTCAAAAAGAAAATTAAAATAATAAAATCAAAAACTCTATGGGAAGGGGATAGTGGAAGTCTTGTGGTTGAAGATGCACGGCTGGTAGATAAACAATAATATCTTGTAAAGAAGTTTTTTAAACTTGACTTGGTGCCAGCCAGTCAATAAATCCTTCAATATCATCGGTTTCAACTTTGACTTCGATTTCTCCAAGAGCTGATAATTCTTGATCAAGTAAAACAGGAGTTCCGGCAAATGCGGCTTGCTTGCTTAATTTAAAATTTATATGATTTTTATGAATTCCCTTTTCTAGAATCTTTCTGGCTGTTTCTCTTACTTTACGTTTTTTTAATGATTCTTTAAGATCTTCAAGTCCTTTTCTACTTCCAGATATTAATATTTCTGATTCTTCAATTACTATGTTATCATACATGAAAATATGGTTAAGTGATTCAATAACTTTTTTAATATCTTCGGTTTTATGTACATGTGTTATGGCCTGGAATTTAGATATCATAATATTTATTCTCCTTAAACTCCTAGAAATTATGGGTTGGAACTTGCAATAAGGTTGTTAGCTATAAGATTTCTGGATTCTACTATGATTATCTGTATTATCTTTTTCTAAGAAAATTTTTTAAAAACATTTTTTAATGCTTTCTTGTATCTCCATAAGGGACCTTCATTGATTATCATATAATCTGAAGTGGCTATAACATCTCCGATACCAAACCCTAGTTCTCTTTTATCTCTTTTAAGGAATTCATCATAATCTATTGAATCATCAGATCTCTTTCTTCTTTTCAATCTTTTAAAACGTGTTTTTGGTGTTGAGTGTACAGCAATTACCTTGAAATTTTCAAATTTGTTCTTAAAGAAATCAACCTCAAAGGGACTTCTAATACCCTCTATTATAAATTTATCATTATTATTAGGCCTTTTTTGTGTATTTTGTCCATTAATATCTTTAATTTTCTCCACACATCGTTCAGCCACAATATTTTTTCCAAATTCTAATCTTAAATTAACTGCTACTTCACCCACATCCTCCCCTCGTCTCTGGGCTTCTTCTCTTATAACATCCCCCATTCGAATAATTTCAAAGCCCATAGTTTCCGCTATCCTGGAAACAACACTTTTTCCTGACCCAGGCAATCCTGATACTCCAATAACCTTCATATTCACACCAATGACATTAATTTTAGGGATTCTCTTAGATTTTGTTTATTATTAAAATCATTAACAATCTTTTCAAGTTCAGAGACATTTTTGTCTTTAAGAATTTTAATTTCTTTTATAAGTAGTGGAACTGCTCTTACAATATTATCTACAATTGTTATTGAAGCCTTCTGTGCAGTTCGAGATAATGGATTAAGGTCTATGGTTATAACCATTTTACCACTATTAAGGAGAACTTCAGTTCGGTCTCCATCCTCCAATGGAACCAATACCACGTCAGCAGAAAATATTCCATCTGGACTGGCAGTGGCCCGGGGACTTTTCAATCCATCTAGGTACTTTAATTTTTTTTCATCAACACCTAATACTTTAGAGGCACCAGCCTTTTTAAGTACCGATTCTATTGCTTTTACTCTGCTGGGGGTTCTATAAAAAAGATTAACCTCCAAAACAGAGTTTAAAGTATCTGCTAATTCAACAATTTCTTCTGGTACCAGTGCAGCAGTATTACCATTTACTGATACAACCGGTTTTTCAGCTAGTATAAGAGCTGCTGCAGCTGTTTTTATTGTTTTTGCAGCAATCCTAGATGTTTTTTCTCCTAAAAGGTAGTCGAATGCTTCTCCCCTACCATGAGCTATCATGCCTGAATCAGCTAATACTCCTTCCTTATATGCTTTTACTATTTTCTCCCTTAACAAGAGGGATTGGTATCGGGGATGTTCCTCTGAAATCATAACATAATATTAGACATTAGTTATATAATTATTATTCTCCATATCTATATATTGTTTAGAATAGTCTATAGAATAAAAGAAGGTTTGATGAACTTAAGAAAATTATATAACTTATGACTTTTTTAAATCATGGTGAACAAGATGAAAGAAACTGTTGAGATTAATAAGAAAGAAGAAGCAAAAGAGAATAAGAAGAATAGGAAAAGAAATACCATTGGAATATTCATAGGGATCTGCTTCGTAATAGTTGGAATAATTTGGTATGCAGTTAACATGGGTTTAATACCATTAAAATATTTTGAATCATGGCCCCAGATCGTGTTGGTGATTATAGGAATACTAATACTAATCAAATCACTTTAGAAAAGCTTTTTAGATAATAGAAATTAACAAATAATCTTTATTTAAAAATGAAATAATTGAATTTTCTAAAAAATTAGAATAATCATATTAAAGGAATAATGATAATATGAATGAACTTTTAAGAAAACTTGCTGATGCACCTGGAATTTCTGGTTTTGAAGATAATATAAGGAATTTGATGAGGAATGAGCTGGAAAAATATGCTGATGATGTGGAAGTCGACCAGATGGGTAATATCATCGCTCTTAAAAAGGGAGACCCGGATGGTAAGAAGATCATGCTTGCAGCCCACATGGATGAAATTGGACTTATGGTTAGGTTTATAGATGAAAAAGGTTTTATAAGATTCTCAAAAATCGGGGGAATCAATGACCAGATGCTTCTTAACCAGACAGTTGAAATTTACACTGACAAAGGAATTATTATAGGAGTTATTGGATCCAAACCACCCCATAAAATGAAGGAATCTGATAGAAAGAAGATCATTGGATCTGAGGACATGTTTATAGATATTGGGGCAAAGGATAAGGAGGACGCAGAGAAATTAGTGTCCATTGGTGATCCTATTATCTTTAAACATAATTTTAGTGAATTACCTAACAATCTGATAACTGGAAAGGCATTAGATAAC
This sequence comes from Methanobacteriaceae archaeon, assembly GCA_030016715.1. Classification (GTDB taxonomy): domain Archaea; phylum Methanobacteriota; class Methanobacteria; order Methanobacteriales; family Methanobacteriaceae; genus UBA117. The sequence goes on along the minus strand of JASEJD010000003.1, from coordinate 36,497 downwards.
CGGGTGGGATGTTTAGTTCTTATAGAAGTCTTAAAAAGAGTTAAAAGTAGTGCTAACATATATGCTGTTGGTACAGTGCAAGAAGAAGTGGGACTTAAAGGTGCCAGAACATCGGCTTATAAAATAAACCCTGATATGGCATTGGCACTGGATGTGACAATTGCTGGTGATCATCCAGGTATTAAAGAAGATGAAGCTCCTGCAAAAATTGGTGAAGGACCCGCCATTATACTTACTGATGCCAGTGGCCGGGGTATAATAACCCATCCCGAGGTTAAGAAAATGTTAATCAAAGCTGCTGATAAGAATGAAATACCCTACCAGATTGAGGTTAGTGATGGTGGAACAACTGATGCTACAGCTATTCACTTAACCCGGGAAGGTATACCTGCCGGTGTTCTTTCAGTTGCCACTAGATACATCCACACTCCGGTTAGTGTGGTAAGTCTAGATGATATGGAAAATACTATAAAATTACTGGTTAATGCTCTGGAAAATTTATAAATGTATCTTAATTTTATATTTTTCCAGAATAACCAATCATGTTCTATAATTTTCTTCAAGTGAAAAAAAATTTCCTTTTTTATTGTTTTTGTTAATTCTCTGGTTTTAGGATTTTTTCCCCGTAATATTGGACACTTATTGCTCCCAGAGGGGCTGTAAATAGTATGGCAATTACTGATATGGCCAATATCAACTGACCAGAAGCTACTCCAGCTGCTAAGGGTATAGCACCAATAGCTGCTTGTACAGTAGCTTTAGGAGTGTATGCCAGTATACAGAATATTTTTTCCTTGAAATCCAGATTGGTTCCAACAAGAGATCCATAAACCCCTATGCTACGGGCTAATAGTCCTATGATAATAATTACTAGACCAATTAGCCCTGCAGATATGGCCAGATATATATCTACCTGAGCACCTACCAGGACAAAAAGTAGGATTTCTGCGAATATCCAGATTTTATTGAATTTTTCTGCTAGAGGTAGTCCTACCTCAGGCATTTTCTCTATTAGAACAAATCCTATCACCATTAAACCCAGAAGTGCTGCTACTGGAACATACTGGTTAAAGTAATCCCCAATATTTTTTAGTAGAATTGCGGAGCCTAAGATTATCAGCGTTTTTTCCGTGTTTCTAATATTAAACCTTCTAAATAGATATAATAAGATCACTGCCAGTACCAATCCTAGAAGCACTCCAGTTATGATTGATAATGGTATGCTTAGAAATTCCCATGCAAAGTTGATCTGCTGACCCCCATATATACCTAGAAATACCGAAAAAATTGTAATAGCCACCACATCATCAACAGAAGCTCCAGTAAGTATTAGGGTTGGAATTCCCTTACGAGTCCCCATCTTTCTATCAATAAATGAAAGCATCTGAGGAACTATAACTGCTGGAGATACTGCAGCAATAATAAATCCCAACATACCTGCTTCAACCAATGGTAGATTTAACAGGTAACTGGCCACGAACATCACAGTTAAACCTTCCACTATATCTGGTATGAAGCTTAATTTTACAGCTGAAAAACCAACTTTACGCAGACTTTCCATACTAATTCCAAATCCTGCTCTTAATAATATGATTATTAAAGCAATGATTCTTAGATCATCAGATAAATTTAGAAAAGCAGCATCAATCCAATCTAAACCATAAGGACCGATTAATATGCCTAATATGAGCATTCCTAATAATCCAGGTAATTTGATTCTAGTGAAAATTTTGTTAAATAATAAACCTAGTAAAATTATAATAGCCAGACTTAATGCTATAGATTCCATGAAATCACCTTGAAAGCATCTAGATAAAGTAATCGGGGATCAAGTAATAAATTGTAATATCCCTTGAAAAGTTTTCCTTGAGCAATAAAAATATCAAACAAGTTTTTAAAACTATTATAGATAATAATAAATATATTAAATTCTTTAATAATTATTCAGCCTCCTCTCTACCTTATTTTTTATAGTAGGAGTCATTAGCTTTAAAAAAAGCAGTTAAAGGTGGAACTCCATCACCTTCATCAATTGGTTTTTGAAAATTAAATATAATGGATGCTTATATAAAAATGTTTCTATTATCCACAGAACATTGTAATTTGAACTTTGCAATTAAAAAAAATGCTACAGAAATAATATAGTAACAAAAAAATTACCTAATTTAAGAAATAATAAAAAAATTAAAGATGTTGTATAAGTGAATTTATTAGCTACCTTCAATATCAGAGATGACTTCTATACCCTCTGGACCTATTTCATAGGTTAAAAATTCGATAGGGGTGCGGGTGCTTCTCATCTTCACAACATCCATGACTCTTTCTCTGCGACCAGTGTAAGGATTTTCCCTCTTCATCAACCTTATTGCACCGTATACTGAAAAGAGAGCCAGTTCATTAAATTCTCGGGAAGTGGCGCTATCCAATATTACAAGTGCAGTGATTCCTCTCTGTTTCAATTCGTAAATTAAAAGATCAAATCGATCCCGGAATTCATAAGGTGTTAATTTGGCGGTGTGACTTCCTAAACTATCAATAATAACCACATTTGTATCTTCTGGCAGATCTTGGAGAAGTTTGGCAAAGTTACCCTTCATGGCTTCAACTCCTATACTCATCTCTGCCTCAGTAACCCGTGCCCTAAGACCAGCCAGCTCAATAAAATTCAATAAACCTTTTTCCTTGAATTTATCTACATTCCAGTTAAATGAATCACTTTGACGTTTTAAATCCTGATTATCTTCCTCAGTTGTTATGTAAACAGTTTTTAGACCCTGTTCACATGCACTTTTGGCAAATTGGAGTGCAAATATTGTTTTTCCAGAACCTGCATCACCTGTTATTAGAATGGTTCTACCAGCTGGAAAACCTTCAGTAATCTCATCCAAACCATCTATTCCTATTTTTACTCTTTCCACACTATCCACTCCTTCAATTCAAAGTTAAAGTTATAATATTTGTTAATTAGTATCTAATTAGATTTTATAATAATTTATCTTAATGATGAAAGGTAGAATTCAAATTTAATGGAATTAGAGCCGTCTACTAAACTAGATTTTTGAGAAACACTTCCTTTGAGATTGGTCCAAGTAAAGCTTCTTATTAGCATTGCTCTAAATATAAGGGAGAATATTGGATTTTGGGCAGCATCATCCATCCAAGGAAATGTTAAAAATTCAAGAGTATATTTTGATTTAGAAGATTTTACATCTGATTTTATACCCAGGTTCAATAAGAAATTAGATAACCATTCTAAATAGCTAGAAAATATTTTTGATGACTCTTCCTTTTTTATATCCCTTTTTAAAGTTATACCTTTTTTTTCCATAAAACTTTCAAAATTAGGTTTCATGTTAGATTCAAATCTATCAGCAAAATTTTTAATGATGGTATTTCTAAGCTTAGGTGGGATATTTGTTGCGAATACTGGTATTGCACTTACCACGAAACTGTATAATTCTGATCGAGCCTTTTCTTTTGCCAGTTCCACCCTCTGTTTTTCTGCTTCCCTAATTCCAGTGATATCATGGGCAATAAATTGTACATTAGAATCATTATTAATATTCATTAATGTAAGATAAATTTCATAGTATAGCTTTTTTGTATCTTTTAATATTCTTATTTCGAAAGGTTCTATTTTTTCCCCTTTTAAAACTTTGGAAAAATTTTCATTGTATAAGTTTAAATCATCTTTGTGTATTACTTTGGACATAAGCTCATTAAAATCTGTTCCTACTTTGTTTGGTGCCATCATAGGCATTTCTTCGGCTTTCTCATTGTTATAAACAATTTTTCCCTCACTATCTAATAACAGTATGGGATTGGGAGATGATTGAAAAAGCATTCTATATTTTTCTTCACTTTCTCTCAGTTTACTATCCATTTTATGTTTGTAAAGAGCTACTTCAATGGCACTGTGCAGTTCCCTGTCCTCAAATGGTTTAATTATATATCCAAATGGTCCAGTGAGTTTGGCCCTACTCAAGGTTTTTTCATCTGAATAAGCAGTTAAGTATACCACAGGAATGTCAAAACGTTCACGAATTTCTTGTGCAGCTTGAATACCATCCATCTTACCCTTCAAAACAATATCCATTAATACTAAATCTGGTAGTTTTTCCTCGGTTTTATTGATTGCTTCTTCACCAGAAGCAGCTATTCCAAGGACATCATATCCTAAACCTTCAGCTCTGTGCTTTATATCCATTGCTACAATACTTTCATCTTCCACAACCAGTAACCTTGTATTAGCCATGATATCCCCTATAAATATTACAACATTAGATTAATTTATATCACTATATCTTATTAAGGTTTTTCTATTCAGTTCTGGATTAATTATCATTAAGTTAATTTTATTTAGCAAAGCATTTAGAATTTTGGTTTTTAACCTATTAAAGTATTTATTATGTATCATGAAAATTTATAAATTATTTTTTTAGGATATTATAAGTATTCTATTGTTTCTATTAGATTATCAGTGAAAATAATCATAAATTTCGCGGGCCACATGTTGATTAATACCTTCAACTTCCTTTAACTGTTCTGGACTTGCATTTTTAATATTTTTTAAACTACCGAAGTGTTTGAGAAGTTTCATTTTCCGTTTTTGACCTATGCCTTTTATTTTATCAAGTTCAGATTCAGAAATCTTTTTGGAACGTAACTTTCGATGATAAGTAAGAGCAAAACGATGAGCTTCATCTCTTATTCTCTGTAAAAGTAATAATGCCGATGAATTTGGAGGTAATATAATTGGATCTGAGCTTCCAGGGACAAATATTTGCTCAAATTCCTTAGCCAAACCCATAACTGGAATTTTGATATTTAAAGAATTAAATACAGATATAGCTACATTTAATTGACCCTTACCACCATCAACGATTACCAAATCTGGATATTCAGAATTTTCAGTCTTTAATTTCTCATATCTACGATTTAAAACTTCCCTCATCATAGCATAATCATCAGGTCCTTTTGAATGTAATTTATATTTTCGGTACCCAGACTTATGAGGTTTACCATCTCTAAATACAACCATTGAAGCTGTTGATTCTTTTCCTGCAATATTAGATATGTCAAATGCTTCTATATTTCGAGGTAACTTTGGTAATTTCAAATACTTTTTTAGATCAAGAAGGGTGTTTTTAAACTCTTTTTCCTGAATTTTTATTACCTCAGCATTTTTAATAACCATTTTCATTAATCGGTGCTCCATACCATCCACTGGCACCTTTAAATCGACTTGATCTCCTTTTTTTTCAGATAGCCATTCAGATATCAATTTTTGATCATTGATCTCGTTTTGTAAAAGAATTTCTCGTGGAATATAGCGCGGATTAGAGTAAAACTGTTTTATAAAGGCAGATAAAACCTTTTCATATGAGGTGTTCTCAATACCATTCATAATAAAATCATCTTTACCAGTTATTTTACCCTCCCTTATAGAAAACACTACAATATATGCATCTTTTTTATCGTATGATCCGGCTATAACATCTTGATCTAGGCTGCGAGTAAATGATACTTTTTGTTTTTCCATAACCTCCTTAATATAATCTATCTGATCCCTAAATACTGATGCCTTCTCAAATTCATGGTTTTTACTTGCCTCATTCATCATTTCTTCAAGATATCTGATTATTTCTTGATATTTGCCCTGGAAAAACAGGTTAATCTGGTCTATAATCTCATTGTAGTAGTCCTTGCTTATTTTACCGTCGCAAGGAGCATCACATATTTTAATCTGATAATTTAGACAAGGTCCATCCATTTTTTTACAATCTCTAATTTTAAATAGAGATTTAATGAATTTAATAGTTTTTCGAACAGCTGTAGCATCAGTAAATGGGCCATAATAATGTGATCCATCATCAACCACGTTTCTACTGATTAATATACGGGGATATACTTCATTGGTAATTTTTATGTATGGATATCTTTTATCATCCTTAAGTCTAACATTATAGCGGGGATGATGCTTTTTTATTAAATTTGATTCTAAGATTAGTGCTTCTTTCTCAGTGTCAGTTAAAATATATTCTAAACTATGAAAATGTTTCATCAAAGTACGTGTTTTTGGTGTATCATAAGTATCTTTAAAATATGATTTAACCCTCTTCTTTAGAGATAGGGCCTTACCAACATAAATCACTTCATCATGTTTATTTTTCATAATGTAAACACCGGTTTTATCCGGTAAACTGTCAGGATCCCTAGTTTGAAAAGACATTTTAATCTACAAAATTATCTAATTTTTTTGGTTATATAATTTATAAGTTAAGAAAATTTTTTTATAAAATAAACATCCAATATTATTATAATTATTGCTAAATATTATGCCAACTCATTTCCATGAAATCATTATACTTGAATCTTATTAACTGAAAATTGAAAAATTTATATACTAGATTGGAAATATTATATTTATTATTTTTATATTATTGACTGAAACATTATAATGATTATCTTTTTATGATAAATTTTTTTAAATTAATGCAAATATTACTCGTTTTTATATGAGGATTATTATGGGAGAATTCAAGCTCAGATCAAATTATAAACCATTAGGGGACCAACCTAAAGCAATAAAATCATTAGTAGAAGGATTGAATAAAGGATATCGTGATCAAACCCTTTTAGGAGTAACAGGTTCGGGAAAAACCTTCACCATGGCTAATGTTATACAAGAAATACAGAAGCCTACTCTTGTTATTTCTCATAATAAAACATTAGCAGCACAGTTATATGAGGAATTTAAAGAATTCTTCCCGGATAATGCGGTTGAATATTTTGTAAGTTATTATGATTATTATCAGCCAGAAGCATATGTACCCCAAACTGATACTTACATTGACAAGGAAGCCTCCATCAATGATGAAATTGATCAGATGCGCCATTCAACCACACAATCGCTTCTATCAAGGGATGATGTTATTGTAGTATCCAGTGTGTCATGTATATATGGTTTAGGTGCACCAGAAGATTATGGGGAATTTCTGCTCACCTTGGATGTGGGAAGCAGTATTGATCGGGACGAAATCCTGGAACAATTAGTTAAGATGCAGTATGATAGAAACGACATAGATTTTAGTCGGGGAAAGTTCAGAGTACGCGGCGATGTAATTGACATTAATCCCATCCATGGCAGCAAACCTATTAGATTGGAACTTTTCGGTGACCAGATTGATTCAATATCACTTATAGATCCTATAAAAAATAGATCAACTAAAAATCTGGAAAGAATCACTATTTTTCCAGCGAAACATTTTGTTACATCACAAGAAAAAATGAGAAATGCTATTAAATTAATTGAAGAAGAATTAGAAGATCGTCTAATTGTTTTAAAGTCTCAGAATAAATTGGTTGAAGCTCAGAGATTGGAGCAAAGAACCAGGTTTGATATAGAAATGTTGAAGGAGATGGGATACTGTCAAGGTATTGAGAATTATTCACTTTATATGAGTGGACGTAAATGGGGAAGCACCCCTTATACCTTGCTTGAATATTTTCCAGATGATTATTTGACTATTATTGACGAGTCTCACGTTACAGTTCCCCAGATCAGGGGTATGTATGCTGGAGACAAAGCTCGTAAAGATACGTTGATTAATTATGGTTTTAGGCTTCCATCTGCTGGAGAAAATCGTCCCCTAAAATTTGAAGAATTTGAACAGTTGACTAATCAGATTATTTATGTTTCCGCCACCCCTGCTGATTATGAAATTTCAAAAAGTAGAAATTTAGTGGAACAGATTATCCGACCCACTGGACTTGTTGATCCAGAGGTCATTGTGCGCCCTGTTACTAATCAAGTGGATGATCTTTTACATGAAGTAAAAAATCGGGTTGAAAATAATCAGAGAACCCTTATAACCACACTAACAAAGAGAATGGCTGAAGATCTGACGGAATATTATGCCAAAGTAGGGGTAAAGGTTAGATATCTTCACTCTGAAATTGATACCTTAGAGAGAATTGAAATAATAGATGATCTTAGAAGAGGGGAATTTGACTGCTTGGTGGGTGTGAACCTACTAAGGGAAGGTTTAGATTTACCTGAAGTATCTTTGGTGGGAATACTTGATGCTGACAAGGAAGGATTTCTTAGATCTAAAACTTCACTGATTCAAACCATTGGTAGAGCTGCAAGAAATGTTGATGGACAAGTCTTAATATATGCAGATAATATCACTGAATCCGTAAAAACCGCTGTAGATATTACTAACAAGAGAAGAAAGATTCAGATAGAATATAATAAGAGACATGGAATTATTCCCCAGAACGTGGTTCGATCCATTAAAGAAAAGGAAAAAAAACAAGAATTAGATCTAAAAGATGTTGTAAAAATTCCTAAAGATGAATTAGATATATTAATTAAAGATTTGGAAAAGGATATGAATAAAGCAGCTGCAAAGCTGGATTTTGAAACAGCAGCAAAGCTTAGAGATAAAATTATCACATTGAAAGGAGTTTCAGACTAATGAATAATAAGAAAGGAAATATTGTGCTAAAAGGGGCTAGGGAACATAACCTTAAAAATATTGATCTAACTATTCCACGGGATAAATTCGTGGTTATAACGGGTATAAGTGGATCTGGTAAGTCATCTCTTGCCTTTGACACAATATACGCTGAAGGACAGCGCAGATATGTTGAGTCATTGTCAGCCTACGCCAGGCAATTTCTAGGACAAATGAAAAAACCAGAGATAGATTATATAGAAGGATTATCCCCCGCCATTTCCATTGACCAAAAAACAACCAAAATGAATCCTAGATCAACTGTTGGGACTGTGACCGAGATTTATGACTATTTAAGATTATTATATGCCCGGGTAGGAATACCTCACTGTTATAAGTGTGGAAAAGAAATTTCTCAGCAAACAGCAGGACAGATAGTGGATAATATTGTGCAAGAGAAAGAAGGTACCAAGATACAAGTTTTAGCACCAGTTGTTAAAGATCGTAAAGGTGAGCATAAAAAAGTATTCGAGGATATGATAAAGAAAGGATTTGTACGGGTAAGAGTTGATGGAGAAATATCTGATCTGGAATCTGAATTTAAACTGGACAAAAATCGCAAACACAACATAGAAGTTGTTGTTGACCGACTGATAATAAGGCCTGATGAGGATTTCAAAAGACGGTTAGCTGATTCCCTGGAAACTGCATTGGATCTTGGAGAAGGATTGGTTATTATCAATTACCTTTTAAATGGCGATTCTAAAGAAAAAATATTCAGTGAACATTTTGCCTGTACTGAATGTGACATAAACTTTGAAGAGATTAGTCCTAGGATGTTCTCATTTAATAGTCCCCATGGGGCCTGCCCTGAATGTAATGGATTAGGATCTAAACTGGAAATTGACACAGATCTGGTAGTTCCTGATAAAGAATTATCTCTTAATGAAGGAGCGATTCTACCATGGAGTAAATCCAAAAACAGGGATAATTATTATCATCAAATGCTGAGAGATGTGGCCAGACACTATAACTTCAGTATGGACACTCCATTTAAAGATCTAGACCAGAGATATCAAAATATTATCCTCTATGGATCACCAGATAAAATAGAATTTGAGTTTAAAAGAAGAAACAGAGTACATAGGGTTAGAAGAAGATTTGAAGGTGTAGTCACGCGAATGGAGAGAATTTATATGGAAACAAAATCCAACTACATGCGCAGCTACACTGGCCAGTTTATGAGTGATCATAACTGCCCAGTGTGTGAAGGATCCCGTCTAAGACCAGAAAGTCGTTCAGTTACTGTTGGTGGCAAATCAATATCAGAAATTGTGGAATTGCCTATAAAAAAATCAAAAAAATTCTTTGATGACCTTGAATTGAGAGAAAGAGATTATTTTATAGCTAAAGAGATTTTAAAAGAAATAAAGGAACGTTTAAAATTTTTAGCTGATGTTGGTTTGGATTATATAACTTTACATCGTTCTTCAGGAACTCTTTCCGGTGGAGAAGCTCAGAGGATCCGTTTAGCTACACAGATTGGATCAGGACTGGTGGGTGTTCTGTATATACTAGATGAACCCAGCATTGGTCTGCACCAACGAGACAATGTAAGATTAATTGAAACACTAAAAAGATTAAGAGATATTGGTAACACCCTTATTGTAGTAGAACATGATGAAGAAACAATTTTATCCGCGGATTATGTGATAGACATTGGCCCTGGCGCTGGTGAACACGGTGGACATATCATTGCCACTGGAAATCCACTTGAAATTATGGAAAATCCCCAATCAATTACAGGAAAATATTTATCCAAACAAGAAACTATTGAAACCCCAAATAAACGCCGAAATCCTAATGGGAAACAACTAAAAATTATAGGGGCTAAACATAATAATCTAAAATCTATTGATGTAGAAATACCTTTAGGTGTTTTTACCTGCATTACTGGTGTTTCTGGTTCTGGTAAAAGTACTTTGATAAATGACGTGCTCTATAAGGGCCTTTATGTTAAATTAAATCATAAACATGTTAATCCAGGTAAACATGATGATATTTTAGGCTTGGAAAATGTGGATAAAGTTATTATTATTGATCAATCAGCAATAGGACGTACCCCACGATCTAACCCCGCCACCTATACTGGAGTTTTTACTTACATAAGGGAAATTTTTGCGGAAACCCAGGAATCAAAAAAACGAGGTTATAAACCTGGAAGATATAGTTTTAATGTTAAGGGCGGACGTTGTGAGTCTTGTACTGGAGATGGGATTAAAAAGATTGAAATGCATTTTTTAGCTGATGTTTACGTACCTTGTGAAGTATGTAAAGGTAAAAGATACAACCGTGAAACACTGGACATACGCTACAAGGGAAAAAATATTTCAGAGATACTGGATATGACAGTAGAAGAATCTTTACATTTCTTTGAAAATATACCTCGTATAAAGAAGAAATTACAGACCCTAGATGATGTGGGATTAGGTTATATCAAACTGGGACAATCTGCAACCACTCTTTCTGGTGGAGAGGCTCAAAGAGTTAAACTAGCCAAGGAGCTGAGCAAACAGAGTACTGGAAAAACATTGTATATATTAGATGAACCAACCACTGGACTGCACTTTGCGGATATAAAAAAGCTATTAGATGTTCTAGGTAGGCTAACTGATGCTGGAAATTCTGTGGTGGTAATTGAACATAACTTGGATGTTATAAAGACTGCAGATTATATTATAGATTTAGGTCCGGAAGGTGGAGATGCTGGAGGATTAGTTGTAGCCCATGGAACTCCAGAAGAAGTTTCTTTAAGCGGCACATATACTGGTGATTTTCTTAAAGAAATTTTAGAGGAAGGAAATGTTACATTCCAGCATCAATCTTCTGACGAAAAATCAGAGTCGGTGAAAGAAAATAAATAATCAATATATTTCATTAATTTAATTGAATCTTAAATATGGTTTTAGGATTTAAGATCATCACAAAAGTGATTGATCTATCACTATTTTTTCAATGTTTGGAATTTATTCTGAAACTCTAGTTTTGCTTTTAATAGTAAATTATCAATCTAAAATTATAAGAAGCACTCCTATAAACATTAGAATAGCACAAACTAACCTTTTATCCACATTTTCTTCTTTAAAAATAAAATAACCTATAAGAACAGCTATTATAATATTTGAACTTCTAATTGAACTTACATATCCTACAAGAGTATATTTTAGTGCACTCATCTGGAATAATAGCGCTAATGCACCAAAGAACCCAACAAGCATGAGTAATTTATAATTCTGTTTTATTTGCTTGGTTTTGTTCTTTGATTTATAAAACATTATAGGATTAAGGCCATTACGATTATTAAATTTCTTCCCACTGGCCAAAACATTTCAGATGAATTATAAACTCCTACCTTATCAAATGTTCCACCAATACTACTTAAAATTGCAACTAAAAGCATTAGCTGAGGACCTTTTTCTACAAAAAGTGCCTTTAAATGTTTTAAGTAGCCCTTACTTTTTTCTTTTATGTTCATTATATAAGAACCAATACAGATTGTTAATATGCCTAAAATGCCCAATAATCATGGCAATTCATCTAATAGTATAAATGATATTATTATGGAAAATATTGCACCAAATGAAAGTATTGGTATAGATATTGATAAATCAGAATTTTTCAAGGCCTTCATAAAAAGAATTGTACCTAAAACACTCATTGTACAACTTATAGATAGTGCTAGGAAAAAATCTTGTTTAATGTTAGGTATTTCATCAAATAAAAGTAGTGATAGTAGAACTAATAAACTAATAAATCTGAATCCCATGAAACTAAATACTCATCATTATTTTCAAGAGTTTTTACTAAATGCATCATGGCAGATTCAGATAAAGCACTGAGAAATGAGAGTAACAATCCGAGCATAATATGATTATGTTTAGTGTATAATAATTATTTTCAATAAAGCATGCAACTGGAATTCGTATGGACAATTTGATATTCGCTGCAAATTATGATAAAAAATATATGTGAGAGTATTAAAAAATATTTATTGTGATAATATGACCACCAGTTTAAAGGCCCAGACAAGAAATGATTTATTAATGGTATTGTTGCTGGTTTCAGCCGGATTTTTAATGTATCATCTTAATATTTTTCCTGTAAAGAATGTTTTTTTTAATCAATTAATGATGTTCCCCATTATTCTAACAACTAATAAGAGTCGAAGATTCATATGGGCCATACCTATAATTATTGGATTAATATTGATCCTAGTACAACCTATTTTCAGTACCTTTGGGGTTTCGGTGACTGATGATTTGTTTCGTTTGATTCTTCTAATGGTGGTAATCCTTATGGTTGCTTTATTAGTTGAGAGAATTGAAAAAGTGAGAAGTTTGAGAAGTCTAAATGAAAGACTCAAAAAGCAGACCAAAATGTTAGAAGATGCTAATGATGAGCTAGAAGCCTTTGCATATTCTGTTTCTCATGATTTAAGAGTACCATTAAGGGCTATTGATGGTTTTTCAAGAATAATAGTCGAGGATTATCAGGATAAACTTGATGAAGAGGGTATAAGACTTTTAAACATTGTAAGAGAAAATACTCATAAAATGGGTCAATTAATAGATGATATTTTAATGTTATCTCGTGCTGGTCGCCAAGAAATGAAGATGTCTGATATTGATATGGAAGATTTAGTTAAAACGGTGTATAATCAGGTAATACAAGGATTTGAAGGTAGAAGTATTGAATTAAAAGTGGATTCTTTGCCACAAGCTTATGGTGACCGGGCCTTGTTAACTCAAGTAGTAAGTAATCTGCTTTCAAATTCTGTTAAATTTACTAGCCAACGTGAAAAAGGTGTTATTGAAGTGGGCTATCAGAATGATAAAAATGAAAACATTTATTATGTTAAGGATAATGGTGCCGGTTTTGATATGAAATATGTAAATAAGCTATTCGGCCTATTTCAAAGATTACACAGTCCTGAAGAGTTTGAAGGTACGGGGGTAGGTTTATCTATTGTTCAAAGAATTATTAGAAGACATGAAGGTCGTGTATGGGGTGAAGGAGAAGTGGATAAAGGAGCTACTATTTACTTCACACTTCCCAAAAAATAATAATAAAAAAAATATTCAAGAATTTCATTTAGGATAAGGAGGTATAATATGGATGAAATAGATATTTTACTGGTTGAAGATAACCCTACCGATGCAGAGCTAACTATGAGAGCTTTGAAAAGAAAAAATCTTGTTAATAAATTAGTATGGGTTAAGGATGGTGCAGAAGCTCTTGATTTAATTTTTGCCAAAGGAGAATATTCTAATAGAAATGTTGAAAATTTACCTCGGCTTATTCTATTGGACTTGAGAATGCCTAAAGTGGATGGATTAGAAGTTCTCCAGACCATAAAGGCAGATGAACGTACACGAAAAATTCCAGTAGTAGTTTTAACCTCGTCTAAAGAAGATAGAGATATTGTAGAAAGCTACGAATTAGGAGTTAACAGTTATGTAAGTAAACCTGTTGAATTTGATGAGTTTATTGATGCTGTTTCAACTCTTGGATTTTATTGGATGCTGATAAACAACCCACCTGAGTAAGAGATAATGGCGGATATAATTAAAATCCTCATACTTGAGGATGTTCTCTTGGATGCAGAACTTTCCAAAAGAGAATTGAAAAATGAAGGTATAAACTTCCATTCTATTATTGTAGAGGACAGGGAAGATTATATTAGAGAATTGAAAAATTTTAAACCTGATTTAATTTTGGCTGACCATTCTCTTCCTCAATTTGATGGTTTATCTGCATTAAAAATTAAAAAGGATGTTTCACCAGATACCCCTTTTATTTTTGTTAGTGGAAAAATTGGCGAAGAATTTGCAGTTGAAATGCTTAAGGAAGGAGCTACAGATTATGTTCTTAAAAATAATCTAATAAAACTAGGACCTGCTGTAAAAAGAGCTTTAAAAGAGGCCCAAGAACATAGAGCCCATCGTATTGCTCAAGCCGCACTTTTAGAAAATGAAGAGAGATATAGAGCTTTGTTTGAGGAGTCTATTAATCCTATCATAGTCTTAGATGAAAATGGATACTGCATTGACTTTAATAGATCATCATTAGAATTCTTTGATAATATTAATCTAAAAACATTAAAAAAGCATATCAACGAACTTTTAACCTTTGATGTGGATCAAGAAACTAATAATACTTTTTGGAAAACAGGAGGTTCGTTTGAAGCATTTTATCATTATAATAACACCACAAAATATTTAGATATTTCATTTAATCCAGTTAAAATTAAGAATACTCTCACAATTTTTGGCATTGCCAAAGATTTGACCAGCCAAAAAAAGGCAGAAATATTACTTAAAGAAAAGGAAGAAGAATACCGACTTTTAATTGAAAATCAGACTGATTATATTATTAAATTCGATTTAGATGGTAAGTTAAGGTTTGTTAGTCCTTCTTATTGTGAAATATTAGGAAAGAATGAAACTGAACTTTTAAATGAAAGTTTCATACCTTTGATCCATGAAGATGATCGTGTTAAAACTGATAAGGCAATTGATTTGTTATTTAAACCTCCTTATACATCCTATTTAGAACATAGAGCTCAAACTAAGAATGGGTGGCGCTGGATAGCCTGGTCTTATAAAGCTATTATTGATAAAAATAATAAAGTATCTGGTTTTGTGGGTGTTGGAAGAGATATACATGATCAAATAAGGGCTCAGAAGGCTTTAAAAGAATCTGAGATTAAATATAGGTCTATATTTGAAAATACGGGTGCCATGACTATGCTATTCGATCAGGATATGAAGATAATTCTGGTAAACTCTGAATTTGAAAAATTTTCAGGTTATCCTAAAAAAGCCGTGGAAGGAAAAAGAAATGTCTCAGATTTTGTTTATGCAGAGGATATTTCCCGAATTGAAGGTTATCACCGCATGCAGAGAATCAATCCAGATGCTATACCTAAAAACTATGAAGTTCAACTTGTCAATAAGGATGGTAATGTTAAAGACTTTTTTGCAACATTTGATATGATACCTGATACTGATAAAGGTATTATATCTTTTATGGATATTACCGACCGTAAAATAGCAGAGAATAAGATAAAAAATTCATTAAGAGAAAAAGAGCTTTTATTAAGGGAGATCCATCACCGGGTGAAAAATAATCTGCAGATCATATCAACCTTACTGGAACTTCAGTGTGAACAAATCAAGGATGAAAGAATAGTGGAATTATATCGTGAAAGTGAAAACCGTATCCAATCCATTGCCCTTATCCATGAAAATCTTTATCAATCTAAGGATCTGGCCACCATACATATGGATGAATATATAAATAATCTCTTAACTGACTTAATGAACTCTTATGGAAAAGAGACAGATGTTAATCTCGTTGTGGATGTAGATGAGATTACCATGAGTATTGAAACATCCATTCCTTGCGGTTTAATTATTAATGAATTGATATCAAACTCATTAAAGTATGCTTTTCCAGAGGGAGTTTCGGGAAATGTATTTTTAAGTTTAAAAGAGGTGGATACTGGTATTTTTATACTAATAATTAGAGATGATGGATTAGCATTTCCGGATGATTTAGATGATCGAAAAAATCGAACTCTTGGCCTTAATATGGTTAATAATCTGGTAAAACAGTTGGATGGAAAGATCAAATTTGATAAGGTTAAAAAGGAATTTAAAATTAAATTCAGGGAATTAAGTTACAAGAAAAGGATATAAAACTAATAATTATGGATATATTAAGATAATATTATTAAAATAAAAATTTACCTTAATCGGGGGATGTGAATGGTTAATGAAAAAATATTGGTGGTTGAGGACGAAAGTATTGTTGCAATGGGTATTAAACACAAACTAGAAGATTTAGGATATCATGTAGTTGATACTGTACTATCTGGGGAAGATGCAGTGAAAAGTGCAAAAATTCTGAAGCCAGACCTAGTATTAATGGATATTGTTTTGAAAGGAGAAATGGATGGTATTGATGCAGCTAATAAAATCAAGAAACTTTTTGATGTTCCAGTGATATATTTAACTGCATATTCTGATGAAGAAATGTTAGAACGGGCCAGAGTAACTGAACCTTATGGATACATACTTAAACCTTTCAAAAAAAGTGAACTTAACGCTAATATTAAAATGGCTTTATATAAGTATCAATCCGAGAAAAAGCAACGTGAAATAATTAAAAATAATCTTCTAGCTGACTTCTACGATTTCATATTAGGGGCTATGCCCACATCTACTACCCAAAGTGACAAAGAAATGCGTGAAATGCTAAAGAAGATATTCGAACAACGTATAGATGATGATTTAAAGGAACAGTTTAAGGAACGCTTGGAAATATTAGAATTAGATGAAAACAGTTCATCTGAAGAACTTTTAGATGCATATGCTACTTGGATATCAGATTTATATTCTGAATTTGGAATTAAAACTCAATTCACTCCTAAAGAATCAAGATGTTATCTGGAACTTTTAAACTGCCCCTGGCTTGACGATGCAAAAAACAATCCCATATTCTGTTTAAACTGTCATGCCATGATAAGTAGAAGTTATAAATGGAGCAATCTTGATGGAGAGATAATAAGAAAATCAACCATTGCTGATGGTTCTCCAAGTTGCATGTTCCAACTAAAACTAACACCTTAATTTCAATTTCCATGACCTTTTATTAAATTAATTTTCTTAAAAAAATCGAATAAAATAAACATATATCTCATAATAAAACTTTAAAAAAAAAACTAAAATTGGTTTTTATATGAATAGAACAGGGACTGCTAAATTACCATTACATGGAGGTCATGCCCCTCGATGGCTTTTTCAGAGAATGGTAAAATTATCCGGAGCTATAACTGAATCAATTGTCTATGAATATGGTCAGAATGAATTTCTCAGAAGATTATCAGATCCCCACTGGTTCCAGGCATTTTCATGTGTTCTGGGTTTTGATTGGCATTCTTCTGGCACAACTACCACAACTTGCGGAGCCCTTAAAACATATATAAAACCTGAAGAACACGGTATTATGGTTGCTGGGGGAAAGGGTCATGCTGCTAGAAAAACATTGGATGAAATAAAGAAAAATGGTGATTTATTTTCATTATCATCTAAAAAAATAGATGAATTAACCCATAATAGTCGTATTTCTGCAAAAATTGATAATTCTTGCATCCAAGATGGTTATAATCTTTACCATCACTCCTTCTTTTTCACGAAAAATGGAAAATGGGCTGTGGTTCAACAGGGTTTAAACTCTGAAGAGAAATATGCCCGCCGATATCACTGGCTATCTGAAGCCCTGGATAACCCCCTAAAAGAGCCCCATCAAGGTATTGCATGCGATCAACACCATGAAAAGACCCTAAATATGACTGCTCAGGAAAGTGAAGAAAGCCAGAAAATAAGTGTAGATCTAATTTGTGATAATCCAGACCATTTAAAATCCTATTTTAAATCCAAAGATAGTGCACAAACTCTTTTAACAGATTATTTTCATGAATTAAATATTTCTGATTCACAAGGTAATTATCTGGATTATTATAATCTTAGAAATGAAAATCTTAAACTGGAAATGCCCCGACATCACCCGGTTTTGGATATGGATCTTAACCCTCGGGAATTTCAAGTGCTAAAAAATGCATGGGAAATACAACCACAAGATTATGAGGAATTAATCTCATTAAAAGGAATTGGACCTAAAAAAATTCGAGCATTAGCTTTAATATCAGACTTGGTTTATGGTGCTGCACCCAGCTGGACGGATCCAGTAAAATACAGTTTTACCCACGGAGGAAAAGATGGCTATCCCTATCCAGTTAATAGGGAAGTTTATGATAACTCTATACAATCCCTTAAAGATGCTCTTCATGAGGCCAAACTAGATAATAAAGATAAATACCATGCAATTAAAAGGTTAGAGAAACTGGTGCATTCTTGAATAGATTTAATTTTTTAACTGATTTGATATCCTATTTATTAGATATTTAATTAAGATCTATCTATTTTTATGAAAAGTCTAATAAAAATTTTCAATTATTTTTAGTATATCTGGTTTGACTTTCCCCTTATATTTTAATAATGATTAAAGTATTACTAATGCATCTATAAAAAGCTGAAAAGTAATAATATTGCGTTAAGTATTACTTATACACTTCTAAACGGCTTAGAAGTAATAATAATCTAAATGTAGAAAGTATTATATATATTAGAGTTCAATATGTCTCTAAATCTATAGAATTGATAGGTGATATAAAAAATGCATCATAAATTTGTTATATTTCCGTTTACTGCTATCGTGGGTCAGGAAATGCTTAAAAAAGCACTTTTAATAAATGCAATAGATCCTAGCATAGGCGGAGTTCTTATTAAAGGAGATAAAGGAACAGGTAAATCAACCGCTGTTAGGTCTTTAGCATATCTCTTACCAGAGATAAAAAAGGTAAAGGATTGTCCCTTCAATTGCCACCCAAATGACTTAAAACTAATGTGTAAATCATGTCAACAGAGCTATGAAGCAGGAAAAGATTTAGTTGAAGTTAGGAAAAAAATGGAAATAGTGGACATGCCTATTTCTGCTACTGAAGATATGGTAATAGGAACTATTGATATAAAAAAAGTTTTAAAAAGCGGAATAAAAGCCATGGAACCCGGTATTCTTGCTAGGGCTAATCGGAACATACTCTATATTGATGAGGTTAACTTATTGGATGATCACTTGGTCAATGTTTTATTAGACTGTGCAGCCATGGGCGTTAACATTGTGGAACGAGAAGGTATTTCATTATATCATCCTTCCCGTTTTATTTTAGTGGGTACTATGAACCCCGAAGAGGGGGATTTAAGGCCTCAAATTCTAGATCGTTTTGGTTTATGTGTAGATGTGGAAGCATTGACCAGTAAAGAGGATAGATTAAAAATCATGCAGTATAGAATGGAATTTGACAAGGACCCATGGAAATTTGAGGAAAAATTTAAAAAAGAAGAAAAGGTTTTGAATGAAAAGATTATTGAATCACAAAAAATCCTGGAAAATGTTAAAATCTCTAAGGTAATGCTGGAAAAGATTGTCGAAATAACCAGTATGCTGGGAATCAAGACTCATAGGGCTGATATTGTAATGGAAAAAACATCTAAAGCTATTGCCGCCCTAGATGGCCGTATTTATGTTGTTGAGGATGATATTAAAGAAGCCGCACTTCTAAGTCTTAGACATAGAATGAAACAAATACCATTTCAAGAAGAACAGGAATTAAATCAGGAAGTTATTGAAAATATAATTGAATCAAAACCACCGGAAGAAGTATTTGATTTTGATAAGAACATTCATATGAAAAAAAAAATCACCAAAAAAAATGCTTTAACAGCTATTCAAGGTAAAAATTCTTCAATGGTGATTGGAGAGCGTGGAAGATATATTAAGGCCAGGGAGAGTAAAAAACCTAACAGTGTTGCAGTGGATGCTACCATTAGAAAATCTGTTAGAGATAATGGAGTTTCTGATGGTAGAATTAATGTTCTTCCAGAGCATGTGATGGAAAAGGTTCGGGTTAGTAGAGGTGAAGCTCTCTACATAATTTTATTGGATTCATCATCATCTATGCGGATGGAAAAAAAAATTAGATTTGCAAAAAGTCTATCCTGGCTGCTTTTAAAGGAATCTTATGAGAAGAAGAACAAAGTTGCGCTTTTAGCTTTTAGAGGTGATGAAGCCGAAGTTCTAGCAAAACCTACTTCTAACGTGGATCTTATTGAAAAGTCCTTGCAAAGTTTACCAACAGGGGGTAAAACTCCCCTTACACCAGCAATATTCCAGGCACTAGAGATGGCTCAGGAAGAAAAAAAAGTGAAACCTACTATAATAGTTATTTCTGATGGAAGAGGGAATGTTTTTTTAAATAATAACTTGGAAGAAGATGTAAAAAAACTTATAGAAATGATCGATGAAACTAATATCGTATTTGTTAATGCAGAAAGCAGGAACCGGAGCGTGGGAATTCTGGAAAATGTATCCATGAAATTTTCTGCTCCGCACTTTTACTTGGAGGACGTAGTATGAAAGAATCAAGATTTACAACTAGAGATTTAGCATTTATAGGAATGACTTTAGCATTGATGTATATTGTGCAGACCATTACTATACTCGGTGTTTCAGCCTTGACACCATTTGATGCGGCAAAATCAATAGTATCTGCATTTTTTGTGAGTATAGTGATAGCAATTGGACTGGCTAAAGTGGGTAAAATTGGAACCTTCACTATAATTGGAATTATAAACGGTATAATTTGTGGCTTTATACTGCCTGCATTTTTACCTCTCCTTCCAACCGCAATATTAGGTGGACTAGCAGCAGATGGTGTCACTAAAATGTTATATGGAGAATATGGAAGCAGAAATTCACTGGTCACTGCTTGTGGAGTTAACCAACTGGTTATGACTATGGTAATATTAACAATACCCTTACTATTTGGATTTTCAACAATGATACTTAGTTCAGCGATAATAATAGTATCCGCTCTTTTATGTGGAGGTCTAGGTGCTGCTGGAGGATTAGTTGGCTCAAAAATTGTTGATGAACTAAGAAAGGCAGGAGCGATAACAGATTGATTAATTCAGAAATATTCTCTCCTTTTAAAGGAGAATTTGATGAAGGAGAGATTTCATTCTTCCATAAGTTGGACCCTAGAGTGAAAATGGGTTTTGTGGTAGGCATAACCTTACTTTGTGCTTTTATTCAGAGCAATATTCTTTTAGGGTTATTAGTTTTATTGGTTATCATGATGATGATCCTATCAAACACCTTAACCAAAGTTGGAAAATTTTTATTAATATTTATTTTATTTTGTGCACTGGCAATTTTTTTAACCTTTATAATCACCGGTAATCTTTTATATGCCATGAAACATTTCATCCCTTTTTTTTTAAGATTCTTTGTGATGATATCTACAGGTTTGTTATTTGCATTTACCACACCACCACAAAAGCTGGCCCAATCATTGGAGAAGATGAAGGTACCCACCTCGGTAACATTTACTCTCTCTATAGCCATTCGTTATATTCCTACTTTAGCCAGGGAAGCTTCCGCTATTTTCAAAGCCCTGAAACTACGTGGGGTTAAAATTTCAACTTGGGATTTCATAAAAAAACCCGGCTACATCTATCGGGGTATGATAATACCACTTATAATTAGAAGTATTAAACTTTCCGATGAAATAGCTATAGCTGCTGAATCAAGAGGATTCTGTATATCGAATGATCGTAGTAGTTTAAATGAGGTTGAATTTGGCATGAAAGATTATAGGTTCATATTATTGATCATATTTATTTCTTCATGTTTTTTAATATTAGACGCCAGTATATCTTTTAAATTTTAAATTAGAACGTTTTTAGGTGTTAAAATGGTAAATATGGTTGAGATTGAAAATTTTTATTATCGCTATCCTCACCAGACAGATTACTGTCTTAAAGATTTGAATCTTGATATTAAAAAGGGTGAATTTGTTTTCTTGACTGGTAAAAGTGGCTGTGGCAAATCAACTTTAGCCAAATGTTTCAATGGCACTATTCCCCATACAATTGGTGGGGAAATTGAGGGGAACATAACTGTTAATGGAAAAAACACCCGAGATTATAAAGTAAATGAGATTGCAGCGGATATTGGTTTTGTATTTCAAAATCCTGAATCCCAGTTTTTCACCTTAAAAGTGGAGGATGAAGTGGCCTTTGGACCTGAAAATTTTGCATTAAAACCAGAAGAGATACAAAAAAGGATAAATTGGGCCCTTAAGGAAGTTGAAATGAGTGAAATGATTAATGAAAACGTTTATAATCTTTCTGAGGGACAAAAACAACGAATAGCTATTGCTGCTAATCTTTCTATCTTACCAGAAGTTTTAGTTTTAGATGAGCCTACTTCTAATTTAGATCCTAAAGGAGCACAGAGATTATTTAATATTTTGGATAAACTAAAAGATAAGGGTAAAACAATAATTTTAATCGATCATAGAACTCAATATGCTTTGAAAACAGCTGATAAAATTATAATAATGGATGAGGGTAATATTATTAATGAATTTGATCCCGAAATACTTGAAGATAATCAGATAAGAAAAAAATTCGGAATTAGAGATCCTAATTATAAAATTAGAAATATTAAAAATCATAGCAATAAAAGAAAGTTTAAGGTTTTAGAAATTAAAGACTTAAATTTTGTTCATAGTAATGGTTTTAAACTTCAGGATATTAGTCTTGATTTAAAGGAGGGTGAAGTTCTAGGAATTGTTGGAAATAATGGATCAGGAAAGACTACTTTAGCTAGTTTGATATCTGGTCTTTTAAAGACAAAAAATGGGAAAATAAAAATTTATAGTGCCCAAGAGCGAAATAATTCTAAAAAAAATTATAAGGTAGGTATGGTGCTTCAAAACCCTGATCATCAACTATTTATGGACAGCGTGTATAATGAGTTAGCCTTTGGACTTGAAGAGATGGAATTAAATCCCGAGGATATAAAAAAACAAATCCAAAGTGTATTGGATTCTATGAACTTATGGCAATTAAAAGATCGGCACCCCCATTCTTTAAGTGGTGGGGAGAAACAAAGAACCTTAATATCTGCTTTAATGGCTAGAAAACCAGATTTACTGATCCTAGATGAACCCACAACTGGTATGGATGGTTATCATATGGATAAATTGGTCCTTCAAATAAAAAAATTAAGTACATCTAGTATATCAATAATTCTAATATCACATGACATGGAATTTATAGATAAAAGCTGTGATAGATTATTATATTTAGAAGAGGGACGCTTATCAACTAAAGAATCTTTTTTAGGTTAAATTCTTAATATTATTTTCTATTATTTATGTAACAAGAGGTATAAAAATGAATATTCTTGCTCTAACAACAATTAATAATACACTTTCATTAAAAGAAGCCTTGGACAAGATAAAAAAGGATTATGGTGAAATATTACGTTTGAAAAAAGTATATCTAGATGATTATGAAGACCCTAAAATTCCATTAGATGAGATTAAAGCTTGGATTCTGGAATCTGATATTATATTGGTGGATATTAGGGGTGATCTGAGGCTTGCAAGGGAACTTCCCGGATTGATTGATGGCTGTGAAAAAACAGTTGTGGTGCTGGTTTGGGGTGGTGAAGACCTGTTATCAATATTGCATATGGGTAATTTCCACGGGGAAAATGTTATCCCATTATTTAAAGAAAAAGAAATGGATTTTGATAAAATAGTGCGTTCAAGAAATCTTGAAGCACTATATAAAGCTAAAGAATTTCTTAATAATGATGTTTTGGAAGATATACAAAACTGGATTCAAACGCTAGACTATTATGGTCAGAATGATGCAGAAAACTTGAAAAACATGATTCTCTTTTTAATAAAAAAATATTCTAATGAATTAAATAATTTAAGTACTAAAGAAATACCTCTACCACAACATCAACCAAAATATGGGCTTTATTTACCATATCAAGGAATTTATGAGGATCTCGATGAATATAAAAATGCTATCGGTTATTCCAAGGAAAAACCAACTATTGGAATATTATTATATGGTGGTATGCACTTTGATGATACCCGACCATTGGCTGAAGGTGTTTATGAAAACTTAAGAAATAAAGCCAATATTATTACTGTTTTTTCCAATGTTGAGAACAATATTAAAGCCATAAATAGATATATGAAGGATATTGATCTCTTTTTAAATCTGCAGTATTTTCAGATTAATGGAGGGCCATTGGGGGGCGATCCTCAAGAAACCTATAAATTTTTCCAGAAACAGAATGTTCCCTATTTGATTGGTTTAAGAGGCTATGAAACAGATATAGAGGAATGGAGAAATAAGAAAGAAGGTTTGAATCCTTTAGAGATTATTTTAGGAATAACTCTCCCTGAACTTGACGGGGCCATTGAACCCATCTTTTCCGCAGGCTTGGAAAGTATGGATGATGAAGATATGGGTAAAATAAAACTCATCAAAATTTTACCCGACCGTCTAGAAAAGCTTTGCCATAGAATGATGAAATGGATTCAATTAAAGAGAAAGGATAATTCTAAAAAAAGAATTGCAATTATAACTTATAACTATCCACCCGGAGAAGAAAATCTAGCCAATGCAGGATATTTAGATGTTTTTAAAAGTTTAAAAATATTTTTATCAAAGCTAAAAGAGTCTGGTTATGAATTAGAGCTACCGGAAGTAAATCTGAAAGATTTATTCCTAGAACAAAAGGTACTGAACTCACCTAACTATATTCTAAAATCTGGTTTGAAACTCCATAAAGAAGATTATATATCATACTTTAATTCTTTACCATTAAATATTCAAGAATCAGTTAAAAAACATTGGGGTGAAGCTCCAGGGGATGTTATGGTTGAAGGGGATTATATTTTAATACCGGGAATTGATTTGGGCCGTGTTTTTTTAGGTTTACAACCCAGCCGAGGTGTTCATGAAGATGTGGAACATAGTTACCATGACAAGGAACTTCCACCCCATCATCAATATTTAGCATATTACCACTTCCTAGAACACTACTTTAAAGCAGATGCAGTTTTACATTTCGGTACCCATGGTACATTGGAGTTTACATATGGAAAGGAGGTGGGACTATCATCAGAGTGTTTTCCCGATGTTTTGATTGGTACCATGCCTAATATTTATTACTATTGGGTGGGTAATACTTCCGAATCCACCATAGCCAAGAGAATATCCTATGCCATATGTTTGTCCCATGCATCACCCAATATGAAGAGCTCCCATCTCTACCAAGACTATTTGATACTAGAAGATCTTCTGGAACAATATCAAAAAACTGGACATGATAAAAATAGGGATTTGATCATGGAATTAGCTTCTAAATTACATCTCCCCCAAGAATTGGATGAAATTAGCCAGGAGTTGTACCGTATGAAAAGAAGGTTAATACCCGACGGTCTACATGTTTTAGATGAAATCCCTGAAAATGAAAGATTAGTTGATTATCTTTTAGGTGTTCTAAGAATTGACCGTGATTATCCCTCAATTCTAAAACTAATTGCAGAAAAGGAAGATAAAAAATGGGATAAAATAAAAGATTCCTATCAAGCTGATAAGATAGAGATGGAAGCTAAAAAGATCATAGAAGATATTATTAATGGAAAGAATGTGGATTGGCTGCCCGAGGGATATGAAGAATTTGTTAGAAATATTTTAACCAATGTAGATAAAAGTGCGGAAACAGAAGGACTTCTAAGGGCTCTTAATGGAGAATATATTATGCCTTGTCGTGGAGGAGATCCTATACGCGATCCTGATGTATATCCCACTGGTAGATCCATGAATGCCTTTGATCCACGTCAAATCCCTACAGTAGCTGCTGATGCTAGGGGAAAACTTGCTGCTGAACTTCTCCTGGAATCCTACTTAAAAAAGAATGGCAGATACCCGGAACAAGTGGGTGTGGTATTATGGGGATTTGAGACCCTTAAAACCGGTGGTGACACTATTTCCACTATATTATCATTGATGGGTGTTCGTATCAAACAGCAGAAAGGACCTTGGTTTAAAGAAATAGAAGTTATTCCTTTAGAAGAACTAAAAAGACCCCGGATAGATGTTACTATCACCATCTGCGGTATATTCCGTGATACTCTAGGTACTCATATTGATCTTATTAACCGGGCAGTTAAAAAGGTGGCCCAATTAGAAGAACCAGAAGAAATGAACCTAATACGAAAACACCATCTACAAGATAAAAAAGAGATTGGTGAATCCTTACCACACCGAATATTTGGACCATCCCCCAGTGAATATGCAACTTCCATGCGAACCATGGTGGAAACCAGTAACTGGGAAGATGAAGAGGAATTGGTGGAAAGCTACACTGAAAGCATGTCCTTTGCTTATGGTTCTGGGGCTGCTGAAAAGAATTTAAAATCTTTCAATCGTGCCATGGAACGTGTTGACCTTGTATCTCAAGAACGTGACAACATTGAATATGAGGTAACAGATTTGGATCACTACTATGAATTTTTAGGGGGACTTTCACGGACCATTGAAAGTAAAAAAGGAGAAAAAGCAAAAATATTAGTGGTGGACACCACAGAAGAAGAGTTGTACGTTGAAGATCTAGATGTGACCATTGAAAGAGCTACCAGAACCCGAATACTAAACCCTAGTTGGATAGACGGCATGCTTAAACATGACTTTCATGGTGCAAAAAATATTAAGGACCGGATGGAACATCTTCTCGGATTTGCAGCAACCACGGGCAAGGTGAAAAACTGGGTTTTTGATGATGTGGCTGATAAACTCGTTTTTGATGAAGAAATGAGGAATAGAATACAGGAAAACAATCCCTACGCTGCTATAAAGATGGGAGAAGTTCTCCTAGAAAGTGAAAGTAGAGGATACTGGGAAGTGGATGATGAAAAATTAAGAAAACTTAGAAATATTGTTCTGGATATGGAATCTGAGGTGGAATAATTTAATAATTAACCTATATTACCATATCCTATATTTTCTGAATTAAATTTTTTTTAGAAAATTTGGAAATTAAAAAAATGTAAAAAAAGGTTTCAATCAAATAGGTACGGGTTTAAATGGTGTGAAACCTTTACTAAGCCAATTTATCTGATATCCTCTATAAGTATTATGCCATCGGTAGTAGAACTGTCTCACTGTTCCTCTGTATCTTAATATTGTTGTTTTGTAATAGATTTTTCCACCTACATTACGAGTTTTGACTGTTACTTGTAGTCTAGTGGGCACCCTCTCCCCTATAATTTTATTAGAAAATCTCCATAACATCTTATTCACCAAAGCATCAATAATTTTGAAAATTTATAACTTCGTTATAGGACCGTTTAACGAAGTTCCCTAAAAACAACATGGTAACTTGTTGATTTACCACCAACTTAGTAGGAATAGAAAGGTCATGGAATGATATTAAGATTATCCTACCCAAAATCATAATGTATAAATTTGGATTTTAAATCTTCAATCATTATAAACCACATTTTTATCCCCAATCAATGTTTTCCTACCCCATAATATAAGTACTATGATCACAGCCACCCCTATCAATATCAAGTAAAAAAGAAGAGCACTTTGTACTTCAAATACAGGAAACAGGATATAAGTGGACAAATTCAATGAAGTATGGAACAATAAAGCAGCCAAAATACTCCTACCCGTATTATTATATATCCAAGTAAATAAGATGGACATTAAACTCATGGTTATAAGAGCACCTATAAATAAGGATAATGCTACCCCATATTGTGGTCCCGCGTCCCCGGGACTAAAATTTAATGGAAAATGCCAGACTGCCCATATTACTCCCAGAATAATACTGGAAGTTAGAGCACTACGATTAGATTGCAGCCGATCCAGAGCATAACCTCTCCAGCCAAATTCTTCCTGCAGTGGACCGCCCAAGAACAACAAATAAAAAAACCATAAAAGTATAAGCCATGGTTCATCAAAAATATTCAGTGAAGGTAGAGAATTTCCTATAAGAGCAGCTATAAACAGTGAAGCACCTGTTATAAGGGGCATCAATAATAGGATAGGTATAAACCATATTTTATCGAATTTATAGTCTAATCCTCTTTTTAATAATCGGATGACACCCTGAATACCTGTATTATAATAGGTTAATAAAAAAGCAGCGACAAAGGGACCCCAGGCACCTAAATTAAAAGGAACCATGAAAAAATCAGATAAAAATGATGGTAAATACCCTTTATTGATTAATATAGGTGGAATCCAGAAAAACCAAGAAAATAAAAAAGTGATTATAAAAAATAACAATAAATTACGTTTTTCCAACTTATTTACATTATTATTAGTACTTTGATTAATCAAATTCATGAAAATTATTATTTAATGAAAATTAATATATTTTCCTATTTAGAACTTTAAATAAATAGAAAAAGTGATTTAAGTTATAATTAGATTTACGATTAAAATGATATTATTTCTTTTATTATTCATGCTACAATTTATCTTTGAATATTAAATGAAATGATTTAACATGATTTTTATATTTTTTTATAGTAATGATGAAATAGCATAGATCTTCGATCTGGAGTTAATTTTTAATTTACCGCCGCTAAATCTACTTTAAAACATTTCTATTGAATATATATCATCAGATTTTAAGAAAAAATTGTCATTGTCATCTTTAAGAAATTCTTCGGGTTTTTTAGAAATTTATTGGGCCTTTTGATTTTCTACAATATTCTTTTCAATACTTCTTCCAATTTTAGAACCAACAAACGGCATCATAAAACTGTCTAAATTTCACCCAGACCTAAGCAATAATTAGACCAACCCTTTGCCATGATTCAAAAATTCTTATAAAAGATCAGACCTCCTCTTTGTGCAGTTATCTTTCCTTTTTCTCACCAAGCAATCCCTAATATATACAGAACTATATTTTCATCATCTATAGAATAATTGTCTATTTCAGTATTATTAGGCTTTTTTCATTTCTTAAATCTACATTATTCCCACAAACACTGCAAAATACAGCTCCCGTAATAATTGGGAACCACAAGAATTAATATATTTTCTATAAAACAATTTAAGATAAAAAGAGAAAAATTTAGGAATAATTAAGCTCATGATAATACTTAAATTAGAAATATCATTATTCAATTTTTATTCATAATATAAATAATTTAAATCTCCAAAATCATCAAAAATAATGTGTCGAGTATATATGTCTTTACTAATATTATCCATTGAATAGATTTTTAGTGAAAATATATTTCAAATTCTAGATTTTCATTTTCACAAAAATTTATTATTTCATACTTAACCATCTCCCAGTATATATTATCCTTAAAATATATTTGATGATACTCCTCTGTTAATCCTGGATGGTTTTCATCTAAAAATTTTTTTACTGATGGCCACACCGAACCAATAACATTCAAGTTTTCGAACATATAATAATCAACATAATCTCGTGTAAGATCTATTATCTGCTTCCAATCAGTTAAATAAGGAAAAATTGGGCTGATAAATAAATAATTTCTCACACCCTGCTTATGTATTCTATTTAGTGTATTAAGTCGGGATTGAATGGATGGTGCTGATGGTTCCAGTTTTTTTCTTAGATCTTCATCTAATGTTGAAATTGAAATGCCCACTTCTTTTTTCTGGAATTTTTTAATAATATCTAAATCTCTCAAAACCAGGTGGGATTTGGTTAGTATCATTAAGTTTAAATCTAAAGGCAGGAGATTCTCTAATATTTTTCTGGTAATTTGATACTCCCTTTCAAACTGAAGATAAGGATCTGTGACCGATGAAATAAGAATGTATTTATCATGGTATTTATTGGTCTTTTTAGGTACAAGTTGCGGGGAGTTAATTTTAATATCCAGAAATGAACCCCAGGGCTCCTTATGACCAGTGAAACGTTTCATGAAACGAGCATAGCAATATATGCAACCATGACTACATCCGATGTAGGGATTTATAACATAGTCTGCTTTAGGAATGGCTGTTTTTGATAGGATAGATTTTGATTCAACTTCTTTAACTATTATCATTTCATAACCATGAAGTTTACATTATTCATATTATACAATTTATAGGAGAAATATATTACTAAACAGTATCATGTTTAATAAAACATTAACAGAGTTTATAGATTTTTTTATTTGAAAAACTCATATTATCAATTTTTTTAGCGATTTAGATTATATGAAAGATTAAAACACCAAAAACTTTAAGTTTTAATAAATTAAAGTGATGTAAAAAGATTATATTTTTATCATATCCCTATATAAATTGGAGATGGTAATTTGCAAAAATGGCATAAAATTCTTGGAATTTCATTCTTAATATTATTTCTAGGTTTGGGACTACTCTGGGTATTATATCCCCAAGAACAACCCCGCGAAAAGATTAATATACTTCTATTAGGTGTAGATGCCCGTGATATTAATCACCCCGGAAATACAGATTCTATGACTATTCTTTCAATAGATAAAGAAACTAAAGAGGTGGCTATGCTTTCCATTCCTCGTGATGCTCGAGTTGAAATACCGAGAAGAGGATTAGATAAGATAAATTCTGCATATCCCCATGGAGGTTTTGATACCACTATTGAAACTGTGGAAAATTTTCTAGATATAAAGATTGATTATTACATATTAATAAATTTCGATGAATTTAAGAATATAGTGGATACTCTTGACGGGATCTATGTTGATGTGGAGCCCAGCACAGCAGCAAAAGTACCAGAGTTAAGAGGAAAATCTGGTTTAACTCGTTTAAATGGAGAACAAGCTTTAGCATATTCCAGATTCAGGTTTGACTCTGCAGGAGATATGGGTAGGGTTAAAAGACATCAAAAGATTATTAAAGGAATAATTGACGAAGCTTTAAAACCAGAAAATTTAACTAAAGCTCCGATTATTTTAAATCAGTTAAGGGAAAATACACGTACAAATATTCTTCCTTATGATACTGTAATATTGGAGAAAATTATCAATGGTTTCAAAATTGATCAAGCTAAAATAGCCATGATCACTGGAAAATACACTACAATTAATGGAATTGTTTATCTCATTCCTGATGATGCGGCAAACGAGAAAATAATAGCTGACTTAGGATTTAGAGATTAAATTCCATTTTATCTATTAAAATCTGAAATCTATCTAAACTTTGTAAAATATGTAAAGATATTATAATTTGATATTCTTTATTAAAATTAAAAGATTTTGGAGGCTAGGAGAATTTTATGATACTAATTACAGGTGGCGCTGGATATATCGGTTCTCATCTAAATAAAAAAGCCAGTGCAGAGGGTTATGAGACTGTTGTTCTGGACAACCTTATATATGGACATAAAGACTTTTTAAAGTGGGGAAATTTCCATAAAGTGGACCTAGCTGATGTAGATGCATTAAGATCCATCTTCCAGAAATATGAAATTGATGCAGTAATGCATTTTGCTGCCTTTACCAATGTGGGTGAATCTGTAAGTGATCCGCAAAAATATTATCAAAACAACTTAAAAAACACCATTAATCTACTTCAAGTCATGTTGGAAAATCATGTTAAAAAATTTATTTTCTCATCTACCTGTGCTACTTATGGTTTACCCAATAAAATTCCCATAACTGAAGATCATCCCCAAAATCCTATAAATCCATATGGCAAAGCAAAGTTAATGGTTGAAAAGATCCTAGAAGATTATAGTAATGCTTACAACTTAAAATATGTTTCTCTTAGATATTTTAATGCTGCCGGCGCTGATCCTGATGTAGAGATTGGTGAATGGCATCTACCAGAAACTCATCTAATACCCTTAGTTTTGGATGCTGCAATGGGCCGCAGAGATCATGTTAAAATATTTGGAACTGATTATGATACTCCTGATGGTACCTGTATCCGGGATTATATCCATGTTATGGATCTGGCAGATGCCCATCTTAAAGCATTGCAGTATTTGGAGGATGAAAAAAGAAGTGAAGTCTTTAATTTAGGTAATGGTAATGGTTTTTCTGTTCGTGAAGTTATTAAAAAATCAGAAAAAGTAACTGGTAAACCCATTTCAATTATTGAAACAGATCGCAGACCTAGTGATCCTCCAGTTTTAATTGGAAGCTCTATAAAAGCAGGAAAAATCTTGAATTGGCATCCTAAATACAAAAATTTAGAAAAAATCATTGAATCTGCTTGGAAATGGCATCAAAAAATATATTTATAATTTTAAAAGAATATTAAACAAATATTCCAATTTAATCAACTATAAAATAAAATTTCCATTTGGGATAATAATGAACAAAAAAGAAGCACAATCTGCATTTGAAAAAGGATCATCATACTACAATCAGGGTGCTTATGAAAAAGCACTTGAACAGTATTCAAGGGCATTGAAGATTTTTAATGATACAAGTATCACTGATAAAACTGCTGACACCTTGCTGGAAATGGCTAATACTCATGGAAATTTAAATGATTATGATATTGCTTTTGAAAAATATGAACAATGCAAAAATCTCTATCATAAAAATAAGGATTTAGTTGGTGAAGGATATGCATTAGCAGGTATGGGCACAATAATGGAAAAAAAAGGGAAATATGAAGAATCTAGAGATTTATATAGTAAAGCCTTGAAGAAATTTAAAAAAGCTAGAGATTATGAAAGACAAGCCACTATTTCCTTTTTAATAGCCAATACCTATGAATCACAGGAAGCCTATGATGACGCGATCCTAGAAAATAGACGTTCATTAAAGATCTGCAAAAAAATTAATGACACTCAAAAAAAATCAGAAGTAAATAGAAATATTGAAAGACTTAAAAATAAGATAGATACCCTTAAACCTTCTAAAAAATTAATTTTACTCTTATTTGGATATTTTTTTGCAATAACCATCGCAGAAGTAATAACTACCTATACTGACACCAAAGTAGGTCTAGTGTTGCATACTATAATCCTCTTTGCACTTTTAATTAATTCCTCATTAACCTCTTCTTATAACCTTACAAATCTTCTGAGATCCATGATGGCCCTGCCCATGATCCGTATTATAGGACTTACCATCCCTATTATGGGAGTTCAACCATTGTACTGGTTTCCTATAATTTCCATTCCATTATTTGCAGCTTCATTTGTGATTATGAGATCCCAGAAAATTAGCCGTGAAAGGGTGGGCTTGATTCTAGGAAATTTAAAAGTACAACTGGCAATTGCTGCTTCAGGTGTGTTTTTAGGGTTTATAGAATTTACAATTCTTCGCCCAAAACCTTTAATTCCAGTTTTAAACCTTGAAAATTTATTAATTGCAAGTGCAATTATTATTATATCCACTGGGTTGGCTGAAGAGCTTTTATTTAGGGGAATAATACAAAAAAACGCCCATAATATTCTTAAGGGAATTTTGGGTATTTTTTATGTATCTCTTCTTTTCACCAGTCTTCACGTGGGATGGGAATCATTTCCCGATTTGATATTTGTATTTTGTGTATCTATGTTTTATGGATATGTATTCTATAAAACTGAAAGTCTTTTGGGCATAACACTATCCCACGGATTGTCAAATACCTTTTTATTCCTCATATTCCCCTTTTTATTATAAAAAAAATTTATAGAAGTTATTCATGATTAATAAAAATAATTATCTTGATAACTAAAATTAACAAGTATATAATGCCTATTTTAATATTTCAGCTATATAATTTCTCAGATCATCTCTAACATCTGGTTCTTCCAGGGCAAATTCTATGGAAGTTTTTAACCAGTCAACCTTGTTTCCTATGTCATAGTTCTTTCCCTGAAACACACAACCATATATGCTTTCCAGTAATCGCATAGCATCTGTTAATTGGATTTCTCCACCAAATCCTGGCGGGACATTTTTGATATGATCAAATATTTCCGGTTCAAGGACGTATCGACCCATTATCCCTAAATTGGATGGTGCATCCTCTAATCTGGGTTTTTCAACCATATCCTCAATTTTATAAGTGTTTTCTCCTATTAAATTTCCTTTGATTATACCATATCTTTCTATTTTTTCTTCTGGTACTTCCTCTACTGCAATAGCCGATGAATTATACTTATTATGAATATCCATTAACTGTCGGATACAGGGAACTTGGGAACGGGTAATAGTATCACCTAAAAGTACTGCGAAAGGTTCACCGTCAATATGCTTTCTTGAACAGTATATTGCATCTCCCAGTCCTTGCTGCTTTTTTTGGCGGACATAATAAATGTCTGCTAGTTCTGAGATGGATTCTACCTCATCAAGGTAATCTGTTTTTCCATTCTTTTCCAGGAAATATTCTAACTCAAATGCCCGGTCAAAGTGATCCTCGATGGATCTTTTTCCTTTTCCAGTTATAATTAGTATATCATCAATGCCTGAAGCAACAGCTTCTTCAACCACGTATTGTATGGTTGGTTTATCAAAAACAGGTAACATTTCTTTTGGTTGGGCTTTGGTTGCAGGTAAAAATCTAGTTCCTAAGCCTGCTGCAGGAATTACTGCCTTCATAGTTTCACCTTATCTTAATAATACTCCCTCATTATTATAATCGACATAAAAAGGATATAATCTATTGTATTATTATCTATTTGATTAGTCTATTATATAGTATTCTATCTATCTTATAATAATATCTAAAAAAAATAAAAAAGAGGTTTTAGGGTAATCCTGCTATTAAGTTACAAAGAACTGGTGGTTGTACGGCAGTAATGGTAACTGTTCCATCTGCGTTAACAGTTAATAATTCTTCCTCATAAACCATAGTTCCATCTGCATTTGAAATTGCAGCTAACCATGTGGCAGCTTCAGCTGAATCAAATGTAGTAGTAATCTTATTGTCTGTAATTTCTGGTGGTAACTGTATAATTGTCATCCCTGTGAATACAGCTAAAAATGGTTCTTTATCTGCTGGTGGTTCAGTACCTTGGGACCAACCTTGCATTTGGAGCCTTAAATCGTCCAATCCACCTGCTTGTGGTCTTAAAACATTTTTCCATGCTTTTATGGTTATGGTTGTTCCAGGAGGTAATGGTTCGTTTCCATAGCCAGCCAGATTACTTAAATCCATGTTAACTGTCCCACCGTTGTCTTTGAGCCAAACATCGGCATAAATGTTTCCAACAGTGCCGTTTTTCATGGTTACGTTTTCAAATACAGCAACAAAATGAATCCAAGAGGTACCATTATTTTTAAATGTTGCTTTGGTTCCGGAAGCTGTTATTTGTTCTGTTTGTGCTGGACCCATGTTCATAGCAGCAAAAGCCCCTACTATCACTACAGCTATTATAACGATAGCTATTATGATTGCGGTGTTTCTTTCCATCTTAACACTCCTAGAGGATTGTTACTACTTTATAGGCCACTACAGCCACAAATACAAGAAGTAATGGAACTATAGCCACATTAGAACCCTTTATAAAGGATCCTATTCGCTGATTATTATCAGCTTCAGAACTAAGTATTTCTTTTAGTGCTAAAAATGCGATCAATGCAATTACTGCTATAATACTGAAAGCCATGACTTGGGTGGTGGTTACAGTAGTCGTGGTTGTGGTTACAGTAGATATCATATTTAACCTCCAACCTTAATTTATCTTAAACATTATATATATAGATTACTATATGATTTTAAAATAAATTCTAATTTAAATAGTAATAAAGCATTTAATCTGATTATTTTATTTAAATAGAACTAATATTGATTAAGAATAAGATAAATCTGCATAAAATTGATTTCAATGTAGAATATTGATTTGAATATAATTTAAGTTTAATTTTAAGTAAAATTTATTACATACTTATAAAATGTTGTTTATAGAATTGTAGTTAAACAAAAATTTTAAGCTTAAACTTATTCATATCCAAAAAATTTTATTCTACTTCAATTTTTAATGCATTATTCTTACAAGCCTCTACACATGCAGGTATTAGATTCTCAGCATCCATACATAAATTACATTTATGAGCTGACATTTCTTCTAGATGCACAGCCTTTTGTGGACAGACTTCTATGCAAAGATTACAAGCCACACAACTATCTCCATTCAATATGGGAATATTATCATTTTTTTCAACTGCTTCAACCCCACATATTATAGCACAAGGAGCATCATCACATTGATTACAAAATACTAAAGCCTTATCTTTTTTTTTAATTCTACTTACTCCGTGGACTTTTTCACAAGCTTCAATACAATTTCCACAGTCAGTACATTCCAAATAATTGTATACTATTTTAGGATTCATAAAATCACTTGATTAATCATGATAAATATAATTATTAATCATTATATATTATTATTAATCATTACATATATAAATTGTTCGGTCCATTCTGAGATTTAATTAATAATAAAATCTAAAATATAATTGGAAATATAATTCAAACTAAAAAATGTGGGCTATAATTTTAGGTTATGACCCTTCAACATACTGAAGTTTTATATAGTAGTTAGGACCATATTTAT
>JASEJD010000024.1 GCA_030016715.1 Methanobacteriaceae archaeon | reverse complement strand
ATCTTAAATTGCAGGATAAATGTGGTATTGTAGGAGTATATTCTCATAACAAACTTAATAATGTGTCCCGAAATATTTATTATGGCCTCTACTCACTTCAACACCGGGGACAAGAATCAGCAGGGATATCTGCACATAATGGAAAAGAGATGAACACTTATAGAGGTATGGGTCTGGTATGTGATGTTTTTAATAATGGTAATATAGAGGGTTTGGATGGTAACGTAGGAATTGGACATGTAAGATATTCAACTACGGGAAAATCACTGATAGAAAATTCCCAGCCCTTCTACACGGAATTTGACCAGCAACAAATTGCAGTTGCACATAACGGCGATATCATTAATTCCATGGAACTCAGGGATGAGTTAAAAGAAATGGGTCATTATTTTTGTTCTACCACCGATTCAGAGGTAATAACACATCTTTTAAGAAGAGAATATTCTAAAACAGGAGATATTATCCAATCCATTCAAAATATTTCCAGTAAACTAAATGGTTCATATTCACTGGTTATTCTTTTTAACCAGGATTTGATTGTAGTAAGAGATCCATTAGGTATAAAACCACTAGCCATGGGCAAAACCCATGATTCAACAATGGTGGCATCTGAGACTGTTGCATTTGATGTGGTGGGAGCTGAATATATTCGTGATATCGATCCGGGTGAAATACTTCTGATTAATAATGAAATAACTAGTTTTAAGATCAACTCACCTAATGTTAAAAGGGCCCATTGCATGTTTGAATATGTATATTTTGCACGGCCAGACAGTATGTTAGATGGACGTAGTGTCTATCAAGTACGACTGAAAATTGGTGAAGCTCTATTTCGAGAACATGGAGTTGATGCTGATGTGGTAATGCCTGTACCTGATTCAGCAATCACTGCTGCTATTGGATATTCTCGTGCATCTGGACTTAGATACGGAGAAGGATTAATCAAAAACCGTTACATTGGACGCACATTTATTATGCCCACTCAAGAAGAAAGAGAAACATCAGTAAAATTGAAAATGAATCCTATTAAATCTGAACTGGAAGGAAAAAGGATTGTTCTGGTAGATGATAGTATAGTAAGAGGAACTACTTCAAAGGCATTAGTGGATGTTTTAAAGGAAACTGGAGTTAAAGAAATACATTTAAGAATAGGTTGTCCTCCTATAATTTCTCCATGTTATTATGGAATAGCTATGGCCACAAAAAAGGAATTAATAGCATCAAATAAGGAAGTTGAAGAGATTAGAAAAATATTGGGTGTTGATTCTTTAGGATATCTCAGTAAGGAATCTCTTATTGAATGTATTGGGCTGGAAGGCGAAGACTTGTGTGTGGGATGTTTGACTGGGGAATATCCAACTGAGCTTCCTCAAGATATTGAAAAATATGAAGCATACCGTTGTTGCCCCTAATTTTATGGAAAACATATTAAATAGTATAATTCTATAAATTAAATAACTTGAAAAACTAATTTTGACTGAATATAACTATTAATGGTTATTTGACTGTTTGATAGTGGTGATTAAAATCGTTGAATTACTGGCACCATCTAAAGATTTCGCATGTTTAAATGCTGCTATTTCTAATGGAGCAGATTCCATCTATATTGGTATAGAAGGTTATAACATGCGGGCAAATGTTGTAAATTTTAAATTAGAAGAAGTTAAAAAAGCAGTGAATTTGTGTCATGACCAAGGGGTGCGCTTATATATATGTACCAACACCATCATGACGGATGAAGATATAGGATCTTTAAAGAAGCTTTTTCCTATCTTAAATTCTCTGGAAATCGATGCAGTTATTTTATCTGATTTAGGGGCATTACGAATTGCAAATAATAATTGTCTAGATGTTCATATGAGTGTTCAGACTAATTTATCTAACGCAGAATCCCTAAATTTTCTAAAAGATTATGGAGTAAAAAGAGCGGTTTTATCCCGAGAATTATCCCTAGAACAAATTAAAAATATCATATCTAAAACAGATATGGAAATAGAAGTTTTTATACATGGAGCCATGTGCATGGCAGTATCAGGAAGATGTTTTCTAAGTTCTTACTTCTATGATAAAAGCGCTAATTGTGGTGAATGTCTGCAACCATGTAGAAAAGAATGGAGACTAATATCAGAAGATTCTAATCAAATAATAATTGATGGAAATAAGAATTCTACACACTTTTTTAGTCCTAATGACTTGTGCATGATTGAGCATGTACCAGAGCTAGTAGAGGCCGGTATTCATGCATTTAAAATTGAGGGAAGGGCCAGGCCAGCAGATTATGTATCTACGGTAACAAGGGTCTACCATGAAGCATTAAAACAGAACAAGAAAGGATGGAAATTCAAAGATGAATGGTTAGATGACCTTAAAAAAGTATATAATCGTGGTTTTGATACTGGATTTTATTTTAAATCTCCACACCTAAAGAGTAGTTACAATAAATCCACCCATATAAAAAAAGATATTGGGGTGGTGGAAAATTATTTTCCCCGGGTTTCTGCAGCACAAATAAGATTATGGGATGATATAACTAAAGGTGATGAAATTTTAATACAAGGCCGAACCACGGGTTTGCTTGTACAAAAAGCAGTATCAATGCAAGTAGATGGAAAACCAATAGATCAAGGTTTTAAGGGGGATAGAATAGGATTAGAAGTAATAGAAAAAGTTAGAAAAAATGACGTTGTTTTTAGAAGGATTCCCCGCTAAATCAAAATTAATATCAAATTTTAATAGAATTTATTACTATTAAAAGTTAATCAGTTGAAGTGATTTAATGCTAATTTACCTATTGAAATTGAATTAAAAGATTAGATATAATTAATATCAGATTAATATTTACTATCAATAAATTAAATTATTTAGGAATTAAATTTAGATAATAACGGAGTGATAGGATGATAAAAATAGAGGATGCTATGCAGAAAAATGTGATAGCATTTAAACCTAATGATCAGATTAGTGATGTAGCTGAAATTTTGAGGAAAAATAAGATAAGTGGGGCTCCTATACTTGATGAGGATATGAAAGTGGTAGGTATAGTGAGTGAGGGGGATATTATGAGGTTACTTGAAGTTCATTCACCTGAAATTAATCTAATTTTACCTTCCCCTCTGGATTTAATTGAACTTCCTCTAAGAATGAAACATGAATATGATGAAATTGCCGAAGGCCTTAAAAAGGCAGCTACAGTTAATGTAGAAGAAATAATGACAAAACAAGTGGTAACCATTAAAAAGGATAATAATATCTCTGAAGCCGCAGAAATCATGGATTCAAAAGATATTAAAAGGCTCCCGGTAGTGGATGATAATGGGAAAATAATTGGTATTGTAACTAGGGGAGATATTATCGGCGCAATGGTGAAGCTTAATGAGTAAAACTAAGCGTATAGCTATCTATGGAAAAGGAGGAATTGGTAAATCCACCATTGTATCAAATATTGCAGCAGCTTACTCAGAAGATTATAATGTGCTGGTAATTGGATGCGATCCCAAGGCAGACACCACCCGTACACTGGCGGGGAAGAGAATTCCCACCATATTAGATATTGTTAAGGAAAAAAAGGATATCAATAAAGAAAATGTTATTTTTGAAGGTTACAATAAAGTTCAATGTGTAGAAAGTGGAGGTCCAGAACCGGGTGTAGGATGTGCAGGTAGAGGTGTTATAGTGGCCATGAATCTACTTGAAGATCTAGGAACATTTTCCCCAGATATAGATTTAATAATTTATGATGTGCTGGGTGATGTGGTCTGCGGTGGATTTGCTGTACCACTCAGGGAAGATTTTGCTGACGAAGTATATATTGTAACCTCTGGAGAGTACATGGCCCTTTACGCCGCAAATAATATATGTAAAGGAATAAAAAAACTAAAAAGCAATTTTGGTGGAATAATCTGTAACTGCAAAGGATTAGATAATGAGGCCGAAGTTGTTGAAGAATTTGCAAATAGAGTAGGAACCAAGGTTATTGGTGTAATTCCAAGAAGTGAACTGGTACAAAAAAGTGAATATGATGCTAAAACTGTAGTTGAGAAATTTAATGAGTCAGAGCAGGCTGAAATATATAAAAATTTAGCTGAATCAATATTTAACAATCAAGAATTCGATATTCCCGAACCTATGAATGTGGATGAATTTGAAACCTTTTTTAGAAAGTTCCAATAATTTTTGCTAATCTAAGTTTTTTTATTATATTTAAAAACATTTTTTTAAATCTTTAAATTATCTAATACTTTAGGTTCTAAATTTAATTTATTATATGTTATGTTACAAGCATTTCTTGCTAGTTCAAATTCCTTAAAATAGAATAGGTGAGAATCACATTTACAATCTGAACAACCAAAGCCTTTAACTCCAGTTCCTAATACTGAATGTTCTCGTGCTACCATGCATTCCAATTTCTTGGAGTTTTCAACATATATAACATCTAAGATTCTTGAATTTTCTGAATCTAAAAGATAATCCACATGCCAGTGTATTTTTTTATCATTAGAGAGGTGTCTTTTAATTCTAGAGTTAAGTGAATTTAAAGCAGAGCCAACATATACATAGTAACCCTTTTTAAATTTAATATTATCCAGCTTACCAATAGGAATATTAGAATCAGCTTTAACATGTATAACCAAACAATAGGTTCCTCTTTTTGGATTAGATGCCATTTTTACATTATACTCTTTTTTTTATTAATAATGTT
Source organism: Methanobacteriaceae archaeon (assembly GCA_030016715.1). Classification (GTDB taxonomy): domain Archaea; phylum Methanobacteriota; class Methanobacteria; order Methanobacteriales; family Methanobacteriaceae; genus UBA117. The sequence goes on along the minus strand of JASEJD010000024.1, from coordinate 1,440 downwards.
TTTTATTTATTTAATTATTTGAGTATAGTTTTTTTAAAATAAAACTTATATTTTATTATTGCTATAAAATATGATATCTGTTTTACAAGGCCATGATTGTATGGGGGTGATTTATATGGTTAAATGGCTACTTTATATTATTGGAATAATTTTGATCCTGATGGGGGTTTTAGGAGCAATCAACTGGCCTATTGCATTTACACCATCTGAACCAGTATGGCATGTTGCCCTTAAGATAATTGTAGGTATTGTTACTATTTGGGGCGGAACACAAATTGAAAATTAAATACAATAATTAAAAAATTAGATTTAAAATTTTCTAGGCCTTGTAAAACTCATTATTTTTACTTATAAAATATAGTGATAAAATGGAGTATGTTTTTTTTGCAAAAGGACATCCAAATGTAACTTCAAAACATAAAACCACATTTGAAGTTACTAAAGACAAAGAAATTGGAAAAAATGCTGACTGCATTATTGGGGTGGCATCAGATGAATCTATTAAAGATATACCTGAAGATATTAGAAAAGCCATATCCTGTGATAATGCCACTGTAAAAATTTACTTGGAGACAGAAAATGCCTTTGATTCTATAACTGGCAGAGGAAATCATCTATTAACACTTGATCATCCCACAGATATTGTTTGCAGAAAAAGTGAATTTGTATGTAGCCGTACGTTAATGATAAAAGCGGATAAAGCTGCAAATGATTTAAATCCTAATTTAATTAAGGATCTTAGAGAGGGTAAACAATTAAAGGTTAAGATATCTGTAAGTTAATTTTTTTTTATTTTCTAAGTTTTTTTATTGAAACTTTAATTTAATCATCTTTTTTTAAAATAATCCATAATTAGTTAATGCAGGGGACGGGATTCGAACCCGCGAAGGGACTCACCCACTAGGCCCTCAACCTAGCGCCTTTGACCGCTCGACCACCCCTGCTAAAATATAAATATAGTCAAAAATTAGAGCATACCATTCTTTCTAAGTTTCCATATTTAAATGTTTTTGTAGATTGAATTTTTTACATATAATTTAATAGGCAAATATTTCCCCAAATTTTTTAAACTATTAATTAATATTTTAAATTAGGAAGTTCACTTATGAGAGGTCTTACCCAAGTAATGGATGGATTAATAGTAGATATTGATGTTACTCCAAATTCAAAAAATTTTGAAATAACCGGTTACAATAAATGGAGGGAAAGATTGGAGGTTAAAGTTCAATCTTTACCTAAAAAAGGTAAAGCTAACATTGAAATTGTTAAATGTTTTTCTAATTTAACTAAACATGATGTTGAAATTGTTTCTGGACATAAAAGTCATTTAAAATCCATTAAAATTTTTAATATTTCTAAGGAAGATTTTTTGGATATAGTAAAATTAGGTGTTGACCCTTTTATGTGTTGATGTTTTTGTGGTATGGGAATGTTAGTAAT
>JASEJD010000013.1 GCA_030016715.1 Methanobacteriaceae archaeon | reverse complement strand
ATGAACAATATCTATAAAATTTATTAGTTAAAAAGGTTACGTATTTAACTATAATTAATTAAATTATAAATCAATAAAATTAAAATAATGAAGGTTATTAAAGATTTTCCTTGGCCCATCTGGCACCTGCTTCCATTATATCTATATTTATTGGAATAAGTTTAGGTTTTCTATGGAAGGTGTGCTTTATGGCTTCTTTAAACACATTTCTAGTCAATCCGGTGTAATTCATTTCCATTATAACCCCTAACATAACAGTATTAACTGCTCTTTTAACTCCCATACTTTTTGCTATTTCTAATGCCGGTACTGGTATTGCATTAAAATTATCTGGTATTGATAAATCACTTATATTGGAATCATAAAGGATGACTCCACCTTTTTTGACTTTTTTCATAAATTTTTCAAGGGATGGTTTATTTAGGGCCACTAAAACATCCGGATTTTGGATCACCGGTGACCCAATAACCTCTCCAGAGATAACCACATCACAGTTAGATGTACCACCTCTCTGTTCAGGGCCGTAGGAAGGATACCAAGAAACAAAACGCTGATCTTTACAAGCAGCTTCAGCCAGAGTCAATCCCATACTCAGAACACCCTGACCACCGAATCCAGCTATTTTAATATGTTTAGGGGTAAAGTTTTCATCTTGAATTGGGCCTTGAGTTGTTCCGGCAGTGATTTCAAAAATATTATTGAGAGAATCCATATCAAAATCACTTCTATCTCTTATTAATGGTACAACTTCATTGCTTCTGTCACGGAATTTTTTTAATGGAAATTCCTTCTCCATTTGCTCATTGATAAATAGTTCTGTTCCTTTAGCATCTTGTTTAAGATTAGTAGGACAAGGTGAAAGAATTTCTACAAAAGCATATCCTTTACCTTCCTTTTGAATCTCTAATGCTTTTTTAATAGCCTTTTTAGCTTTCCTTATATGTTTATTATCAGAAAGAGAAACCCTTTCAATGAAAACGGGCGCATTTAAATTGTCTAAAAGTTCGCACATGTGCAGGGGATAACCTGTAAATCGAGGATCACGGCCATTAGGGCAAGTAACGGTAACCTCCCCAATTAGTGTGGTTGGTGCCATCTGACCACCAGTCATACCATATACAGTGTTATTTACAAAGAACACTGCCATTTTTTCTCCACGGTTTGCAGCTTGAATAGTTTCATTTAATCCAATGGAGGCCAGATCTCCATCTCCCTGATAAAGCATTATAATTGCATCATCTTCAGCTCGAGATATTCCAGTTCCAACAGCAGGTGCTCTTCCATGGGCTACTTGAACATTTCCACAATCAAAGTAGTAATAGGCAAAAACTGCGCAACCAACGGGACTAATTAAAACAGAACGGTCCTGGATTTTAAGATCATCCATTGCTTCACCCATTAATTTATGTATAATGCCATGACCACAACCAGGACAGTAATGTGTTGCTGTAGGTGCACTTCCACCTTTCCGTGGATATGAATCTAAAATAGATTCTGGCTTTTTTATAACCTTTTCCTTAATTTTTTCGCTCATCAGATACCTCCAGCAACTTCTTGAATATGATTCATTATATCTTTTATTTCTATAAGGTTTCCACCCATTCTATTAACCAACCCAACATCAGTACAGTCAATTGCTTGTTTGATATCTTCCATCATCTGTCCGTTGCTCATTTCAACTGACACAAATTTTTTATTGTTATTTGCGAATTTTTTTAATCGTTTAGATGGGAAAGGAAATAGGCTAATTGGTCTAAATAATCCAACTTTTATTCCTTGTTGTCGGGCTAAGTCCACTGCTGAACGTGCAATCCTGCTGCTTATACCATAAGATACTAGCACTATATCTGCATCTTCAACTAAGTATTCATCATATTTTACTTCATTTTCTTCTATTTCTTTATATTTATCTTGTATTTTAAAGTTAAAATCTTCCAATTGGTTAAAGTCCAAAAATATTGATGTAACCAAGTTTTCTTTAGTTTCTCTATTTCCACAAACTGCCCAAGAATTGTCAATTTTAGGTTTAACTGCTTCCTCTGGAAAGTGTAATGGTTCGATCATTTGACCTAAAACTGCATCCGCAATAATTATTACTGGTCCCCTATATTTCTCTGCAAGATCAAATGCTTTAATGGTCAAGTCACACATTTCCTGCACACTGTTAGGAGCAAGTACTATATTCTTATAATTACCATGCCCTCCTCCTTTAACCAGTTGATTATAATCACCTTGTTCCGGTCCAATATTTCCTAGCCCAGGACCGGCCCTCATAATATCTACTATAACACAGGGAAGTTCGGCACCGGCCAAAAATGATATACCTTCTTGTTTTAAACTTATTCCGGGGCCAGATGATGCGGTCATTACCCTATGCCCGGTTGATGCTCCTCCATATACCATATTTATGGCTGCTTCCTCAGATTCTGCTTGGACAAATTTTCGTCCAACCATGGGGAAATATTTTGAAGCTTCATGTAGTATTTCACTGGCGGGTGTAATAGGATAACCAAAATAGCAGTCACACCCGGCGTACATAGCTCCAACAATTATGGCTGTGTTTCCTCTGATAAGTTTAGTTGCCATTTTAGTCCTCCATTCTATTTTTTGATTTTCGGGATAGTGGTATGTGAACTTCTATAGCTAATGGTTCTGGGCAAGTATAGTAACAATTTCCACAGCCACTACATCCTTTTCCCTCGTAAATTACATAGTGGTATCCACGTTCATTAATTGCTTCACTCATCTTAAGCACATTTTTAGGGCAGCTTAGAATACATCTTTCACACGCCTTACATTCAATTTCATTAATAACGGGATAAGCCTCCTTATTTTTAATTTTTTCTGACATGATACCATCTTTAATTAATTTATTAACTCATACTAACTTTAATACAAAGATTTAATTTCATTTTTGGTCTTTACTACGTATTTCAACACGTCTAATCTTTCCACTTATTGTTTTTGGAAGTTCTTCAACGAATTCGATTATACGTGGATATTTATAAGGCGCTGTAACCTTTTTAACATGATTTTGAATATCTTTTATCAATTCGGGGGATGGTGAATACTCTGGAGTTAAAACTATTGTTGCCTTGACGACTTGACCACGTACTTTATCTGGATATCCAGTTATGGCACACTCTAAAACTGAAGGATGTGAAATAACTGCACTTTCTACTTCAAAAGGCCCTATACGATATCCAGAACTTTTTATCATATCATCTGTTCTGCCAACAAACCACAAGTAACCATCTTCATCCATCCAAGCTGTATCCCCAGTATGATAATAATCCCCATACCAGACTTCTTTTGTTTTTTCTGGATCTAAATAGTATCCATTAAAAAGTCCAACTGGAATATTTTCACTGGTTTTTATTACAATTTCACCTTCTTCGCCCACATCACATATCTTCCCAGATTTATCAATTAACTGAATATCATATCCTGGAGATGGCTTTCCCATTGAACCTGGACGGGGCTTCATCCATGGAAAGTTAGCAATACAAACCACACATTCAGTTTGTCCAAACCCTTCCATTAATTTCAAACCAGTGAATTCATAAAATTTGTTATAAACTTCAGGATTCAGGGGTTCACCTGCAGTTACAGCATATTTAAGGGTTGAAAAATCATATTTAGAGAGATCTTCTTTGATTAAGAAGCGATAAATGGTGGGTGGTGCGCAGAAAGTTGTAACACCATGCTTTGAAGCTTTTTCTAGCATGTTTCGGGCGTCAAAACGGTCATAGTCATAAACAAAAACAGCGCTACCAGCTATCCATTGACCATATATCTGTCCCCACATAGCCTTGGCCCAACCAGTATCTGCTACTGTGTAATGAATTCCATCTTCTATAACATTCTGCCAATACTTGGCGGTGATAATATGGCCCAAAGGATAAGTATAATCGTGTTCTATCATTTTAGGAAGACCAGTTGTTCCAGAAGAGAAATAAACAAGTGAAACATCTTCATTGACAATTTTAAAATCATCCCGTTTTTCTTTAAAATCATCACTTATTTTTTCTATTTCTTCTCTAAAATCAATCCACCCTTCTCTTTTATCTCCAACAATAGCTTTTACTATCTCATTTTTACATTCCTTTTCTGCATCTTCGAATTCTTTTGGAACTCCGTCTTCTGAGATACAAACTATCATCTTAATGTTGGCCTTATCTAAACGATAAACAATATCCTTACTTTTTAGCATATGTGTTGCAGGAATGGTAATAGCTCCAATTTTATGTAAACCCAGTATACAGAACCAGAATTCGTAACGGCTTTTTAGGGTAAGCATGACTGTATCACCTTTTTTTATGCCGCACTTTAAAAAGAAGTTAGCTGCTTTGTTACTATACCTTTTTAAATCTTTAAAGGTGAAAATTATTTCATCTTGTTGATCATCACACCATACCAGTGCTTTTTTATCTGGATGTTCTTCTGCGTATTTATCTACAACATCATATGCAAAATTGAAATTTTCAGGTATAATTATCTTAAAGTTTTCATGGAAATCCTGGTAGGATTCAAATTCAGTTTTTGAAACAAATTTTTCCAGTAATGATGACATTTCAACACCTTTTTTATTACATTATTACTGCTAGGAATTTGGATGGTTTATCATCCAATGCTTCCATTGCATGTTCGTAAGATGAATCAAAAAATATGGAGTCTCCCTCATTAAGTATGATTTCATTGTGGTGAATGTAAATTTTCAGACTTCCCTCCAATATATAATTAAATTCTTGTCCGGGGTGTGAATTTTTTGATGGTTTTTTACCATCATCTTTAGGTTCCACAGTTACTAGAAATGTTTCTGCTTTTTTGTGGATGAATTTTTCTGCAAGATTCTCATATTTATACTGTTTTCTTCGTTCAACTTCAACGCCTTTATTTTTACGTGTCACAGTAAATATATGCATTCTAGCTTCTTCTCCAGTTAAAAGTAAACCCATATCCACATTGAATTTGTGTGCTATTTCATATAGAACACTTGCAGGAATATCCTTCTCACCAGATTCATATTCTTGGTAATCATCAACATCCAAGTTAAGATATTCAGCCATTTCCTCCAAACTAATATCAGATATTTCCCTTAACTCTGAAACCCGTGCTGCAATCTCTTTGATCTTTTCTTTCATATTCACACCTTCTAAATAGTTATACTACAACTTAAACATAAAATTCTCTTAAACTAGAACTTTAACTTATTATAAATGTATATTATCTATTTTTAAAGTTTATAATAAAATTTTAAGAATTAAATATAATAACTGTATCTAAATTATTATTCATAAAAATATATTATGATTAATCATGATGATTAATCATGATTTTGGAAAATTCTTCTATATAAATATAATTGTTATATAATTCTTAAATTGTTTTGAATAGAACAACTCTTTTATTCAAGTATCAATTAATTCTCAACTCCTTATGACTATATTAAAAGTATCGGATAATTATAATTATAATATAAATTTAAATCATGTATACGAATTTTTTTTATATAATAAGTCTATTTATAGCTTATTTTTAAAAATTATTAGATTTGGTTTATTATGGCAATTATTGTATGAAAATACTTAAATTATTAAAATCAATAAAATAATATAAATGAGAATTTTTCCAGGTCCAGTGAGCCAAATAGAATTTATAAAATTCAAATAATACTTCAAAATTAAATGATTCATCAATAATTTATATAAAAAGTGTCCAATGTCTAAAAAAAGTCTTCTAATTAATGTAAGACCAGTTTAATTGGGCCAATGCATATTTAATTATACCCAACTAAAAGATGATTTCCAGAAATTAGATGAATAAAATAATATTGAGTTACTACATTGAACTATTATCAAATTATATGCTTCCAATCATTATAATGATATTATATTATAGTGTTCATCATTTTAGCAGTAATCGATACCAGTTTCTAAAATATACCTATAAATCTGATTTAGGTAGTTTTAAATATCTTAGCTGTAATTGAAATGTTTTAATCAAATCAATTATTTATTAGGAGGATTGTGATGAATATAAAGATAAATACAGTTAAATTAGAAGCACCAGAAGATTGTAATCTAATATTGGGTCAGAGTCATTTTATTAAGACAGTTGAAGATCTATACGAGGCAATAATTAATACGGTACCTCAAGCTGAGTTTGGTTTGGCTTTTGGAGAAGCCTCAGGTGATTGTTTAGTTCGTATGGCTGGTAATAATGAAAAATTAACAAAGTTAGCTGCTGAAAAAGTTTTGGAGATGGGCTGTGGCCATTCATTTTTAATTTTTTTAAAAAACGCATTTCCCATCAATGTAACACAACGAATAAAAAGCGTTCCAGAAGTTGTAAATCTATTTTGTGCCACTGCAAATCCAGTTGAAGTATTAATATTAGAATCAAAACAGGGAAACGGCATCATAGGGGTTATAGATGGTTTAAAACCACAATCTATAGAAGAAGAAAAAGACATGGAATATAGGAAGAATTTCCTTAGAGAAATAGGCTATAAATTTTGATAATAATTCGTAACTATACTTAAAAAAATATGTAAATAATTTTATACTTTTTCGGACTAAAATATTCCTAGTACTACAATCTTAAATTAAGGGGGTTTTTATCATGGAATCTGATGAAAGAATTGTTTTTAGAAAGACAAGTGGAAAAGATGATAGTCTGATTGTGGATGAAAAATATGTTAAATTCCAAACAGCAAGGGCCGGAGCTAATTCAATAAATTTCACGGCTCCAATTGATGTAATTGAGAATATAAATAAATTTTTCAGTGATTTTACAGATCTTGAACCTTTAACTATGAATATTGAAAATTCTGGAGATATTGAGTATTATTTCCGTGGATTGACAGATATTAGAAAAGAAAAAGATGAGAATGGTGAAGAAATATTAAGCCTAACTGTAACTATACAAGAACGCCAGTAACTTAATTATAATCTTTTCTTTATCAAGAACCCTTATTGGAATGTTTTTCAAATATTGCTTCAATTTCATGAGGTTCTTCAAAAATGAATGTGTTATTCATTTTTCTTAACTTTTCTACGTGTTCAGCATCTTCTTTAGTTATTTCTAGTTCTAACTCTTTACCATTCGGTAATTTAGTTACAACTGTACCTTCCCGTGGATCTGTAGGCATTATGTAAATGGGTGTTGAAGTTTTTTGGCCCATAATAGCAGCATTGGTAAGCAAGGTATCTGCAATTCTCAATGAGATCTTGGCCACGGTATTGGATGTGGCAGGTGCAATTAAAAGAAACTCAAATTTGCCCAACTGTATCTGACCAGCTAAAAATGGAGCATTAGCATTTATTTCAGTCCAAGTTTTATCAAAAGTCGTTTCCAATTCATTAGAAAGATTATAATATTTTAAAACTTGGTCTCCAGCTTTTGATATGAATACCCGAATATCAAACTCTTTCTTGTATTTTTCTTTTAATTCGTGCATTAATTCTACAGTATCAGTTAATTTTTCCCCACTTCCTGTGATTCCCCATGCAATTTTTCGTTTATCGACTTTCATAAAATGTTATCTGTAATTAATTATTAATTATTTTTTCCCTTCTGTTTTCTGTAACCACTTTTTAAAGTATAAAATATTTGGTAAACTTAGAAAATAATATTTTAGCCTTTTCTAAATTAAACAAGATTTAAATTAGTAATAAGTCCATTTTATTAGGTTTATCTAGATATATATACTAAAAATAACATATATTAAGAGTGAAAGATAAGGAGGTTTCACTATGAAAGAAGAAGTTTTTTATGGAAAAGGAATGGCACATGTGAAAAAAGACTATCCTGATATTTATGATGCTGTTGTAAAATTAAATGAAGTTGCATATACAGGAAAAGTATTAGATTACAAAACACAGAAACTTATTGCATTAGCTATTACAGCAGCTGCATCTGATGACCGGGCCATGAAAAAGCAGATGATGAGTGCCATGGAAGAATTTGATATTACTAAAGATGAAATTGTTGATGTACTAAGAGTTGTTCTTTTAACATCTGGTAATCCTCCTTTTGTAAAGGCCATGAAGATACTGAATGAAATAAAAAAATAAAGATTTATGAATTTGCTGCTTAGATTGTCTTAAGACAGATATCATCGTTCAGATGATTATGTAAATGGGTTGGAGCGGATAATTTAAAATCCCCAATTATTTGATCTTCTTTGGGGAGGAATGCATGGGCTGGATTATATTATAAGATTAAGAACAGTTAAGGCTTTAAAAAAAGGTTCCCTCGAAATATCACATATTACATGATTGATTTTTAGATCAAAATTTCTTCCAATGAAAAAAATTTTAACAATGATTAAACGGCATTTTGCCATGTTAATGGTTAATCTATAACTTTCCACACAATACTGAAAAAGTCATAAATTTATTTTCATTAATTTAGTATACTTTTATTCTTAAGATTATACTGGTGATAAATAAAAGTGATAGTATGCATCCTGGTTATATTGGAGCAATCGTTGGTGTAACGGTATGTGTAATAGGGGGTTTGATTGGTAGTTATTATAGTATTAAAAATACTAAGGGACCCTTGGAAAAAGCTTTTATAAAAAAGGTAATTCTAATCCTTTGGATTTTCGGACTAATTTATCTACTATTACTTATTATTATTCCTATACCCTACAATTTCTTGTTAATGACCTGTTTTTTTATAATTCTCCCTTTTTTTATATTTTATATAAATAATAAACTAAAAAAGCTTCAAATGATTGATAATAATAACAACTAAATATTCTTCTGATCTATGAAAAATATTTAAATAGATAGCTTCTTAATTATTATTAAATTTATAAGGAACATTATTATGGCTCTTCAATTTTCTATATTTGGCGTTGTACTATTAATAAGTGCATTTATTATTCTTTTCTTGTCAATTTATGGCTATAAATATCGTTCAACTAATTTAAATAAATATTTTAGTTTAATGATGTTTTTTGGTTTTTTATGGTGTTTAGGATCAGCCATGGATGCCTTCAGTATAGAGCCTTGGCTAAAAATATTCTGGGTGCAAATTGCATACATTGGAGTGGCCACTGTACCTCCTTTATGGTTTATTCTAATATTATGTTATGGAGGTTATGAAAAATATTTAAAACCGTATATATTCATTTTATTAATGATACTGCCCTTCTTAATCATATTATTGGCTTTCACTTATTCTCAACATCAACTATTATGGACTAATATAATTCCCGCTACTAATGATCCTGGATCACTTTTAATTTATGTTCATGACCCGTTTTTTTGGACATATATTGTCTATAGCTTTGCACTGATTATAATGGGTATTATTATATTATTAAAGATATTAAGCAGCACATCTAAGATTTACCGTTCCCAGATATATTTTTTGATTTTTAGTGGTTTAACTCCCATAATCTTTAGTATTTTATACACTAGTGGGTCAGTTCACATTCCTGGACTAGATATTACCCCCTTAGGAATTACTTTCTCTGGAATTTTTATTGCAATTGCCATATTTAAGTATGATTTCTTAGCTATTCGTCCCATAATTAATGAAGTTCTAATTAAAAGTATGGAAAACGGTCTTCTAGTTTTTGATGACAAGGATACTTTAATTGAAGTTAATCCTGCTGCTGGTTTAATTGGAATCAACGAAGAACAACTTGGACAAAATTTTTATCATATTTTTAGAGATTTTTCTAATATCATATCTGCTTATAAAGATCAAAAGCCCCAATCAGAGTTCTATATTCCTGATCCATGGAATTTGTGGATACAACTACAGATTACGGCTATAAAGGAAAACAGATCTAAACTAGGCACTATGCTTATAATCCAAAATGTTACTAAACGTAAAATGGTGGAAAATCAGCTCAGCCACAGTGAGGAACGTTTCAAAATGTTAACAGATCTTTCTCCTGATGCTATTTTGGTGGTTATAAATGAAGAAATTGTTTTTGCCAACAAGTCTTCTTATAAACTATTTGGTGCTAAAAATTCTAAGGAAATAATTGGTCGAAATATTATAGATTTTATTCACCCCCAATATAAACAAATTTGTAAAAATCGTTTGTATCAAGTAAATGTTGAAAGAAAATCATTAGATTTTCTTGAAGAAAAAATAATAAGTATAGATAATCAGAAAAAGGATATTGAAATTGGTGATGTTCCTATCACATATAATAATTTACCTGCAGTTCAAATGGTTATCAGGGATATAACTGAAAGAAAAAAATTGGAAAAGAGTCTTAAAAAATCTTTAGAAGAAAAAGATTTAATGATGAAAGAGATTCATCACCGGGTAAAAAATAATCTAATGGTTATTCAAAGTCTTCTAAATCTACAATCCAAATATATTAAAGATCCAGAAGTAACAAATATTTTTAAAGAAAGTCAAAATCGTGCAAAGTCTATGGCTCTGATCCATCAAAGATTGTATCAATCAGAAGATTTAAAACGTATTGATTTTGGGGAATATGCTCAAGCATTGTCGATTGATCTTTTTAATACTTATGTTACGAATAAAGATAAAATTAATCTAGATGTTAATGTAGAATCATTAAAGTTGGACATTAACACTGCTATTCCTTTGGGATTGATACTTATGAAATACTTTCTAATAGTTTAAAATATGCTTTTCCTAATGATAAAAAGGGTTTGATAAAAGTTGAATTCTTATCCAGCAATTCTACATATGAATTAATTGTCAGTGACAATGGAGTTGGATTACCCTCTGATTTTGATTATGAAAGATCTGATTCTCTTGGGTTTAGATTAATTAATGGATTATCTGATCAGATTAATGCAAAAATTGAAGTGAAAACTGATAATGGTACTGAGATTAAGCTTATATTTAAAGAACAACCAATTATTCCCAATAAATAATTAAGAATATATCTGAATATATAATATGCATAACCTTTTTAAGTAGTAGTGATCAATATTGATCACCGCCAATTTCGGTGGAATAAAACAACTTTTTTTGGGATAAATTCCCATGGATGTGGCGTAAGCTGAACAAAGAGGTGTTTAAATGTATAAATATGTTAGAGAAGCATGGAAAAATCCAGATGAGTCCTTCGTTAAGGAGCTAATGCAACAGAGAGCCCCTGAATGGAGAAAAGAAAGTGTAATAACCAGAATTGATAGACCCACCCGTATAGATAGGGCAAGATCCTTAGGATATAAAGCAAAAAAAGGGTATGTTATAGTTAGAACCCGAATTAGGCGCGGTGGTCGAAGAAAATCAAGATTTAAATCTGGAAGAAAGCCTAAAAGAATGGGTGTTACTAAGATAACACCTAAGAAGTCACTTAAAAGAATTGCCGAAGAGCGTGTTGCCCGGAAATATCCGAACATGGAAGTTTTAAATTCATATTGGGTATGGGAAGATGGTAAATTCAAATTCTACGAAGTTATACTTGTTGATCCTAACCACCCTTCAATCAAAAACGATCCAAATATAAACTGGATCTGTGAGAAACAACACACCCGAAGAGTATTCCGTGGACTAACCAGTGAAGGTAAAAAGACACGTGGACTTCGAAACAAAGGAAAAGGCGCAGAAAAACTAAGATAATCTAATTATCTTAAAAAAAACTCTTTTTTGATTAATTAAAGGAATAGAATCATGATCCATAACATCTCATACCGAGTTTTTGTTTATGGAACAGAGAATGAGGAAAAGGTAAGGGAAGCTATTAAAACTCTTTTTCCCAATTCCCTACCTGAAAAAGACACTAATCAAGGTTATTATGGAAATAATGTGGTTGTTCTACACGAAAAAATTGATAAAAAGAGAGATATCAGAGATCTTATCAAAAAATTTCAAAATTTAGACTATGATGTTAAAAATCAAATTATAAAAGGGCTTAATAAAAAAATAGATAATAAAGGTAACCTTTTTTTAAGATTTGACAAGCAAGAAGCTTATTTGGGCAATCTTGTTGTAGTGGAACACGGTGATTCCATACACCTAAAAATTAAGATTGCAGCATATCCTTCCAGAAAGGATAAAGCAATTAAGATAGCCAAAGAAATGCTTGGGGAAAAAAATGTACTATGACTTGAATTTAAAATTTAATAATAACCTTGAAGAATTACTTAATGAATCTAGAAGATTGGGATTTAGTGGTGTGGCGATAATACAATCCTCAAAAAAATTTAAAAAGGATTATATTCATGATTTAAAAGAGTTTAAAGTAGCTAAACAAATGGATATTTATAGTGGAGTGGAAATTGCTGCTAGAAGTGTAAATGATCTTAAAAAAAAGATTTCAAGTTTAAGAAAAAAAGTAGACGTTCTAATTGTTCAAGGTGGAAGAGTTAAAATTAACCGAGCAGCCTGTGAGGATCCTCGAGTTGACATAATTTCCCAACCAAATAAAAAACGACGCGACTGTGGCCTGAATCATATCTTATCAAAGGAAGCTGCGAAAAATCAAGTGGCGGTTGAAATTAATATAAACTCTATCCTTCAATCCCGATATTCTTATCGATCAAAGCTTTTCAGTCAGTATAGAGATATTCTTAAATTACATGAAAAATTCAAATTCCCTATAATAATTACTAGTGCTGGAACATCTATATATGATTTAAGAAAACCTAGAGATATAATCCGTTTAACACAATGTTTTGGTATGAAAAAACATGATTCAGTTAATTCAATGACTAATTCTCCTACAAATATTTTGAAAAGAAGTAAAATTAGGCCAGAAATGATTGTAAATGGTGTTCGAGATATTTGCACTACTGATAATTAAGATTATTTAATAATATTGAATTTATAATAGAATAATATTTTTTTAAGGCTGGATTTAATGAAACTAAAAATATTGCCCTCTTCATTAAGACATAAAAAAAGATATATAGCTTTCGAAGGAATATCTGAATCATATTTGAATCGTGAGGACGTTATATCCATATTATGGGAAAATTCATTAAATCTATTTGGTGAGTGCAAAACCAGTAATTTTAATCTGTGGGTTATGAAGATCTGGAACAAAAAAACTGTAAAAAATTCAAATAATTTTTTTATAACTGGAATAATCCAATGCAAAAGGGAAGAAGTTGATAATGTTAGGGCTGTAATAGCATCTGTAGCATGGTATAAGGGTAAAAGAGTAGTCTTCCATACACTGGGAATTTCAGGAACAATAAAATCTGCCTCAGAAAAATTTATTAAATAAATAATCTGTTTATGTGATTAATTCAAAGAATAGATATAGCTTAAAGATTAGAATAGTAAGGAAGTTGAAAATCATAATTGATTTAATCGAATGTTTTCAAATATATTTTTATATAATATTATTATATTAATAATAGGAAATGCTAATTATTATCCTAATTAAATTGTTGAAAAATTTTTAGTTCAATTCCAGATAATAGGATAATAGGATTTAGCACAAAAAACATATTAGATTACTAAGCTAAACAATAATAAAAATTAGATACAATTTATTGATTATTCAAAAATAGTAAAAGAGGTAATAATATGCAACCACTTCAGAGTGCAGGATATGATAGGGCTATAACTGTATTTAGCCCAGATGGAAGACTATTTCAGGTTGAATATGCTAGAGAAGCTGTAAAAAGAGGTACAACTTCATTAGGTGTTAAATCAAGCGAAGGAATTGTTCTGGTTGTGGATAAGAGGCCCACCAGTAAATTAGTTGAACCAACTTCTATTGAAAAAATATTCCAAATTGATAAACATATTGGTGCTGCCACATCAGGACTTGTAGCAGATGCCAGGGCTTTGATTGAGAAGGCAAGAATAGAAGCCCAAATAAACAAGATAACATATAACGAACCTATTAGGGTGGAGAGTTTAGCTAAGAAAATTTGTGATATGAAACAAATGTACACCCAACACGGCGGAGTAAGACCTTTTGGTTCAGCACTTATAATTGGTGGTGTAACCAATGGAGGTTGTAGATTATTTGAAACAGATCCTAGCGGAGCTTTAATTGAATACAAGGCCACAGCAATAGGAGCTGGCCGACAATTGGCCATGGAAGTCTTTGAGAAGAATTATAAAGATGACTTAAGCTTAAACGATTCAATTGAATTAGCATTAGATGCTGTTTACGAAGCAACTGAAGGAAAAACCACACCAGAAAGTGTTGAAATAGCAATCATCGAATCAAAAGATAAACAGTACCGAAAATTATCTGAAGATGAAATTAATGATCATGTAGAAGAACTCCTAATCAGACAAAAAAAGGAGGAAGAGGAGTAAAAAATGGTTACTCTTGAAGAGGCCGTAATAGCACGTTTAGAATATTACGGAGAACGCTTTGAGATATTGGTAGATCCAGATCTAGCAGCTGAGTTCAAGAGAGGTACTGATATAAAAATAGAAGAGATATTAGCAGTCGAAGAAGTATTTAAAGATGCTAAAAAGGGTGATAAGGCATCTGAGGAAGTGATGAGCAAAGCATTTGGTACTAAAGATCCTCTGGAAGTTTCAGAGTTTATTATAAAAAAAGGCCAAATACAGCTTACTGCTCAGCAGCGAAGAGAAATGCAAGAGGAGAAGAGAAATAAAATAATCGCTAAGATTACCAGAGAAGCGATAAATCCTCAGACAAAACTTCCTCACCCTTCTCGAAGAATTGAAAAGGCCATGGAAGAGTCTAAAATTCATATTGATCCGTTTAAAACTGTTGATGAACAAATTCCAATTGTTCTTAAAGCCATTCGCATGAAAATACCCATCCGATTTGAGAGAGTTAGGATGGCCATAAAAATTCCGGGAGAATACTCTGGAAGAGCATATAGCACTATCTCTGATTTTGGGAAGATAATCAAGGAAGAATGGCAAAATGACGGCTCATGGATAGCAGTGGTTGAACTACCTGGTGGTTTGCAAGAAGGATTTCACCGAAAATTAAGTGAACTAACCGGTGGGATGGTTGAAACCAAGCTTTTAAAGTGACTTCTTCTTTTTAATGAAAATGGCCTTCCAAGCAAAGGAGGCAAAGTGTGATAACTGTAAAAGATAAAGATCTAGTAGTTCCAGGTGAAGTTCTTGCAGATGAAGAATATAATTCTGGTAGGGGAACATTTCGAGAAGAAAATAAGATATGTTCATCTGTCGTGGGACTGGTAGCTCTTAGAAATAAAAAGATAAGTGTAATACCCCTACAGAGTAAATATATTCCAAAAAGAGGCGACGTAGTAATTGGTGAAATAACAGATATAAGATTTTCAATGTGGGGATTAGATATTAACTCTCCATATTCTGGACTTTTACCTGCATCAGAAGTATTTGGAAAGGAAAAAAGAGAATTAGAAAGAGCTTTTGTTATTGGAGATGTTTTATTCTTAAGGGTTATTGATGTGGACGAAGTAAAAAAGGTTAAATTAGGACTTAAAGGCAGGGGACTTGGAAAATTCCGTGGAGGAATCCTAATTAACATAACTCCTACTAAAGTTCCCAGATTAATCGGTAAAAAAGGGTCAATGATTAATATGATCAAAGACCAGACCAAATGTGAAATAGTTGTTGGTCAAAATGGAGTGGTCTGGGTTAAAGGGCAGCCAGAAATGGAAAGAGTTACTGAAAAAGTCATAAAAATGATTGAAGAACAAGCCCATACTTCCGGATTAACTGATAGAGTAAGAGATATGCTCATGGAACTGGTTAATGGTAATTCTGATAACCAAAAAGAAGATGAAGATAATTTAAATGAAAATAAGGATATTAAAACAAGTATTGATTAAAAGAGGTGATTATTATTATCACATTAGGAAAAAAAGAAGGGTCTGTTAAAAGGGCTGATGGAAGAGCCTTTGATGAATTAAGACCTATAAAGATAGAAGCGGGCGTATTAGAAAGGGCTGATGGATCAGCTTATTTAGAATTTGGTGGTAACAAAGTTTTGGTGGCTGTTTACGGCCCAAGGGAATTTCATATAAGAAGATTCCAAAAACCAGACCAGGCTGTGGTCCGGTGTAGATATAATATGGCACCATTCTCAGTTGATGATAGGAAAAGACCTGGTCCTGATCGAAGATCAGTTGAGATATCAAAAATTACATCAGAAGCATTAGCTCCCGCAGTATTTCTGGAAAAATATCCCCGCTCAACCATCGACGTCTTCATAGAAGTATTGGAAGCAGAAGGCGGAACTCGCTGTGCAGGAATAACTGCCGCATCTGTTGCAATGGCTGATGCTGGAATACCTATGAGAGATATGGTTGTGGCCTGTGCCGCTGGTAAAGCAGATGATAATGTTGTACTAGATTTATCTGAAAAAGAGGATAAAGAAGGTCAAGCTGATCTTCCGGTTGCTGTAATGCCAAGGACTGGTGAAATAACTCTAATACAAATGGATGGAAATTTATCCTCCGAAGAATTTGAAAAAGCGCTTGATCTGGCTCTAGAAGGATGTAAAAAGATCAGTGAAATTCAGAAAGATGCCTTAAAGACAAGGTATGGTGAATAAAATGGTAGATATAATTCCGGAAATAACTAAAAAAAGCATAACCAATCTTATAAATAATGGTGAAAGGGCAGATAATCGTGCTCTAGATGAATACCGAGATATTACACTGGAAACAGGAGTTATTACTAAGGCAGAAGGATCTGCAAGAGTTAAGATAGGAAATACTCAAATAATGATCGGTGCCAAATCACAGATTGCAGAACCATTCCCTGACACACCTAAAAATGGGGTTTTAATGACGAATTCTGAACTATTACCTATGGCATCCCCTACCTTTGAGCCAGGACCCCCTGATGAAAGATCTGTAGAATTATCAAGAGTTGTGGATCGTTGTCTTCGTGAAGGTGGGGTCATAGACTTGGAAAAACTTTGCATTATTCCAGGTGAAAAAGTTTGGATGATATTTTTAGATATTCATGTCTTAGATTATGATGGAAACTTAATGGATGCAGCGGCTTTAGGATGTCTTGCAGCCATTATGGACACTAAGATCCCAGAAGCTACAGTTCGAGATGGAGAAATTGTAATTGATAAGGAAAAACTGATAGAATTACCTATTAAAGAAAAAGCATTATTATGTACTTTTGCCAAAATTGGCAATGAACTGGTTCTAGATCCATCACTGGAAGAAGAGCGGGTAATGGGGGCTAGAATAACAGTTGGAGTAATAGAAGATGGTTCAGTATGTGCCATGCAAAAAGGTGGAGAAGAACCTTTAACTAAAGAAGAAATAATGAAAGCAATTAAAATAACCAAAGAAAAAACAGATATTCTAAGAAAACATTTGAACTAGTGGATAATGTTTAATTTAAAAAAAATTTTCAACAGATGATAGTAGATCATCTGGGAGATTGCGTTATTAACTTAAAATAAATTATTTAATATATTATTTACATACATTATTAGATAATATTTTAAATTGAACATATTCTTTTAAACTTCAAAAAATACGATTTAAAATTTAACATATAATTAATAGTATTAGGAGTGATTTTTATGGGTAGGACTAAAAAAGTAGGCGTTACTGGAAGATTCGGCGCCAGATATGGTAGAAAGGCAAAAAGAACAGTTAAAAAAATTGAAGAAAATATGAAGAAAAAGCACCTATGTCCACAATGCGACCGGGTTGCTGTGAAGAGAGTTAGTAGTGGTATCTGGAAATGTAGAAAATGCGATGCAGTATTTACTGGTGGAGCATACGTTCCGGTAACACCAATGTCTAAAACCGCCTCAAGAAATATTAAGAGGATAGTTGGAGGTTTATAACTTGTATAAATGTGCAGTATGCGGTACATTAATAGATCCCAAAGATTATATGGAAAATAAATGTCCCCGATGCAGATACAGAATTCTTTTCAAAGAGATTCCAGAAGTTAAAAGAACCATAAAATCCAGATAATCCTTGAAAGAGGATTCTTGGAGTTTTATATACATAAAAATCATCAGGCATTTTTTAATGTTAATAACTACCTCTAGAAAACCCTCAAATCGAACCCGAACATTCTGCCAGAGTTTAAGTAGGGCCTTAAATTCCAGATATATCAATCGGGGAAAAATGAGCATGCGTAACATACTCCTAAAAGTGAATGAATTAGGATTTTCAAATCTTCTCATAATATCTGAAAAGAATGGAAACCCAAACACCTTAACCTTCTATAACCATGAAGGAGAACAATTAATAATTCTAGAAGTATCAGTGGCATTAAAAAATATTAGGACCAACATTAATCATGAAAAACTTTCCATAAACTGCCAGATCGATGAATTGAGGGATATTATTCCAATATTTGATTTACCTGAAACTGAAAGTTTAGATACAAATACGCTTATTATTAAAAAACAATCAAATACCAAGGCAGTTATGGAATTTATAGATGATAAGGGACTTACTACCAATCCATTGATCTATATCCATGACTGGAGAATAGGATGAAATCACTTACAAGTATTGAAACAGAAATTGATATTGAATTTGACAGTTTCCATGAAGCTGAAACTATTCTTAGATCAATAAAACCCGAAATTAAAACTGCTCCCTCAGAAAGATCAAGACTTAAAGCTTATATTATTAATAATAGGATTTTAAGGCTTGAAATTTATTCAGAAGATTCTGCATCCTTCAGAGCATCTATGAATTCATATCTAAGGTGGATAATTCTATCTTATGAGGTTCTAAAATTGAAATAATTCTATATAAAAAAAATTCTGGTTTATAAAAATTTTTCTAACATCAATTTTAAATTATTAGAGGTGAAAAAAATGGAACTTCCACAAAATATTCAACATCAAATTGCCCAGTTCCAGCAGTTACAACAACAGGCACAGGCAATTTCAATGCAAAAACAGAACGTTGAGATTCAACTAAAAGAAACCCAAAAAGCGGTAGAAGAGCTAAAAAAGACTGAAGAAGATTCTGATATATATAAAACAGCAGGTAATTTACTGCTCAAAGTAAAAAAAGAGGATATAAGTAAAGAACTTGAAGAAAAAGTTGAAACACTGGAGCTTCGCGAAAAAACCATTAAAAGACAGGAAGAAAGGATAATGCAACGTCTTCAAGAAATGCAATCAACTATCCAGGATGCCATGAAAAATGCAGGGATACAACCGGGGCTAGGTACTTGAATAAATTGAAAAAACTTTCATCAGATGATCTTTCCCAGATCTCTGATTTTGCAGTCACTTCGGCCCAAAATTTTGTTTATAAAAGGATATCTAAAAAAGAAATTATCGACTTGGATATAAACGCCCAAATAACATATGAAGATGAATTGGACGTGGATATACGGATAGAATTTATATTAGATGATCTATGCAGTGCTGATGAAGGATTAGCAGATGCTGCAGTAGAATATGCTATGAAAAAACTTGAAAAGTATCTAGATGATCATTACCGTCTTTGAAACATCTATTTACATATTTTTTATAAAATAAATTATTTTTAATATTTTTTTGGCTTTGTAGAAATCCTTTTTTATTTAATTTGTATTGATCTGTAGATGTTGTAGATTGTGTTTTTAAGTTTTGTTTCTTTATTGGATGCTTTTTGGTTTCTACTTTTATTTGTCCCGTCGAATATTCTTTTTATCACACTGAACACACTTTCTACGTTGTTTCTTTTTGTATATATTTTTGGTTTGAAAATTGTTGAGCTATTAAGTCTGTAATGTCCTTTTTTTGCTTTTTTTTTCAATGGTATTTGGTCAAATGCTTCTGCTTCTTCGTTTATACATTTTCTTATTGGTTCTGTGTCATACGCTTTGTCTGCTATTATGTATCTTGGTATATATTTTTTAATTTGGCGAATTGTTGATATAGCAAATGTTGTATCGTATTTCGGACCTTTATATGTTGCATAATGGAGAATTAATCTGGTTTCAACATCAATTGCTATATGGTTTTTTACATAGCTTTTTCTTTCTTTGCGGCGTATTTTTGCGTAATATTTGTAGGCATAGTCATTTGTAAAGCCGGTTCCATCTAAAGCTATTATCTCACCTTTAATTGTATGTTGTGATAGTATTATTTTGTTCATTTCTTGTAATGCGGATGATGGTAGTTTTTTAAAGAATTTTTGGATTGTTGTGTAGTGTGGTACTCTTTTAATCTTTAAATATTCTTGTATTTTATCAGATATGTTTAATAATTCTGTTGTTTGCCTATACGTTGCTTTTGTGTAAATTTTAATCGCCAATATTGTAAATAAAACTGGTTGAGTGTATAAATGTTTGCTAAAATAACTTGAATACTTGTCAAATACCATTTTAGCATAGTTATATGTATATTCAATAAATTTTACTAGTTTATTTATGTTTACATGGTTTTTATTGTCTTTAAATATTTTTTGTGCAAAGTTTTTAAATTTTTTTTCTAGACCAAAATCCAAAAGGTTTAACTGTCTTGAAATCATACAATTAATGGGAGGATAGTTTATTTTGGGTTTCATATAAATAAATATCCTCCTTTTCAATATAAATAGTTATTTATACTTATTTTAAAAAAACACGAAGTTAAATTTCAAGTATAACAAATTTATGAACTATTTTTTTAGTTTAACTGGAATTTAAAAAAAAATTTAATGAAAATAGGATTTCTACAAAGCCATTTTTTTATTATTTTTGAAGCTCTAACTTAAATATAACCGACCTTTAATTTTTTTATTTCAAATTTATGTCAGTATTACAAACTCTTTTTTATTTAATTAAATGGTAATACTTTTTAATAAAAAAGTATTTATAGTAGTGGTTTCTTCATTAATTATTGTCAAGTATAATCCCAGCCATAGTTTTCTTGCGATCCTTAGTGGACTATACACGACTTTTTCATTTATAGGGCATCAAAAATATCGCTCAAATGTATCATTTCAGATGCCCTATTAAAAAAACTTTATGGGGCCATATTATGGCTGAAAATAAAAATATAAACTTAGATGATGCACTGGAAAAATTAAAAAATATGGAAAAAAATCTTAAAACTGCTGAAGATAACAGTTTGGTCTGGTTAACCTTCCCCTATAGTCCCCATAATCTAGAAATTATAAAAAAATCTTTAAAATTAATGGGATGGGATGAATCAGATTATAATTTAAATTATGATGAAAATTTAATCTTTTTGGAAAAAGATGTTTTTGAAATCTAAATCAATATTATTTTTCTTAGAAATTTAAAACAAGAATACATAAAAATTTAATATTTTAAATTCCTTTGGATATTCTATTAGTAGATGAAATTATTATTAAATAATTTTTTCATATTGTAGAAAATATTATTATTAAAAAAACTTCTTTGATTAGTTATTTTTATAAATTGGTTACAACAGATTATTCTATACATAACAAATATGTTTTTGGGGGGTTGAAAAATAACCAAATATAAGCAAGTTATTGTTGTTTCTGTTTTGTTGACATCTTTCCTTATTGGCGCTGCTACTGCGGCAGACGAAGCTACAAAAGATGAACTTAAACTAAATCAAATTACTGCCGCTGATACTCCTGAGGTAACCACCACATCCAGCAATGTCCCTACTAAAAAAACTCTCATTCTAAATAAACCAACTAAAAAAGCCACTAGTGGTTGTTGTTCAGTGCTTCTTCATGTAAAGAAAGGACATGATGTTTTTGCATATAGAAGAGACTCTAGTTATGCAGCAAACCTCTACATTACCCGGTCAAAATGGTATGGCAAACAAACCTTAAAAGAATACAAGCTAAGAAATGGATATTTCTTCCATAATATTATTTCTAAAGACGGATGGTTTGTAGGAACTGGTGGACCAGATATAGTTTGGATTAATAAGGCATTGGAAAAAGTCGCTGGACAAATGGTTTATAACAAAAAAATTAACACTACTGGTATGAATCGTGCCCGCAGTCTTTTAAGAAGTCTGGGAATGGGACACTTCATTATAAAGGCACCTAATGGTGATGTTGGAGTGGCAATTAACTATTATGGATCAACAAGATTCAGGATGTTAAGGATGAAACCAGGTCAATATGTAAGCGTACCAAACAGTCCCCGGTGCTACAGAAGCGGATATGTTTCAAATAGTAGATTATCCAATCCAGTAAATGCTGCAATTTATCTTGCTGGCACTGACAGATGGGGATATAACCGACGTAATATCATTGCCTATGAAACTAAAAACTTCATTGAAAACAACGCTGCTAAAACAGGTATAGAAGTTTGGGCTACCTATGATACTGGGCTTTATGTTGGTAGAAGAACCCGTGGTTGGAGAGATAATATATATTTCTTAGGTCGTAGAATAGCTGCCAGCAGCATACCTCGTATACCAGCTAAAAGGTTTATTGGAAGCTTAAAACTAAATTAGTCAATAAACAATAATTGATTAAAATAAAAACTTGATATATTAGAACAGAATATTCTGGTTTAACTTGGGGTTTAACCTGTAATATTCTAATTTTTTTTAAAATTCATTTATTATATTTCTATATCCAATAATTTATATTTGAAAAATTATTAATTTTTATTTTAATGATCTATTATTTATAACATGTTTTTAGATAATTAAACTTATTACTAATCTACCTTTTTTTAAAAGATTAGTAATAATACTATTTAAAGCGAAAATATTAAATAGTAGCTTGACTAATTTTTTGAATGTAATATCAATAAAACCAAAAAAAGTATTACATGAGATCTCGATGGAGATTATTCTGCCATTTAGTTCTCCCCTCCTCAACCTCCTTTATAGGGATTAAGAATTTATTAAAATTTAATATTCTTATCCCTACTATTAAAGGAGATTTATAAATAAATAAAGAAATAATCTATGTTTGATTTGAAACTATTAGTTATCCTTTCATCTTTCATAATGAAATTTAATTTTGAGATAATCCTTTAACAATTCAATAATAATTATTTTGAATATTATTTTTCAAATTCAAATTATTTATAAAGATCAATAAATTTGTTTAAAACTAACCGCATATCTTATTTTTAGTTAATAGGAATTTAATTCACTGTTAAAGCATATAAAGATTTTAATTATTTTTTTGGAGTGTTATATAGGATTATTTCTATATTTAATGAAATATTTACTATTTAAACATATTATTACAAATAATTGCATAATCATTATAGTAGTAATACTTAATCTTAAAGTATTACGAATAGTTAGTTTTTCCAGCAATTTGTAATAACACAAAATTAATATATAGTATTACTCATTATTGTTAATTACAAATTTTATAGGAGGTGAAAAGATTAAGAACAAAGCAATTTTACTGACGATTTCGCTTGTGTTTATGCTGGCATTGTGTGGTACAGTTTCAGCAACTGATCATATAGAAGGGGGTGATCCTGGAGGTATGGGTGATGTTGAGTTACCTGATGCTCCTATGGATGAGTCTTCTAGTGAAACATCAGAGGTGTTGGTTGATCCGATTATCACATATCAGCTGAACTTTGCAGAATATCCAGATGATAGTGGATTGAATCCTACAATTACTGTGAAGGATGATCAAGGTAATTTGATTAATTTTGCGCATAATCCAATTGCAAAACAAATATCCTTTGACTATCCCGGAGTAACAGAGGGCACTACATTTAATATTTCAGTTAAAGTGCCGGGGTATGAGGTTCTGGAGAAAAATGTACAGGTAAGCCGAAATCCCTATGATCCATCTGATCCTAACTTCTATGCCAACGTTGTCTTCGATATGGTGGCAACACCAAACTACCGCCTAGGAAGAGAAGTAACCAAAAAAGCAAACCAACTACTAAACCTTAATACTGCAAATCCAGATAATATATTATGCATTACCAGCGCAGGACTCACATATCTTAATAATACTACTACTGAGGACTGTTTAGAGGGAATATTAAATGGAACTAATGGTAAGATAACTTATGGACAAGGAAATTTATTAACTCTCCGAAAAACTAGAGTAGATCCAACAAATTTCGCATTCATAATAAAAAACGGCAATAATCTTACCGTAGCATACTATGACCAAAACGGCAACTTAGTTTATCATGGAATAATCTCAGCTAATATGACCAATACACAATGGAACACCTTTGTTTCAAAATTTGGACAAGATGATGCATTTCCATATATTAGCCTAGCTAATGCATGGGCTGCAGGACTTCCATCTGACACCCTTAGACAAGCTGCATACCATGGTCATTTATGTCTTGGAACAATCAGTGGACAAGCCATGATCCAGACACTACTAAAATATTACCCACCAGGTGATTTAGTTGGTGGTGTTCAAGAAGAAACATCTTACAGAGTACTAGGAGTTCCTGGAAACTCTGATGATGATACATATATGTATACTCTGGATTTAACTTCAGGTAAACGTGCTTATATTGGATATGCTACTGCAGAAGATAACACATTAACCGGATTTATTAAATGGTGTGCTGCCACAAAATCAGGAACATTAATCATAATGAGGTTCAATGAAGATGCGGTATTGGCACTATATGGAAAAACCAGATCTGAAGTATATTCAAGCATATCTAACGAACTTGCATTCAACACATGGTTAATTAATCAGTTAAAGAATAACCCGGAATCTTTAGTGGAAATAGTAGGTGCTTATACTGGACTTACTGAAGCAGATTACAACTACTTAGCTGGTGGATTGGATTCTAAAAAACCTGTAGCTGATGCTCATGGTTTAGATATGGAATATATTCAAGGTAAAATAGATGAGGGAAGTTTAATTCCTGCGGTTCCAGCAAATAATCCAACACCTACAATTGGAAATCTAACTGAGGAACAAATAAAACAAATAGGAATTGACGCAGCTAAAAAGGCCATTGAACTATTCGCTGCAGAAGGTATAAATCTTGAAAAAGATAATTATAACTTCACAGTATTTACATCTGCAGGTTACGTAAGATTAAACGGCCAAACTACTGACATGACTTGGGATGGAATCTACCAAATCTTAGGGTCCAGACTAAGCAGAGCCACTTTACTTCCAGTACACAATGCGATATACAATCCTTTATGGTTCCAGTTCACCTATGAAGATCAAATAAATAAAACAGTTAAAAGTAAAACACTTTACTATAATCCTGAAACTGGGGAATTCACAGTAAAGAATAGTGCTGCTTGTAATATAGCTGATGTGGTATTATATGATCCACCATATGATGCTCTCATGGCTTGGTTATGGCACAATCATGTTTGTGGAGGAAGTTCTCCTGGATATCTCATAACTAATTACATCTACGATAATTATCCAACCAGTGAAGATGAAAGTTACATATTTGTAGGTACTTCCATTAGCTGTAGAGATGATATCTATCAGTATCTCATGGGAATATCTCCAGGATTAGGAACATACTACAGTCAAAGAATGACCAGTGCCTCTAGTGGTTCCAGTATTGGAATACTAATAAAATGGAATGAAAAGTTAGGTGTCGGAGAAGCAATCATTATCGACTGGACTGGCCCAAGATTCGCAAGTGGATCAAATTCCTATGAAGAATACATAAGACTTTACAAAGGCGACTACTCTTCACCAAATCTAATTTCTGCTCCAGTAATAACTACATTTGAAAGGTTAATCACTAGAGAAGATCTTCAAAAAATATTATCTGGAGGAGATGATTCAGGTAATGCACTAGTATATGTCAGAGGGTTACCCATAAGAAGTCTGTCGGATCTTATTCCAACAAACGACGGTTCTCAAGATGGTAATCAAGATGGCAACCAGAACCATAATCAAGGTGATAATGTGACTGGTGGAAGTACTGACAGTAATCAGGGCGGCAATTCTTTAATCCCTGGTTCTGATTCTGGTAGTGATACTGGTCTGCCTAGTGCTTCTATAGGTGATCGTGGACCTGGTGTTAATGCTGCTTCTCAAGTACAGGTTACCACTCAAGCAACTGAACCTACTGTTGGTGATTCTGGTTCTGCTCGTGAAGTTTCCAAAAAAGCTCCTGAATCTGAAGAAGAAGGTATTAATACCTTATGGATTGCTGTTGGAGCAGTCTTAATAGGTTCTTTAGTTGCCTTAGGATTCTTTAAAGGAACTATAATGGGTATGCTAAAATAAATTTCCCATTTTTTTCTTTTTTTATTTTTAAATTTAATAGATAACAGAATTTTTTATACTTTCCATATTGTGAAAAATATTTACAGAAATATCTATTTATTCTAATTATTACTAAATCAGTGATTTTTCACCTAAAAATAATAATAAGGATATAATAAAAAGTATTATATATATGAAATAACTAATTTTTCCTTAATAAATTTAAAGGAGATGACCTTATTACAAATTTCAAAAGAAAAGGTATACTGATAATCTTAATGATTATTTTTGTTAATACCCTATCTAATACAGTTGTAGCACACCCAGGGCACGGAATTTATCCAGAGCCAGTAACTTCAGATGATACATCTGGTTCTTCGGGTTCTAGTTCTGGTAGTTCTGGTTCTTCGGGTTCTAGTTCTGGTAGTTCTGGTTCTTCGGGTTCTAGTTCTGGTAGTTCTTCTGATTCAAGTTCAACTAGAACCACAAGTAGCGGATCTAACTCAGGGACAAGTGATTCTAATGATATTGGACAAAGTCCTTCATCATCCAGTCAAGTTGAAAAATCTGATTCAGGTATAGAACCAATGGAAAATAAGTCTAATGATACATATAATTCAACTTCTATGGAAACCGAGGACAATTCTTCGTGGGGAGGCATGGCTTTAGTTGGTTTCTTAGTGGTAGGTTTAGTTGCTTTTGGTTTTCTATTTAAAAGTGGTATGTTAAATCGATAAGAAGTATCAGAAAAATCTATTATTATCAATTATTTTTCATAATATCATTCAGGGAGATTAAATTATGCATTTAATGGATGGAATTATACCTTTATGGCAAGCAGCCGTCTACTGGATCATAACTATAACAACTATAGCAATATATTTATTTAAACTTTCAAAAACCGATGATAAAGAACGTAAAGTTGTTTATACTGCAATATTCACTGCAGCAGCAATTGCAGCTTCATCAATTTCAATCCCCTCACCCTTCGGAGTTTCTATGCACTTCTTTTTAATACCATTAGTTGCAATAATACTAGGACCTTTAAGTGCTATTGCTGTGGCATTTTTATGTTTAATTGTCCAATTTTTATTGTTGGGTATGGGAGGAGCTACGGTTTTAGGAGCTAACACCGTAACAATTGGTGTTGCCCTTAGTTTATCAACATACATATTCTATAAATTAATATCAGAACTTGATAATCGTTTAAGTGTTTTTGCTGGTACATTTATGGGAATAATTATAGCCACCATTGTCCAGGTTTTGATTTTATTATGGGCCGGTGTGGCAAATTTGGAGATGTTAATGTTAACTCTAATTCCCTTTTACATGTTCATAGCTGTAATTGAAGGAATTGCCAACGTTTTCATAGTATCTTTTATTTCAAAAGTAAAACCAGACTTATTAAAACTGGAAAAAATTTAATAGGAGGCTGAATATTTGAATATTGAACCATTATGTATTTTAATCATCGTTTTAGGACTTATTGCTCCGGTCAGTGCACATGGAGTTGATGTTACTCCCGAATCCACTATAATCATTGCTGATGAATCCACTGGGGTAATGGCCAAGAAGGTAGTGGATGATTTAGGAGTAGAAGTGGGTGTTTATAAATTTAAATCAGATTCTGATGTTTTGCATCAACTGGAACATGTTATAACTAATCCTGATAAAAAAATTATTGCGATAGCATATACCGATACCGTGAAAAAATTTCTAGCAGAAAATCCCGATGTTTCTGGTCGAGTTATCGTGGCTGGTGCTGATGAGGATTCGATTAAAGAAAGTCTTAAGCAGTTGAATGTCACCTCATCGGCTGGTGAAAACAGTGGAAATGAATCTAGTTCAAGTGACTTTTTAACTCCCTTCTTTGCAGGTATTTTTATTGGAGCATTAGTGGGTTTAGGTATTGGGGCTTTCTGGATGAAGAAGAAACTTTCATAAATTACATTTTTTAATTATTTTTTTAATATCTTTAAAATTGCTTTAATCAATCTATAAACCTTTTTTATTAATTAATTGTACGAGCTTAATAATAATTAACTTTTTACTAAATCCCTTTCGATTTTAAATTTTATCATAATTGTCTTCATTATATCCTAATGATTTTTCCATGTGTACTGTTTGCAAGTGATTATCTGTATCCTCTATTATCTGATAATTATTAGAGAGCCAGAAATCCATGGAACCAGGGATTGATTTATGTGTATGGAGGTAAATTTTTTGATAAACTTTTTTTAAACAGTATTCTTCGCCTATCCTAACTAAAGATGAAGCAACACCATTTCTACGCCATTTTTTGCTAACAAAAACCCTCCATATACTTGCCACGTTTTCAGGAGCATATAATCCTCTAAAATTTGAAAAATCTTTATCATAGGATCTTATGCCAATTGTTCCAATTAATTTTTTCGTTTCTTGGTGTACTGCTAAAAAAAAGTTATTTCTTTTTGGTTTAATATAATATTCTTCTAAATTTACTATGTCATAGTGGTATTCAGGTATATATCCGTAACCAAATTCTTTATGGATCATTTCAAACAAAAAATCTTTTACTTTTAATGGTTTTATATGATTTGGGTGTAAATTTTTTATTTAATAATAATTCACTCACAGTCACCATAAAAATTTTTTAACATTAATACTTTACTCATTGATTTCCAGTGTAAAGTAATACTATGCAATTAGTTTATATTATTAATGGATAGAATTAGTTATATAAAATTTTCTATAATTAATACTATACAGAAAAAATATTTTTTTTTAGAGGGCTTTAAAAGAGTATGATATTATTGTTATAATATAGAGGAGTATTAAAATGAGCTGTTATATGTACTGGGATAAAATAAAATCTATTGCTAATTCTCTTAAAGAGTTTGGTCACTATAAACTTAATGAAATTCCTTTGGATGATATTATACCCATATTAGATTCAGTGGAAGAAATAGCTCACGATAAAGTTATTGATTTTGACTCAGCAAAACATATATTAGATGATAAAAAGATGAATGAAGCTCTTAAAGTCATCAGAAAGTTTTATGTAACTTTAGGTACCCGCCTGGAAACGGAAAAAGCTGGTGAAATATTGAATTCTGATGATCCAGGGGAAACTTTGAAGTCTTTCCATTTTTATGATCGTTATTTGGCTTTGTTAAAAAATGAAAACCAATTGGTTAAGTTTAACCCTGAACAAAAAATTGTATTTATTGGGGGAGGACCACTTCCATTAACTTTAATCCTATTAAATAAAATGTATAATGCTCAGGGAGTTAGTATAGAAATCATCCCTGAAATAGCCGAGTTATCACGGCAAGTTATAAAAAAATTAGGATTAGATTCTAGAATAGAAGTAGTGGTAGGAGATGAAACAGCTTTAAAAGAGACGGACTATACTGTGGTTATGTTGGCGGCTTTGGCTGAACCTAAAGAACGAGTTTTCGCTAATCTCTGGGATATTCTAGACACCAAAACCCCCTTAATTTACAGAACATACACTGGTATGAGGGCAATTCTTTATTCTCCTGTTACTGAAAGGGCTACCAGAGGATTCCACAAAGAAGTAATGATCCTTCCAACAGGTAAAGTAAACAACACCTCGGTACTGGTCCGCAAGGTGATTTAAATAATTAATATTTTATGTAATTATGTATCTTCAAGAATTAAATCGATGTAATCGATGTAATTGGAAGTGTAATGTTAATCGCCTTAATGGTGAAAGAGGTGTTTGTAGGATTGGAGTTCCTGAAATTGCTTAAATCAATCACCCCGGTTCTGAAGACTTATTTCATTACCTTTTTAGGATGTTCCTTCTTTTTTTCCACTGTTTTGCCCGGCCAATTACCTACATGTTGTCTCATTCCTGTTAATCGATTGAATAAAGTACTTTTTCCAACATTAGGGTTACCAGCAAGAGCATTCTTATCTTATTCATTTAATCAATTTCCACCATTATTTTTTGAGCTTGACCTCGTCCGATTATTAACCGAGAACCTTTAACTTCAATTATCATAGGGCCATGAACATCATTTTTAATAACCTTAATCAGAGAGTCTTTGTATATTCCAAGTTCACATAATTTTTTTTAAATTTACCTCCGTGCCATATTTGGATTATTTTTAATTGGTCGTTTTCACTGGCTAGTGCTAGGGGTATCATGCTATCTTGATCTCGATTTTTTTAGCATCATCTTTTCGAAGTGATAGGCAGTATCCTTTTACTTTTATTTCAATAGGATCTCCAAGGGGAGCGATTCTTTCAACTTTTATTTCTGATCCCTTTACCAGACCCATCTCCATTAAATGTTTTTTAGTTCTGCCTTTACCTTTAATGAGATTATATGCCCATAATCACCTTTTTTAAGATTATCTAATGTTTTTAACATTTTTTAGATTTCCTCCAAATATTAGGCATTCTAACTTTTTTTAATATATAAAGGGTTTTTTTAAAAAAATTTATTAATTTTTCAAATCAAATTACTTGTTTTAAGGTTTATTTAATCTAAAAAAATAATTTAAATATTGATAGATTATTATTATTAAAATAAAATCTATTCTAGATACTATATTTTTAATAATGTTATATAAGGAGGTAGATGGATCATTTGGTTGATTAGGCTTTTTTCATGATCCACTACAATTAATTGATTTATATAATATTTAAACTTTACTTTAATTTTTATAAAATAAGCTTGAATAAAATAGTAAGATTTATAAATCAATTTTACTTTAATTTAATTAAAGTATATTTTAATATATACTTAAAAATTAAAGGAGGTGAAAAATTGAGAAAACAAGTAACATTACTAATAATAACATTTGTTTTCGCACTAGCAATATGTGGAACCGTTGTAGCAGAAGATTCACAGAGAGATGAGTTAAAAGAACTAGTTGAAGATAATCCAACTGGTGAATTAGAAAATCTAGATAATATGGAAACTACCAGTACTGATGATCAAGAGATAGATCCTGAAATTACATTGACTATTGACCTGGAACATCCTGAAGCACTAAATAATGAACTTTTACCTAAAATAATAGTAACTGACAGTGAAGGTAACACAATTACGGATGTAACCATAACCAAAACTGGTGAGAAAACTTATAAGGTGAATTTTATTAGTAATGATACCAGTTTTAATCTCAATGTAAGTGCCTTGGGACATTTACCTCAAGATGTGAATGTCGAAGTTTCAAAAATAAACCCAGAAGATCCTACGCTTTATGGCCAGGCAAATGTTAGTTTAAGGGCATATAATCTTCTTATATTAAGTGGATGTCCCAATTATTCAAAACCAATAGTCACATCAAATCAGAAATTGAGGGATGAAGGATACTACTTCAACTTGAATTTCTTTACCAACACTGAACTAACATCTGGAGATACCAGTATAGAAAATAAAATTAAATCCATGGCTGCCAAAGCAGACCTTATCATTATCGAGATGATCAGTGAAGTAAACACAGTAAATAAAGTATATGAACTCATAAACGGAACAAATGCCAAAATAATGGCTTTAAGATGTGGTGTGGGTTTTGTAAATG
Source organism: Methanobacteriaceae archaeon (assembly GCA_030016715.1). Lineage (GTDB taxonomy): Archaea > Methanobacteriota > Methanobacteria > Methanobacteriales > Methanobacteriaceae > UBA117. The sequence goes on along the minus strand of JASEJD010000013.1, from coordinate 8,924 downwards.
ATCCAAATATCGATTCCAACGACACTGAACTTCGAAAATACTGGGATGGGACTGGAGAAGAAAATATGGGCCGCTTCCAATTAAAGGCACTAGAATCTGTAGGGATGTACGTGGATCCCAATAAAGATTTAAGTCCCATAAACTGGCCCACTGGATTTATATTTCATCCAGATTCAGAAATTCCCATGTTCATCAACCTAGAACAATACCAGAACTGGTATCATGAGAGCGGACACTACCATGAAGGAGGAGCATGGATAGGCATGATAGCATATGCATCTACTTTCATGAATGGTAACAGTGAAATGCAGCAGCAGATACTGCGAAGTTTGGAAGAAAAAGGATTAAATGTGATCTTGGCAATATGTAAAGGAGACGCCGACCGTGTAAACGCCATAAATAACTTCTTTATGGATGGTGATACCTGCCTTATAAATGCCCTGGTGGCTTGTGTTGGTTACAATATAATATACAGCAAACCAAATGAAAGCACCCAACTACTAGAAAAACTAAATATACCCATTTTTGCCCCAATCTATTCTTCAGATCTAGAAACTTGGAAAGATAGTTCTTCAGGCCTTTCCAATGAGATATACTGGCAAGTGGCCTGGCCTGAAATGGAGGGAAGAATTGAACCAGTAATGATGGGAGGAGTTACTTCCAATGAAGTAGATACTTACACAGGAATCAATATCCAAAGGTATACTCCGCTGCCTGACAGAATCGAGCGAATAACCAACCGAGTTCTAAACTGGACAAAACTCCAAAATCTTTCCAACAGTGAAAAGAAGGTTGCATTGATCTACTACAACTTACACGGTGGAAAAGACGGAGTAGGAGCATCATATCTCAACGTACCAGAAAGCATTACTGAAATACTTAAAGCATTAAAAGATGAGGGATACACTATACCTGATGAATACTCGGCCCAATACATTATCAACATCTTAACCACCGTTGGAAATAATGTTGGTTCATGGGCACCTGGAGAACTTGAAAAATTAGTTGAAGCAGGTGCAATAACTGTATCCTTAGATGATTATATGGAATGGTTTAATTCCTTACCAGAAAATCTTCAACAAGAAGTTATAGACCAATGGGGACCAGCTCCAGGAAACATCATGGTATATCAAGATAGAATAGTGATCCCCGGTGTAATGTTAGGAAATTTATTCCTTGGTGCCCAGCCTATGCGCGGATGGGGAGAAAATTCAACCGACATCGCACACTCAGCCACACTACCACCAACACATCAATACATAGCATTCTATATGTGGCTACAAAAGGAGATGGAAACCAATGCAGTTATACACCTAGGAACTCATGGAACCCTGGAATGGCTACCTGGAAGAAGTGTAGGACTTGGAGAAGATGACTGGCCAGATGTATTACTTGGAGATATACCCAACATCTATCCTTACATCATCGACAATACTGGAGAAGGAACACAAGCCAAAAGAAGAGGATACGCCGTTATAATCGACCATTTAACAGCACCAATAATTGCATCAGGACTATATGGAGATCTTGCCCATTTAAAGGATTTGATAAATAGTTATGACAACACAGAATTACCTGAACGAAAAGAAATCCTTAAAGCACAAATTATGGAATCAATAGAGAAGCTTCATCTACATGAAGACTTAAACATCGACCTGGAAAATACACCATTTGAAACCATAAAAAACATGGTAGAACACAATCTAGAAGAATTAGCTACAACCTTGATGCCATATGGACTCCATACATTTGGAATGGTCCTTGATGGAGAAATTTTAGACCAGATGGTAGAATCCATTGTCAGCTTTGACCCTACAAATCGGGATAATTCTGAGTTTAGAGAGATGATCAGAGATTTACTCTCCCAAAATTTAGAGATTATAAATCTTTTAGCTGCCCTTAGAGGTGAATATATTTCACCATCATTAGGTGGTGACCCTATAAGAAGAGCTGCTGATGTATTACCTACTGGTATGAATTTTTACTCCTTTGATCCTAGGACTGCACCAGATAAAACTGCATGGCAAATAGGGATGAAGATGACTGATGATATGTTGGAAGATTACTTCCAAAAAAACGGCTCTTATCCTGAGACAGTAGGAATAGTTCTATGGTCCACAGAAACTATGCGAACTGTAGGTCAGAGTATTGCAATGATACTAAGATACATGGGATTAGAACCAGCATATGATAAATCAGGTAGATTTATAGGAGTAAAGGTAACCTCCCTGGAAGATCTTAAACGGCCAAGAGTAGATGTACTTGTAACTATCAGTGGTCTTTTCAGAGATACTTTCTCCTATACCATAAATATATTAGATTCAGCTATAAGAATGGTCGCCAATCTATCAGAAACACCAGAGGATAATTATATCAGAAAAAACTACCTGGAGAGTCTTAATGAATATCTAGAAGGTGGATTGACATACAGTGAAACAGAAACTTTGGCAGGATCCCGAATATTTGGACCACCACCAGAAGCCTATGGAACTGGAGTGGCCCAACTGATACCATCAACTTCAAAATGGGATGATTCATCTGACTTGATTGATACCTACCTTTCAAGGATGTCATACATTTATGGAAATAACATTTACGGCATCAATGGATTGGAAGCATTTAAAAATCAACTAAAAAATGTTGAAGCTACCATACAAGTTAGGGATAACAACTACGGCCTTTTAGATAATGATGATGTATATCAGTATTTAGGAGGTTTAACTTTAGCTGCAAAAAGTATTTCTGGTAAAGATTTAAGTGTATACATTGCAAATACTAGGATCAATCCTAAGATCGAGACTTTGGCACAGTTTATGGCAAATGAAATACGAACCCGGATGTTAAATCCTAAATGGACAGAAGGAATGCTTAAGGAAGGTTTTTCTGGGGCAAACGAAATCTCAAAAGAGATAGGATATCTTTTTGCCTGGAATGCAGTAACCTCCAATGCAGTGAAAGATTGGATGTGGGAAGATATTGCCAATACTTATGTATTCAATGAAAATATACGCAACCAGTTTATAAATGCAAATCCTTATGCATTTACATCTGCTGTAGCATGGATGTTAGAGGCCATAAACCGTGATATGTGGAATGCTGATCCTAAGACCACAACTGAAATGGCAAATTATTATATTGAAACTACTGTGAAGTACGGGGTCACATGTTGTCATCATACATGTGCCAATCTAAACTTCAATCAGTGGCTGGTTCAAATGTCTTCTTTGAATGTACAGGAATTACAACAATTTAACTATGCACTTAAAGCAGCAACTGGAAAATCAGTTAGTATACCCCAAGAGACATCTAATCAGGGTGATTCTACAAGTCCTGGTTCAACAAAACCAAATACTAATGTGAAGCCACAAGTATCAGTTGGAGAATCGCAAGGATCTACTACTACATCCACTGGATCTACTGGTACATCAATAGGATCTGTTGGTGAATATTCTAAAACATTAGAGGCTTCAATTACAGAAACTGGAGATTCGCAAGTATCTAATCAAGATCCCAGTTCTTACGAAGTTTCAAAAACAGAGCCTCAGAGTTCTTCATCAAGTGGAATGCCCACCTATGCACTTATTGGTGTGCTTCTCGTGGTAGGATTGGTAGCATTTGGATATTTTAGAGGTGTTAATAAGTAAAAGAATTGCATAAAATTTAGAGGATTTAAATCCTCTATTATATTTTTAAAATAAATAGCATTTCTATGTTTTTTTAAGATATTTTTAAAAAATTCTAGAATTTAAGTATTACAATTAATTGAAATAAGGACTAAAAAGTAATAATACTAAATAAATAGAAATTATTATATATAATAAAACCAAATTTGGAATTGATAAATATGTTAGAATTATTATGGAAATTAGGAGTGTTAACTGCAGTATTGGTGTTTGGAGTTAAAATAGGACTGGCTATGGGTTTTGCCAATTTATCAAAGAAGCTTGCAGCATTAATAGCAGTTGGATATGGAGTGGGAATATTAATTCTTACCAAAATTACCGAGGGATATGCAGATGTCCTTCAAAAGATAGTTTATGATTACAATTTTATCATATTCGTGTTAATGGCTATTATAATTTTTTATGCAGGATTTCGCACGGTTAAAGAATGGAAAATCCATAAAAAGAATCAGGCTAAAGCATCGTGCATGGCTATGGTGGCACCGTGTCCCTGCTGTTTTGGAGCTATTTTAGCAACAATTGTACTTGTTTCTCCTCTTATAGGAATCTCAACATTTTCTATAGGTGTTTATGCTGCTTTATTTTTAAGTATCACTATAGGAATTTCCTATTTAGCTTCAAATTATATTATAAAAATGACTCAACTACCCTACCCTATATTATTGGGGAATTATATGATATTCGTAGGATTATATTTTTTAGCAGCAGCCATAATACTTCCTAACATCAATTCTGTTTTATCTTCACAGATAACTCCTTTAGAAATACCATCGGTAATAACCATATTTTATGTAGTTGTAGCATTATTAGCTTTAACTGCAGTAGGAGTATACATTTCCAAAAAAACAAGTCCATTAATTGAATAATCAGAGGTGATTGAATGGTTGCAATACCTGGCAGTGAAATATTAAGTAGCAGTTTACATGTAATAGCTCAAAGTCTTCTTATACCGGTTATAATAGGTCTTCTACTTTTCATGTTATACGCAATTATAAGCTTTGGAGGGCTGATTTCAGAGTATACCAGCCGGATTAAATATAATGTAAAAGAAATAGAGAATGTAATAAGATCTATATCCAATCCGGGAAGTCCTGAAAAAGTAATATCTGTGGTTGAAAACAGTAACATGCCCCAATCTTATAAGGAACTCCTTATTAATTTAGCCACCAATAGTGATTTGGGTGAAAAATCAAGAGAAGCACTAGCCCGAAAATTAATTGAGAATGAGGAACTTAAAGCAGCAAAAAGTCTGGAAAAAACAGATATGGTGACACGATTAGGTCCTACACTAGGTTTAATGGGAACATTAATACCCATGGGCCCTGGATTAGCAGCTTTAGGTGGTGGTGATATTCAAGGACTTTCCCAGGCAATTATAATCGCATTTGATACCACAGTTGTAGGATTAGCAGCTGGTGGAGTGGCTTATGTCATATCCAAAATAAGGAGAAGATGGTATGAGGAAAATCTTTCTAATATTGAAACTTTAACTGAAGCTGTTCTGGAGGTTTTAAATAATGCTAAGACGCAAACGCCTTTTATCAGTTGATCATGAAGAAGATCCAATGGCTGGTACCGCTAATCTGGTAGATGCCATGCTGGTATTATCAGTGGGATTTCTTATTTTTCTCGTAATATCATGGAATATGCAAAGTGTGGTTTTCAGTGACGCATCTCCAGAGGAGAAAAAACAAACCATGGAAGCAATGCAAAAAGCTGCAGAGATAGAGATGGGAAAAGAGATCAATGACACTCCCCAATCTTCAGGAGAAGGAAGTGGATATGTGGAAATGGGTAAAGTTTACAAGGATCCAAAATCTGGTAAACTAATCATGGTAGAAGGTTGAAATCCTTCCTTATTTTTTTTAAATTCGTTTTTTCTAATATCTTTAAATTCTATTAGTTTTTATATAAAATGAATAATTGTATTAATAAGTTATCATAATTTTTTTTATATGGTGAAAGAATGATCATCCCTGTTTTAGATTTGAAAGATGGAATTGCAGTTTCTGGGAAGGCAGGTAAACGTGATACCTACCAACCACTTCAAACAGTTTTTAATGAAAATCCAGACCCTATGAAAATAGCAGAAGCACTGAAAAATAAGGGAGCAACTAGAATTTATATCGCTGATTTAGATTCTATTGAAAGAGTGGGGGATAACTCCTGGCTTATAAAAGAAATTAACAAGATATTACCTGTAATGCTTGATTGTGGTGCATCAAAAATTATTGAAGTCCAAGAGGCATTAAAAATCGCTGATTTTGTGATAGTTGCCACTGAAACACTGAAGGAATTAAAAGATCTTGACAAAATATTCCAAAACTTTTTAAAGAATAGAATAATTGTTAGTATTGATCTTTTAGATGGTAAAATTTACAGTAAATATTTGAAAATAGATTTAGAAATATTAATGAAAAAATTGGACAAAATTAGGCCTGAAGAAATAATTCTATTAGACATATCCCGGGTTGGAAGTGAAAGAGGATTTGATTCAGAACTTATTAATAGTTTTACCATACCCGAAGTTTCTATTATTTTAGGAGGAGGAATAAGACCTCAAGATGTGAATATATTAAATAAAAAAGGTTTAAACAAATTTTTAATAGGAACTGCACTCCACAAAGGAGAAATATCTTTAAATCAACCTTTAGAAATATATGATTAATAAAACTCTTTAAATAATAAAGATAAGAAATTATAAATAAATTATATAAAATTTTTTTTATATTAATATTTAGGAGTAAATATTTTGAAAGTAATTTTACTAGGACCTTTAAGTTGTGATATAATCATAAAAAATGGTAATAGATATAAATCAATTGGAGGTCCTGTATTCTATCAATCTGGTGTTTTTAAAAGTTTAGGTATTAATTTAGAGGCAGTCATAACCTTATCTAATAAGGATAAAAACTTGTTAGATTCATTTCCAGAAAAAGTCCATGTTCATCAAATTTTAACTAAAGAAACCATGCAGTTTCAAAATATTTATCCGGATCATGATCCTAATCACCGCATCCAAAAAGCTATAATCCCTAAAAATCCTATTAAATATCAGTTCATTTCTGGAGTTGATTTTTTATCTGCTGACGCCCTACTATTAGGGCCATTATCACCCTATGATATTCCTTTAGAAACTTTGGATTATTTATACAGTACTAAAATTCCAATTTATTTAGGAGGACAGGGTTATTTAAGACATTTAGATTCAGATAAAATTATTTTAAAGCAATGGAAAAATTATAAACACTATTTAAAATATGTTGAATGTCTATTTATCGATGAAAATGAGGCTAGGGTAATTTTGGATGGTAAAATAACTAATCTGAGAGATATTATTGTCAAATTAGCTTTGAGTGGCCCTAAAGAAGTTGTGATAACCTGTGGAAGTAGGGGTGCATTGATTTATTCACGAATAGAAGATTCATTTTACAAAATACCTGCTTATAAACCAGAGACTGTTAAAGATCCTACTGGTTTAGGAGATACTTTTATGGCAGCCTATGTTGCTAAAAAGTTTGAAACAGAAAATATTGATGAATGCGGCCGATTTGCAGCAGCATTATCATGCATGAAGCTAGAAAAGAATGGTTTCTTCAATTATTCATCTAAAGAGATTAAAAAGAGATTAAAAAGAATGAAGGTAGATTTATAAAAATATAAATTAAAATTTAAGAGGAAACATTATTAAATTTGAAATTTATCATGGATCAGAATTTTTTTCAAGTTCCAATTGCAAATGGAAGTATTAAAAAGGGAAGAATGCCCGCTGCTAGAAATAAGGCTATTCCAATTAGAGTGTAAGGTAAATGCCTATCCATTATACCATTTGCAATAAATATTATACTAAAAAAACCTAGTATTACGGGTAATATATGTGAATAAATGAGTGTTCCGGTAATTATTTCTGTTTCAATCATATTTTATCACTTTTAGAAAATTATATAAACTATATTAGTTAATTCATTATTTATATTTTCATATATAATTTTTTTGGGATAGGAACTTCCAGAATCAAAAGTATTTAATATTTAAAAATGAAATTAGATATTGATAAACAGTATAAAAACTAATACATCTACTAGAAATATATTTAATTGGTAAATTTTGTATTATGTATTTTGAGTTTATAATGAATGTTTACAAGTTTGATCATTAGATTTGTAGGAGGAATTTTTATGCGACATGGAACTGATGTCTTAAAGAAGGGTTTTGCTAAGATGACGAAGGGTGGTGTGATCATGGATGTGGTCAATGCTGAACAAGCTGAAATAGCTGAAAGGGCAGGTGCTGTTTCAGTGATGGCTTTAGAAAAAGTTCCTGCTGATATTAGGGCTTCTGGTGGTGTGGCCCGTATGGCTGATCCAGGTAGGGTGGAAGAGATTATTGACGCTGTTTCTATACCAGTCATGGCCAAGGTTAGGATTGGTCATTTTGTAGAGGCACAAGTTCTCCAGGAATTAGGGGTGGATATGATTGATGAGAGTGAAGTATTAACTCCTGCTGATGAAAGTTATCATATTGATAAAAAGAAATTTACTATTCCCTTTGTTTGCGGTGCTCGAAATCTTGGAGAAGCATTAAGAAGGATTGATGAAGGAGCAGCAATGATTCGTACTAAAGGAGAAGCAGGTACTGGTAATGTTGTGGAGGCAGTTAGGCATATGCGCATGATTATGGGTGGCATAAGAGAACTTCAAAATAAAACTGAGGAAGAACTTTGGACTGTTTCCCGGGAGATAGAAGCTCCTTTAGATTTAGTTAAAGAGGTTGTAGAACTAGGAAGACTTCCTGTTGTTAATTTTGCTGCTGGTGGAGTTGCAACACCTGCTGATGCAGCGCTTATGATGCAGCTTGGTGCTGATGGAGTATTTGTAGGTTCAGGCATATTTAAATCTGAAAATCCAGAAAAAGTTGCCCGGGCCATTGTGGAGGCCACAACTAACTACAATGATCCAAAGGTATTGGCTGATGTATCCCGTAACTTGGGTAAAGCAATGCCTGGACTGGAAATGAGTGAAATCCCCGAGGAAGAAAAACTACAGAGCCGTGGATGGTGAAGACACCTATTTTATTTTTTTATAATTATATTATGATTTATTTTTATTGAAAAAAATTTTTTTATTTAATATATTTTAAATATTTTAGTATTTTTAAGTAGTCGATTTATTATTTAGGAATTCATATTTTTTGGTTATGACCCTTCAACATACTGAAGTTTTATATAGTAGTTAGGACCAT
>JASEJD010000023.1 GCA_030016715.1 Methanobacteriaceae archaeon | reverse complement strand
AATTTAGGCCAAATATTAATTAAAAAACCTATAAGCACATCATTAGAATCTCTTAGAACAGGAACTGCTAGGTCTAGGACTAAAATAGTGATTGCAATTGCAAATACTGCGTCCACAAAATTTTCTAGTCGATTTTTATCGCGCAGTATAACTTGTGCCACGGATCGGTCATGGGAAATGGATTTTTTATTATTATCATTATTATCTGACAAATTAATCCCCCCTAAAGATGAATTACCCAATTTAATTGTTATAGATATTTATTTCATTAATATTGATGTAGATGAATAATAAATCTCAATTTATATGTTTATATTAATCTTTATGATTATTTATTAGTTACACACAATACACTTAGTATACATTTTGTATGTATATATTAATATTGGTAGTACCTACTTTAAATACTATAAGTAACTTTATTATATTGTCGAACAATTACGAGGTGAAAAAATGCAAGTAAAATTAGATTTACAACATTTCTGTTGCGGCCCTAAAGGCTGTGAAATAGAAGTTTCTTACGGCGAAATGATGGATGTGGAAGATTAAGATTATTAAATAAACTTCTTTTTTAATCTTTTTTTCCATGTGGACAAACATGTATACAAAGTCCACAAACAGGTAACCCCTTTTTCTTCTAATTCTTGAAAATATTTTTCACACTTATGAGCATCATATCTAACTTCTCGAGGTTCATCAGCATTAAATGGTTTTCCACTAAATGCATTTACAGGGCATACCTCTACACATTTATTACAATCCCCACAAGCTTCTTCCATAGGACTTCCAGTTGCAGCTAAAGGAGCATCAGTTAAAACAGTTATCCATCTCACACGAGGACCAGCTTCAGGGTTTATTAATAAACAACTTTTGCCTATCCAACCAATACCCGCCATATGGGCTGCTAATTTATGCGAAAATTCAGCGGCAATTCGTTCATTATCGCAACGTTGGGAGGAAGGAATAGGCAAAACACGGAAACCTTCTTTTTGCAGATAATTAGTTATTTTGTAAGATACTAAGTCCAATCGTTGATTGGTAATCTCATAAGAGTTCAAATAATTTACTGCTACACTTTTTTCGTGTCTTCGAGGTAATTCATCCACCACATCATCTAAAAGCCTTATACCCAGCGTTATAGCTTTTGGATATTTATCTAACATATCTTGAGCATATTCTCGGATAAATTTCCGTGCAGGTGACAAATCAGCCACTCCTACAAATTCAACGCCGTCATTTTCTGCAATTGCTTTTATTTTTTTGTATAACATAAAAAAACCTCATTAAATAAACACAATTTGATAAAAATAGTGAATACTAAATTTTTTTCTCTAAGATTATTTGTCGTGGATAAAATTTAAATTTCTTGTAAAATTTGAATATATCTTCATTGCCAAAGGCAACTTTTACTTCCAAATTAACTGCTTCCTTAATTTTTAACCAATTTAAAGCTCTTTCAACCATTCTTTGCCCTATTTTTTTCTTTCGATACTCTCTCTCAACATATATTGAGTCTATTTCTCCTTTTCCTTCTTGAGTAATGGTAGTGATGCAGTAACCAATATATGAGTTTTTTTCTTGTCCTTAACAATATCAATATAAATATCTTCTTTTTTTAGAATTTCACGTTTTCTTTCACTGAAATTATTGTTAATGTATCTTTCTTTGAAAAAAGGTGATATTGATTCATGATAAAGTCTAAGTTTTTTCCATAACGGTTCAATAAGATTTAAATACTCTGGAGAAATGTTAATAAATTCTATATTTTTTAAATTTTCCAATTAAACACCAAATAATTGAAAAACTATTTATTTAATTACTTTCGTCCAAAAAGAACTACAAAATTGTAATACTTATAATAGATATCTATATCATTAAAACCGCTAATTTCTAGCCATTTTAAATTTTCTTCAAGTGTGGCAGGCTGATCCAATTCCATTCGTTCAATAGCTATTTTTTTATAGGATTCTTCCATATCAACATTTTCTATCTTATTCATCCAGTTATTTTGATAATTATGTTCATTAAAAGCTGTATTTCCTCTTATTAGATCTGCATTTAAAAAGATTCCATCTTTGTTAAGGAGATTATAAACCTTCTGATATAGTTGAAACTTTTCTTGATCAGTTAAATGATGAATCGATAATGATGAAACTATTAAATCAAAAGATTTTTCAAAATTATAAGTTAAATAATTATTGGAAATATATTCGAAGTTTTGTTTTCCTTTAAATCGTTTTTTAGCAATACTCAACATATCTTCGGATAGATCTATCAAAATAAATTTACCTTCAGGATATTTTTTTTGTAAATATTGACTTAAAAGTCCAGTACCGGCACCTAAATCAAGAATCATAGGGTGAGTTTTATTTATATGCGATTGTTCAACTAAAGTACCATAAAAAATTTCATAATTAGGAATTATTAATTCACGGTATTTATCATATTCATTCACCCTTTTCACTGAATTTTTCTTTAATAAACCTTTTATCATAATTACTCATTAAAATAACTCCTCCTAACTTTAAAAACACTATTTTTAGCATGAAAAATACTATAAGTTGTGATAATATCTTTTGAATATTCGACAAATAGCTAAGGTGATCCAAAATTTAAGATCCTTGTCTCTGGTCATTAAAAGCTTCAAATCAAAAGTCCCATCTTTAATTTGTATTTCAACCAACCAATTTAATCCCAACTGTATCTGAGGTTCACTAAAATCAAATCCCAAGTAATATAAAGAATCCAGTGAAGTAACTATGTTAGTGAACCAGAATGGATAAGATACACTTTCCCAGTAGTTCTTATCTTGGCGGTCATTGTATTTATCCCGCTTGAAAAAACGGCCCATAAGCAATTTTCCAGCATGCTGTGCTTTCGGAGATTTCCTATAATGGGGGTGGGATGCAAAGGCTCTTAGAGCCATTCCAGTGATTAGATGTGAGAATGGCTTTCTAGAGTCGCCTTTAAGCGGTTTTTGAAGTTTAAGAGAATCTGAATAGGTCATTCTAATGGTTCTGAAAGGTATGGCCCAACCACCATCTTCCTGACTATTAGCAAGTAGCCATTGAAATCCCTTTTCTATACGAGGGTCATCATGGTATCCTACTTTGATCAGAAGTTCCATTATGGCTGAGGAATAGGTGGTAGCATATTGATTCCCATAGATGCCCCTTATATCTCCTTCATCAGTCTGAAATTTAAATAGGAATTCTCCAGTTTTTTTAATAGAAGCATGATTTTGATTCAATCCATATTTTTCTACAAGCACTCCTAATTGTCGGAAAGTTTCTAGTTGATTATAATTTTCAGTAGATCTTACTTGCTTATAGCCTCCAGGATAGCGCCAGGATCCATCTTTCTGCTGTTTATGAATAATTTTCTGAGGAGTTTTTTCTTTCCAAAGAGTTTTTACCGATGGAACTCTTTCATCTAGAAGATCTCTTTTAGTAAAATATTCAATAGCAAAATTTCCACAACTAATAAGTGGTTTTATTGGATCATAGTCAAAATTTTCAAGCCACATATTATCAAAGACTCTTTTTTATTATTTGATATCGTAGATGAACAATATAATCTCTCATTTTTTCCATTTCAATTAATTCAAGGCCTATAACATTTTTTGCAGATTTTAAATCTGGAGCTTGAAATATTGAACTGGGATTTGTTCCTCCTATTAGGCAGGGATTTATTGAAAGACGTATTTCGTCAACAAGTCCCTCACGAAGAAGTAAACCGTTTAATGTACCTCCAATTTCCACCTGTAAAATTTCTACTTCATAAGATTCTTTTAGTTCCTTCAGTGCATTTTTTAGATCCACACGATTTTTCCAACTACAATATAATCTATTTTTTTTTTGAAAGTCAAGATAATCGTTAGATGTTGAGTGTGAGCATAGAACTCATTCTTCTCTGATTTGTGGTACTTCCAAAACTTCAGCCCCGACGCCTATGCGTCCCCGAGCATCTGTAACAATAAGAAGAGGTCGCTTATCTGGACCAATTTTATCCCTTTTTTGCTTTATTTTCTTAGCATCACCTCTTATATCTTCTTCAGCAGCACAAAATCCTTTCAGAAAGTTTAACTACCTAATAAGACAGCATTGCCATACCACTGTGATGCTAACTCATATTAAGGTCATAGGTTGATTCAGTTTCTAAATAATCTAAACTACTATCAACACTCATTGAATTATATAATATGATGTAGGGTATCATAAAATCACAAATTATTAAACTTGATTTGATCTAATACATACTTTCTTATTGCTTTAGGTTTAGGAATTTCAGTTAATATAACATTGTCCTTAACCACATCTATTAAGAGTTCTTGAAAACTTCCACCACATTGACAATTACCTAATTCTTTTCTAACCGGCACAATTACACTATTACCACATTCAGAACATCTAAAAACATTCTTAGCCCCGGATTTCTTACCTCTTTTTGCAATAGGTTTTCCATTTATCTCAACTATATCCATGGAAAAGTCAACTACCGGAGCATTGCTAATGGAAGTTCCAATACCATAAGCATCCACCAGCTTATTTAGCATAGGAAGATCTTCTTCCTGAATACCCCCACTTACTACTATTTTAACATTTTCATAACCTCTTAAATCTAGTTCCCATCTGGCTTCTTGGATTGTGCTGTAAAAATTACCTCTTCTAGATGAGGGAGTGTCAAAACGTACTCCATAGAGTTTATCTCCCATAGCTTCAGCAACATTTAAACATTCAAATTTCTCATCATTAAACGTATCTATTAAAGCAACTCTATTCACCTTGGGGTCTATGATCTCATGAAATAGTTTAATTGCATCTACTGTTGACCCTATGCATAGTATCAGTGAGTGGGGCATGGTTCCTAATGGGTCTTCTCCAATAATACTTCCACTTTTAATTACAGATACACCATCACAACCACCGATATACGCATTTCTCTCAATCATAGGGGTTATAGCAGGATGCATTCTTCTAGCACCGAAACTCATCACTTGTCGATTGCCGGCTAACTTCTTGAAGCGAGCTGCTTTTGTGGCAATTCCACTGGCCTGACATAGCATACCTAAAACAGCTGTTTCATAAATACAAAAATCTCTATAATTTCCCTCTATTTCTAATACTACTTCATCAGGATGAAAAATTGTCCCCTCTTTCATGGCCCTTACATTCACTGGCAGATCTTTAATAAGATACAATACTTCTTCTAAACCTGCTAAAACAGCCCATTGCCAATCTTCTGGTAAATTTTTAGCTACAAATTCAGCACGGACTTTACAGTCAATATTTATGCTTTCCAGAATTTGAATAGAACGCTCAAAGTATACATCAGTTATTTTTCCCTCTTTAATTTCCTTTTCTCCAGCTATTTGAAACATATAAACCCCCCTTTAAATTATAGTTTAAATCAGTTAAATAACGTTAATTAAATAATTTTTCTGCAGGACAACCTAGTTGGCGTTGCACACATTTTTTGCATGTTAAAAATCCCCTTACTATTGCGTTGCCTGCCATAGAAAGAACAATTATAATCAACATCATTACTAAGACATTCCAAGAAAATTGGAATATAATTTGAATTATTCCTGCAATTATAGGTAAAATAAAAACCATCATATCGGGGATCATGTGTTTCCAACTTAATTTTCTTTTGGAAAAATTTATATTGTCGCCTTTTTTAAAAAATAGGGCGCTTAATTTGCCTTTACCAAAACCACAAATTTTTCCATAGTAATAACAATCAATACAACCATTTTTTAATAGATTAATCTCTAAAACTATGCAGTAAATTAAGTATAAAATAGTATAGATTAAGCCCAGACCATATATGATGTATGCACCAATCAAATAAATAGACAAAGAAATTAGATTTGATAAAAATACTATTTTAATTGGATAATTTTCATAGCAATGGTTTTCCATAACTGATTATTTATTGGTTAACAATTAATAATTTTATTATCTAGTTGTCTGATTAATTGTGAAATTTTTCCAGTTTTTCTGAATTTAAATTAGTGTGCAAATATTTATTTGCATTTTTCCTGTTAAAATTAATTGAATTTTTATTATATACTAAAAAATAGGGTCTTAAGAATCCAATATTTAATAATTATGGGATATAATCATATATGGGGTGGTAAAAAATGCATATCCCTCTGAATCCTCATTCAAAAGACCCTATTTGGTCATTGTTTTGGTAAAGTAATTAAACTTATCGATAGTAGAAATTTTCAGCAAGAATTGGCCCGAAACAAACTTCAAAGCACGAATAAATATCATAATATATGTTAAAGATAGTTTTATTAGCATCATTAATTTTAATTTTAGAAGTATCACATGTTTAATTTTGGAGGTGAAAAATCGAGATAAACTCCGGAAATTCTTATAATATTAAAGATAATGTTAACTTTAAAACAAATAAGAGAATTTTATTCACGTAAAAAAAATGGACAGAAATACTTGGAAATGGCATTAAAAACATTAAATAAACTAGAATTTAAAAAAATAC
>JASEJD010000002.1:146376-243544 GCA_030016715.1 Methanobacteriaceae archaeon | reverse complement strand
CATGAACAATATCTATAAAATTTATTAGTTAAAAAGGTTACGTATTTAACTATAAATAAAATCTTTCGAGTTGGTGAATATCTATGCAATTAAAAGAAGATGAAAAAGGCCAAGGTTCAGCAGAGTATATACTACTTTTTGGGGCTTTAATTGTGATTGCCATTGCTGCACTCATAATTTATCGTTCATATTTCACAAGCACTAATATCAGCTCAGCAGAAGATATCAATACTGTTAGAAATAATACTAGTGCTACAGATGGAAGTTCTGCTCCGGATAATGGGAATCCACCATCCATACCATAAATTTAATAAAAAATAGAAAATTAGATCAATTTGTATTTTTTTTTAGTTCCCATACAAAATAATAAAAAAAAGCAATTAATGCCCCCAATATGTTCATAGTAAGGTCATGCATTGTATCTTGATAGAGTAAATCCATGTACGGCTTGTTTAAATAGAAAAAGTAATATCCAATTAATTCATAAGAAAGACAGGAAAAGCTTACTAATGGAACAAATAATAATATTTTTTGCATCTTTTCCAATTTTTTAATAATATCAGCAATGAAAGGTAGTATTATTACGCCTACTGCAATCCCCGCCAATAAATGTTCAATTCCATTGCAATAATCTATGTAATTTACGGTGATGAAGTGTGAATTTATGTAATATTTGTTAAAGATTTTTATACTTGTTTCAATAATTGGGAAAATGAATATGACATAAATAAAGATTTTATATTGCCAACTATTAAGTTTTCTTTCCAAATTGTAACTTAAAATCAGTAAAACCGCGCTAAATCCTAGAATAAGTTTTAATGAGAGAAAATCCAAAAAAAAGATGTGAATATTAGAATAAAAAAAACTGAAAATAATAATAGATAAATAACTCTTTTATTATTTAATTTAATAATAATCCCTCTTCTTCAAATATATAATTTGCATTTATAAAATTTATTTTTTGTTTAGAAGTTAAGAAGAAAGAAATATAAGAATTAAACTCTATAATTAAAAATGTTAATTAATTAGGGGAGGTGAAAAAATGGGTGATATTAAAGAAATTAAATCTGTTCCAGTTGTACCTTTTGCATTGATTACCGGAGCCGTGTTGGCAGTGGTCACTCTAATTATGGGAATTATTATGACCATATTTACAGCTTCTATTTTAGCTATGGTTCCATCTGACGCAATCAGTACTGCAGGATTTAGTGGAGCATTTTCAGCCGTTTTCTTCATTATAGTGTGGCCTATAATGGCTTTTATAGGTGGTTTTATAATGTATGCAATATTAGCGCTGATATACAACCTACTTGCTCCGAAAATCGGTGGAATAAAACTTGAACTGGAATAAAATAATTTTCTCTATTTTTTAATTTTTGGGTTTGAATTCGATTAGAGGTGATTACTATTATTAATTGGGGAGCGGTGATTGTTGGATTTTGTCTTTCAATTATATTAGGCGCAATTTTCGGAACTTTTGGAGGTCCCTTTGGCGGAATTTTAGGAGTTTTCATCGCAGGTATGGTTGTAGGTTACATGGTAAATGAAGATGCAATGAACGGTGCAACTAACGGTGCAATATCTGGAGCTTTTGGAGCCATTATAATTGCAATATTGATGATAATATTCGGCACATTACTCTTAGGTATTGTTGGATTCGCTATTGCTGGCTTTACAGCCATAGTGCTATTGATAAGTACTCTGGGTGTTGTAATAATCATGGCCCTAGGTGGTGCTGTTGGAGCTATAGTAAAAGGAGAATCTTGATCAATAGTTTATTAGATTATTTATTTTAAAAACTATAAATTTTGATATCACGAAGTTAAGAATTTTAACTTCCATTTTCAATGTTATTCTTTATCAAGATTTAAAAAGAAAAAAATATTAAGTATATTACTTAATACAAATATGTTAAAACTTAAATGGAGGTGAAAAGCATGGTAGAAGTACAATGGAAACCAGTCATTATAGGCTTCATATTAGCAATTATTTAGGGATAATTTTAGGTGCAATAGCAGGACAATGGGGATCATTAATAGGATACCTATTAGCAACAATATATGTTGGTTACAGTGTTGGCGGAGACTATATGAATGGTGCAATACACGGAGCTATTGTAGGAGTAATAGGTGGAATTATTGGGTTAATTCTGGCATTAATAGCTGGCGCTGCTCTCGGAGGAGAATTGGGATTAGCGATAGTAGGTGCTGGTCTAATAATATCAATAGTAAATATCATAATATCCGCCATTATTGGAGCTATAGGTGGAGCTATAGGTGTAGTGATTAAAGGAGAAGCCTAATAATCCATTTAATCTTTTTTTTCTTTTTTCTTTTTTAAATTAAAAATCAATAACATATTTTATAACTTTAATTAATATCAATACAAAATTTATTTTAAAAAATTTTAAAAGGTGATCAGATGACTGACTGGAAAGCAATTGGAATAGGAGCCATTATTACAGCTGTATTTACCCTAGTACTTGTGTTAGCATTCTTCCCTCTATTTTTCTTAGGACCTTTAGCTGGCGGATTTATAACTGTATACTTTATAGATGAAGAAGAGTTGGAAGGAATTAAAAATGGTGGTATTGCTGGATTAATTGGTGGTTTAATTATAGGACTCTTATCTTTAATAGGTTTTGGGGCTCTAAGCGCCATAATTGGTTTAATATTGACTGAGATAGGTATAGTCATAGGGACTATTGGTATTATAATAGCCGTCTTTATTACGGTTCTGGCTGTTCTGATATGTGGAGTTTTAGGAGCAGTTGGTGGGGCCATTGGGGAGTCTACTAAAAAAAGTGAAAATTTCTAATTGAATAGGGTTATAGTGGCTTGATCTGCATTAACCTCGACTATGTCCCCATTTTTTAATAAATTAAAGATATCTGCATCCGGCTTATGAACCATTGGGATGCCTGCCATTATAGCACCGGTTGCAATAATTGGTTCAGCTTTAATGGATATAATTGCAAGTGGTGCTGTTTTATTTTTAGCCATTTGAAATATAACATAGGATCCCACTGTGGATCCTTTGCCCGAGGGTATTATTAGTATCTTGTTAGTTATATTTTCACCATATAATTCGTGTCCAGGATCTATTACAATACCTGTTTTTGGATTTACCCCTCCAAGAAAACTTAATGAATCTTTACTAAGAATAACTTCGCCTTGGGCTTGGCCTCTAGATATTTTTTTACATTTAATTATTTTTACAGAATCTTTCATTATACCACCTCGTTTTTCATTATTTCACGTAAAACTGCTGTGGCATAGCAGCCTTTTGGAATGGAGAACTGGATTAATACACCATCATTTGTAGCAATTGCAGAGGTGTCCCAAATTTTAAATCTTATGGATCTTCTTAGGCCATGGCTTCCAAGTTTTGGCATTTTTGGTACTTCGAAATCATTTTTAGATATATTTTCTGATTTTAAAATATTTTCTTCCATTTCTCCTATACTTCCACCCGCCAAAGGAACTTTACTTCCAAAAAGGGGTGCAGTTGGATGTATTTTGAAGTTTTTTATCATCAAATCCGCTTCTTCTTCTTTAAATTCATGAACCAGATGTTCATCATTATCAATAAGAATATCGCCTTCAACATATTTATTGATGCCATACTTGGCCCTTTCACTTACGGCCTGATTAAATAGGTAAGATTGGTAGGCGTGTACAAACATTCTCTTTAATGGTTTAGGAAGGCTTTCAATGGCTTTTTTATATGAGATATCATCTAATTTATTTTTCTTTTTTTGCTCCTTTAATATAACACGAAGCATCATCCTTTCATATCTCATTTTTGATGGCATTTCATTGTATGACCCTTGAATATTCCCCTGATCATATAACCTTCGTGCATTTTTTATGTAGTCTGGTTCATTATCGTAGGGATTTCCTATGTAGGAATCCACAGTTTTTTTGAGATCATTGTCAATTAAGGCCCTTCCCACTCGATGGGTGTTGGTGCGAGGATATCCAAACCTCTGCCACCCATAATAATTAGGTACTCCGGTTTCAAGAAGTTTAGATAAAACCTTATTAGCTGTTTTGGTTGCCCTTTGAATATCATCGACTTCACGGATTAATATACGGAATTTATTTCCTAAAAGCTGTCCAATCCTTAATTTTTTTTCATTAGGCATTATGGAGAGTATTTTAACATTATGAAGTTGATTTTCAAGATTTAAAAGTTCCTCGGGTTTTATATTACTAACACATAACCATTGGCGAGTTAGAGCTTTCTTATCTTTCATTCCAGCAAATCCCATTCTCTTACGACTTATATGTAGAATGCGGGCAATGTCCAGTACAACATCCAATGTATTTCTTCCCACCTTCTCAATAAATAGCCAAGTATTTGGTCCTTTTCCACTGGGAAGTGTTTCTGGAAGTTCTTCAACATAGAAATCTTCATATTTAGCTCTTATTCTTCCCCCTATTCCTTCATTATCAGTAATATAAGTCTTGGCATTTAACATTCATCTTCTCCATTAATTAAAACATTTTTTTATACTATCTACGATCTACTATGCGTTTTGGTCTTCCTTTAATCTTGTAAAACTCTAATTCTCCAGGTTTGGTGAAGTTAAATACCATGTTAAGTATTCCCTCAGAATAAGCATCATATAAAATGGGTTTATACTTAAAAAAGGATTTGATGAAATTTTCTTTAACTTGTTCCTCCTCGCAGTGATTGATTTCTTGGCATTCCATGCTCACTCTCATAGTTACTTCGCCTTCATCTTCATCTCCATAGAGGAATGTTTCATATTCCCCAGTGAGATATTCCATGTTTTCACGCTGGAATACCGCTGCTTCAACATCTACCCTGTTAAAAGGTGAACCAGCTATCCAGTATGTTTCAGTTTCTCTCTGAGGATTCATAATTCTCATGTGGGTTCTGCCACAAGGACATTTTTCACGTGATACAACCACCGTGGTATCTTCAGTATCGTAATTAAGAAGAAGTGTGCCAGATTTACCTCCCACCGGGAGTAAGGTGGTTAATACCAGTCTTCCGCATTCACCATCTTCCACAAAATCTTTGAGTTGAGGATCATATACATCCAGATGTACCAGATCTTCAGGTACATGTAAACCTACCTTTTGATGGCATTCTCCACACATAGTTCCCTCAGTACTACCATAGGTATTAAAAACATCCACATCCCATAATTCCTCCACATATGCTCGTGATTCTTCGGCGAAACTTTCCCCTCCCGCTATTAAACGTTTTATACTGGAATCTTTAGGGTCTAATCCTTCTGCACTCATCCTCCGTGCTAGCCTTATTAGTTTAAATATGCTGGCAACAATGCCAGTGGGTTTATAATGTTCCATAATTCTTACGGGAAATGTGCATCTGCCCTCTGGAATTATGGCCATTCCAATTTTTTGGGCTGCTAAGGTCATGGTATTTGCCCCTACATTCATGCCGTAAGAAGCACATACTACCACCCGATCTCCTTTAACAAAATTTTGTGATACAAATGATCGAGCGTATTTTTCGGCGTATCGGTTCCAATCCTCCCAGGTTAAGAAAAATGATTTAGGCATTCCACTAGTTCCGCTGGTTTCGTGGATAGTAAAAACATTATCCCAATCTGTACACTTAAATTCAAAATCATTTGTTTCAGGAGGCTGTTTTTCTCTTATAGTGCTTCCTGTGATTATGGGTAGTTCCCTTAGATCATCATGGGTTTTAATATCTGAAGGTTTTATGTTATTATTTTCAAACCATTTCCTATAAAAAGGTGAATTTTCATAGGCATATTCCACTGTATATTTTATCCTTTCTTCTACCAGCGCGTCAAGCTGATTCCTGTCCATAGTTTCTATTTCCTCGTTATAGTATGAATTCATATTAGACCCCTTGTACCTATCTTTTTTATTTATTTTATTAAACATCCCATAAAAAGTTGGCTTTAGAAATTTATCTCTTTATAATAATAGTGCTTCAATGGTTTTAAAACTCTAAGATAACCTAGAAATAAATAATAAAATAAGTCATGTTACTATGATGGTTATAATAATTTTTTGATGCCCTGACCGGGACTTGAACCCGGGGAATAGGATCCGCAATCCTACGTGTTATCCGCTACACTATCAGGGCCATTATTAAAATAAATAGGAAGAATTTTTAATTTAATATCTGTTAAATGGAACTTATTTTTTCAATAATATTGATTTCTTTCCAATTTCAATCTTTTCTCTGGAATATATAATAAAAATTTCTTTCTATTTAAATTTAATCAAAAAATAATTAATAGCATTATAATGCTTTTATTATCATCTGATAGTCTCAGACAGTTAAATATGATTAAACAATATTAAATATATCTGTATAGTTGTTAATGAGAATCCTAAGAGGGCTCCAACTAAAACTTGATTAAATGTGTGTCTCTTCAAATAAAATCGGCTCCACATTACCATGGGAATTACTAAAACAAATATAATTCCCCAGAATCCGAAAACATAGATTAATGCAGGTGCTGGTCCTGAAACTCCCATCACATGAATACTGATCTTCCAAAAAAAGTTAATTAATAATACAATTACCGTGTTAAAAAGGTAGCAAAACATTAGAACCGTGACTATGGCTGGAGCTTTAAGAACATATAAAACAATTGTACCAATTATATAGGATAATATTACAGTTAAAAGGGGATAAATTCTATCAGACTTATTGGGCATATCCATTTCCACTTTTTTATGGTAAATCCATATAATTGAAATAATGCTAGGAAGTATGGCAGCAAAAAATACGCTTACAATGGAAAAGAAAATGAAGTCAGATCCATCCAAAAGAACATAATTAATCAAAACAAATATGGGAATTGCTACCAATGGTGCATTTGCAACTAAAGAAATCCACTCTGCAAAAAAGTCCTTATAATCTTTTTTAACTAAATGATTCATATTTAACCCTTTAAGTATAATATTTAATTATTTGATTAATAATTCCAAATATAAAGTTTAAATTTATATTCGCCACAGATTCTACTAGCCACAGAAACGTTACTTGCTTGATTAAAATCAGCGTTGGAAGCAATGGTAGTTCCATTTAATTTATTAATCTCGATTAAGTTATAATTATAACCAATTAATGTTTTATTCAAAAATTCACCGGCAATCTTACCAGCATTATCTACACCTGATTTTTGATTATCACTTTTTTCCAGCTGTTCCACCATAAGCTCTATTAAAGTTTTATCAGTGAAATATTTATAACAAGCCATTAATTCCATTGTATCCTGAGCATTTTTAGCCATAACCACATCTTGAATAGAAGAACATGATTTATCAGCACTTATATTGTTAACAGTTGCTAGAAGAATAAAAATCACAATTAAAGATATTAAAGCGTCTGAAGTAACTATAAATCCCTTATCATCCATATAAGATACCTTTTTATTTTTAAAATATCAGATAAATATGATTACATTTTTATTTTGTACTGTTTTTTTATGGAATCCACAATTTTATCCTTTTTATATATTGCAGAGCGTGCAGATTCTTCTACCTTCTTTTTCATTAATTCAAAATCTTCTGGTTTAGTATCTCCCACGATCTTTTTTATTTTAGTATATGCTGCTTCTCTAAATAAAGGTTTTAATTCTTCTTCCATTCCATCCCTTATTATTTTTGATACTCCTGTTTTATCCACAAACCCTATCTCTGATATTGGAACCCCAACATTATTTATAACTTTTTTAATCTCATTTGATGCTTCTTCTGGTACAATAATCATCAATGAATCAACAGAAACACCGAGTGGGTCTATATCTAACTTTTCCAACATTTCTAAAACTTTAGGGTTTATCATCTGACGGATATGATCATGATAAAATGTTAATCCCAAACCAGTTGTCCTTGAAATCTCATGAGCATCCCCTCTTAGTCCTCCGTTTGTAACATCAGTCATGGCATGTACCTCTGGTAATAATTCAGATTCAAATATGGCCTCAGAAGCCTTTATAAAATTGATGTCCATGGTTTCCAATACAACATCAAACATTCCATGGTAAAGTGCAGTGGTGGTAATAGTACCTCCACCAGAACCCTCAGTAAGAAGTATTACATCACCATCTTCGGCCCTTTTTCTGGCAGTCGGCGGATATTCAGAAACTCCTATAGCTCCAACAGCACTTACTAATCGATCACCCAAGACCATATCTCCACCTACTCGAAGTGTACTACCTGCCACTAGCGGTACATTTACTAATTCAGACACAGCACAGACTCCTGCAGTAAAGTCAAATAATTTTCCAACATCTCCATCATCTGCCAAATGCAAATCACTGATCATTGCCAAGGGTTCTGAACCCATTACACATACATCCCGTAAAGCCGCCCTTGCAACGTGAAAACCACCTAAAAATGGATATTCACTTAAACGGGAATGTATACCATCAACCGCAGTGGTTACATAAACTTCTTTAGAGTTAACACTAGTTTTAACAACTCCTCCGTCATCTTGTGCTGTGGGATTAACAAAAGAATTGATCTTTGTACTGGATACAATATCGGCAATTTTTCTGTGAACAAAAAAGTCCCCCTCTCCCCGGGAACCAACACCAATTTCACCCATCATAATATTAGAATTAGGATATCCTATTAATTCTTTTAAAAATTCATTATCATGATCATTAATGGTGAGAGTATTTTTAACTTCATCAATTACAGCATCAGCCATTTTTTGAGCATTTAAAGTACTGATTTTTTTATAGTCAAGTATTTTTTTGGTTAATTCATTTTTTAGTGATTCTTCACTGTGCTTATTAATATTTCTTCTGACAAATCCCTCTATGTCCATCCAATCACCGTATTATTATATTAAATCATACCTTAATGATTAAAATTTGAATAATAGTCATTTGTTGGTGCATCCACATCTATCAATTCAATATTAATGTATGTAATTTATAAAATTCCTTAAAATTTCTAAACCAATTTCTCCACTTTTTTCGGGATGGAATTGGGTGGCAAATACATTATCTTGGCAGACTGCAGCAGTTAATTCTATTCCATAATCTACAGTTGCAGCAATAATATCTGTATCTTCCGGTTTTACATAATAAGAATGTACAAAATAAACGTATTCGTTCCCAATACCTTCAAAAAGAGGACAATTACTACGTATATTTAAGTTGTTCCACCCCATATGTGGAATTTTCATTCCTTTAGGAAGCCGGGCCACTTCTCCTTTAAAGACATCTAATCCTTTTACACCTTTACTTTCATGGCTTTTAGTGAATAATAATTGTAAACCTAAGCAAACTCCTAAAAAAGGTTTTCCATCATTAATGTGTTTATGTATAACCTCTTCAAATCCTTTTAAATTATTCATTGCCATACCAAATGCTCCTACTCCAGGTAAGACTATAGAGTCGGCTTTTTCTATTTCAAGGATATTATTGGTTATTTTTACCTTCTCACCAGCCTTTAAAAAACCATTTCTTATGCTTTTTAGATTTCCAGTGCCATAATCTATTATTGTTATCATTTTATCCCTTTAAGTAGTATGAAAACATTAATGAAGTTATATGATTAATTTTTATTTTTTGAAAATTATCTTGTATAAAAATCCTTTAATCTGACAGTATCCTCGAGATGAGGTGTTGAAACCTCGTGTAAAACTGTGTTTTCCATAGCCACTATAGAATGAGGTTTTTTAGGTTCGATCCGAATGGTTTCATTCTTTCCAAAGTATTCCTTTCTATCCTCAAACTCAATATAACCAGCACCACTTACAATGTACATGGTTTCATCTTTCTGGTCATGATAATGGAATGAAGTTTGATATCCTTCCCTAATGAAAAGTTCTTTAGTCATGTATTTCTCTGTGTTAATTAAAACCTTTTCATATCCCCAAGGCTTATCTTCACGATTCCTATATTCTTTCCTTATCTCTTCTAATTCCTTAGAAGTGTCAATTGCCATCCAAAACAATCCATCTTCCTTATAATAACCTAACTGGTTTTCTTTCGCCATTACTGGAAATATTGTTTTTTCAATATCCCCCACATCAAAATCTCCAAAATCCAGATGTCCCTTAGAAAAATATACTCCTCCATTTATGTAGTAATCCAAGATAGGTTTTTCCTTAAAAGATGCTAATCGATCTCCACTAATCTCAACAATACCATAAGGAGACTGCATTTTAGTTATAAAAATTGATAATGGATAATCTGAGCGTTCTCCTAGATATATCATCTTTTTAAGATTCAAATCAGCCACAACGTCACCATTACGAATCACACACTGCTTATCACCATCAACATGATCCATACCCATACGTATAGCATTAAGAGTGCCTAGTGGTTCATCTTCCTCCACATAATCAATCTGCAAACCCTTGTAATTCTCACCATATCTTTCAATTATTTTATCGCTCAAAAAACCAGTTAAAAGGATAACTTGTTCTACGTCTGCATTTTTAAAATCGAAAAGCTGTTTATCAAGAATAGTGTAACCTTCCTTCATTTCAATCAAAGGTTTGGGAATAGACTCGGTTAAAGGCCTTAAACGCTTCCCAAATCCTCCACAGAGGATCATGCCCACAGTTTTACTCATTTTAATCACCTTTTACCATTAAACATTAATTTTGTGACGATTATAAATGATTCTATTTATTACTATTTATGAATTATATATTATTTTATATTTTATACTATCTTATTTGCATTATTTTTTTTCGCATAGCCTCGCCAAAATCAGATTTCACTATTTTATCTGTGCCTAACGTCTTTGAATGAGCATCAAGTTCAGTTACTACATATGTATAACCAATTTCTTTTAATGGTTTCACTAAACGCGGCCCATCAGTAATAGCAATACTTTCGGCATTAATTTTTTCAATGGGAACTGCATGAGGTACCCCTGCAACAACCACCATATCTGCCCCAATTTCATTTATAATTTCTGCAGCTTTTTCTCCAGTAATAGGATATTCGTCCAACCCACCTGTAATAAAATCAATTTCAATACCAATATCGGTTAATTCAGCTTTTATATTCCGAGCGTGCTGCCTTATACGTGGAAGCCCTATTTCTTCGTTTAGATTAGTAATTATAACCGGTTTATTTTCAGAATCTATTTGAATAAATGGAATTTTTAGCAAATCTGCAAACAAATAAGATGTTTCTTTCTTGGAATTCAATACCAAAACAATTTTTTCATTATTCTTAAATTTCTCTATGAGGATTTCGGCAATTTTTTCTTTATCATCCCCAAAAGAAGGAGCAATATATTCACCTTTAGCCATTCCCCTTGATTTTTCGATCTCTGTGGCTAATTTAAGCATTTTAGACTGCCTAAGACTTTCATCAGATGAAATTATCCCCTCCTTTTCTGCAGCTTTAAGAACTGCAATGGCTCCTTCAGTATTATCGCCTTCTCCGAATCCACCATGCGATTCTACACTAATTACCTTGGCTTTTATCCCTGCATTTTGTACTGCTTCTTTTAAATCTTCACCAATAATCATACTGGCACAGGTTCCAACAACACCCACTAGTCTTGGAGCGAACATTGAATCAACTTTTAATAATACTTCTTCCAACTTAGATGATGCTCCAAAGATGAAATCATTTTCAGACATAGCAGTGGTTACCACCCTAACACCATCATTTTCTAACAGCCTCCCTGTTCTAAAACAACAACCATGGGGTCCGTGTAATACAATGACATCGGCATTTAAATCTCTAAGCGTGTATAAAGACGCGGCAATGGGGCTTGGTCTTGGATGCAATTTTTCACCTCAATAAATTAATGAAATAAATAATATATGTTATAACTTAAAATTTAATAAGTGAACATACTAATTAATTTACTTGATTTATAATTATAAGATAAAAACTATGTGATTTAATGACCAATGAAAAAATCCAATACTTAATACTAGCAACAATCGTTTTTATTTTAGTTTTATCATTTATATTCTATCCATTTAATCTTTATCAGAATAATATTACAAATAAACTGAATTTTAACCAAAATATTAACTTAGAATATGGCGCAGTTATAAAGGACGGGCCATATGGAAATATAAATTCTCCAGTAAAAATAGCATACATCATAGGAGTCCATCCCTTAGAATCAAAATCCCACAAAGCAATACTTGAAACCGTGCAAAAAGAGAGCAGATCATTAAACTATTGTTATTATATTTATAGAGTTATAGTTACCCGCGACAGAGACGATTACACTAAAGGGAGAATTAATGGACAGATTTTAGCTAATAAATTTGCAGTTCCAGACATAAAAAGAAATGATTATGATCTGGTAGTGGATGTTCATTCTAACAGAGGAAATTACCAAGAAAAATTATTTGTTTTTTCACCTATTAAACAAAGTGAATCAGAAAGAATAGCATTGCAAATTAAGGATAAAATTCCATGGCTATCCTATTATGTACCCCCTTTATTACCAGAACCTACCAGCGGGCCGTATGTAACTGTTCCATTAATAAAGTCAGGCACTCCTGCTATTGTATACGAAGTCTATGTTTATGATTCTTATTCCCAAGTTTTAAATTATGCACAGGATTTTGTTAAAACTGTTGATAAAATTTTTACCTAAATCGTGAATAACAAAAATGATCCCCACATAATCTCGTGGAAAGAATTGATTATGATAATTAATGATTTAATTACCGGTGAGTTCGTTGAAAGACCTAATCGATTTTTAGTGTTGTTTGAGGTTGATGATAAAGTTTTTGAAGCTCATCTTAAAGATCCCGGTCGACTTAATGAACTTCTAACTCCAAGAGTTAAATTACTCCTTAAAAAAGTGGGTAATACTACTAAAAGAAAAACAAAATATGATGTAGTGGGGGTTCTGCATCATGATAAGTGGGTTATAATCAATTCAAGCTTGCATAGTGATCTGGCTGCTAATATAATTGAATCTGATTTTTTAAAAGAATTAATAGGGTATGATATAGAAAGAAGAGAATATTCCTATGGAAAAAGCCGTATTGATTTTCTGCTTAGAAAAGATAAAGAAAAAATGCTATTGGAAGTTAAAGGATGTACATTGGTAGAGGAGGGTACTGCTCTTTTTCCAGATGCGCCCACCCTAAGAGGCAAAAAACATGTTTTAGAACTTACTAATGCCTTGGAAGAATCATACAAATCCACTGTTTTATTTTTAATTATGAGAGATGATGCAGAAATATTTAAACCTAATTATAAAACAGACCCAGAATTTTCCAATGCCCTTAAAATTGCTAGTGAAAAAGGGGTTAAAATATTGGCTTATTCATTTAAAAATATATTAATTAAAGATAAATTAGAAATTAAACCTTATAAATCTCTTAAAATTGATTTCTAAAAAAATTTAATTACTGATAATGTCTAATTAATTCTTATCCAGTATTTTCTTAATTCATCCGCGAAAAACATGATTGGTATAAATGTAATTACATATAGCCATTCAATAGCACTCAAAGATGTTGTTCCAAATATATTCTGCAAATAGGGGATGTAAACTATTGCCAGTGTCACTATAACTTCAAATAAAATTCCTATTATAATCCACTTGTTTCTGAACAATCCTAACTTAAAACTGGACATCCTTGTAGTCTGACATGTTAGTATATTACCAATTTGAGCACATACTATGCCTACAAAAACCATTGTAGTAGCTCTAAGATATAATTGATCTGTAAATAGGAGATTATCTCCCCATTGCCAACCTCCACTAAATAATACCCAGAAATATCCTGAAATTACTATTAAAGCTTCAATTAATCCTAAATAGACATAACCACGGAAAATAACTTGTAAATTTAAAAGGTGTTCATCATGACTTCTTGGAGGTCTTTTCATCACATCTGATTCAGAAGGACCCATACCTAAAGCCAGAGCAGGGAGAGTATCAGTTCCAAGATCAATCGCTAAAATTTGCATCGCTGTTATAGGTAGTGGAATTTTAAATAACACCATCAAGACAAAAGGTAGAATTTCTGCTGTTTCATGTGCAAATATGTAGGTTATGAATTTTCTAATATTTTCATATATAGTACGTCCTTCTTTTATGGCAGAAACAATTGTGGCAAAATTATCATCTGTTAAAACCATGTCTGATGCCTCTTTAGCAACATCAGTTCCGGTGATGCCCATGGCAACCCCTATATCTGCTTTTTTAAGGGCGGGTGCATCATTTACACCATCCCCAGTCATGGCGACAATTTCTTTTTTATCCTCTAAAATAGATGCTATACGCAGCTTATGCTCAGGAACTGCTCGAGCAAATATAACATTACCTTTAGATTTAATAATCCCATAAACTTCAGAATCTGTCATTTCATCCAATTCTTTACCTTTGATTAAAGTACATTCACCGGATATTATACCTACTTCCTTTGCAATAGCTTTGGCCGTAAGTCCATAGTCGCCAGTAATCATAATTATTCTGATACTTGCTTGATGACATTTTTTTACAGCTTGGCAGACTTCAGGCCGGGGTGGATCTTGCATAGCTACAAAACCCGTGAATATCATGTCTTTCTCAACAAAATGCGGATCATAATCTTCAAAATTAGTGGATAACTCTTTATATGCCATTGAAAGAATTCTTAGACCCTCTGAAGCCATTTTGTCATGTATTTTTATTACTTCATCTTTTTCATCAGAAGTAAATTTTCGGACAATGTTTCCGACAGAAATTTGGTTACATAGAGAAATAATCCTCTTGGGAGCTCCTTTGACATATGCAACCTTTCTATCATTTTTCTGATGGATAGAGCTCATGCATTTTCTATCAGAATCAAAAGGAATTTCTCCTATCCTAGGCATCCTTCTTAATTCTTTTTCTAAATTAAAATTTATTTTAAGAGCAGCAACCAGTAAAGAAGCCTCAGTAGGATCTCCCATGATTTTAAAGTTATTTGTAGATTTTCCATTTTCAATTAATTTCGCATCATTACAAAAAGTAGCTACTCTAATTACTAATTCAAGTTCTTTAAACTCATTATAGGATATTTTTTGTCCTTCATAGATAAATTCTCCTTCTGAACTATATCCTGTTCCTGTTACATCAATTACTTTATGAGGTATCCAGATTTTGCGAACAGTCATTTCATTTTTGGTTAAGGTTCCTGTTTTATCTGTGCATATAATGGTTGTAGAACCTAAAGTTTCAACACTGGATAAACGCTTTATCAAAGCATTTTTTTTGACCATCTTTTTAGCTGATGAAGCCAATGCCAGCGTTACCGTTGGCAGCAATCCTTCAGGTACATTAGCCACCATTAATCCTATTGCAAAAGTAAAACCCACAACAAGTGGTAAATTAATCACCCATATATCAACTATAAATAGAATCAATCCCATCGATACTGCAACAAAAGCAATAATGTGAGCTAATTTGTTAATCTGTTTTTGAAGAGGGCTTAATTCATCTTTTACAGATTGGGTCATGGACGCAATTTTACTAAATTCCGTGTTCATTCCGGTACATATTATTACTGCTTTTCCAGTTCCAGAAGATACGCTGGTACCCGCAAAAACAATATTTGGCATTTCTAAGTAGTTATGTTCTTTCTTAGGAATATTTGAAATTTTTCGAACAGGTCTTGATTCACCGGTTAAAGTTGAATTATCAACTTTCATTTGATAAGATTCCACCAAACGGGCGTCAGCAGATATTCGATCCCCCTCTTCCAGTACAAGTATGTCTCCAGGGACTAATTTTTCTGCAATTATCTCGATTTCTTTTCCATTTCTAATGACCTTAGCGTGAATAGGTAAAATTTTTTTAAGAGCTTCTGTAGCTTTTTCTGCTTCATATTCCTGCCAAAAACTAAAAATAGCATTTATTATTATTACTGCAATTATAGCAAAACCTAATTGGGGATTTCCTGAAATAAAGGCCAGTATACTAGCAGCCCATAAAAGTAATGCCAATACATGATAAAAATTTGCTAAAAATATTTTTATTAATGGGGGTTTTTTTAATTCTTCTATTTTATTGAGACCATATTTTTTTAGACGATATTCTGCTTCATTTTCAGATAAACCAGATTCTGATGTTTTTAATTTGTCATATACTTTTTCAGGAGGAAGTTTATAAATTTTCATTTTCCTCACTTACAGTTGAAATATACCTCTTAATTAATAATACCTATCAATTCTTATGAAAATAATAGGATATAAAATTAAGGTTAAACCATGCCCCTGGATAGTATAAATTTACTAAAAATGTTTTTTAGACAGATAATAGAATATTTCTAAATTATTAAAAAAACAAGAACTAAAAATTTCTAATATTTAAATATTCTATAATTTAACCAAGAATAAAAAAATATCGATTGAATGATAATAAATATTTTTATTAGAATGAGAAGTTTAGGTTTTAAAAATTTGATCTTTCACATTATTATATTTAATAAATAATTTTATTAGCGATAGAAGACACTATCTGCAGATTATGCTTATAATGTCCAAATTCTTAATTTCATAATCGCTGCTGATTCTTCTACCACTACGAGCATCAACAGCATGAAGGAAAGTATCTCCAATATCAGTGTGAATGACGTAAGCCATGTCCCGTGGTTTAGACCCTTTAACAATTAATAATGCGTCCGGTAGAATATTACCTTCTTTATCACATAGTTTATGTTCATCTTCTACAGGGAAAACAACAAGCATATTTAATAAACCAAATATTACAGTATTTAGAGCTTCTTGAACTCCAGTACTACCATATTTTTTTAGCACGTTCTCCCTAATATATTCTAAAGCTTTTTTCTGATTTTCATTTAAATTATTTGAATCCAATATATTAAAATCTGAATCACCCTGATTATAAGATATCAAACCTGCTTCTGCTGCCTTAGTAAGTGCAATTTCAGCCTCTGCAGATGCTGGTATTACATTTTCATACTTTTCTTTTAGTCTTTTGATATTATTTTCTGCTGAAGGTATATCTGCCTTGTTAGCCACGATTAACATTGGCTTAGATATTCGAAGTAGTGTATCAAGAAAATTTATGATATCATTATCTTCCCACAAATGATATTCGATGTTAATTTCTCTTTTTGCTTCAATTACGTCTTCTAATTTTATTCCGGTTCCACTTAGTTGTTCGTACAAAACCTTTGAGAAATCAAGTTTTTCAGAAAGGGCTTTTCTTACCAGACGGTTCCAATTTTTCTTCAGTATGCCAAAAAGCCACATAGTAATTTCGTGTTGAAGAAATTCCACATCTTCTAATGGATCATGACTTCCTGCCTCACAGGGCCTTCCCTCTTCATCAGTTGATCCTGAAGCATCCACCACATGTATAAATGCATTAGCTTGTCTTAAATCATCTAAAAATTTGTTTCCGAGACCTCGACCTTCATGTGCACCAGGGACCAAGCCCGCCACATCTATCAACTCTACAGGTATAAGTCTCTTTCCTTCTACACACTTTGAATTCCGGGGATTGCAATTCAGTTCTAATTCCTGGCATGGACAAGTAGTTGCCACGTGGGCTACAGCTTTGTTAGCATTTATGGTGGTAAATGGATATCCTGCCACTTCTGCATTTGAAAGGGTTGATGAATTAAAAAAAGATGATTTACCAACATTTGGTTTTCCAGTTACGGCGATTTGAAGCATTATATCACTAATTATTTTTTAAAGAGTTTTAATAGATTAACTTAATTTCATCAATGATAATAAAATATTATTGTAGTTATTTTATATTTTAAGTTAGAAAGGAGTTATTTAATTGTTTATCTATATGCTGAATTTAGGTTTATCACTAATCTAATTTCTTAATCTGTGCGGTGGACTGATTATTCTTATCTTCAATCCATATGATGTTATTTGGATTAATTTATAAGTATAAACTGGTCTTTTATAGATTTTCCCTGGCGAAGCTTTTACCCATTTCATGTAAATTTTTTGAGTTAATAATTTCATTTTCTTTCGCATAAATATATTTTTAATGTTGATGGTTCGCATATATCTATTTTTGTTGTAGATATATTCAGAAAGCAGGATCTTTGTGCCTAAAGGATGTTTACCTATATTTATACTTGTGGTCCTTCCCGGGTTTAGGGTGCCACTAAGCCGTTTATAAATAGTTTTCATACCGGGCTGAGTGATGGCAGCATAATATATGAAGTGTATCGAACTGGATCCTCTATTTTGAACTTTGAGAAAAGTACTATATTTAGAAACAGTGCAAAAACTGTAACTATATTTTGATCTTAAGTAATTGCCATGAACATTTCTAATTGAACCTGCAGGGATATTTAAAGTATATTTAGTCCCATAATCAAGTTTTGAAGCTATTATAATTAATATATTACCATTTATAGATCTTTGAATTTTTATTGACTTTCCTTTAGCATTATTAAGAGTTATATATTTAAAATTAATTCCCTTAGTAATATTTTCGTTGAAATAAATTTTTATAACTTTATTAAGAGGAACTCCCACCTCCTCTTTCGCAGGATCTGTGCTTAATATTCTTGGATGTCTTAGGATAGTAATCACATTTATTAAAGATTTATAAGCATTTATTCTACCACCAGTTAAAATTTTTCCAATTAAAGATGATTTAACATCCACATTATTCATTATGGTATTTTTTATTTGAATATTGGTAAGATCTGGTCTTAATGATTTTATCAGGCCAGCTAATCCTGAAACAAATGCAGCAGACATTGAAGTTCCAGTAAAATACCCGTATCTATTTCCTGGTCTGGTGGTATAAATATTGATACCTGGTGCGGCTACATCAACACTTGAAATTCCGTAATTTGAGAAATAAGTTATATAATCCTCCATATCTGTTGCAGCTACACTAATAATATTGGAACTGGTGTAACTTGCGGGATAATCAGGAAATATATCATTATTCATACCATTATTTCCTGCAGCACATACGATCAAAGCATTTGATTTAGAAATAGCATCTTTTAAGACCTTAGAGTAGTTTCCACCATTCCATGAATTATTTATTATGTGGGCACCCATTTTATTGGCATACAAAATTGCCCTTAATGCATCTTCATCTGTGCCATACCCATTCTTATCAAGGAATTTTAAGGCCATAATCTGAGCATTCCACATTACTCCAGTTATTCCTCTACTATTATTTCCAAAGGCTGCTATAACCCCTGCAACGCCAGTCCCATGCCCGTTATCATCACTCGGATCATTATCATTATTATAAAAGTCCCATCCATAATAATCATCGATATAGCCGTTACCATCGTTATCTATACCATCATTTAGAATTTCTCCCCGGTTAATCCATAAATTACCGCGCAGATCAACATGATTAAGATCGATACCAGTATCTAAAACAGCTATTATCACATTTGAAGAGCCTGTGGTAATATCCCACGCATTAATAGCGTTTATATCTGATCCTGCAGTTCCCCAAAGACCATAAACTATCTGTCCATTATTATAAAGCCCCCACTGGTTATTAAAACCAGGATCATTAGGTATTAAGCTAATTTGATATGCATTGTTTGGTTCAGCATATAAAACATGGCTGCTTTGAGAGTAAATGTTAATTGCATCAATTAAATACATATTTTCAGGTATTTTTACCAGTTGCAATCCACTTATCTCAGTATAATCATTTAATACTGTAGCATTTACTTGGGCGTGTAGATTTAAAGCAATTGGGCTAGAACTTGGATTTTCAAATCGAAATCTGACAAATAATTCATTATTAGTGGATTTTGTTGATGAAAAATTCTTGTTATCATTAGAATTATTTGAAATTGAAGTTTCTAATGTTATATCGTTATCTGATGTTTGAATTGTATTTTCGAATAGATGATACTTTTGTGAATCATCTATGTCAATATTAGTAGCAGAAACTGTCCCACATATCCCTAAAATTGACAATAAAATCAATAATAATATAAAACGTTTTATCATAATATTTCACTGGAACTATTATTAAATTTATTATGTTGTTTGGTAAAAATAAAGATTTTTATTATCTAAAAGATTAACAAATATAAATATTTCTAATGGATGATTGAATTTATTTGAGGATTAAGATGTCAAAACTTCATATTGTAGGAATAGGTCCTGGATCTAAGGAATATCTAACACTTGAAGCCATAAACACTATAAAATCATCAGACATAATTATAGGCAGTGAAAGAGCATTAAAACTGTTTGATAAAGTTAAAACAAAAAAAATTTATTTGGATGCCAGTAATGTTAAAGAAATTGTTGAATATGGTATCAAAAAAGTAAAAGACGGTTTTAAAGTTAGTATACTGTCCACTGGAGATCCGGGCTTTTCAGGACTCTTAAAAACTGTACAGTCCATGGCAAAAAATATTGATATAGAAGTAACGCCTGGAATAAGCTCCATACAACTTTGTGCAGCCAGACTCCAAATACCTTGGGACACGGTTGATTTAATTACAATGCATGGAAAAGGTATTTCAACAGAATTATTATCAATAATAAATAATGGTCGACCTACCATAATACTTCCTAATCTAAAAATAGAAGAAACAATAAGGCATTTATTAGATAAGGGTGTTGATCCTGGGAAAAAAGTAGCTGTCTGTGAAAGATTAGGCTATGATAATGAAAGATTAATTAAAAATTCCATTGGGAATCTTTTAAATGAAAATTTTAGTTATATGTGTGTAATGGTAGTATATTAATCGCCTTATACAATCTCCTCGTTATCAAGTTCCCATGGTGGAGAAACTATACATAAAAATTTTAATTTTGAATTTCCAATATTTTCAATGTATTGAACTGAGCCAGGAGGTATATATACTGCCTGACCCTCTTTAAGAACATTTGATTCTTGGTCGATATGCATTAACCCCCTTCCTTCTAGAATATAATAAACCTCTACAGAATCTTTAATTCTGTGAGGTATTGAAGATTTTCCAGAATCTAGTGCAGCGTATGCTAGACTGAAACCCATTTTTAAGTGTTCAGATTCGTTTTTTGGATGTAATAGTTCACATATAATGGTCTCATCTAATCCTTTAAAATTTTCACAGGTTTTAATATCTTTAATTAACATTGGACCGATCCACCTCCCTTTTATTTGAAATAATTATGCATAATAAGATCTTAAAACTCCGGCAACTATCCAAAAGGCAAATGCGCCTAAAAGCCCATAATTGAATGGATATAGATTAAAAACTCCGCCTAACAAAATTAAAAGACCTATTCCACCCATTAAACTTAAAAGTGCATTTTTTTGATTTTCTCTCGTAATAAAACCTCCGTATAGTTAATTAATTACTCTCAATTTTTTTAGGCTCAACATCCCCATATAAAATATTCGCAACTTCTTTTAGAGTATCTAGTCCTTTTGCTTCCTCTTTTAGGAGTGGCACTTCTGCAATTAACTGACCACCAAATTTTTCCTGGATGGTTTGAAGACGTTTTTGTTGCAAGTTTCGGCGGGCTTCGCAGAATTCGCATCCTGTTCCTTCTGGAAGAATTTGATTAACAATAACTCCATCTGCAAATATATTATATTTTCTAAGTGCTTCCATGGCCCTTTCTGATTCATATATAGACATTTCCTCGGGTATTACAACCATTTTAAAGGATGTTCGATCAGGATCTGCCATAACAGCTCTTGCTTCTCTAATCTTCTTTTTGGTTACTTCCATATCTTCTAATGCGCGGTCTTCCTCTTCTTCATCCCCCATGAATGGTAAAATGTTCTTGAAAGCTTTGGCCATTCCACCGATTTGTTTCCTGAGCTTAATCATTTTTCCGACCCATGAATCCATCATTTCCGGGAATGAAAGGAATCTTAGAGTGTGACCTGTAGGAGCTGTATCAAAGATAACTATATCATATTCATCAGTGGTCATGTACTGTAAAAATTTATCAAAAGCTGCTGCTTCATCTATTCCTGGAGACATGGAAGCCATGTCCATCTGATCCTGAAGTATATCCATGCCCATGCCCGGGTTTAATGCAGCTTGTTCCTTCATTTTAGCTTCATAATCCTTCATTGCAACTTCTGGATCGATTTCAACAGCATATAGATTTTCTTTTATGGGTGTTGGTTCATGTCCTATGTTTCTTTCAAATGAATCTCCCAGTGAGTGGGCAGGGTCTGTTGATATTATTAATGTTTTTTTTCCTTGTTGTGCCATCCAAAGAGCAGTAGCGGCAGACATGGTGGTTTTACCTACTCCTCCTTTACCTCCTATGAAAACGAATGTAGTTTTACCTTTGTTGAATTTAAAAAGATCTTTAAATGCCATTCAATACCTCCAAATTTTGTATCAGTTAAGTAGTCTAAAATAAGCTTTAGAAATTACTATAATAATACAATTATTAAATATTCAGTTTTAAACTTTTATCTAACATAATGACTTATAAAAACATAATGACTTATAAATTTATAGAAAAGAAAATTATAATTCTTTTCCAAGTAAATAAAATAACAATCTAAACTATGAAAATTAATTAGTAAAAAACTTCAAAAACCATTATAGTCTTTAATAATATATTATAAATATTTAAAAGTGATTTTATGTACAAAAAATTATTTATTGGAGATATAAATGAATCAAAAGCCTCCGAAGATATTATAAAATTTCTTAAAAATAAAATATCTAAAACTAAATTGGATGGGTTTGTTTTAGGTTTAAGTGGAGGTATTGATTCTTCTACAGTGGCTTATCTTTGTGCCCAGTCAATGCCAAAAGATAAGATTCTAGCATTAATTTTACCCAGCGAAACCACTTCTTCAATGGATTTGAATCACGCAAAGATAGTGGCCGAAAATTTAGGAATTGAATATGAAATTATTTCTATTGATGAACTTATTGAACCATTTTCAACTTTATGTTCCCATAGATCTGATAAAACTGCTAAGGCTAATTTAAAAGCGAGAATTAGGATGATGATACTTTATTATCATGCTAATATTTTAAATAGGTTAGTGGTGGGTACGGGAAATCGTACAGAACTTCTAATTGGTTATTTCACCAAGTATGGTGATGGTGGAGTGGATATTTTACCAATTGGAGATCTTTACAAGACTCATGTGCGGCAGATTGCCTCCTATATAGGTATTCCCCAAGATATTATTGAAAAATCCCCTACAGCCGGCCTTTGGACAGGTCAGACTGACGAAGAAGAATTAGGAATGAAATATGATCTACTTGATCAATTATTGTATCTTTTAATTGACCAGGGAAAAGATGAAAAAATTGTTGCAAAATCTCTTAATATACCCTTAACTGAAGTTATTAGGATAAAAGAAATGGTTTACAACAATAAACATAAATTGTTTTTACCAGAAATGCCTTTAATTAGGTGATAAAAATGTATATTATGGTTTATATTACAACTTCCGGAATAAAGGAATCTAAAAAAATAGCTAGATTGTTGGTTGATGAAAAATTAGCAGCATGTACTAATATTTTACCCTCAATCAAATCCATATATCGATGGCAAAACGGGGTTGAAGAAGATTCAGAATCATTATTAATTGCTAAAAGTGATACCAGTAAAATTGATGAAATAATTGAAAGAGTAAAAGAAGTCCATAGTTATGAAATTCCTTGTGTGCTGGCTATTCCAATAATAAAGGGATCTGAAGACTATTTAAATTATTTGGATAGTGAAATAAATTAAATTCAATAGTTTTAATTCTTTGGATAATACTTTAAGTATAAGTGAAATTAAAATATATCTAAATTTTACTTATTAACAAATAACCATATAATACAAATGTTAAAATCTTATTTATATAATTTTTATTGAAATTATAAATTTAGATCATGTTTACGCTAATTCTGGTGGTGAAGAATTGATCAATCCCAACATTGAGAAGAAATGGCAAACTAAATGGAATGAAGAAAGAATATTTGAATCTGATCCTGATAATAGAGAAAAGTTTTTCGTGACTGTGGCTTATCCCTATCCCAGTGGAGCTATGCATATTGGGCATGGCAGAACCTATACTGTACCTGATGTATACGCTAGATTTAAACGTATGCAAGGTTATAATGTCCTTTTTCCAATGGCATGGCATGTTACTGGAGCACCGGTTATAGGAATAGCAAAAAGAATTGAAAGAAAAGATCCATGGACCATTGATGTCTATCAGAATATTCACAAAGTCCCTGAAAAGGAATTAAAAAAATTCGCCGACCCCCAATACATTGTAAATTATTTCAGCAACGAATATAAGAATGTAATGCAAAAAATGGGCTATTCAATTGATTGGAGACGTGAATTTAACACAATAGACCCACAATATCAAAAATTTATTGAATGGCAGATTGAAAGTTTAAAAGATAAGGGATTAATTAGAAAAGGAGCTCATCCAGTCAAATACTGTCCTGAATGTGAAAATCCGGTAGGAGATCATGATCTTCTAGATGGTGAAGGAGTGGGAATTAACGAATTAACACTTATAAAGTTTGAAATTGACGATGCATACTTAGTACCTGCCACTTTTCGTCCCGAAACCTTATTTGGAGTGACAAACCTATGGTTAAACCCTGAAGAGAAATATATCAAGGTTAGAGTTGATGAAGAAGAGTGGATAATCAGTAAAATGGCCTATAACAATCTTATTCATCAAAAAAAGGACTTGGAGATCGTGGAAGAAATAGATGCCCATGTTCTAATTGGTAGAAATGTTATAAACCCTGTGACTGGTGAGGAACATGTGATACTTCCTGCTTCTTTTGTCGATCCAGAATATGCTTCAGGAGTAGTTTATTCCGTTCCAGGACATGCTCCTGCAGACTTTATCGCGCTGGAAGACTTGAAAAAAGACAAAGATCTACTGAAAAAATATGATTTAATTAGTACGGTCGAAAAACTTGAACCCCGGAATGTGATAATGCTCAAAGATTTTGGTAAGTATCCTGCAAAAGATATGATATCTAAATTAGGAGTTAAAAACCAAGAAGATCCTAAACTTAAGGAAGCTACCAATGAACTTTACAAATTAGAACACGCCAAGGGAGTTATGGCCGACCACATCCCCCATTATAATGGATTATATGTAAACCAAGCACGTGATGAAGTTATTAAAACGCTTCTTAAATCTGGTAAAGGAGACAAAATGCACGATTTTGCTGAAAGACCAGTTATATGCCGGTGCGGAAGCAAATGTGTGGTTAGAATAATGGAAGATCAATGGTTCATGAAATATTCTGATCAAGATTGGAAAGAAAAGACACTAAAATGCCTTAAACAGATGCAAATAATTCCTGAAGAGGTAGAATCCAATTTTGAATATTATATTAATTGGCTACAAGATTGGGCATGTTCTAGGAGAATAGGACTAGGAACAAAACTTCCATGGGATCCACAATGGATAATAGAACCTTTAAGTGATTCAACCATTTATATGGCTTATTATACCATTGCCAAGTACTTGAAAGAGATGGATGCTGAGAATCTTGATAATAATTTTTTTGAAAATATATTTTTAGATTCTAACAAGGAATATTCTGAAACTATTAATGAAAAACTTTTAGAAAAAATAAAAAACGAATTTAATTACTGGTACCCTTTGGACTGGCGTTTATCTGCAAAAGACTTAATTGGAAATCATCTAACTTTCCATCTATTCCACCATTCAGCTTTATTTCCAGGAAAAAGATGGCCCCGTGGAGCTGTTGTTTTTGGTATGGGACTTTTAGAGGGTAACAAAATGTCATCATCAAAAGGTAATGTAATATTGTTAAAGGACGCCATAAACAATCATGGGGCTGATGTGGTGCGATTATTTTTAATGGCGTCTGCAGAACCATGGCAAGACTTTGACTGGCGTGAAAAGGAAGTAAAAGGTATTAAAAAACGTTTAGAATGGTTTTCATCCTTCGGCGATATAATAGAAAAATTAAAAGGATCTAAGATTAGTCTTAAAAATTTAAAAATTAACTTCAATGATCTGAGACCAATAAACTCTTGGCTGGTAAGTCAAATTAATATGAGGATAAGGGACTCAACAGAAGCCCTTGAAAAGTTTCAGACACGTAAAGCACTACAAGAAGTACTATTTTTAATGAAAAAGGATATTGATCATTATTTATACCGTGTGAAATATGAAATCCATGACGAAAAGGTTCTAAATGAAATTTGTGATACATTAATTTATGTAATTGACATATGGATACGTTTAATGACTCCTTTTGTTCCCCATACTTGCGAGGAGATGTGGTTTAAATATGGTGGAGAAAACTTAGCATCTAATGCTAGTTGGCCAGAATATAATCTAAAACTTATTGATGAAAAGGTTCAAAAATCTGAAGAGATAATTAAGAAGTTATCTGATGATATAAAAGAAATCAAAAAAATTATAGATGTGAAGCCCAAAAAAATTCATGTTTATATTGCTCCTGATTGGAAATGGGATGTATTTGAGATTGCTGATCAATTGGGAAGGCCTGATATTGGACAGATTATGGGAAAATCAATTAAAATGAATGTCCACGATAACAAAAAGGAAATAGCAGAATTTGCAAAGAAAATTAGCCGTGAAATTACTAAAACTAATTATGTTGGACGTTTAGATGAATATTCTGTCATTAAAAATTCCTTAGAATTTTTATCCAATGATGCTGATGCAGAAGTGATAGTATATAAAGAAGCTACCTATGATCCACAAGGTAAATCTAGAAATGCAATGCCCTACAAGCCAGCTATTTATATCGAGTAGCAAACCTCAAATCATGTTCGTCATTAAATAAAATAGAATCTGTATTGAACTATTTTACCAGTTATTTAATATTGTTTTCAAGTACTCCAATATCTTCTATATTGGCTTGAACCACATCACCCCTATTCATCGGACCTACACCTGGAGGGGTTCCTGTGGCTATAATATCTCCAGGATTTAAGGTCATTATATTAGATATGAATTCAAGAAGTTTTCCAATAGAAAATATCATGTTTCGAGTGTTTGATTTCTGTTTTAGTTTACCATTTAGTTTTA
This sequence comes from Methanobacteriaceae archaeon, assembly GCA_030016715.1. Lineage (GTDB taxonomy): Archaea > Methanobacteriota > Methanobacteria > Methanobacteriales > Methanobacteriaceae > UBA117. Next base: position 216,608 of record JASEJD010000002.1, on the reverse strand, counting down.
AGGAGATTTTCAGATTATTAGGGTCTAAATCTGTTTCAATACATGGCCCTATAGGACAGAAGGTATCAAAACTCTTGGCACGAGTCCATTGAATATCTTTACTTTGAAGATCCCGGGCAGTTACATCGTTTAAAATTGTATAACCACCTATAAATTCATTAAAATCAGTTTTTTTAATATTTTTAGCTTTTTTAGATATGATAACAGCTAGTTCTACTTCATAATCTACTTGAATTGATGATGAAGGATAAATAATGTTATCTAAATGTCCGATTACTGATGTGGGAGGTTTCATGAAAATTACAGGTTCTTCAGGTATTTCCATATTTAATTCTTGGGCATGGTCTTGGTAATTCAATCCCACACATATTATTTTAGAGGGGTAAGTTGGGGGTTTGATTTGAATTTGGTTGAGTTTATATGATTTTTCTGCAAAATTGGATAAATCATCAGAATTTAAGGCATCTAAAAAGGATAGAGAAATTTCTTGGACAATATCATCATTTATTAATCCTATTTTTTCTTTTGCTTCTGTTTGGAATCTAACAAGTTTCATTAAAACACCATGAAATAATTAAAAACTATTAAATGTAATTTAATCTTTTTAATAATAAATCATCAGTAGTATTCAAGAAAAAATATATAATTAATCAAGCTATCTTTCCATCCCGGACTTTGATTTTTCTTTCAGCCATTTCAGCCACATAGGACTCGTGGGTAACCATCACTAAAGTAACATTCTCTTTTTTGTGCAAATCCCGTAAAATACCTAAAATAACATCTCCAGTTTTTGAATCCAAAGAACCGGTTGGTTCATCAGCCAGTATAATAGAAGGTTTATTCACCAATGCCCTGGCAATGGCTACTCTCTGTCTTTCTCCACCGGATAGTTTAGTAGGTTTTTGGTCAATTTTTTCCAGAAGACCTACTGATTTTAAGAGTTCTTTAGCTCTTTCATCCATTTCTTTATTACTATAGCTTCCTTCGTACATGGGGATCTGTACATTTTCCAAAACAGTTAGATTGGGTATCAAATTGTGAAGTTGAAAAACAAATCCAATCTCTTTTGATCTAAATTCGCTTAAATCACCTGTTTTTATAAGGTCTATGCCTGCTACTTTTATATAACCTTCATCCGCTTTATCTAATGCCCCTATCATATTTAGAAGGGTTGATTTTCCCGACCCTGATGGGCCCATTATGGATACAAATTCTCCTTTTCTAATATTAAGGTCTATTCCGTTTAAGGCCTTTATTTTACCATGATCATAGCTTTTTTTAAGATTCTTTATTTCAATAATATTTTCATTATTCATAACGCAACGCCTCGGTTGGGGCTAGTTTTGAAGCCCGGTAAGCAGGATACAAACCACCTATTATACCCACTAAGAATGCAATACCAAATGCTCTAATAAATATGTCTAGTGAAAAAACAGGTTCAATGAAGCTAGTAGTGGGGGAAATTGATAATAAAACCTCTACTGCAATAATTCCCATTATCGAGCCTACAATCCCTGCAATTAAAGTTAAAACAATAGCTTCACCCAAAATCATTCCCAATATTCTTCTACCTTTCCACCCCACTGCCTTTAAAACCCCGATTTCACGGGTTCTTTCATATACTGACATTATCATGGTGTTTATAACACCTATACCTCCAATTATAATTGCCAGTAGTGAAATAGCCCATGTAGCAGTGTCTATTGCACTCAGACCAGTATTAATTCTACTTGCTTGGGCCATGGCTGTAGTTGTTGTTAATTCATTAGGATAAGCATCTTCAATACTTTGACTAACCTGAGTGATATTAGCATCTTCGTTAATTTTGACATAGATCATGCTTACTTCTCCTTCACGAGACGTAAGGTTTTGAAGAGTATCTAAAGACATGTAAGCCCCAGCATCCTGGATGAAACTTCCAGTTTCAAAAATTCCAGTGATTTTGAAATCCTTGCCAAAAAGAACCACGGTATCCCCAATCCCTTTATTAAGAGTTTGAGATGCAGTTTTACCAATAATAATCTCATTATCACTGCCATTAGAAAATCTTGTTCCGTTCACTTGGTCAACATTGGCTAGGATCAACTTTTCTACTTCAATACCGGTTATCGGGAAAGGAAAATCTACACCTGGTACTTCAACTTGAGCTCTTACAATACCTGCCGTATCCTTAACTCCGTCTATTTCCTTGATTTCAGACACGCGATCTTTATCAATACGTCCATTCATGAACTGTCCGGAGTTGTTCTGTAGAACTGTAATTTCAGCTCCGCCTTCTTTTAGAGTGGTCTCAGTAGACGCTTTAAGACCGCCAGTTATAAGGCCTAAAGCCACTATAGTGGCAATTCCAATTGCAATTCCTATTATTGCTAGAGAAGTCCGGGTTTTATTTCTAAATGGGTTTTTAAGAATTAATGAAAAATATGACATGATTTAATTATTTTTGTTATCCTAATTACTAATAACTATTTATTGAATGAAGAATCTGATTAAATGGTATTAATAAACAATTATTAATTTTTTATATAATTCTTTCAATTGGAACCACTAGTATGTCCCTAGCACCTATCATTTTCAACTTATTAACTAGATTAAAAACTTCTCTTTCATCTACCACAGCATGAACTGCTACCACACCATTATTGGATAAGACTTGTGATACTGTAGGTCCAGTTAATCCGGGCATAGCATCTTTTATAGCAACAAGATGCTTTTCATCCACATTCATCATAACAAGTTTTTTTCCTTCAGCATCAATAACTCCTTTAATACCCGTTCTTACTGCCTCTATCTTTTCTTTCTTTTTATTATAACTATTTTTATTAGCGATAAGTTTTACAGAACTTTCAACAATTGTTTCAATAATCTTTAAATGATTCATTTTTAGAGTAGTTCCGGTACTGGTTAAATCAGCAATAATATCAGCTACACCTATAAAAGGTGCTATTTCAGTTGACCCACTGAGCTCTACAATTTTAGCATTAATTCCTTTTTCTTTAAGAAAATTTTCTGTTAAATGGGGAAATTCTGATGCTACAACGGCTCCATTTTTTATATCATCTATATCATTGATATCAGAATCTTCCGGAGCTGCTAAAACTAGTTTAGCTCGTCCAAAATTCAGATCCTCGAGTATCTCTACATCCGCTTCTTTTTCTCCAATGAGATCTAATCCAGTTATTCCTAAATCTGCAGCACCATCTTCCACAAATTCTGGAATATCAGCAGCACGAGTAAACATAACACCTATATCCGCATCATATGTTTTTGAAAATAATTTTCTGTTTGTTGTATCCATTAAACCTATTCCTGCCTTTCCTAAAAGTTTAACAGCAGGATCGCTAATTCTTCCCTTGGATGGTAGGGCAATTCTTAACTTCATTATACTCCCTCACTAATAATTTGAAAGATTTACTAGAAAATTTCATAATTTTTCCAATTATTTTATAAAAATTTATAACATTAACAATTTAATATTACCTCTAATATAATAAGGAGTCTAGAGTCTAAAGTCTTTAAAGAAATCGGTGTTATCATGGAAAATAAAAGCATTTTAATCAAAGATGTGACAATATTGGGTGGAGAATTAAAAAAAGGATCAGTACTGATTGAAAATGACCGAATCACTGCAATTAACGATAAATTAAATTCAAAAGATGCTGATGAAATCATTAATGGTGATAAAAAAGTATTAATGCCCGGTTTAATTAACACCCACACCCATATCATGATGACTTTAATGAGAGGTCTTGCTGATGATTTACCTATTGATATATGGCTTAAGGAGCATATGTGGCCCCTAGAGGCTCATCTTAATGGAGATCATGGATATGCTGGTACTTTGTTAGGTTGTTTGGAAATGATCAAATCAGGTACCACCACTTTCAATGATATGTACTTTTTTATGGAACATGCTGCCAAGGCAGTAGAAGAAGCAGGGATACGATCGGTGTTATCCCATGGCATGATAGATCTATTTGACGAAGAAAAAAGAAAAAATGAATTCAAAAAAAGCATAAAGCTAATAAAAAATTGTCACAACACAGCAGATGGGCGTGTTAAAGTTGCATTTGGCCCTCACACACCATACACTTGTTCTACTGAACTGCTTGAAGAGGTACGTAAAAAAGCAGACCAGTATGGTGTTCAAATTCACATCCATGTCAGTGAAACACAAAAAGAAGTAGACCAGATTATTGAATCCCATGAAAAGAGGCCCTTTGAATATTTGAATGATATTGGATTTTTAGGAGAAGATGTTGTAGCAGCTCATGCAGTATGGCTTTCAGATGATGAAATAAAAATTATAAAAGAAAATGATGTTAAAATATCTCATAATCCAACTAGCAATATGAAATTAGCATCGGGAATATCACCAGTGAGTAAATTAATTAAAAGTGGAATTTGTGTATCATTAGGTACAGACGGTGCAGCGTCAAACAATAATCTGGATATGATAGAAGAAATGAAAATAGCCTCACTTCTACAAAAAGTACATAAACTTAGTCCAACCGCTTTAAATGCATCTAAAGTATTTGAAATGTCCACTATTAACGGTGCCAAAGCATTGAAACTCGAAGATGAAATAGGAAGTATTGAAGTAGGTAAAAAAGCTGATTTAGTGCTTTTAGATATGAAATCTGTGAATCTAACACCATATAGACATCCTGTTTCACATTTAGTTTATGCTGCTAATGGTTCGAATGTTAACACAGTTATATGTAATGGGGAAATACTAATGAAAAATAAAGAAGTCCTAACCCTTGAAGAATCAGCGGTTATAGAACTTGCTGAAAATGAATCAGAAGACCTTCTGTCTAAAGCATGAGCTGGAGGATACTTAATGGGGAATAATGATATTTTAACACTTTTCGATGTAGATGGAACATTGGTTAGAGGTGCCCGTTGCCATTATCAAGCATTTGTACATGCAGTAAAAAAGTTCTATGGTATGTATGAAGATATAAGTGGGATAAATTATGCTGGAAAAACTGACCCTCAAATTTTAAGAGAAGTCCTCGAATTAGGAGGATTCAGCGAAAGAACTATAGAAAAGAATTTTCAGAATTGTTTGGAATACATGATCCAGTATTATCTAAAAAACGTGCATTTAGAAAATGTTATAGCACTTGATGGAACTAAAAAGTTATTGGATATATTAAAAGATGAGAATGTTCTTTTAGGACTAACTACTGGAAATTTAGAACCCATAGCCTATGCTAAATTGAATAGAGTCGCTTTAGATCAATATTTTCCTTTTGGCGGATTTGGAAGCGACTATGCTGAACGTGCGTTACTGGTTAAAAAAGCAATTAAATTAGCCATAGCCAAGTTCAATTTTAAGGAAGAAAAAATTTTCGTTATTGGAGACACTCCACTAGATGTTGCTGCTGGTAAAAAAGTCGGTGCAAGAACCATTGGCGTTGCCACAGGTCGATACAATTCTGAAGAACTTTTAAAAAGTGGAGCAGATTACATAATGGATGATCTGACTGATAAAAATTTTTTCATGGAAAGCATTGGCTTATAATTACTTTAAAATAATTATATTAATCATTCAGTAGTTGGATTATATCCTTTTTTACATCTAAAAATTCATATGAATTTCTATCTCGTACTCTTTTTAGTTTGATTGGAACATTTTCAATTATAAGTCCCGGAGATTTGCTTAATACCACAATTCGATCTGCTAAGAATACTGCCTCATCAACGGAGTGGGTTACAAATACTATAGTTTTTTTCTCGTTTTCCCAAATTTTTACAAGTTCCACTTGCAATTTTTCTCTAGTTTGGACATCCAATGCAGAAAAAGGTTCATCCATCAATAAAATATTAGGTTTATTTACAAGGCACCTAGCTATTGCTACTCTCTGCTTCATACCCCCTGAAAGTTCTTGGGGATAACTATGTTGAAATGGAAGTAATCCTACCATTTTCAAATATTCACGGGACTTTCTATAACGTTCTTCTCTATCGATGCCTCTTAATTCCAAACCAAAACTAACATTATCCACTACATTCAACCAAGGAAATAGTGAATATTGTTGAAAAACAAAACCTCTGGATCTGGTGGGTTTTCTTACTACTTTATCACCTTCTATAATTTCTCCACTGGTAGGCATATCCAATCCTGCCATCATACGTAGCAGAGTAGTTTTACCACAGCCAGAAGGTCCCAATATACATAAGAATTCTCCATCAATAACTTTAAGATTTATATCATTCAAAATTTCCAATGTTTTTCCATTATGATCAAATGTTTTAAAAACATTTTTTAAAGTTATCATCTAAAATCTCTCTCAAAACTTTTAAAGATGTAATCTAGACCCAAACCAATAATTCCAATGGTTAACATTCCTACAATAGCCGATCCAGTATCTAACATGCTAGTTGAAGTTAATATATAGTTAATTACATATCTTTTTTTACTTATTTTAGAAATTTTTCTATCCATTTTTTGGCGTAGCTTAATGATTTTACGCATTTTTTGAAGTTTTCTTGGATTAGTTCTTGCATTATTTCTTTTGTTTTTATGAATTTTGGTGATAGTTCTCTTTTTATGGTTTTCCATATGAATTCTATAGGATTTAGGTGTGGTGAGTATGGTGGTAGGAATACTAGGTCGATGTTGAGTTTAGCTGCTGTTTCTTTGGTTAGTTGGGCATGGTGTGATCGGAAGTTGTCTAGGATTATCATTATACGGCCATAAGGATTTAGGGTTCTTATTTGTTTCAGGAAATCGATGATATCTTCTTTTCGTGAATGTTTTTTGAAGTTTATTGTGCTGTGTCCTTTTATAGCGTAGAAGCCGAAGGTGTTGGCACGTGTTTTGGTGGTGTTTTTAGTTATCACGGGTTTGGTGGTGGACCACAATCTTTGTGTGTTGGCTGTGCTTTGTGGTGAAAATTCATCGAAAAACCCTATTATATCCGGTTTATTCTGCATTGATTGTTTTATGTTTTTTTTAACTGTTTTTCAGCATCTCGGGGTCTTCTATAGTCTTGAGGATAGGGTTTTCCATATTTAAGCCCCAGATCTCTTAGGATGAAACGCACTTGTTTCAGACTATATTCAACCTGAAATCGCTGATAAATTAGGTTCCGGATTTCTTTAGTGGTCCAATCATCTCTTTTAGTTAATAATTCTTTTAATTGAATTTTTTGGTAGTCTGTTAGTTTGGATGGTCTTCCTCCAGCAAAGCGAGGGATTAGACCTTCATATCCATCTTGGTTCCATCTTTCCAGCCAATTATAGCCTGTAACTTTTGTTATTCCTAATTTTTCACTTGCTTCAGGTACACTGCAACCACTATAAAGATAATTAATGAAATGCATTCGGTTTAAAACTTTAACATCTTTTTCCTTGTCTTTGATTCTTTTTTTGAGTTCTTCACTTGTAATCCATTTCTTAACTTTCATGGAAGGATTTCTGCTCATGAATATTGATTATTCACTTCATTAGTTAAAAATGTTTCGTATTTAACTATAATATAGCCTAAGCCATTGTTAGATCCTATCATTTCTGCAGCCACAGTGCACATTAGACCAATCCCCACACCTATTTTAAGACCAGTTATGATACTTGGTAATGCGGCAGGCATTACAACTTTTCTGATGGTTTGAAATTCAGTTGCGCCTAAAGTATAAGCAACCTCGGTTAAAACTGGATCGATCCTTTTAACACCATCTATAGTATTAATTAATATGGGAAAAACACTCCCTAAAAAAATAATGAAAATAGAAGAAGTTAATCCAATCCCCAACCATAAAATTGCGAAAGGTATCCATGCTATTGGAGGGATAGGTCTTAAAATTCCAACTATTAATTTTAGCAACCCTTCAACCTTAGCTGACCATCCCATTAATATGCCCAAGGGAATGGCAACCGCAGCAGACACAATCAGACCAAAAAAAACTTGTGTCAAGGTATATAGAGTGGCTTCTAATAAAATACCGTTATAAATTAGTTCAAAAAAAGATTGGAATACCTCATTAGGACTGGGCAAAATATATTCCGGTATGTAACCCGTGAACGTGGTTAAAATTGCCCATACAAAAATAATTAGAATAGGTAAAACCAGCGAATAAATTGTCTTCTTCATGTTAAACACCTAAGAACCTAGTATCGAATATTTGTTCTTGCAATAGTGTTTTATTAAGATTTCCTAAACTATTTTCCATTATCATGAAATTCATTACACTTTGCTGGAATTCCTCATCCAATAAAGAAACATATTTAACATTCTTCATGGCTAGTTTTTCCACTTCAATATTGGAGATTATTTGTTTAGAAACCATACTTGCAGACTCTTCAGTATGAGACTTAACATAATTTGTGGTTTTATTATGAATGATTAAAAATTTTTTTAACCTGGTTGGATTTTTCTGGATAAAATCGTCTCTAGCAACAATCACACAGCAAGGATGATTTTTCATTATTTCTCCAGAGAACATCATAACTTTACCTGTATTTCTATAGCGAGATATGGATACAAATGGTTCGTATGCTATATAAGCATCAATTTTAACTGCAGCAAGAGCAGATGGGATCATATATATGTTCATTGGCACAATATCTAAATCATTTGATGTGAGATTATATTTCTTCAATTCATAGAGTAGTAGAGTGTGCTGAATTGAACTTAAACCAGGTGTTGCTATGGTTTTACCCTTTAAATCTGTTATTTTTTGAATTTTAGAATTTTCTTGAACTACTATACCCGTACCCTCCAGATTTACTGCACCTACAATTTTTATAGGAACACCTTTACTGATTGCTTGAAGTGCGGGAGTGATTCCCACATAGCCTAAATCTAATTTACCACTGGATAGAGCGTTAATAATCTCAGAACCTGTTGATAATTGGGTTGATTTAACATTTAGACCATTTTTTTCGAAAGTTTTATTAGCTTCAGCTATAAATAAAGCAGCTGAATGGTCACATGGCAAGTAACCTACTCTTATAGTTTCGGAATCATTGGACATGTTAACTTGCCATAATCCCAACAAGCAAATAAAAAAAATTAATATTAAAACAATGAATCGATGGCGGACCATAGATTTTCCTCTTGAAATTTACTATTTGAATAAAAATATTGGCAACAACAATTTTTAATAAGAATTTAAGTGTATCTAAAAATTAAATTATAGAATATTTATCTTTTTATATACCTTACTTCTCTGTTTTTGTTCATTATTATACTTCTTTTCCATTTATCCAAAGTTTCTGGATAATCTTCTCTAAAATGAGAACCACGACTTTCCTCACGAATCAAAGCAGATCTAGTGACTAATTCTGCCATATCCAACATATTTTTGACTTCTATTGCATCTTGAAGGTTTTTATTAAAACTAGAACCTTCGGTGACATTCATATTACCTAATTTTGCCTTTAAATTTTTTATTTTTGATAGAACTGAAATTAATCCTTTTTTATTTCTTATTATTGCCACGTTATTCCACATGGATTCTTTTAATTCCTTTTTTATTTCATGAGGATATATATCGCCGTCTTTTATGAGGCCTAAGATTTTTTGCTCTTCTTCTTCAATTTGACTATGGTTTAAATTAAAATTTATTTTTATAGCATTTTTTGAAGCTGCTATACCCGCCCTTCGTCCAAAAACCTGGGTATCTGCTAGTGCATTTCCACCAAGTCTGTTGGCACCGTGAACTCCTCCACTTACTTCACCAGCAGCGTAGAGATTTTTAACTGTTGTTTCACAGTATTCATTTATTCTAACTCCTCCCATGAAGTGATGGGCTGTTGGTGCTACTTCCATTGGTTCTTTTCTTATATCCACTCCAACATCTTGGAATTGGAGAAGCATTGTTTCCAATTTTTCTTTTATAAGTTCCTCGGGAAGATGGGTCACGTCAAGATAAACTCCTCCATTTATTGTTCCTCTTCCTTCACGAATTTCATTGTATATGGCCCGGGCCACCACATCTCTAGTTGCTAATTCACCTCTAGGGTCGTAATTCTTCATGAATCTGACACCCTCATTGTTTAGAAGTTTACCGCCCTCGGCCCGGACTGCTTCAGTTACAAGCACTCCTTTTCTTGATTCAGGATATACCATACCTGTAGGATGAAACTGAACTTGTTCCATATCCAACAAATCTGCTCCAGCATTATAGGCTAAGGCAAAACCATCACCACCTTTCTGCATAGTGTTGGAGGTGACTGGATATATCTGACCAGCGCCACCAGTAGCTAATATTACTGATTTAGCCTTAAAAATTACCATATTAGAGTTTTTAAGGCATAGTCCTACTGCTCCAATAACATTACCGCTGAATTCTTCAGTGATAAGAGAAGTTATCATTACCTCGTCAATAGTCTTAATATTACGCCGTATAATCTCCTCTTTAAGAGCTAAAATCATTTCATGACCAGTTCTATCCCCCTGAAAGCACGTTCTTCGATAAGTTTGGCCTCCAAAAGGTCTTTGGTTTATTTTTCCAGAATTTTGTCTATTAAATAACGCTCCAAATCGTTCCAATTCAATAAGGCGTTCTGGTGCTTCATCCACCAGAATCCGGGCAAGTACCGGATCATTTAGAAAAGCACCTCCTTTTATTGTATCCTGATAATGGATATCTGTACTATCATCAACATCAACAAATGCAAATGCTGCATTATAACCACCTTCAGCCATCATTGTGCATCCTGACTTGAATGATAATCCTTTTGAAACAATTATGGGTTTTAAATTAAAATTAGAAACTTCTATCGCTGCTCGTGATCCAGCTCCACCAGATCCAATAATTAAAACATCACATTGATATATTTCGCTTTCCATGATCAGAATTTGTGTTATCATGAATATTTAAATTTATTATTTTGAATTTATTTGGATTAATAATTAAATCCATTAAATTTATAGATTCCAAGTTCATACCATGAACTCCATTAAAATATAAAAGTGATAAATAAGAAATATGAATCAAGAGAGAATGGGGGCATTTGAACTGAATAAAAAACAGATTATTAAACTTGCAAAGAAAGATTTTGAAAAAGCATGGGTAGAAACTTCAAAAACATTAAAAAAACCCCATCATGACTATGAGTATCCCCGTCTACGTTTAAGAACAGGAAAGACGCACATGCTCTATGACACCATTTCTGAATTAAGACAAGCTTACCTTAAATTAGGATTTAATGAGGTTATAAATCCATTATTCATAGATGAAAACCATATATACAAACAATTTGGACCAGAAGCCCCTGCAGTTTTAGATAGGTGTTTCTATCTTGCGGGCCTTCCCCGACCTGATATTGGCTTAGGAATGGAAAAGATTGAAAAAATTGAGAAAGTAGGTATAGAATTAAATGAAGATAAAATAAAAAATATTAAAAATGTTTTTAGAGAATACAAAAAAGGAGAAGTTAGTGGTGATGATCTAGTTCAAGAACTATCAATTGCATTGGATGTGGAAAATGAAATGGGATTAAGAGTTTTAGAACGTGTTTTCCCAGAAATACATGAACTTAAGCCTATTGCTGGCAGAACCACCTTAAGATCTCACATGACATCTGGATGGTTTATAACACTTGAAAATCTTAAAAATAAAAAATCATTGCCCCTTAAACTCTTCTCAATTGATCGCTGCTTTAGAAGGGAACAAAAAGAAGATATGAGTCATTTAATGACTTATCACTCTGCTTCTTGTGTTATAATGGATGATGAAGTATCCGTGGATATGGGTATGGCTGTATCTGAAAGCTTGCTAGAACACTTTGGTTTTGAAAAATTTAAATTTCTACCAGATGAAAAAAAGTCCAAATACTATATTCCCGGTACTCAGACTGAAGTCTACGGTTACCACCCTCAATTAAATGATTGGGTAGAAATAGCAACCTTTGGAATTTATTCACCTATAGCATTGGCTAAATATGGTATAGATAAAGAAGTTATGAATCTTGGTGTAGGTGCAGAAAGAATAGCCATGATTTTAAATGAGCAAAAAGATATTAGGGAAATGGTTTATCCCCAAATATATGAAAAATGGAAAATAACAGATCGTGAATTGGCATCTATGCTTCGTATTAATTACTATCCTGCCACCAATGAAGGTCAATTATTGATGAAAAAAATCTTAAATGTGGGTCGGAGATATGCTAATGAACCATCCCCCTGCGAATTTACAGTATTTGAAGGTGAATTTCTGGGAAAAAATATCAAGGTTGAACTAGTAGAACCTGAAGAAGGTACTAAACTTCTAGGACCAGCTGCATGGAATCAACTATATTTATATCAAGGTAATATTGTTGGTACTCCAGTTGAAGGAAATATAACGGATGATACAGCTTTAAAAGCTGTTAATAGAGGTATAAATCTTAATATAAGTTATATGGATGGTGTTGCGGCATACGCAGCATATAGAATTGAAGAAATGGTGGTGAGTGGTGAAAAAGAGCTTAATATTAGAACAACCATATCTAGATCAATTTCAGATATAAATCTAATAATAGAGGAGGTGGGTTTAAATTATATAACTAGTTTAAACAAGACTATAGATGTTAGGGGTCCCATTTTCTCTACAATAAAGTGTAATATTCAATAATAAATTTAAAAACATTTGAAACTATAATTTGGTTTTTTATTTAATAAAAAGAATATATTTAATTAGATATTGTATTATTTTTGATTATTATAAAGTGATTTGCAGATGATATAATTAAAATTAGATTTAAATTATATCAAAAAGATTAAAAAGCTCAACTTATAAATATCATGGTATTACAATTAATAAAAAAAAGAAGCGGATTAACTAATAATTTATTTAGATAGATTATAAGTCGATTTATTTAATAAAATTGCTATTATTTAGTTTTTAGTACCTAAAAAAACTCCAATAATTATGTTTTTGGATTATGATGCTAATATAAAGTTTAAAATCTGATTTGATTAATAAGAATAGTTAAAAATAGGAGTAAGAATGAAATTTAAGGGAATTGTTGTTTCTGGATACGGTGAAGGTGCCTACTTTATGGGTCTAAATGTTTATCAAAGCCAATTTCTTGACAAACTAGGATTTGAACCATACAAAGGGACTTTAAATATAGAAATTTCTGAAGAAACTCGTTCTATGTTAAAAACAGTCCCCCGAGAAATTTATGGGATTATTGAAGGTTCAGGAAGTTATGGGGCTGTCAAATTTTTAAAAGCGACCCTTAATGATAAAATCGATGGAGCGGTTATTTTTCCAGAAAAAACACATCACCCCCAAAATTTACTTGAATTTGTGGCCCCCGTTAAGCTAAGAGATGAATTAAAAATTATTGATGGTGATTCAGTTACTATAACCTTTAATTTAAATGATAAAAAGAAATGAATAACAAGTAGTGATTATATGATCAAAAAAGCATTAGAAGCCTTAAAAAAAGGAGAAATTGTATTAGTATTTGACGCAGATAACCGGGAACGAGAAACAGACATGATTGTTGCTGCAGAATTAATGAAACCAGAACATGTTACTATAATGCGGAATGATGCGGGAGGACTTTTATGTGTGCCCATATCAGCTGAAAATTCTGAAAAACTAAGAATTCCATATATGACGGATATTATGAAAGAAGCTAGTTCAAAATACCCAGTTCTCAATGAATTATCCCCTACAGATATACCCTATGATGAAAAATCTGCTTTTTCTATAACTGTTAATCATAGGAAGACTTTTACTGGTATAACTGATGTTGATCGGGCTTTAACAGTGAAAGAATTGGGATTAATTTGTAAAAATGGAAAACAAGAAAATTTTGGTAAATTATTTAGATCCCCAGGTCATGTTACACTGCTACGTGCTGCAGAAGGTCATGTACTTAAAAGAAAAGGCCATACTGAAATGAGTATTGCGCTTATGGAAATGGCTGGTCTTACTGAAGTTGCTGTTTGCTGTGAAATGATGGATGATGTGAGTGGTGGTTCCCTTAGTACGAAGGATGCTAAGAAATATGCGGAAACCCATGGTCTCATATTTTTAAGTGGAGAAGATGTTATAAATGCTTATAAAGAATTTTATAAGCAAAAAAAATAGTTAAGGTTTTATTAGATCTTTTTATTTTAAATAGAAAGAAAATAATCAGTTTATTACAGGAAATTACAATACTCGAAACCATTACCAACCAACTAAAAAGGTTTCGGCAATTAAATCAGATTTTGGTTTTTTAAACTCTATATTTCTGTTTTTTGCCATTAATATAGCCTTTTCTCTAGCATCAACGTTATTTTCAGCTTCTAAATCAGTCACGGCCACAGCTTCAACCTTATAAATGTGGACTCTGTATTTTCGCGTTGCAATACCTCCTAAAATAGCTAATAAAGTTATGTTTTTTGGAAGATATAATAATTTTTAAAAATCTAATTGTAGATTACCTTTTTAATTTTATTGAAAAAAATTCAGAATAGACTTATGTGACAAATAACCAGTAAAGGTTGGTTTTTTAGCAACATTTATAATATCTTCGATATTCAAATATTTTTCAACAGTTTTCATCGCACATAAACAAAAATCTTCCAATTTTATTTCTACTTCAGGAATATTACCTCTCTCAGTTAGTTTGATTTTTGGAACTGACCATATATTATCTGTTTTAACCTTATTTTTAAGGAAATGAGAAGCAAATTTGGCTATTGATTCATCATACACTTTATTTAAAATTAAAGCTCCAACTTCAACACCCATTTTTCCCATTAAATCAGCATGAGATGCGATATCTACTGCTGCAGTTTCTATTCCCCCTTTATTTGATGATGAAACAAGAATAACTGGAATATTTGCTGCTTTAGCGATTTCAACAGTTGAAAATGGAGTTTTTTCATTTAATAGTCCGGTAAAAGCACTCATAACACCCTCAATAATTATTAAATCATAATTTTTTGTCTTTATTTGATTTAGTACACTTTTCAGTTCCATCCATCCGAGTTGACCAATTTTTATTGATGAGAAAGGTTCCATATTCTCTTTATTAAGATAAAGCGAAGGTACAATGTCTCTAATATCAGGACCCACCTTTAAAACACAGACCCGATACCCTTTTTTTCTCAGATTACCCACTATTCCAGTGGTTAAAAAGGTTTTACCTGAATCAGAACCAGTGCTAACCATCATCAAAGCTGGAGGTAAATTTTGTTTAGAATTAATTTTCTGAATATAATTTGGTGAATCAGAGGCATAAATGTTGTAATCAATCCCTATCTCCCGTTTAATACGTTTGATTAGAATTTTATTTTTTTTCCGGATTTTTATTAAATCCTCTTCATCAGCACCTAAATATTTTAATATATTCTTCACTAAGATTGGATTTTCATCCAAACATCCATGAATCATGGTTCCCACAACATTACCATCATCATTTTGAACGCCAGATAGTATTTTACTGGGATTGTCCTGGTAATCTTTTCTTCTAATTCTTGAAAAAAATAGTTTTGGGGCTTCACCTTCAATTTTACCGTAGGTATGGCAATGGAATCCAGTTACTATCTTGTTAACTACTCCTCTCGTAAAAAATGATCGGCCCACAACTTCAGCTTCCACCCGATCATTGCTTATCATAGGGCTGAAAGATACATCTAAAATTCCTAAACCTTTTCTTTCAATAGGGAGAGGTGATTTTCTACCGATATCAGTTTTATTGGCCAGTACTTGAAAACCTGAACACATCCCCAATATGAACGATCCTTCTTGTTCCATCTTGAGAATCTCTTGGGCTAAATCCTTACTAATGCTTTGGGATTCAACAATGCTTCCTCCAGGAATAATTAAACCATCTAATTCCTTATGGGCTTTTTTACCATCAACCAGTCCGGTTTCTTTAACTAATTTTGTTGGTAAATTGCCAAAATTTTCAAATGCAGGTACTGATCCTTTAACGTAAACTAATCCAATGTTCATGCTTTTCCTTTTTTAAAAACTTTTTTTAAATAAATGTATTATTTACAATTAAGGAGAATATTATAGTTTAAAATCCTTATTTTGAATAAAAGAAAGCTTAATATTAATATAATTATTTTTATCAATTTAATCCATGCTTTCCATGACTTTCATTAAATGAATAATTTTTTCATCTTCAAGAGGTTTCGCCTGGATCTGCAGGCCAACCGGTATTCCTTTAACTTCACCGGAAGGCATGCTGGCAGCTGGTATCCCTGCCAAGTTAGCAATTACAGTTAAAACATCATAAGCATACATATCCATGGTGTCAAGGGATTTACCTAATTTGTGAGGTAATTTTGGAACTGTGGGCCCAGCTATTACATCTACATCTCTTAACAATTTTTTCATTTCATTTCTTATTAATGACCTTGCTTGTAAAGCTTTTTTGTAATATTTACCACTGTATTCCTTTTGACTTATGTAGGATCCCATATGAATTCTTCGTAGTACCTCTTCTCCACATACATCTTCGATCTTATATCCATATTTTCTTCCATCATATTTTCGGGTGGCTGAGAAAAATTCTACATAGTTTATCAAGTAGTAAGTAGGTAAGCATAAATCAATATGATCAAAGCTTAATTCAACAAGTTCAGCACCCATCTCTACCATTTTATCAATGCTACCTTCTATTATATTGACAATATGATCATCTGATACTTCCATGAACTGTTCCACTATACCCACCTTGATCCCTTTAAGTAGATTTTGGGAATTTTCATTAATGTCCTTGAATTGAGGAACATCCCATTCAATAGTAGTGCACTCTCTTTCATCAAAACCAG
The DNA here is from genome assembly GCA_030016715.1 of Methanobacteriaceae archaeon. Classification (GTDB taxonomy): domain Archaea; phylum Methanobacteriota; class Methanobacteria; order Methanobacteriales; family Methanobacteriaceae; genus UBA117. The sequence goes on along the minus strand of JASEJD010000002.1, from coordinate 199,882 downwards.
CGATAGCATCCATCATAAGTGCAATTCCACTTGTATCATTTGCAAAGGGTCCAATTTGGTCAAAACTCATGGCCAGATCCAACAACCCCTGCCTTGAAACAAGCCCATATGTAGGTTTAAATCCTATAACTCCACAGTGAGATGCAGGATTACGAATTGATCCTCCTGTGTCAGATCCTAAACTTAGATCACACATTTTAGCTGCAATAGCTGCTGCACTACCACCACTAGAACCTCCTGGAATTCTTCCAGGAGCTGCAGGATTTTCTGTTTGTCCAAAATAGGAAGTTTCTGTTGAACTTCCAGCTGCAAATTCATCCATATTGGTCATTCCAACTATTATACCATCTTCTTTTTTTATTCTCTGGATGACTGTTGCATCAAAACTTCCATTATAAGTTTCTAATGTTTTTGAAGCGGCGCTGATTTTAAAATCTTCAACATTAATATTACTTTTTATAGCTATAACCAGCCCAGCCAGATCACCAGTTTGTTCACCATTTTTAATTTTTTGATCAATATTTTCAGCTGTTTTTATGGCTTCTTCTTCATTTATATCCAAAAATGCGTTAATTTTTGAATTATTTTTATCTATTATCTTGATATAATTGTTAATATTCTCTAAAGCAGTTAAATCATGATTTTTAATTGATTCTAATTTATTCATAATGTTCATAATATACACCCAACATTTAGTCCGAAATGAGTTGTTATGATACTTGATAAAAGTTCAAGTTTCATATAAAAATGATAAGAGTATTCTATACTCCTATATGGATACGAACATAATATATCATTGTTTCTTTAGTATTTAATTATCTATTTATTAATTAGTCAAAAATTATAATATTTTGATTAACTAGAAAAAGATTAATCTGAGGTTAATTTAACAAAATAGAAATATTTAAACCTCCAAATAAATACAAGACTGCAATTAATAAAGGTTGATGGATGAAATATATTGTCAAAGAGTTTCGACCCAGAAGACTTAAAAATTGAATGAATTTATTCTGTGATAGATCCGGGAGATAAAATCTTCTTTTATAGTTTCTGTAGAAAATATTTCCTAAAAATAAGCCTATAGAAACCACCCCTAACCACGGCAGAATAGGAAAATAATCAACAGTGCTTAAATTTAAAGGCACAATGCCTATCCAGACCAAATTAAAATTTAACCTGAAATAACTTAGTATTATGCCAAAAATAATGAAAATAATTCCTAAAACAAGGTTTAAGTATCTATATTTAATAAATGGATACTCCAAAATTATAGCCAGACCAATAAAATGGAGAATTCCAAATATGATGAAATCTTCTCTAATAAAAATCCATGTAATGAAAGTAATTATAATGCCATAGAAGAATATCTTGAACCCTCTTTTTAAATATTTAATAAATAAAGATTTTTGCTTATTAGAATTCATCATAAGACTTCTGGAGTAACTTAGTGTTAATGAGACTCCCACTAATATTATGAAAATGCTTGCAGCAAATCTTGTAAACCACCAGTAAAATTCTGTGCTTAAATTAATATTATAAATATTAAAATAGTTTAAATCAAATAAAAAATGGTATATTATCATTAAAATTATTGCTAATCCCCTCAAGGAATCAATTTCCCAGAACCTGATTTTTAATTCTTTATTCATTACAAGACCCGATATTATTTATATTAAGAGTATTCTAAGGATTTTAGAGTATATTTATATTGCTAGTTTTTAACCTAATCCACGGATACTTTATAAAAATGGATAAAACTATTTAAGATTGTTTAAATGTTATTGAGATTTCAAAATAAGATTAAATCATAATTTGCTAATAATTAGATTATACCATGAATTTATTAACCACTTTTCTAATAGCCTTTGTTTTGGCGAGTATTGAGATCCTATCCCCCTTTTTTAAAATCATGTCTGGTTTGGGAATAATAATCTCACCATTTTCATGCACAGCACAGATCATATAATCCTTATTAGGGTTGATATCCCCAATTTTTTTCCCAATAACTTGATTGTTGGCAACAGTAATTTCAATTATTTCTGCATCACCTTTTCCTAAAACAACTAAATCAGCTATTTTAGGTCGGATTATAATTTTTTCCAAATAACTGGCAGCTGTAAGTTCAGGACTAACCACCGCATCCACACCAATTTTCAAGAAAGCTTTTTCATGATTTGGATCAGTTACACGAGCAATAATTTTTTTAAGTGAGTAATTCTTCGCCATTATGCAAGCTAAAAGGTTTGATTCATCATTACCTGTGGCTGCAACGAAAACATCAGCTTCATATACGTTTGATTCGTCTAATATTTTTTTATCAGAACCATTCCCACATATCACCAAAGCATCCAATTGTGAGGCTACATCACCACATAAATCATTGTCCGATTCAATAAGAGTAATGTCATGTCCTCCCATAACCAATGCTTTTGCAAGGTTCAATCCAACCCTTCCTCCGCCCATGATAACTACATTCATTAAAGCACCTAGGTTCATTCAAAGATTATTTATATAATAAATCTGTGATTTTGAATAATTGAAAAACCGATTAATTTTAAATAACAATTCTATTTAAAATTTTTGCAATAATGAGATTTCCATTTATCAGAAATTTATCATTAAAAAATAAGATCTCACAAAAATTATCATATTCCCCCAAATAAGTTAATTAAATTAAATAAATGTGATTTTTACAATTAATAATACAATATATCATTAAATAATGAAATTTAGTTTTATATTCATTATTAATTTAATATGATGGTTTATTAATTATTATAATGAAATATCTGATTTTATGTATTTAATTTTTGCTTTTGGCTTTTAAATAATGTATAAAATTAATAGATAGGAAGATTAACCTTAATTTTTTATGAATAAACCTTGCATTTCTAGTGAAATTCGTATATTTATAATGTTATAAACAAGTTTTATATTTATTAAAGGTAAATTCTGTCTTTTTATAGATGAATAACAAATTTTTTGAATTTAAACATATCAAGAATAAATATGAAACCTATTATAATTTGAAATATGATTTTAGCCCAAATATTGCTCTGCTCTATTAAATGATGGTTAATTAAAACAATTTAAGATTGTTTTAAATGAAAATAGTCATTAATAACTGATCTTTTACTAAAAAAGATATGGAGATAGTCAATTCCATGTGTACTATTATAAATAGTTTTGAGAGTGTTTTAATCAAAAAAATGGGTTTAAATAATGTTTTATTGTGGAAAATAAATGAAAAACTTTAAATACTTTTAAAATAATTTTATTTCCATTCCCAAACAAGTGATCATCAATCCTGAATAAAGATATTAAAATCATATATTTAAGTTGAAGATTTCTTGTATTGGGTTGGAGGCGGTAAAATTACGTGGCGATTATTATTAAAAATTTTTCTAGTAGTTAGTGTTTTGGCTATTTGTATTAACAGTGCCAGTGCAACAGACGAAAATCCAGAGATAACAAATATTGAGGATAATCAAATAAATAATGACAATAGTCTTAGTGAAAATGCAGAAGAATCTGAGGAAAAACCCTTGGTACAGACTAAAGAAACTACTACAAGTAAAACCATTGTAGAAGATCCTCTTGTTAAAGTTAAATACAGTTATAAAGTAAAAGTAGCTTATAAACAAAAATACAAGAGTTATTATAAATCATGGTATAAAGCAAAGTACAAAGTTACATATAAAAGAAATTATAAGCGATGGTATAAATCCTATGGAAGCTGGAAATACTATTATGCCTACAAAACTTATTCTACTTGGAAATATGGTTGGAAATATAAATGGAAATATAAATGGAAATATAAAACAGCTTACAAATACGAAACAAGATACGATTACAAATACGTGAAAAAATCAGAACTAGAAAACAGTAATACAACAGACCCCTTACAACAATACTTAAAACCAACTAATAACTGTCAATCTACTGATTCTAGGATAAAATCTTTAGCTACTTCAATAACCAGGGGATTAACTTCCAAATATGATAAGGCTAACGCTTTATTTAAATGGGTAAGAGATAAAGTCAGTTACACTTTCTATTACAACACTAAATACGGTGCCCTTGAAACTATGGAAAGAAAGAATGCAAATTGCATCGACCAGAGCCATCTTTTAATTGCTCTTGCTAGAGCATCAGGTTTACCAGCAAAATATGCACATGCACAGTGCAAATTTACACATATGACAGTTGGGCACATTTGGGCCGAAATTTATGTTAATGGAAAGTGGATAACAGCAGATCCTACAAGTTCTAGAAACACCTTTGGAACACAAAACAACTGTAAGATATTATACTGGAAAGGTAGATATGCACAATTACCTTTCTAAATCCCTTTATTTCAATTGAATTTGCTACAGAATATTGCTGACTTATCTATTAGTTTAATTTAAATTGTAAACCTTTTATTTTATTTTTTACAATTTTATGTTTTTTAACTAATTTTTATATGTTATTACTCAGTTTAATCCTTTAAAAATTCAAAAATATATTATAATATCTATTTTTAAATAAAATTTCATTAAGTATTATATCTGCATAAATTCAATATATGTAAGTCAAAGAATAGAAATTTTAAGTTTTTATTTAAATAGCTGATACTTGTTTATTTTTTGATAATATATAAAATAATGTCGGAGATGTTATTATAATTGATTTAGATGAATTTTTAGAAGATGCAGGAGTATTAGAACAAGTTATAACTATAGAAAACTCTGTTAACAAATTTGAAGATGAATTAAGTGCATTGAACTCGCTAAAAGCAGAACACGATGATGGAGTTTTGAACACAGCAGATAAAATTTTAAAACTTAAAGAGAAATTACTGGAAAAGGAAGATGATGCTGAGCTGGAAAAACTATTGAAAAATTTGGAAATTGAAATTAGCGAGTTAAAACAAAATAAGGAAGATGTTGAAAATCAGATTGTTGAGAAAGAAAAAGAAATCGAGACAACTAAAAAAGAAAAAGAGGAAATTATTAAGAAAAGCTTAATTAAACTGCATGAAGATCTTAAAAGAGATTATAAAGATGCTGATGAAGATAAAGCAAAATATATGGAACTTTATCGTGAAATGAAAGATAAAATGAGCATTCTTGATAAAAAAATAATGTATTTAAAGCTCATAGTTTCTAAAAACTATGATCTAAGATTACTTTAATATTTTATAAAATTTAACTTCATAGAAAATAATAATTAGTTTATTTAGGATTTATCAATTATGGATATGAATAATTAAAAATGCTATTAACAATCAATCAAACAATTTTTTTATTTGATAAAACTTGATTTAGATGTTTAGAGGGATTTATTCTTTTTTTATAGATTAAAATGTTTAAATATAATTTCTGTGGTTTATAGGAAAATTGAAATACTATACTTGTAGAGGGATAATGATAATAATATTATTAGAGGTGCATGAATGCCTGAAACAGTAGTATTAAAACAAAGTCAGATAAAAAAATTGGCCAAAATGGATGAAATTATTGAATCAGTTGAAGTTGGATATGCTGAACATGCTAATCGCAGAGTGCAAATGCCAGCGAAAAAATATCTTTATTATAAAAAATATAATGGCGATCTACGCTTAATGCCATGTTATCTTAGAAATCTGGACCAATCTGGAGTAAAAAATGTAAATGTACATCCCGATAACCCTAAAAATCATGGATTACCGACAGTGATGGCAATTATTGAGCTAATAGAACCTGAAACAGGTTTTCCGGTGGCGTTGATGGATGGTACATGGATAACTAACATGAGAACTGGTGCTGCTGGAGGTATTGCCACTAAATATTTGGCGCGTGACAATTCTGAAACAATAGGTCTGGTTGGTGCGGGTAAACAAGCTGAGACTCAGATAATGGCTTTAAACGAAGTGATGGATATAAAAAATGCCAAAGTATTTTGTAGAACTTGTACTTCTAGAGCTAAATTTGCTGAAATGATATCTCATAAATATGGATTTCCAGTAGAACCTGTAGATTCTGCCAAGGACGCAGTAAGGAATGTTGATGTAGTAATAACCAGTACACCAGTAAAAATACCTGTTATAAAATCGGAATGGATAAGAGAAGGAACTCATATCAATGCTATGGGAGCAGATGCTCCTGGAAAACAAGAACTAGAAAGTAGTTTAACCCTGAAATCAAAAGTTATCATTGATTGCTGGGAACAAGCAAGTCATAGTGGTGAAATAAACGTGTTAGTATCTAAAGGAGAAATCAAAAGAAATGATATTCATGCCAGAATTGGAGATGTGATTGCTGGAAAAAGTCCTGGAAGACAATCAGATGAAGAAATAACAATTTTTGATTCAACAGGATTGGCTGTTCAAGATATAACCACGGCATGGATGATATATGAAAAAGCATTGGAAGAAGGAAATTGCGATAAAATCAACTTTATTGATTAATATATTTTGATTTCCAATTATTTGAAATTATATATTAATAAAATTTACTTAGCCTCCATTTTTAAGCTGAATATAAAAAATGGTAAATTTATTGGTATTTCATGCATCTGATAATAATATTCAATAAATTTATACTCCATTGAAACAAAAATAGAATTGGTGGTTCTATGTACCAGAACAAAGTATATGTTACAGACATATTAAATAAGATGGGCCATATTATGGAACGATTCAAATTACTGAGTAGAAAAAAATCATTTAAAAAAGAAGAAATCGATAATATTGATTATCACTTATCAGAAATTATGAAAGTTCTAAATAAATATAACTAATAGTTTATTTGGATAAATTTGAATGAAAATGTATCTTTTTAAATTTTGTGATTAAATTGTTAGAATTAATATTTTTTGTCTTAACATCCTTTGCAGCAGGACTATCTGGAGCTCTGGTTCCCGGTCCTATGCTTACAGTGACAATCTCTGATTCTTTAAGAAAAGGGTGTATAGCAGGGCCTATGGTTGTTTCAGGACATATTATAACAGAAATAGTGTTAATAATATTAATTATCGGCGGTATGCGTTGGTTAATTGAATCTCCTATGGTTGCACTGATTATAGGAATATTAGGTGGTTTAGTACTAGTTTTTATGGGTTTAAGGATTTTCAATACTGATCCTAAGTTATATGATTTTGAAGAAGAATTCAAATCTAATCATAGTTCTATAGCTGATGGAATATTAACCAGTTTATCCAATCCTTACTTTTTTATCTGGTGGGCCACGATTGGATTTGCATTCATGTTTAAGGGATTGGAAATAGCGGGATTAATTGGTCTTATTGGATTTTTAGTTGGTCATTGGTCTGCAGACCTATCATGGTATAGTATGATATCTTTTTTTACCAGTAAAGGATCTAAAATCATGGATAAAAATTCTTATATTTGGATAATGAAAATATGTGGAGTATTTTTAGTTACTCTTGGTGTATACTTCATAACCAGTGTAACTGTGCTTAAATAATTTAAAATAGTAACCTTTAAAGTGAATATCATGCCACCTAAAGCAGTTGTATTTGATAATTCTGGAACTTTAATTGAAAGATATCGTGCATTAAAAAACATCAGAAATGGTCAGATATGTGATTATGTAAGTTCAATCGATGTGGTTGATTATGACCCCCAGAGAGCGTTAGTAGTCTTACAAACTGACCCGGCTGAATGTATAATTAATGCCCATTCAAATCAGACCATCTATCAATTTATAACCCGTAATAATATAAAATTTGATATAAGTTATTCTGCCACAGAGATAGAAAAGGAAAGCATTTTAAAAGCAATAGAAAATGACAATGCATTAGTTAAAGATATTCAAGACACCATCACTGCAGTTATAGAAAAAAAATTTAATGTTCAAATATGTAGTGGTTCGGGTTTCATAGTTAACATTAAAAAAGCTGAAATTGAATTTACCATAACTGCAGGAGGTAAGATCTTTCCGGAAGTTCCAGAAGTAATCCGTGAATTAAAAAATAGAGGAATTAATATATATATTGCCTCAGGGGACCGTAAAAAATCTCTTCAAGAATTATCCAAGTTCATTGACATTCCAATAGAAAATGTATTCAGTACTGCTGATTCTAGGAGAAAAAAGGAAATCGTAAGAAAATTGAAAAGAGATTATAAGGTTATGATGGTTGGTAACAGTGCCAATGATATATTAGCCCTGAAAGAAGCAGATATTGGTGTTTTAACATTGCAACAAGAAGATAATACCCCTCAAAAGGTTTTTGAAGCTGCTGATTTTGTTGTGAATAATATAAAAGAGGTTTTAGATATTGATTTTTGATCAATTATAGATTTATTTTTTTAAGAATGGTTATATCGATGCTTTAAAAAATTTTTTTAAGAAATATGTGGACAAATATGCTAAAGAACTATATTCCGGTATTATAAATACTAAAATAATTGCAATAACAGCTGCAATGGGCAATGCAAGATTTATTCGTTTTATACGCTCTATTTTTTTTTGATTAACTGATTTATCCAACAATCCTCTGCTTGCAGCGTATCTCCAATTTAGATTAAATAATATACCTATAAGTAAAAAATTTATTTGAAAAAATAGTTCAGAAATCTCAAATTCCCCATATTCCCCTATAAGTGAAGTGGAAAAAGGAACGAGGGCCACAAACATCAGCCAAAAAATATTAATCCATAAAAGGGGAGTATCTGATTTTTTTATGAGATAAAACTGTTGATGATTTACTCTCCAAAATATAGCTAATAAAATAAAACTTAAACCATATGTGAACATTTTAGGCCAAAGTTCAACCAAAGCATTCCATATGACTGCATTAGTAATTACACCAGTAAATTGAGGGATTTCAAAATTTAAAACTAGTAAAGTCATGGCTATTGCAAATATTCCATCTACAAGCGTTTCAATCCGCTTTGTATTCATCCAAACATAGTTACTTTCCATTTTTTTAATTCCTATATTATTTATTTCATAAAAAAAGGTTTATCGAAACCCTCAAATTATAGGGGTTTTTATTTTTAAATTTATATATAAATTTGTATAATTGGCCTAGTTAATGGGACTGCTTTTTTTATCTTAATTCTTATATTTTAATCAATTCATAATTCATAGTTCCTAAACCAATCTCTTGAGCATATTTAAGTTGAATTTGGCCATTTACATCGGGCCAAATTCCCCTAAATTTATCTTCACCCTTATCCATGTTAGAATGAATCTCGGTACCTTTTAATGCACTCTGCTCATTGATCAGATCGTAACTGGCCGTGTCAATTGCCACTGGATCATTAGAAGCTAAAATTCCTATATCTTGTACTATATAAGCGTCACTGAACCCCTCACAATCACAATCAGGAGTTATATTCATCAAGAAATTGAAATAGCCAATTTTTTCTTTTTTATTTTTTACAGCACCATAGGCATACTCCATCATGCGTTCCATGAAATCATTTAAACTCTCCCAATCCATGTCAATCGCAGAAGAAGGACACTCTGCCATACAAAGATTACAAGCAATACATAATTCAAAATCTATAATAGCCGTTTCATCGCCCAATGAAATGGCTTTTAGTGGACAAACTTTGGTGCAAGTACCGCAAAGAATACAATTTTTAGTTATTATTGGTTTAGAACATTCATGTTGTTCTATTTTCCCATCAGAACTTGAACATCCCATAGCAAGATTTTTTAGTGACCCAGCAAAACCACACATCGGATGACCTTTGAAGTGAGATAATAAAATCATCGAAGGCGCTTCTTCAATATCTCCCGCAATTTTAACCTTTTTAAAATGTTTTTTGTTAATATTTATTTCTTGATGATTGTTACCTCTAAGACCATCAGCTATCACAATAGGCGCACCAACCACTGCAAAATCAAAGCCGTGCCTAATAGCTGTTTCAAGATGATTCACAGCCTGATGTCTACTGCCAAAATATAAAGTGTTAGTATCAGTAATAAAAGGTTCAGCGCCTACTCTTTTTAATTCATCCACAATAACGCGCGCAAAAATCGGATTCAAAAAAGAATCATTTCCTTCTTCCCCAAAATGGACTTTTACAGCAGTTAAATCGCCTTTATCAATAATTTCGTCCATATTTGCAGATCTAAAAAGTTTTATGATTTTATTTGACTTATTTTCACTAATACTTCTTGATCTAAAATCAGCGAAATAAACTTTTGAAATCATTTAAACCCCTCTAGTAATATTATTTACTAATAATAATTATTAAATAATTTCATTTATGATTTTAACTATTTAAACAATTAATATTACCTCATTAAGATCTAATAATTTTTATTTAAATTCAATAGAATATCCCTACTCTTTAAGATATTATTATAATCATTTAATTCGATTATTACATTTTTAAGGCCTTTTAATAAATTTAAATTTAGTTTTCCTTCTCCTAAACTAAGATGTTCATCTTTTTCTCCATTATTATCGCTTATATGGTAATATAAAATGTTATTCATTTTGAAAAAGGACTCTACATCTTGAGTAGTGTTAGCATGTCCCACGTCCAATGTGGCATGACATTGGCATCTTTTTGTAAAATTTTGGTGTTCAAGGGAATTATTGCAGAAATAGACTGATCTTCCAGGCATATTTTCAATGGAAAATTTAATTCCTCTTTCATTAGCATATTCACTGGCAGATTGGAGTGTTTCAATTGCATATTCCATTGCTAAAAGCCTAATCCTATCTTCCAACCGATGAATCATTCCCGGATGGGTTGTAACAGCTTCAGAACCAATTTCAGCAGCCAGATCTATAGTTTCCTTAAGTTGAAGAAGTGTTTCGTTTCTAATTCCCGGATTAAGGCTGGCCGGATTTAGATCTATTGTGGGAGAATGTAAATATACCTCCATGTCATAGGAACTAAAGACTTCTAATTCACCTTTATCCATCGACATGACATTTCTAGGCCAATAGGGTCCTTCACATAATATCTCCATTAAATTAAATCCGTCTTCTGATCCTTTTTCCAAGAATTTTTCAAATGAATTCATAAAAAGTGCTAGTGTGGAGAATCCTATTTTCATTAAATCACTTTACCTACTTTAGAATTTATATGATCAAATTTTTTTATTAATTTGTGTTTTTTTTCTTTATATTATCTTTCTAACGAAAACATTTATATAAGGGAAATGATGTATCAATGTTAAATATATCAAAAATTGATATATCCTTAATGGATATGTAATTTTAAAAAAAGAGGTGTGGATTAATGGACGATGATAATTCTTTTAACACTAATAAAAACAAGAAATCGTCTGAAATAAAATTAAACAAATTTAATGATACTAAATCTATTAATGAACTTCATGAATCATTTAAATTAAAGAAATTTGACAGAAAGCTTATCAAAAATTTAATGCGTGGCTCCAGTTTGATATTTATGCTTTGGCTTATCAATAAAAAAGGAAAACATGGTTACGAAGTAATGACACAATTACATAAAGCTTCACCATTGGGTAAAGATATTAAAATGCCCAGTCCCAGCATCATATACCCTAAACTACACTTACTAGAAAGGAAAGGTCTTATTAAAGGTGCTTGGGAACACCATGGGAAACGTAAAGTCAAATTTTATGAAACAACCGAAGAAGGTATTGAAACACTTAATAGAATTAGAAATCTGTTTAAAAACCGCGAAACAAACCTTTACGAAGAATTTATAGAAGATATCTTATCCATAAAATAGTTAATTAATAAGAAGGAGTTAAATTATGAAATATGCTATAGAAACCTTCGATCTTACCAAAAAATATAAAGATTTTCTAGCAGTAGATGCCCTAAATATGAAAATTGAAAATAAGAGTGTATTCGGATTTTTAGGGCCTAATGGTGCAGGAAAAACAACCACGATTAAAATGCTGACCTGTCTTATTCAACCCTCCTCAGGGACTGGAAAAGTTGCCGGTTATGATATAATCAAAGATCCAAATGCTGTAAGACAAAAAATTGGAATGGTCCCCCAATTAGTCAGTTTATATGGCGATCTCACAGTTCGCGAGAATGCAGAGCTATGTGCTGATTATTATGGTCTTTCGAGAGATTTAAAAGAAGAAAGAATAGTTGAACTCATGGAATTGGTGGACATCAAATATGCTGAAAATAAACTTGTGAATCAGCTTTCTGGTGGTCAAAAACAAAAAGTTTCGATAGTTGCAAGTTTAATTCATCAACCAGATATTCTTTTCCTAGATGAACCCACTATTGGTTTAGATCCTACAACAAAAAGAATTTTATGGGATTTAATTGAAGAATTGAACTCAAAAGGCCACACTATCGTCTTATGTTCTCATGACATGTACGAAGTAGAATTACTGTGTGAAAATGTGGGTATTATAAATAATGGTAGGTTGGCTACATTTGATACACCGCAAGGTCTTAAAGACACTATAATTGAAGAAGAAAGATCACAAAAAAATCTTCGCATAACTGAAATAATGGGTAAATTAAGAGAAGAATCTGAAATGAATGGCGAAAGTTTAAATAAACTTGACAAAGCCTTGGTTGACGTTGAAAAGGAAGAGGGAGAATTTAGAGAATTAAGCGTGATGATAAGTAACATGAATCAGGACCTATTTGAAAAAATTTCCAATCTTCCCCTAGTTTTTAATGTGCATCAGCATAAATCTGGAAGACTTACCATGGATATCAGTTGTGCCGAATGTGCTGTTAATGATGTTTTATACTTCATAATTGAAAATGGAGGTAACATTACCTCCCTATCAACCAAAGATCCTTCATTAGAAGATGTTTTTATGAAGGTTACAGCTAAAAATCAAGCCGAAGGTGATTAAGTGGAATCTAAAAAAATAATTTGGATGCTTAAAAAAGATTTAATGGTTCTCTGGAGACATAAACCACGCCTATTATCTCTTTTTTTATTTCCTATTATTATGATTACCCTTTTTGGATATGGTATGGGTGGAGAATTAACAAACATACCTATAGTTGTGGTTGATCAAAGTAATGGGGATGTAACTGATGCTACGTTGAATGCTATAAAAAATATGGATTTATATGATGTTAGAGATATTATAAGTAATCCAGATGAGGCCAGAGAGATGGTAGCAAATGGCGAGGTAAAAGCAGCAATAATTCTGCCAACCAATTACGATAATCTAACTGATCCTCAAGCCAAGAATGTGCAAATATACGTTGACTCCTCAGATCAGATGGCCACCACTGCCGTTGTTCCAGCCACACAAGCCTTATTCAACGAGATATCCAAAAAATTAGGAATTCAAAAATTGGAAATGATGAACTCCCAGACAGCGCAGATACAAGTACAATCTACAAATGTTACAGGAACTACTGCAAATAATAAAATTATTGACTTTAATAGTATAATAAACTCAATTAATTTCCAAATTGACAAATTATATGGAGATATAAAGTACATAGACTTCTTGGTGCCAGCAGTTCTGGCCATGACTGTAATGTTTTCATGTATGTTTGGAATGGGAGAATCAATTGCAGGAGAAAGAGAACGTGGAGAACTTGCTCGGCTATTTATGACTCCCACAAGCGTTACAACAGTTGTTGGAGGTAAGATAATATCAAAACTAATAACTGAAACAGGTAGGGCTTTAATACTGATATTGGCAGCCATTCTTTTATTTGGTATTGTAATAAAAGGTAGTATGTTACTTACATTATTACTATTAGTACTGGGAGCTCTATGTTTCGTCGGCTTTGGTATTATGGTTTCTGCACGTGTTGGAACCCAAGAAGATTACATGCAAATGGTCATGCCCTTTACCATGCCTATGATGTTTGTTTCAGGAGTCTTTTATCCAACAGAAACCATGCCATGGATATTCCAGAAAATTGCATATCTGGTACCTTTAACATATATAAACGACGCAATGCGTACTGTAATGCTTAAAGGTGGAGGTATTGGAGATATATGGGTTGATATAGTGGTTTTGTTAGGATTCACAGCTTTATTCTTTGGATTGGGAGTTATTAAGTTTAATCGGGATATCTGATCCCTAAATTGTATTAAGGTGTTAGTATGGTTGGAATAAAAGAAATATTGATTAGTTTAGTACTTATTGGTTTAATAGTAAGTCCCTCAGCAGCTGCAGCCGATTGGCCAATGTTTCGTCAGAATATGGAAAATACAGGGTTTGTAACAGAATCAGCAAAATTCTGCCCATGTATATGGATTTTTGAGACAAATGGCGCCATAAAATCTTCTCCTGCTATATATAATGAAATTTTATATTTTGGATCAGGTGATAAAAATATTTATGCTATTAAAATGGATAATGGTTCAAAGAAATGGAGTTATAAAACAGGAGGTGAAGTTCTTTCCTCACCAGCAGTTGTTAATAACACTGTATATGTTGGATCGATGGATGGATACTTTTATTCCTTAAATTCAGATAATGGAGCGTTGGAATGGAAATATAAAACTGGATCCGGTATAGAATCATCTCCAGCTGTTTATGATGGTTTAGTTTTCTTTGGATCAAATGATAATAATGTATACGCATTATACACTTCTGATGGAACATTAGCTTGGAAATTTGAAACAAATAAACCAGTATTTTCATCACCAACTGTCTTTAATGGTACTCTATACGTTGGATCTGATGATAACAGCATCTACGCCATTAATATTCAGGATGGTAGTGAAATTTGGGAATATGGGACTGCAGATAAAGTTAGATCATCTCCAGCATATTATAACGATACAGTATACTTTGGATCCGATGATGGGCAGTTATATGCACTCAATGCGACCACGGGCAATTTAATCTGGAATTACTACATAGGGAGTCCCATAAGATCCTCTCCACTAATTGAACCAATGAATAACAATTTGTTTATTGGATCCGATGATGGGAATATGACTTGTGTTGATACTAGAACAGGGGTATTGAAATGGTCCTATAAAACGGGAGGTCCTATTAGATCATCCCCTGCTTTATTTGATAATAAAATCACGTTTGGATCTAATGACGGTACTGTTTATGTTTTGAACAAATATACTGGACAGAATGAATGGAACTACATGCCAGGTTATTACATTTTTAACTCCCCCATAAGCTCCTCGCCCGCCGTATACGGGCAATCAATATACGTGGGTGGTGAAGATGGTTATATTTATGTATTAAATGTTAATAAGGAAGAAGCACCTACTTCTGTATTCTTTTATTATATAGCTGTATTGTTTACAGTTGTAATGGGTGTTTTCCTATTTATCAGAATATTTAAGAAACGAATAACTAAAAAAGAAGAATAATAATGGTGATTGTAAATATAGTAATTTACAATCATTTTTTTATTAGAAAAATTTATGATTTTATATTATCTATAATCTTTTAAGTACTCCATATAATTAGTAAAATTAAATGAAAAAAATAGAATATCAAAAAATTAATTTTAGTAAAAAAAATAAGCTAAAAAATGAAACCATTAGGTTTCATTTAATTTCCTCTTGACTAATCTTTACTGAGCTGGATTTCAATCGCAGATACGTTAGTAGATCCACCTTCGTTACCAATGATTTCCTCTGTACATATGTCTATAGATGCTACGTCTATATCCGGTATGAATCTATTCCTAACTATCTCAGCAACATCAACTGCTCTGCTGATGGCTCTTCCACGCGCTTTTAGAATGACTTCAGGAGTTCCACCATTCATCTGAGTTACAACAGCTAAAACATAGTTCATAACAGGCTTGTTTCCAATGTATACAACATTTTCCTCTGACATCACTTTAACCTCCGAATGAATTACTATAATGTTTTTCAGTAGTCCAATATTATATATACTTTATGATTAGTTTTTTTAGTAATAATATTTAAGAGAATCATTTTACGGAAAATTTGAATTTATTAGGGTATTATGAAAACTTAAAAACAATTTTTAGTAAAATTTAAGAAAAATAAACATCAGAAGTGAATAATATTATTATAAAAACAAAGAAAACATTATTTTAAATATGTTGATATTTCCACTATGATCTAATTAATCCAAGTACTGATATCTCTGAATACAATAACCATGCCTATTATATTATTTTTTTCATCTTTTATTGGATTAATTGCCCCGTATATTGGTATTTTTGTTCCATTTTCAGATTGAAGTATGACATGATCAATGTAAACTTGTCGGGGTACTTTTTCCTGGAAAATATTATTTAATAAAGACTTACTTAGTTTTCCAGGCCCATGACTAACTATTGCAAAAATTTCAGTCAAATATTTTCCAATAGCATCTTCTTGAAGGATTCCAGTTAAATCTTCTGCAACAGGATTCATAAATTTTACCATTCCTTTAGAATCAGTTGCAATCACAGCATCAGCAATATTAGTTAAAATAGCTTTAAGCCATCTTTGATTATCCCTTAACCGTTTTTCCATTCGGTCACGGTACAAAGTTATTTCAATGGCCGTATGTAATTCACTTTCTTCAAATGGTTTATTAAGAAAACCTGCTGGACTTTTACGTATAAAACCTGAAGGTTCTGTTATTTTTGCTCTTTGGATAGTATCTTCATCAGAATAAGCTGATAAATATATAACTGGAATACCAAAATTTGATCTTATATATTCCGCAGCTTCTATTCCATCCATTTCACCCTCTAAACGAATGTCCATTATTATTAGATCAGGCTTTAGCTCTTTTGCTTTTTTAATTGCTTCCTCGCCAGAGTAAACTACAGCTGAAACAGTGTAACCTATTTCCTCTAAACCCTCTTTTAAATCTTCTGCAGTGATCCTTTCATCTTCAACAATCATTAATTGTGGATTAGGTATTTCATTCCCCCCTTAGCCTTAATTATAATCTTTTATTTCTAAAATAATCTTTTATTTTAATGGGCTTTTAAAATTATTTAACAATTATGTAATATTATATGATATTTATTAAGAAATACTTATACATTTCTGAGATTATTTTAATATAATTCCTTTAACTATGTTTTTATAGATTTTCAAATTTTATATGAAATAAAGTTCCATTTTCTCGTATAATCTTTAAGTCTCCATTAAGTTGATTACAAAGATTATTAACCAAACGCATGCCAAGTGATTTTGATTGAGATATATTGAATTCAGAGGGTAATCCAATTCCATTATCCCCAATAAGAAGAATATAATTTCCCTCTGAATTTTTATAAAATTTTATAACTATTTCTCCCTCTAAGTCATCTGGAAAAGCATATTTAAGCGAATTAGATAATAATTCATTTATAATTAAACCAAAATTTATAGTTGCATCTGCATCCATTAATATCTTGCATACATCAACCTTTAGTTTGATCTTCCTTATGCTTTTTCCATAGGATCTGAAAAGTTCAGCGGCTAAATTATTTATATATTCATTTAAATCCACTTTAGAAAGATTATCCGATTGATAAAGCTTTTCATGAACCATGCTCATTGATTTTATTCTATTTTGACTGTCATTAAGAATTTCTGATATCTTTTCATCGTTAATATATCTTGATTGAAGTCTAATAAGGCTAGATATGATCTGCAAGTTATTTTTAACACGGTGATGAATTTCTTTTAAAAGTATTTCCTTTTCTTTCAGAGCCATATATATTCTTTCTTCTGCAATTTTCCGTTCAGTTATATCTAAAATTGAAATTAAAATTTTATTAGTGCTTGGAATAAATGCTAAAGTAATTAATACATTTTTGTTTTTGCCCTTTGAATTCCTAAATTTGGTTTCATAATTTCTAGGGCTACATTCGGGATTATTTCTTGATGATGATAAGAAATTATTTATAATATCTTTATCTTCTTCAGCGGTAAAATCTGTGAATTTTTTTCTACCTTCAATTTCAAATTTTTTATAGCCAGATAAAGTCTCAAATACCGTATTAACCATTTCAATGCACATTTCATTATTTATAATTGCAGTTGCAGTTCCTGTATTCTCAAAAATTGTTTTATAAATACTTTCAGATTTTTTAAGAGCAATATCTTGTTTTTTTCTAATTTTGAATTCATTTATTTCTCTTTCAATAGCAGGTGCTAATCTTGAAAGATTATCTTTTAGTATGTAATCTTGAGCTCCAGCTTTCATAGCCTTAACAGCCATTTCTTCTCCAATTTTTCCAGAAACTATAATAACTGGCAAATCCTTGTTAATGCTTTTTGAGATTTTAAGAGCCTTTAAACCTCCGAATCCAGGTATTATATAATCACAGATTACAATATCCCATGATTTATTTATTAGGGAATTCCTCAATGATTTGGGAGTTTCGACTCTTTCGTATATTAAATCAAAGCCATCCTGACCTAATTTTCTAACAATCAGTTCTGTGTCATCTTTAGAATCATCAACAATCAAAATCTTAATAGGAGAATTCAAACTCTATCCTCCACTACTAACATTTTCATTACAATTTAACCAATATCTGCCTAAAATCCATACTGTCTCTAGAAAAAGGTTGAAATCCACTGGTTTTTGTATGTAACTATTTGCACAAAGTTTATAACACTCCACTATATCTTCAGTCTCTTTAGAAGATGTTAAAATTATAACTGTAGCTGTTCTAGTTTTATCATTTGATCTTAATTTTTTTAGTACTTCTATTCCATCCATTTTTGGAAGCTTCAAATCAAGAAGAATTAACTCTGGAATTTTACTTGAATCCCTATCTGCATATTTTCCCTCTCCAAAAAGATATTCTATTGCTTCGAGTCCATCGTTAGCTACTACAATTTCCTGATTTATATTAGACTTGTTTAAAGCACGTAGAGTAAGATTTACATCATCGGGATCATCTTCTACTAAAAGTATTGTTTTTAAATCTTTACTCATTTTCATCACCTTTAGGATTAAGAGTGAAATAAAATATTGAACCATTTTCCATGTTTCCTTGAGCCCAGATATCTCCACCGTGTTTATTAACGATTCTTTGCACAGTAGCCAGCCCGATACCACTTCCAGGGAATTCGTTTTCAGAATTGATTCTATGGAAAGGTTTGAATATTTTTTCAGATTCATCCATGTTAAAACCACATCCATTGTCTTTAATGAAGTAGATTAACCTTCCATTATCATTTTTAGTACCAAAATTAATTATTGACTCATCTTTGTGACTTGTAAATTTCCAAGCATTATCTAAAAGATTTTCCATCAATATTTTTAGTAGACGCGAATCTCCTTTAACTAAAACATTATCCTCAATAATAAACTGAACATTTCTTTTAGGATTACTTGTTTTTAATTCATTAGCAATATTTTCTGCTATAAAACTCAAATTAACATCTTCTATTTGGATATTGCTTCGTGTTAATCTAGATAATTCTAAAAGATCATCTATTAGCTGAGCCATTCGTTGACTCGCTATTCTCATCCGATTTAGATAATATAATCCTTGTTCATCCATTTTATCTCCATAATCTTCGAGAAGTGCTTGACTAAAACCATCTATTCTTCTTAAAGGAGCTCTTAAATCATGAGAAACAGAATAACTAAATGATTCTAGTTCCTTATTCATAGTTTCCAATTCCGCAGTCCTATCTGCAACCCTTTTTTCCAGTTCATCATGATATTGTTTTAATCTTTTTTCAGCGATTTTTCTATCATTAATATTTCTTATTACAAAAACAGCGCCTTTTAAATTTTTAGAATTGGTAGATAAAGCATTTCCAATAGCTTCAAGCCATATGTATTCATTATTAACATTTCTACAACGATATTCTATGCTAGATGTATTTTCAGAAAAAACTTGCTCAAAACCATTTTTTACTTCATCAATATCATTGGGATGAACAAATTTGACCAGCTCAGATATTTTTAAACCTAAAATATCATCAGGATCATAACCTAAAACTGTTTTCACTGAAGGGCTTAAATAATGGATAGATCCACTAGAATCTATTTGAATAACAATATCCAGCATATTGTCAGTTATTAGGCGAAGTTGCTCATCTCTTTTCTTAAGAGCGTGTTCAACATTTTTTCGTTCTGACTGTTCTTTTGTCTCGTTTATTGCTCTTTGAAGTGCAGGTACAAGTTTTGAAAGATTATTTTTTAGAACATAATCTGTTGCTCCCTCTTTTAACACTTCAACTGCAAATTCCTCCCCTATTTTACCGCTAACAAAAATAAATGGTGTTTTAGGAGATAGTTTTTTTGTAATTTTCAAAGCAGATAAACCATCAAAAGTAGGAAGGGAATGATCAGCCAAGATAATATCAGGATTAAAATCATTAAGCGCTTCAGTGAAATCTTTTTCTGTTTCAACTATTAATGAAACAAAATCAATTTTCTCTCTACGCATTTCATATTCCATTAACTCAGCATCTAAAGCAACATCTTCAAGTATAAGGATATTAAGTTTATCCTTCATTAATCCCCCTCCTTTTAAACAATAGATTAAACTTAAAATATTACTTGACATATTAAGTCATGTAAATAAACAATGACTCTAAAAAATTTTATGGATATTATTAGGTCCAAGTAAATTAATTACAGGAACCTATGTCAAATATTATACTATAATTTTATTCATTATATGAATATAAATAATTTAAGGTTTGAAAATGAGCTTTAAATACATTGCAAATGATTAAAAAAAGCTAAAAATAATCTATTTCTAATAATAAAAAAATTTAAAGGGATATTGATAAGAAATAAAATATTATAAAATAATTAATTGGTTTTAAGCTTTTAAATGTAGTTAATAATGAATTAAATCTTTGAAATAAATTTTAAGACCATTAAAATATTAAGATATGTAAAAAATTATCTTAATATTAGAATCTTATTTATTGCATCTAAAACAGCTTCCACACTAGACATGACTATGTCCTCTCGAGTGGATCTGCCTGTGGCTTTATTGCCATTTTTATCCCCCATAACCACAAAAACCTCGGCTAAAGCATTAGTTCCACCAGTTATAGCCTCTATATTATATTCTAAAAGTTCAATGTCTTCTGTTTCGCTTAAAACATCTTGAATTGCATTAATAGCAGCATCTACTGGGCCAACACCTGTCTTTGATGAAGTTTTTACTTGGTCATTTATCTTTAGCTTTACTGTGGCAGTGGGCATAACGTTTTCCCCCGTCATTACTGCAAAACCTTCAAGTTTAACAATCTCATCCTTTGCTTTACCTAAAATACTCTCAGCAATAGCTTTTAAATCGGCGTCAGTGACCATTTTACCTTTGTCACCCAGATTTTTGACTTGATCAAAGACATCACAAAATTGTTTTTCGTTCATTTCTATACCATAATCATCGAGTTTCGATTTAAGGGCTTTTGCTCCAGTATGTTTACCTAAAACAATTCTACGAGTATGTCCCACCATTTCCGGCGTTATAGGTTCATATGTTTCAGCTTTTTCCAGAACACCATGCACATGTATTCCTGCTTCATGTGCAAATGCATTTTCTCCAACTATAGCTTTGTTAGGAGGCATTTTAACCCCAGTAATTCTTGAAATAAATTCTGAAGTATTTACTAACAATTTAGTTTTTATGCTGGTTTCAATCCCATATTCTACTGTTAAAGCCATTACTACTTCTTCTAGAGCTGCGTTTCCAGCTCTTTCACCTAAACCATTAATGGTGGCATGTACTTGCTGGGCACCAGCTTCAACAGCCATTAACGAGTTGGCAACTGCCAGTCCAAAGTCATCATGACAGTGCACACTAATTGGAATCTTAATCTCTTTTTTTAGTTCAGCTATCAACCACTTCATAGAAGAAGGAATCATTACTCCAACAGTATCTGGAACATTGATAACATCAGCCCCTGCATTCTCCACGGCGCGGTAAATTTCTTTTAAGTAGTTAAATTCAGTTCTTGAAGCATCTTCTGCTGAAAATTCAGCTTTTATGCCATGATCTTTGATATAATCGATTGCATCAACCGATTTGGTGAGAATTTCTTCTTTATTCATCTTAAGCTTGAATTTCCGGTGGAGGGGAGAAGTTCCAATGAATGTGTGAATATAATCCACACCACAATCAATTGCTGAATCTAAATCTGAAATTAATACTCTAGCCAAACCACAAATATTAGCATCTAATCCTAATTCTAATATTTTACGTGTAGATTCACGTTCTCCTTCTGATGCAGCGGGAAATCCAGCTTCAATTACATTGATACCTAAGCTGTTTAGTTTTTTTGCTATTCTAATCTTTTCATCAACTGTTAAAGCTACCCCTGGTGTCTGTTCACCATCCCTTAGAGTAGTATCAAATATTTTCACTGAATCTGGAGGATTCATCTTATTTTTTACTCTATCTAGATACATAAAAAAACCTCTTTTTGGCTTGGCTATTTTTTATTTGATTATACATAGGAATATCTTTAATTCTTTAATAAATAATTAATAAAATAATTGATTAAAATTTTGGAAAATTAAACCGCCATTATAAGGCTTAAAAAATTCCGAAGACCGGGAGCAAGTCCTAAAATAAATATTGCCAATTTCAACATATTTTTAATACTATCATCTTCAACATAAATATCTATAACATATAATGCAGCTAATATTACTATAATTTTCAATGGATACATCACAAGGGCCGTGCCAGTTAAATTAGTGAGGGCGCTAGGTAGTACATGTTGCTCACTATAGCCATATAAATCCACAGCCACAAATGTAGAACTAGCATCAAAAAGATGTGCAGAAATCACATATAGATTTATTTTGCTATTCAGAACACTCCATTTTTTCCTTAAAATTATAAAAAAAGAAGTAAATATAGACCATGAGACTAAAACTAGTAATGAAGCGTTTAAATCAATAGCAGATATTTTCAAAATGTTAGGAATGCAGATAATCAATCCTATTCCTAAGATAATATGTCTATAATTAATATCAGTCTTTTTTTCAATAAAAACAGATATTAAAAGGGTTGATATAGCCATTAAACCAGTTAAAACGTATATTCCTGGTGTTACCAGCAGATAAGTGAGAGGATAAATTCCATTGTCCACCAAAGCCCTGGTACTGGAACCAAAGAATATAAAGGGGATTAAAGGAATCAGCAGATCTTTAGGATCCTTTTTTATATAGTTGAACATTTTAATTATTAATATAATTACTAATCCTAATATTAAACCAAATATAATAGTATTTAACAGATTATAACCCGGTTCCAAATAGATTATATATTCTTTTATGAATTCTAAAATCATAAACCTACTATAAATTATTATGATTTAAGCTTATCTATGAAATAAGCTAAAATTTATACCGAGTTATTTTCAATCCATAAATAAGTTTTTTTAAAAAAAATCAATTTTTATAGCTCCTATGAATAAAAATAAATTATAAATACTCTAATTTACTGGATATTACAACTTCTTGATTTTTTTGTTAATTACCTCTTTAAGAATCAGTGGTAGGGGTGTTCTGCTACCAAAAACTGATGTTTTTCCATTTTTTATTCCTTTCAATATACTTTCAACTGTAAAATCAGCCTCTACATCTGTAACACAGCTACCAATACCTCCTAAAAAGTGAGCGTCGCTTGAACCAATTTCTGGGATATTCCTTTCTTCAGCTAATTTTTTAGCCCTCCAATTAGAATAACCAAATATATAACGAGAATTTAAGGTTTCAATGGCATCTATATCTAAATTATTAACATATTCACATAACCCATCCCTATATTTAACATAAGGATGTGGTATTATTGCAATACCCCCGGATTCTCTAATAAGATCGATTGTTTCCTCTGGTGATAATCCTTTTTTTATTTCTTCAATTATGCCTAAAGCAACTATGTGGCCTTTACTGGAGCTTATCTCCATTGCAGGAATTATGACAATTTCTTCTAAATCTTTAAATATATTTAAGGCGGCCATGGAACCTTTTAAAGTGTTGTGATCAGCTATGGCTATGGCATCCAGTCCAATTTCCATGGCCTTTTTAACTATTTCTTCTGGTGTTCCGGTGGCATCTCCTGAATAAATACTGTGAATATGAGGGTCGATTATCATCCAATCACCATATCAAATAATCCATATATAATTTTTAGATCGTTTTTATAGCTTTTATTAATCCTATAGGCCCTGTCATCATTACATCTCCTGCTGGAGCAGCGTGATAAATATTATATTTTGTTTGATCTAAAAGTTTTCTTTTAGGTCCAGTAGCTACTACACATTCAAAATCTTCTAATCCCTCCAGAACCCATGCACCATGACCATGGTCATTATGTACTTCCTCATGAGTTAAAGTTCCCTGAACCAGCTTCTTCACATACAATTCAATCTTTTCTTTATTTAAACTGCGAGTATGGTGTTCAAATACGCCCACTATTTTTTCCCCATCAAAGGCTGCAGCAAGAGTATGGCCATTACCAACATCCATAGCTACAAATTTATCCAGCGTTTTAACTGTATCATCACAAGTAGCCCCACAAATTGAAGCAAATTTAGAATCCATTAACATTAAATTATATTTATTGAATAATCTTGATACGGCTTTCATTCGGGTGAAGTAATCTGGTGCGGTTTTAAAGTAAGAAAATTGCTCAGGTTTAAGAGGAACATCTAATTTTTCTTTTATTTTCATGAAACGAAAGTTTCTATCTCCAATTCCCTCCAAGTAACCATGATCTTGAACTGCTACTCCTAGAAAATCGAATTCTAAATTAACATTGAACTGTTTCAACGCTTTTCTTATAGCAACAAGATCTACATCTTTAAATTCTATTTTATCAAAACCAGAATATTGGTCTTCATTTATTTTTAGTTTATCCTCAGATATTATTCTAATACCATAAGATTCCACTATTTTTAGATCGTCCCTTATGGTGCGAGCCGCATTTTCAGTCATGACAATTTCATGACCCATTTTAATTTTTTCCATGATGGCTCGGTTTACAGGGCCGCCACCCATTGTTTCTCCAGTAATTAAAAGATCACTTTTAGAATTCCTAATCTTACTTCCAATTATTCTGGTTGGTGAAGGAAGGACCAGTTTTATTGAATTTTCAATATTTTGGTTTGAATCATAAAACATGATATCTTGAGTACCAGTCCCAATATCTATAGCTAAAATTTTCATACATTATGTTGTATTTTACCTTATAAAAAAATTTAATAAATCGATATTATACTAGTCTTAATCAACCTTAACCATAAAATTAATAATTTAATATTAATAAATATAGAGACTGGGAGTAATTAAAAATTGGCTTAAAAAAAATTATTAGGTTCCATAAAGATTCTAAATATTGCACTACTAATTATATGAATAAATAAATCAAAAAAATGTTATTATATTTTTTCAGTAAATTTTGATAAATAAGAAGGAGTATAAATGAAGAATAAAGATTCTTATACAGATGATTATAAATTAATTCTGGTATTAGTTTTTACCTTTTTCTCAGTTATACTAACTTATGATTATCATTTTATTCTGGGAAAGACAATTGTATTTACCCCTCTTTTTTATATTCCTATTATTATGGCTACATTTTGGTTCAGAAGAAAGGGGATGTCAGTACCTATTTTTTTAGCTACTTTTATCATATTAAGCCATTTCATATCTCCTAAACTCACCGACCCCTTGATTGATGATTTTATAAGAGTGAGTATGTTTATTGTGGTTGGTATTGTAGTAACCATCTTAAGCGAACGAATAGAAGATAGAGAAAATCGTTTAAAGGCCAGCGAGGAAAAATTTCGTTCCGTGGCAAATTCAGCATTAGATGGAATAGCCACACTCTCCTTAGATGGTAAAATAATCTATTCTAATGAAAGTTTTAATAATATCTTTGGTCATGCCAAAGATAATTTAAATGGAACAAATATATTAGATTTAATATATTCTGATGATAAAACGCAATTAAAAACTCAACTAAAATATATTCGTGAAACTAGTAAATTTAAAGGTTATAAAACCGAATTTTATGGAATTAAAAAGGATGGTTCTCGCTTCCCTTTTGAAGTCTCTGTTTCTGAATGGCACACTACACATGACCGTTTTGTAACAACTATCGTGAGAGATATTTCCGAAAGAAAAAATGCGGAAACATATATTAGGGATTACGCAGTTAGACAATTTAGTATCGCCAAAATTAGCCAAATAGCTTTGGTTAATAGTGATATTAACCAATTAATGAATTTAATTGTTGAAGAAATTGTAAAAACCTTGAAAGTTGATTATTGTAAGATATTGGAATTGTTGGATGATAAAAAATTTTTATTAAGAGCTGGAAGAGGTTGGAAAAAGGGTATTGTAGGGAGGAAAAAAATTTCTTCTGGACATAAATCACAAGCAGGTTATACTCTTTTATCCAGTAAACCTGTTATTGTAACAGATTTATCTAAAGAAACTCGATTTAAAGGCCCTGACTTACTTTTTGAACATGGTGTGGTTAGCGGGGTTAGTGTAATTATTGGAAGCCAAGAAGATCCTTTCGGTGTTTTAGGAGTCCATTCAACTAAAAAAAGAGATTTTGATGATGATGAAGTGAATTTCATACAATCTATGGCTAATGTTCTGGCTACATCTATTGAAAGAAGATCAATGGAAGAAAAGCTTAAATCCAGTGAAAAACGCTATCGGCTCATTGCAGAAAATGCTTCAGATATGATTTCCCGGCATGACCTTGAAACAAACTATTTATTTGTCTCACCCGCTTGTAAACATGTATTAAATTATGAACCTGATGAATTGGTCGGACATAGTGCCTTTGAATTTATTCATCCTGATGATTGGGATCTTACCAAAAAAACTCTGAAGGATGTTTTAACGAAAAAAGATATAACCTCTGTAACTTATCGTATTCGTAAAAAAAATGGGTTATATACTTGGATTGAATCAACAGCCAAAGCATTGCATGATCCACATTCTGGCTCAGTCATTGAAATCATCGTTAGTTCAAGAGATGTTTCAGAACGTAAAAAGGCTGAAAAAGATTTGAAAGAATCTGAAGCATATTATCGTACTATCTTTGAGAATACAGGTACTGCCACAATAATAGTTGAAGAGGATATGACTGTATCGCTAGCAAATACGGAATTTGAAAAGCTTTATGGTTATAAAAGGGAGGAAATTGAAGGAAGAAAGAAATGGACAGAATTTGTGGCTGACACCCATCTAGAAGCAATGTTAGAATATCATGAGAAAAGACGGATTGATCCCGATTCTGCGCCTAGAAATTATGAATTTAAATTTGTTAATCGGAATGGTGAAATCAAGGATGTATTAACCACGGTAGCAATTATCCCAAGTACCAGTAAGAGTTTAGTATCTCTTTTAGATATTACTGAAAGAAAACAATCTAGAATTGCTCTGGAAAGAGAACTGAAAATTCAAAAAGCGTTAGAAAGAATTTACGAGCCTTTAATTTCTCCGAAATCATCGATTAAAAATATTACAGATTCGGTATTAGAGGAAGCTGAGAGATTAACTGATAGTCTTTTTGGATATGCTGTTGTAATAGATAATGCGGGAAAAATAACAAATTATTCTATTTCTTCTTTAGATAATGTTTTATCTGTTAAAGACTTGGAAATTAAGTTAAAAAAGAATGCTGAAGGTAAATACGACGGATTGTTAGGCAGATCATTAAACACAAAAAAGTCTTTTTACCTTAATGAAATAGATGAAGATATCGAATTTTCTGGTTTAAAGAATATTAAAGATTTAAAATTTCTATCAGCACCAGTAATGTTAGCAAATGAGCTTGTAGGACAAATATCACTATTTAAATCAGATGATTACAGTGAAAATGATTTAGCAGCTGTAAAGCGTCTTTGTGAATTTTATTCATTGGCAATTCAAAGAATGCATGATGAAGATAAAATTAAGAGGTCTTTAAGAGATAAGGAACTTTTATTAAGAGAAATACATCACCGTGTTAAAAATAACTTGCAAATAGTAACCAGTTTATTGAATCTCCAATCTAGAAAAATTGATGACAATGAAGCAGTAGATGTGTTTAAAGAAAGTCAGAATAGGGTAAAATCCATGGCCATTATTCATGAACAACTTTATCAATCTGCAGATCTAGCCTATATTGACTTTGAATTATATATTAAACAGTTAATTTCATATTTATCTGATTCATATAATGTGAACCGTTACAAAATAAAAACAGAGATTATAGCCGATTCTATAAGTTTAAATATTGATACTGCAATGCCTTTAGCATTAATAATCAATGAATTAGTTTCTAATAGCCTTAAATATGCATTTCCTGATTCTGAAGAAGGAAATATTAGAGTAGAACTAAAAAAAGAAGATGGAATGTATAAACTTACTGTATCTGATGATGGTATAGGATTACCAGAAGATATTAGTGTGGAGAATACTAAAAC
Source organism: Methanobacteriaceae archaeon (assembly GCA_030016715.1). Taxonomy (GTDB): domain Archaea; phylum Methanobacteriota; class Methanobacteria; order Methanobacteriales; family Methanobacteriaceae; genus UBA117. The sequence goes on along the minus strand of JASEJD010000002.1, from coordinate 171,630 downwards.
ACTGGGCTTACAGTTAATTCATAGTCTTACTATGCAACTTGACGGAGAAATAACAGTGGATTTAACTAATGGTACCAAATTCAATATAAGGTTTAAAGAGCTGAAATATGAAAATAGGCTTTAATAAATGTTTAAATCATACCAAAAATTTATTCGAACAATTTATTATAAAAAAATATAATGTACAAATATGTGCAACAAAGCTTTAAATAGTACAGCACAGTATAATTTAATAATAATATTTGAAATTTTAAAAAAATATAGGTGATTAAATGTACAAAGTCACGTTACCTTCAAAGGAAATCCCGAAAAAATGGTATAACATAATTTCTGATTTGCCAGTTCCATTACCTCCCGCTTCTGAATCTGAAGAGGGACATCAGCTGGCAAATCTACCTAAAATATTCTCTAAATCTGTTTTAGAACAGGAAATGTCTCAAGAAAGATGGATAAAAATTCCAAAGAAAGTAAGAAATGTATACAAAATGATTGGAAGACCAAGTCCTCTATTCCGGGCAAAAGGTCTGGAAGAACATCTTGATACCCCTGCAAAGATATTCTATAAAAGAGAAGATTTCTCACCCACAGGAAGTCATAAGTTAAACACAGCCATTGCACAAGCATATTACGCTAAAAAAGAAGGTGCGGAAAGGTTAACTACAGAAACTGGAGCTGGACAATGGGGTTCAGCTTTATCACTAGCATGTTCACTTCTGGATATTGATTGTACAGTATATATGGTTCGAGTATCATTTGACCAGAAACCACACCGAAAAACAATTATGGAGTTATATGATGGAGAAGTTCTTCCTTCACCAAGCAATAAAACAGAATTCGGTAGAAAAATGCTGACTGAAGATCCAAATCACCCCGGATCACTGGGAATAGCAATATCTGAAGCTATAGAAGATGCTTTAAATGCTGATGGAGTTTTTTATTCCTTAGGAAGTGTTTTAAACCATGTACTTTTACACCAAACTATAATTGGTCTTGAAACCAAAAAGCAGATGGAAATAATTGATGAATCTCCTGATATCATAGTGGGATGTGTTGGTGGAGGCAGTAATTTTGGTGGTGCCATATTCCCATTTGTCAAAGACAAATTAGATGGTAATTTAGATTGTAGATTTATCGCAGCAGAACCAAAATCATGTCCAACCTTAACAAAAGGAGAATACCGTTACGACTATGGTGACACTGCAGGTTTAACACCGCTTCTAAAAATGTACACTTTAGGACATGATTTCATTCCTCCATCAGTGCATGCCGGGGGACTAAGATATCATGGTATGGCACCATTAGTAGCACTTCTAGCTCATGAAGGAATTGTTGAACCACGTTCAGTATCCCAACATGACATATTCACCAGTGGCTCCACTTTTGCTAAAGCTGAAGGAGTAGTTCCAGCTCCAGAAACATGCCACGCAATAAAAGTAGGTATGGATTTGGCTTTAGAATGTAAAAAGAACAAAGAAGAGAAAAATATCATTATTAATTTTTCAGGCCATGGTATGCTGGATTTAAAAGGATATGACGACTTTTTAGAAGGGAAAATATAACTTCCCTTTAATTATATTCTTAAAATATAACTTATTTTTTTTAGATTGAATTATTAATCGAGTATTAGTTTTAAAAGATTATCTATAATTTCAGAGCAACAAATGCCAAGCACTGAAAAGAATAGACCTTGCAAAAAAAGAATTTAATAATTATTTAGACTAATAAATTATTTACTTCGATATATATAAATATAAAAATAAGGATAATTATCTATAATTTTAATTTAATTAAGTAATATTTAAGGTGATTAATTTGGATAAAAAATCAGTTTTAATTGCATGTATGCTGGTTGTTGTTTTTATTCTAGGAGGTTATGACCTAATCATGGCCTTAGCTTCCAGTCAAGAACAATCATTTGAGCAATTGTCATATGATGCTAACGGAACCAACACTACCTATGCTAATAATAATTCCATTGGAACTACAGACGTTAGCCAACAACATTCAACAACTACATCGCCAAAAACTACCACTAAAACTAGAACTAGAACCCCTACAACAGATAACACAAATACGGGAAATGATGATGCTACCGGCGGAACAACTGATCAGACTAGTGATGGAAATACTGAAAATGAGATTTCAGGATGAATAACTCACAATAATATATAAATAATCTTATTTCTTTTTTTTGAAAAAAATTTTAAGAATTTAGTTAAAAAATTATTTAATCTAATTATAATTCAAATAAATATACATATATCTAATTATATAGAAATTTTTAGCTATAATGTTATTTATTTATATTGTTTAGAATAAAAATTAAGATATTGAAGGAGGAAATGTTATGTATAATATAGGGGAAGCCCTAATAGGGAATGGAAATGAAATAGCTCATGTTGATTTAATTATAGGCAGTAAAGATGGCCCTGCTGGTGCTGCTTTTGCCAACAACCTTACTCAACTTTCGATAGGTCACACACCACTTCTTTCAGTTATAAGACCAAATTTATTGACCAAGCCAACTACATTGATAGTTCCCAAGGTAACAGTTAGAGATTTGAAAGATGCAGATAAAATATTTGGACCGGCACAGACTGCAGTAGGAAGAGCTGTAGCTGATGCAGTTTCAGAAGGAATAATATCCAAAGACCAAATCGAAAATCTTGTAATTATTGCTAGCATATTCATTCATCCAGAAGCAGAAGACTTCCGTAAAATTTATCAATACAATTACGGAGCCACCAAATTAGCTTTGAAAAGAGCCTTAGAGAATTATCCGTCTATTGACAAAGTATTAGCTGAAAAAGATCGTGGAACCCATCCAATCATGGGGTTCAGAGTAGTCCGACTATGGAATCCGCCTTATCTTCAAGTAGCTCTTGACCTAGATAATATGGATGAAATGGAAAGAATAATAAAAAGCTTGCCTGATAGGGAAAGAATATTACTAGAGGCCGGTACTCCGCTGGTTAAAAAATTTGGTGTAAGTATTGTTGGTAAAATAAGAGAACTAAGAAAAGATGCATTTATTATTGCTGATCTAAAAACACTGGATGTTGGTAGAATAGAAGTTAAAATGGCTGCAGATGAAACTGCAGACGCTGTTGCCATATCTGGACTTGGAACTGTAGAATCTATAGAAAAAGCCGTGCACGAAGCATCAAAACAAGGCATATACTCTATACTAGATATGATGAATGTTGAAAACTTTGTGGAAAAACTAGCTGAACTTAGATATAAACCAGATATAGTATTGTTACACAGAAATGTTGATCTTGAAACCCTTAAAGCTGAAAGAGGGGAAGAACAATCTGAAGTGACAGAATGGGGTAATATTAACCAGATTAAAGACATTTTAGGTGATGGAAAACAGGTTGCTGTGGCTGGTGGAATAACGCCCCAAAAAGTCGAAGAAGCCCTAGAAAGCGGAGCAGACATAATTGTAGTTGGAAGGTACATAATAGGATCCAGAGATGTTAGAAGAGCTGCAGAAGACTTCTTAGAACATATGCCTCAAGATCCTGATACAATGAGACTTGCTCTCGATGAAGATGAATCTATTTAAGAGAATTTTTACAATTCTTTTTTAATTTTTTTATCTCAAATTATTTTTATGATCAAAAAATAAAATTAAAATTTTTTTATTCTATTAGATATGAAAGAAAAATGCTTTAAAAGGTTTATTAAACAATATAAAACATGTTAGATTAAAGTTAATAGAAAAATTATTAAACATATACTATTAGGACTTCATTAATAAAATTAAAAATTGGAAAAATTAAAGTGAAACCAATCTCAATATACTATAATAAATTAAAACTCAAACTAAAAATTTTTAAGGAATAATTAGGGGAGATTAGCGTGATTGTTGGAATCTGCGGTAGTCCGCGAAAAAAGGCCACGGATTATGTTTTGAACAAAGCTCTGAAAATGCTGGAAAAGAAAGGATTTGAAACCAAATTTTTTGGGGTGAGAGGGAAAAATATCAGTCCATGTAGACATTGTGATTACTGTTTGAGGGAAAAAGAGTGTGTTATGAAAGACGATATGTTTGAGGTTTATGGTCTGCTTAATGATGCTGAAGGTATTGTAATAGCCAGCCCCATGTATAATGGAGGTATAAGTGCTCAAACTAAAGCATTAATGGATCGTTGTCGGGCCTTAGGAGCTGCTGATTATGATTTCCTAAGATATAAAGTAGGTATGGGTATTTCTGTAGGTGGAGATCGAGCCGGGGGACAGGAACTTGCACTTCAACAGATACACACATTTTATATTCTTAATGGAATCATTCCCATTAGTGGAGGATCTTTTGGAGCTAATTTGGGGGCGAATTTTTGGTCAAAAGATACCTTAGATGGTGTAAAAGAAGATGAAGATGGTTTTCGAAGTCTAAGAAAGACCATTAATATGTTTGCCAAATTCTTAGAAAATTACCAGATTAAAAAATAGAGTTAGTATAAAAAGGAACTATAATCCGTGATTTAAAATAAAAAATCTCATTATCTTCTACTAATTATTGAAATTAAGTTTTAAATTAAAAATACACAAACTATTTAAGGTCATTTTTTCTATTAATTTTTTTGAAATCAACAAAAAGATTATCTGAATATTGAACCATTAATATTCCTTATTTAAGTAATAATATCTTTAAAGTTAGTTCATAACATTTTAAAATTTTATTAATTACATATTCTTAAATCTCTTGGTGATGCAATGGGCAGTGCAAAGTTAGCAAAAGGTAGCTTTATGATGATGATAAGCTACATTCTTTTCAGAGTAGGCGGTTATTTCTACCGATTTCTAATGAGTAGATTATTAGGTCCAGAAGGTTACGGACTTTTAGGATTAACTATACCCTTTCAAGGAATATTTCAAATATTATCTGCCGGTGGTCTTCCACCTGCCATTGCCAAGTATGTTTCTCAGTATAAAGCCCTGAATGAGTATGATCAAGTAAGACAAGTTATTTTCACTTCTCTGAAGTTCATGGTAGTTTTAGGTATATTCTTTAGCCTTTTAATGTTCTTTTCTGCGGATTGGATTGCAAATTCCGTATTTCACAAACCCCTAGCAGTTTATCCTTTACAAGCAGTGGCACTTATAACTCCGTTTAGTGTGATTGTAGGTGCATTTAGAGGAGCTTTTCAGGGATTTTACAAAATGGAGTACATTGTAGTAACCCGTGCTGTAGAACAAGTCTTTATGATAACCATGGCGGTAGTTCTAGTTTCGATTGGATTTTATGCTGCAGGTGCTGTAATGGGAACTGGAATTGGTTTTATGGCATCAGCAGCCGCTGCATTTCTGATATTTAGGAAATTCTTATGGAAATACCTACCTGAACCAGATCCTGAAAAGAAATTTGGATTATGGGATGAGTTAAAACTTATTAAAACACTTTTGGGATTTTCAATACCTGTAATTATCACCGCACTTTCTGAAATGGCTATATACGATATTAGTACATTTGTTATTGGTTCTTACATGGCAACAAAGTATGTAGGTTATTATACTGCAGCAGATCCTATTGCTAGAATGCCGCTAGTTATTTCATTGTCAGTAGCAACTGCAGTATTGCCAGCAGCTTCCGAAGCAGCTGCACTTAAAGACAAAGGACTTTTGAAAGATTATATTGTACAATCATACCGCTATGTTATATTATTGGTCTTACCTTTGTGCGTAGGAATAGCCATATTTGCACAACCAGTTATGGCATTATTATTCGGTTCTGATTTTGTTCCCGGTGCTGAAGCACTTAGTATATTGGTTATTGGTATGACTTTTTATACACTATTCATGGTATCTGCCAGTATATCTCAGGGTATCGGATTTCCTAGGCTTCCTATGATGATTTTATTAATAGGAACTGTAATAAATCTGGGATTAAACCTGTTATTAGTACCTCTTTATGGTATTGTAGGGGCGGCTCTTGCTACCACCATAGCTGCATTTATAATAATGATTGGCATACTATGGCAAACCTTCCAAAAAACCCAAGTAACTCCCCCTTACCAGGATTTCGGGAAGATATCGCTTGCAACAGCCATAATGTGTTTACCATTAATAATTCTCCCTAAAACTTTTGAAGGATTTGTTTTATCTATTTTTATAGCTCCAATAGTGTATTTATTGTCTTTAATCTTTTTAAAGGGATTTGAAGTTAGAGATTTGAAAATGATGAATAAAATAGCAAAAAGAATGGGTCCACTATCATCTTTGCTTGAAAAATTAATAAAGTTTATAGAGCGGTTTGGAACATAGTTTAAAACATTATTATATAAGGTATTTTTTATGACTAGAATAAGGAACTTTCCTGAGTATCGTTTAGAAATTGATGATAAGCCTATATTAATAGATGAAAAAAAATTCAATCTTTTAAGATACATTGAAAAATATGGTTCAATTATGAAAGCTTCAGCCCAATCTAAAGTATCTTATAGAACTGCGCTTAAATATTTAGAATTAATGGAATATACTCTTAAATCACCTGTAGTATCTACTACAAGAGGGGGTAAGGGTGGTGGGGGTGGAAGCAAAATTACAAATACTGGTAAATTAGTTATAAAGGAGTATATCAAACTTGAACAAATTTTAAAAAAGCATACGGATGTAAATGAAATTGAAGGAATAGTTTGTGACGTTGATGAATCAAATTTATTAATGAGTGTTGATCTTGGTGGAAAAAGAATCATATTTCCACTGATTGAAAAATTTAAAATTGGAGATGAAGTTTTAATTTTAATCAGTCCAGAAGACATTTTTATAATGTTAGAACCCCAGAATTCAAGTGTTAGAAATATAATGGCCGGAATAATTATAGGTATGAAACTTCAAAATGAGATGATTAGGCTAGAAATAGCTTTAGATGAAAATATTACTATTAGATCATATATTACAAAATTATCAAGAGATAAATTAGGTTTGGATCTTGGTAAATCTATTTACATAGGATTTAAGGCCACATCAATTTCTGTAATAAAAATATGAATAATAAATTATCATAACTTATAAGTTATAACTTAAAAGTTATAAGTTTGGGGGTTAATATGAGGATTATTGTTGACAAGGAAAAGTGCACAGGATGTGGAATCTGTAAGGAAGCATGCCCTAAAGGAGCGAAGATATGGGATGTAAAAGACAAAGCTATGGCAACTAACCTAGAATTTTGTCATTTATGTACTATTTGTGCTTCTAAATGTCCTGAAGAAGCCATACAAGTAATAAGAGATGATAAATATGAAAAGAAAGAGCAGAATGAAGAGGAAGACTTCTGAAACAGATATTGAAATAAAATTCAATATCGATGGTGAAGGAAATTCTGAGGTGAATACAGGAATTAACTTTTTAAACCACATGTTAGAATCTTTTGCCCGCCATGGATTTTTTGACTTAGAAATAGTTGCAAAAGGCGATATTGGAGTTGATGATCATCATACTGTGGAAGATGTGGGGATTTTAATGGGGGAAGCATTCAAAAACGCGATTGGGGATAAAAAAGGGATCAAAAGAATGTCTCATGCATTAATTCCCATGGATGATGCACTAGCCACAGTAGCTATAGATATTAGTGGAAGAAGCTATTATGTTTTGGATATGCAATTTACCAAACCAAAAGTTGGAGATTTAAGCACAGAAAATGTAAAACACTTCTTTGAATCATTTGCAAATTCCGCGAATATAAACATTAATGCCAATGTAACTGGTAAAAACGACCACCACCAAATAGAAGCTTTATTCAAGGCTTTTTCTAAAGCTTTAAAAGACGCGTCCCGTATAGAACATAATTCCATATTAAGTACCAAAGGTGTAATTTAATTATAATAAATAGTATATACTGAAACCAAACGAGGAATAATTATGAAAACACTAATAGCTTGTTATTCATTTACTGGAAATACGTTAACCGTGGCCAAAGAATTAGAAAAACAGATTAATGCAGATTTTACCCGTATCGAGCCTATCAAAGAACGTTGGTATGTTATAAAAGCAGTTCATGCCTATTTAGAAAAAAAAGTTCCTATTAAAGATTGTGAGACTGATATTAGTGATTATGATTGTCTCATTGTTTGTGGTCCGATTTGGGCTGGACGTGCTCCTTCAGGAATCCTAGAATATTTATCTAAAGTCCAGAATACGGCGGGTAAAAAGTGCGCGGCGCTGGTAACTATGGGTGGTAATGGAAATGAAATTGCAACCGAACAGATAAAAACTGCACTCGAAGAAGTAGGTATGCAATTTATTGGAAAGTTGAAACTGGGTAAAAATGAACTAAAAAGTGGCTCATGGAAAGATATGTTGGAAGAGTTTAGTGAATTATTTCAATAAAAAAATTTTATTATGAAGGTTTATCAATTAAGCCTAAAGTCCTAAAAGAAAAAATTAATAATATTGGAGCAATAATTAACTGGAAAATCAACATTCCAAAAATAGGTATATTGGAAGATAACTCATCTTTTAATGTTATGGTAATTATTCCTAATCCTGCGAATATTCCTATATAAATTAGGCTTAACCTTTTAAAACCGATTAATCTTATTTTTCTAAAAATTATTTTAAATTGGAAGGCTGCTCTCAAACTTCCATGATTGTGAGCCATATTTAAAACAGCACCCATCCATAAAAATGAAAATATAAATGTTGATATTAAACCTAAGATAATTAGCCAAAAACCAAGATCTGAATTATCAAATGCTACAATCAAACCAGATAAAATGATAATTATTGGGAAGGCTGCATAAAAAAATCCCATTACTAAATCTTTTACTCCATGGATCAATAGTTCCTTGAATTTATTAAAATTTGGTGGATTTTTAGACCCTTTTATTGTTTCTTCTATTATACGAAATAAGTATCCGGATTCAACAACTGTAAGTATTGAACCAGAAATAAAGAATATAGTGCCAAAAATTTGACCTTTTAATCCGTAATTTGCGCCTTCATTGGAAAAATCTAGAAGAAATAAGGTTAACCCTAAAAGGAGTACTTTAGTCCAATCACTGACGGTGTATTTCCAGGCGTCAGATATTATTTCTTTTAAATCCATGGATCAATTATGATTTTTTATAATATAGATTTTATGAAAATATTCAGTTATGGGTAAAGATTAGAAGTGAACTTTTTAATAATAATAAATTCATTCATAGAATGGTTTAAAAAAATAGAAAAAAAGAAGCAGTCTAAAGGACTGCTATCAAATCATTATTGTGGTTTGTCCATTAAAGCTACTTTTGAGACTGTGCTACCGTCTCCACCGTGTGGGGTTCTAACTACAGTATCGTTGGCTTTTTCTATTTCACGAGCTTCAGTAGCAAGTTTAGCTGCTGTAGCTATCATTTCGTGTGCTGATGCAACAATTGGTATGTATTTTGCAGCATCTTGTACCATGAAACAACCTTCAACGTCAATATCAGCAACTTTGGTTGCGATTTCATATGCAGCCATTGCTTTGGCTTTAGCATATGGGTTAGCAAAATCAGCTGCTTCAATTGCAACGTCACGAGATATAACAACTTTTGGAAGTTCTATTTCACTTCCAGCTTCAACATTAGCAATTGCTGCATCTATAGTGTTTTGTACTACTCGGTAAGCTCCGGTTAATGCTAATACTTTAATTACATCAGAATTGAATGATGCCATTTCAGTTGGGTCTAAGAGTTCCCTTCTAGCTCCAATCATAGGATCTGCTTTAACTATAATGTAACCTAATCCTTGTTCATCCATTTCATCTTTAGATCTTAATCCAGGAGCGTCACCAATAATTATTGCAGGAACATCTGCGGCAGCTAATAATTCCCTTGCTTTAGCAGGTCCTGGTGCACCAGGGTTTGGGCTTATGAATATAACAAAGTCCCGGTCCATATCCAGCATTAAAGGTACTGCTTTTTCGATTTCTTCTGGGTTCATCTTAGCTCCAGAACCAATTACACATGTGTCTATATTAGGTCTGTCAGCCCTCTCATCAAGTAATAAGTCAATTACAGGAGAGGTACCGATATTACCACATTTTATAACTCCTATTTTAACTACCATTATATCACCAAAAAACCTATTTTAATAATCTAATAAGTATTTTTTGATTTTATTGTTATGACTAAGTTTTTATACTGGTAATTTGAGTGATCATTCAATTTTTTTACAAACCATAAAGTTTAAAAACGAATAATTGAGGGTATTGAGAAATTCTAAAACCATCAAATAATTTAAACAGTATATTAAAGGAATATAATTAAAATTTATTGTGTTGCTAATTTTTTATTACACTAAAAACTAATTGAATTATTTAAACACGAGAAATCATCTGAATTTTGATCTTTGTTCCCAGATCCTCCGCATACTTGTAACTCCCCCCGTCTTAATTTTTTCAGAATCAAAGTTATTTATTAACTTAACTAATTTATAAACTGATTTTTCTCCGTTTTTAATCAAATCGTGACCTTTTGGTTTTTTAAGATTTTCAATTGCTTTTGGAATTTCTTCAATAGTTAAAACAGGGATTTTTAATTCCTTGGCCAGATCAACACTTGCATGTTCATGATGAAAGCCAGCCAACTTAATGGAGGGAATTTCCAATACACCTGCTTCTATGGTTAAACCCATTCCCGCCCCGTATATCATTCCTGAGGATGCCTTCATCAGAGGGAAAAGATCTACATACCCATCTAAAACTTTTAGTTTAGATGAATTAATAAAATTTGATACATATCCCGATTTAAATCTAAAAGGAGCTATTAATATTTCTTTATCTAAATATTCAAGCATTTCAATGAGTTTGGGTAGATCTTCACTTTTTATATCGCCGCCTAAAACCACTAAAAGATAATTATCATGATTTTTTATAGTGCTAACATAATTCAATTTTTTCATGTTAACATAAGAAGCCATTGGATATCCTCCAATTACTCTTACATTACTAAGGCCATATCTCTCTTCTAGGAAATTCTTATACTTCTGTGATGGAACTGTTACCAAATTGGAAAATGCTATCATTTCTATGGGGTTATAGATATCTTGTTCAATATGCAATGTCGGTATTTTAAGTATTTTGGCAGCAGCTATCCCTTTTCTTACATCACCAGCATTGCCACAAGTAAGTAAAAGATCTATTTCTTGACCCTTCAAAGACTTGACAGCTTTCATAATATCCCGTAGAACTAGATAAGCTATCTTAAAATTAGACCTATTTCCATATTCTTTTTTACGACCATGCCCTATACTATGGATTTTCGTGCAATAAGGTTCTAATAAATTTTTAACGCCACTTCCATGAGTTAATCCTATTATTTCCGCATCTAAACATTTTATAATAGGTATTAAAGATTTAGCAGGAGCAATTTCGGCAGCAATTGCAATTCTCATTTCAAATCCCCAGTTTTATTCACTGTGTATATATTAAATTCATAACAAATTAACATTAAAAATAAGCTGAGAATAAAAAAGATCCATACTACTAAGTCTGTAGGCCCAGTCTCTATCCATATAAGTGAATGTGCTAATATAACAGAATAAAAAGCTGTAAAAATTCCTTTTTTAATTTTTTGTAGAATATGTAATAATTTAAGGAAAAATCCTAATAAAAACATCTGCACCCCAAGTGCAATGTAGCCCCAATCAAGTAAAGCTGGGCCAAAAATAGTTGAAGTAGTGGATACACGATATTTTAATACAGTTTCCCCTATAATTATTCGAGGATCCGCAGATTCAAAAAATCCAGTTAATGTATAATAAAACAAGGACCCGGTAGTTGCTCCTTGTAACTCCACCACCCGATCTAACACATTAAGGGTATAACCAGCACGGTAAAGAAATAAATCCAATGGATTTAGAGCCCATTGCTGCCATTCAATGGCCATAACTGCCATAAAACCCAGAGCAAGGCCGCTGATTAATATAAATATGGAAAAAATTACTATATATTTAAATTTTAGATTAATTACATAATAACTGGTTATAAAAACGCTCATTAATATGGCCATGGTTGTTGTACGATACCCGGTTAATGCAAAAAGAACAAAACCTACGAAAAAAAGTGCATAATACCATTTTCTGTTAAATTTAGCTAACAATAGGTTAATTGAAGGTAAAAAAATAATATAGGATATAAACCAGATTTTAGTAACTGCTTTAGCTTTTAGATAACCGCTAAAAAGAGGTATCCCTCCAATAAAATATATATTAATTACTTGAAGTAATATTCCCATAAGAACCAAGATTAAAACTATTTTTTCATAGGATAAGTGTTGATTTATCTTTTTTATCCTGTTAATATTAAATTTACTTTGTTTTATTTTCAAATATCTCTGAATGAAAATTGCAAATAAGATGCCCATAAAAAATAGAACACTTCCATAAAAAACAGTATAATAAGTCATGACAGAGTAGGGCATTAACCCTTTAATATTTAATTTTAAGGCGATCACTGCCAGTGACAAGTAAAGAATTACCCCAAAAAGAAGTATATAAGGAGAAAAGATATCAATATTTTTGAACTTCATCAAATCACCGAAATTATATTGAATAGAGTTTAGTTACTAATTTCCGATGCACTAATAGCTAAATTAGATGCAAATTGAGGGCAAGCTGCTACATGAGTGTGCACATAGCTGGCCACAGTATTTTTGCTCATTATGCCATCTAAAGAATTTTTTATGCCCTTCCCGCGGAGAATTTCAAATGCAAAACTATTCTTCCCTTTTAATAGTAGTTTGGAATAGTGAAATTCGTGTCCATGAAATATTTCATCTTTTTTAGTGATAATATTATCATTTTTTGTTTTTGCTATCACATAACTCAATGCCTGGGGCTTTTTGGTCATTATAGAGTCAAAACTAAAAACATTACACATTTCTTTATGGTTAATGGATCGGGTGAGATACATTAAACCCCCGCATTCAGCGTATATAGGTCTTCCCTCTAGATGGAATTTTTTTACAGACATTCTCATTGACTGGTTTGACTCCAGTTCTGTGGAGAATATTTCAGGGTACCCCCCACCAAAATAAAGTGCATCCACATCAGGTAACTCTTCATCATGATAAGGGCTGAATGGCACTATTTCTGCATTATTATCTGTCAAAGCCTCTAAATTTTCTTTATAATAAAAGGTGAATATTTCATCAAGAGCAACTCCAATTTTAACTTTATTAGGATTTTCTTTTAACCAGATATCTTCTCTTCCTTTCGGAATCTTATGAGATTCCTTCATAATTGTTAAAAGGCAGTCAAGATCTATATTTTCCTCTATTACTTTTCCCCACTTTTCGATGTAACCTTTAATATTTTCCCGTTCCACCGCAGGCACTAAACCAAGATGCCGCTGCTCGACAGAGATTTCATCACTTCGAGGTAAACCTCCTATTACTTCAGTTCCAGAAAGTTTTTCAACAGATTCCTTGGTTTTAAGAAAATGTTTTTTATTTTTTACTTGGTTAAGAATGACGCCTCGAATTTTTATTTGGGGATCTAAGGTTTTAAATCCTAAAACAATAGCCGCAGCACTTTTAACCAGACTTCTAGAATTCAAAATAAGTATAACTGGGGAATTAAGAGCTTTTGCAACCGATGCTGTGTTACCAACATCAGTTATTGGACTTAATCCCTCATAAAGTCCCCTTACACCCTCTATTATTCCAAGATTTGATTTGGAATTTTTTAGTCCTCTCTCAAATGATTGTCTTATCTGACCATCAGACATGAAAAAAGTGTCCAGATTTCGGGAAGGATTACCAGTTGCTAGGGTGTGATAAGTAGGATCAATATAGTCCGGTCCAACCTTAAATGGTTGTACCTTATATTTTTTAGAAAGTGCCCTCATAATACCGGTGGAAATTGTTGTTTTTCCCACCCCGCTTCCTGTTCCTGCTAATACTATTCTCATATTAATAGTAGTAAGTGGTGATCTTATTTAAAAATTTAGTGTAGAATCAACTTTAAAAAATTGTAGTTTTTAAGAAAAAAATAAAAATAATGAGGATGAATAGGGAGGATTTAATTAAAATGCTCCTCCACCACCACCTCCAGAACCTCCACCTACTCCACCTACTCCGCCCATGCCATCAGAATCTTCACTCGTGGCTTTGGACAATCCAGAGTCTAAGGTTGAGGATAAAACCATATAACCTCCATAGTAATGGAAAAGATATAGATTACTATTTTCAAGTTCATCTCGAGGTAGGGTCATTTCCATAGATTTTCTAACTTTATCTGCTATTCCTAGTGCAGTTGCATATACCAAATATTTGTTCCACACAGCTATAGATTCTGGAGGATACTCTTTAATTAAGCTGAAGTCCATTATATACTTCTTGAAATTTATCCATTTTGCATCAAATTCTGCTCCATAATCAGTCCAACGCCCCGCTATTTTTTGAGGCATTATTATTGATATTATGGCCACTATGCCCAATACAATTGATGATATCAAAACATATCTGGCAGCAGGTAAGGGATCTGATAAAGTAAAAAAGAATGTAACTCCCGCTAAAATTATGCCTAATAATCCGAAAATCTTGAGATATTTATCCCCTTTTCTAATAAAAATCTTTTCCATGGTTGATTCATCTAAAAATTGGTTCTTAAGATGATCTTTCCAATTATTGTATGAAATCTTAAATGATAGTGCCCTGTTTTTATCTTTTAAATCATTTTTTAGTTTTTCAAGATTAACCACACCTTTTTCTGAAAACTTACGAAGGAAATATATTACATCTTGTTCAAAATCATTTAGTTCTGATATTTTCATTTTATCATTAATTTTTAAGGATAATGATCCTTCTTTCATCTCTTTAACAGATGAAAACTTATTAGATCCAGTTTCTTCTTTATCTTTCACTTGCCTAGGAATATTCTGAATTAAAATATATTTGCGATTTATAAGATCCATCATGGTGGCCCTAAATCCATCCATATCAGGTTCGCCAACTCTCTTGGCAAATCCTTTCCCAGATATGGCGTTAACCACGGCAGGCGGATCATCAGTTGGAAGATCTCTTTCATATTCTGCCATGTAACTAATTTTAGGTTCTTTGCCAAATTTAAAGTAGAGAATTAACGGTGCAAATATACTAAGAAGCATTAATACTGACAAAATTGAGTATAAAATTGTTTTAAAATTTAATTGGTTCTCATAGTCCTGTTGGATTTTTTCCATATCTGGTAATCCATCACTATTAATTACTTGAGCAAATACAGGATTACTTTGAAATTGATCCTTGGGTATGGCCATTCTTACTTCGAACCAATTCCCTGGAGAAATAGAAGTAGATTCTATTTTTAAAATATTATTATTCCAATTATCATTTTTTACAAAATATGGGGGATTTAACCAGTATTTAACTCCTTCATTAGATTTTAAATGAATATTTGTTGTTACTTGACCTACATCCACTTCCCAGTTTTCACCCCAAAGTTTGTATTGAAGTTCGGCAACATCATTGTAGATTTTGATAACATTAATAAAATCATATTCAATATAAACATCAACATCCCTATCAGTTATTGGCACTGTTTTCTGGGGATTAGAATATAAATAAATTTTTAATCTTTTCATATCCCCCTGATCAATAACTTCAAGAGTATAATAAGCTCCATCCGTGTTTATTTGGATATTTTCTATTCTTTGACCTGTTTTAAGTGGTATATCCCTATAAACTCCATTATATGTGCCTGAAAAGGAGTAATGAAGCTTTTCTTTTACATGTAAATTACCGTTTTCTTGCAGGTAGAGGTCTATATTAGCGTAGGGAATGGTGTAGCTGCGGTCTTCATCATCCTGTGCTACGGCCGTGCTAGATAAAAGGGAGAATGTAAGTAAAAATATAAAGGAAAGTGCGATAAAATGTTTCTTATTCATCTTATTCACCTAAAATTCTACTTTAGGAACTGATCGCTCAGTTTCTTCTGTTTCGAAGAATTCTGATTCAGTGAAATTAAATATCCTTGCAATCAGGTTGCTTGGAAACATCTGGACCTTGTTATTGTACATTAAAACCGTGTCGTTGTAGAACTGGCGAGAATATGCAATTTTATCTTCAGTCTCTGCTAATTGCAATTGTAAATCCTGGAAATTTTGGCTTGCTTTTAAATCAGGATAGTTCTCTGCTACTGCAAAAAGACTTTTAAGAGCGCCGGTTAACATATTATTAGCTTTCTCGTTTTCTTTAACTGTCTGGGCATTCATAAGATTGGAACGTGCCTTAGTTACTTCTTCAAAAACGCCTTTTTCATGAGCTGCGTATCCTTTTACCGTTTCAACCAGATTAGGTATCAGGTCTGTCCTTCTTTTTAGTTGAACATCAATCTGAGACCATGCATTTTTCACTCTGTTACGCAAACCCACCAGACTGTTGTACATAAAAGCCAGTGCAGCAAGCAATATTATTATTATGATTCCTATAATTATGTAAATCCACATTTTAACACCACTTTAATAATTATTCTTATATTATTTATATAATTCGAATACTTTTTTTAAAAAAAGATTAAAATAAAAGTCTATACTAATAAGGCTTTATTTGAATTATTAGATTAATCCTTGATTAAAGATAAAATTAGAAAAAAATGGGAAATTTTACTTTAAAGAAAGCCCTCCATGTTTAATGTCTAAATAAATAAAATTAAGTTGATTATGATTCGACCTATACTATTCAAGCCGGGGTTAAATACTTTGCACCAGTAGTAACATGGGCTTTACCATGTACTAGACAGAAATCTGCATCACATCCACCTTTTTTGGTACTGCAAACCCACATACCCTCAGGATTATTGTAAACCTTTCCACTGCTACTTACCACGGTTCCTTCTTCATAATCCAGTAGTCCTTTTTTATGGCAGTAAGGACAATAGTTGACAAATTTAGATGTGTGATAATCATAATCTTCATATAGACTACAAGTACATCTGCCAGAACATTGAACATAATTTTCTGTTACTTTTACATCGCGTGCTCCATATTTGTTAGAGGGATCAGGGGTGTTATTTACGGTGCTTTTTACGGTGCTTGCTGTTTTAGATGTTAATTTAACATATTTTATTGCCCAGCGATATTTCAAATAATATTTCCAGCGCCCCTTTGATTTATACCACTGTTTATAATATTGCTTGTAGCGTACTTTCTTATATTTTGTTGTAGTTGTTTTATTAGAATCAGTTGAACTAGTTTTATAATTAGAAGTATTAGAGGTTTTACTTGGAGATTTGACGGTGCTGGATATTTTTACATATTTATATTTCCAGTAATATTTCCAGCGCCCACCTGATTTATACCACTTCTTATAGTATACCTTTTTATAGGTAGATGCATTAATTTTCTGCATATCATTTTTATCTATACTAATAACATTATTAGCATTTTCAGATTCCAATCCTCCCAAAGAGGATGGAAATGCAAACATTATTATGCCTAAAGCTAGTAATAATGCAAATAGTGAGTGTCTTTTAATTCTACCGCCTCCAAATCTTGCTTTAAAAATTTAATTGGTAGTTTTTAGACTATTAATTGTAATTTATAAATCTTATTTAAATCTTTTTATTTTATTTTCAAAAAAAAGCCTTGATATAGCTTATTTTTAAGTTTAAACTGTTTAATATGTTTTATAAAAGAAAGTTAAGTCCATTATATTCTTCATAATGAATTTCAATAATCAAGTTATGGATTAAGACGATTTTTACTTAATAAAGCTTTTTAATTCATTATTTACTTAATCTAGACTTTTAAAAATAGAATATTCTATAAAAAGGCAATTAGAATATAATTAATATGTTCCATTATATTTGGTTTTTTTACATGTTAAGGAGTAAACTATGTTTGAATAATTTCAGAGGTATTTAATCATTTTCACTAATTAAAAAGCATGTAAAGTTTATTAATAGTAATATAAATTCAAAAATGTCGATTATTAGTAAGAGGGGGATATGATTGTCATTAAAGATAAACATAAAATAATTATTATTAAAAAAAATAAATAATAACTGATGAATAGTAGGAATAAATTAAAAATTTTAAGTGATTCAGCACAATACGATCTATGTAACTATGTAACACCTAGTGTAGAGAGTTTGAAAAATAGTGAGATTCCAGGAATATATTATGCCACTTCTTCCAGTGGATGTTCAATACCTCTTTTTAAAGTTTTAATGAGCAATAAATGTAACAATGACTGTAAATATTGTGTGAATCATAGTAAAAGAAAATTTTCTCGAGTTGAATATTCTCCTTTAGAACTTACAAATATATTTTTGGATTATTATCATAATAAATTGGTGGATGGTCTTTTTTTAAGTTCTGGTGTTTGCAGAAATATTGATAGTACTATGGAGAGAATGATTGAAGTAACCCGATTATTGAGAGTGAATCATGGATATAAGGGATATATCCATCTTAAAATCCTTCCAGGTTCCTCTTATGATATGATCAAAAGGGCGATGAGTCTGTCAAATAGAGTGAGTATAAATATTGAAGCAGCCACTGCAGACGGATTTCAAGAATTGACATCTACAAAAGATTATAATATTGATATTTTAAGGAGAATGAAATGGATAAAAAGAATATCTAAAAAGAATCCAGGATTTGCACCTTCAGGACAAACCACTCAGTTTATTGTGGGTGCAAATAATGAATCTGATGAAGAAATTTTAAGAAGAGTTCAATGGCTTTCTAATAATTTCGGAACCAAAAGAAGTTATTTTAGTCAATTCCAACCATTAAAAGAAACACCTCTAGAATCTCGATCTAAGCCGCATCCTAAAAGATCTCCTAGACTTTATCAGGCGGATTCATTACTTAATTATTATGGCTTTGAATTAGATGAAATAATATTCAATGAGGATGGAAACTTGGAACTGGATGAAGATCCTAAATACATAATGGCCCTCAATAATCCTGAAGATTTTCCAGTTGAAATTAACTCAGCATCTTTTAAAGAGCTCATACGTGTCCCGGGGATCGGGAAAATATCTGCCCAGAGAATAATTTCCCGGAAAAGAGGAGGATTCATTTTTAAAAAATTAGAGGATCTTAAAAAATTAGGAGTGGTAATTAAAAGGGCCGAAACCTTTGTAAAATTCGATGGTTCCTACCAAAAGAAGTTATATTAATTATCCTTAAAAATATTCTTATTCAATAAATCTTGTTTCAAGTTTTTTTTATGTAATTTACTGATAAGTTATAACTGTAACACTTATAAGTTATAATTAATATTTTTTTTAATTACTTTAAAATTTAAATGACTGCTTAATATATTAAAAATTCTTGCTTGAGAAAAAATAAAAAAGAAAAAATTTTAGAAAGGTAATTCGGCGTATCGTCCCTTCCAGTATAATATCTTACAGTTGTTTTGTGTTCCAAAGGTGTTTCTAGAACTTGTAGGATCCGCAGTTATCCACTGTCCATTAACATACAGTTCCGACCAAATATGTCCAACCGTCATAGTAGTAAACTCACATTGTGCATGAGCATACCTAGCAGGAATGCCTAATGATCTAGCTAAAGCATTTAATAGGTGAGCTTGATCAATACAGTTTCCATTCCTCCTGGTGGCCATATTTACTGCACCGTACTTAGTATTGTAGTAGAAAGTATAGCTACATTTATCCCTAACCCATTCAAATAAAGCCTTTGCTTTGTCGTATTCTGATGTTAAGCCGTTAGTAATTTGATTAGCAAGGTTTATAATAACTGAATTATTTGATTGGCAGTTGGCTGTTGGCATGAGAAATGCTTGTAATTCTGCAGGTATACTAGATTGTTGATTAGACAATATCATGTCGGATGTTTGAATAATAGCGTAATTTGGTAGTCGATTATTAACTTTATAGAAGTCTAAGATTTTTGCATAACTGAAAACTAAGTATTCGTAGTTTAAGTTTCCTAGTGATGTAATTGAATAGTTTGGTGCTCTTCCATTAGTTTCGATGAATTTTAGAATATTTTTTGCATTGTTAATGTATTCTGAAAGCATTATGTTTCCATAAATATTCTGTCCCGTTGGATTTGGTGCTGTTCCAACTGTTTTAACTGGTATTGGATCAAATTTGCCTTGATCTAATTGAACAACGGTATTTAATAATATTTGTAGGAATTGTGCAGTGTTTATAGTATATGTTCCTACTTGGATTGTGTTTGGTAGTTTTTTATTGGATATAACATAGTTTTTTAGATTAGTGGATGCTGTTAGTACTTGTTGAACAGTTACACTAGCTGTTTCAGTGGAATAATTATTGTTTACGATTAAACCGTATCTAAACAATGCATAACCCGAGGAACCATTGCTTATTGCTGCTTCAATATCACCTTCCAGTTCTGAGGCTGGAATTGGTTGAATATTTGAATCAGAAACATAGGTTTGTAATCCTGCAATAACAGGAGTTCCGTTGGCTTTATTTACAATATACTGAGTGGTGGCTCCTATCCATGCTGTATCTTTATTGTAGTTTCCTTTGTAAATCATAGGTACCATGAAGTCTAGATAAGGAGCTAATTTTTCATAATCCTGCCCATAATAATAAGCATTTACTCCACATTCCGGCATTAGTGCTGCAGAAACTGCGACTTTGGCTTTAATTGATTTAACTGAATTATAAACGTCTTTAACAAAGTTTGTTATTACTTCATCACCGTTATGTTTGTAAGCAGCATTCTCTCCGACTCCAGAATATCTAACATAATCCAGATGCACCCCATTGATCTCATAGTCATTCACTAGTTTTGAGATGTAATCAATGATTTCTTGTTGGTAGGTCAGTTCACTGGGCGTTGTTTGTGTCACGTATTTGTATTTTAACTGTTGTTGATTCTCATAGGCAGTATAGTATTTGGTCACGGTTCTATTGTAATATTTCCATGTATATCTCCATCTATAAGCCCAACGGTAACGCCATCTATTTGCCCAACGATATAACCAGCGTCCTCGTGATCTATACCATATCTTATATCTTGTCTTGTACCATTGTTTGTAACGTCCGGCTCTATACCATGATTTGTACCATACTTTTTCAGTAGTTTGATATGATTTTCTAACTGGAACTCTAACCGTTTCATAGTAAGGTACTAAAACTTGGGTTACAGTAGGAGTACCTTCACTGCTTTGAGGATCAACCCATTTACCAGAAGCATCTTTAAAGCAAACAACCCATGCATGAACTCGAATATTTGTGCCTTGAAGTTTAGCCAGTACTTGTGGAAGTACTTCGCTGTAATAAGGGCTTGAAAATCTTTTACATAGAACAAATACGTCGGTTATGCCCATGTTGATTAGTTCATTTGCATTAAGTTTTGCCACATCAGCAGCTTGAATCCAAATAGCTTGGACATTATCATAAGTATCTCCTGCTGCTGCTAAATAATAATCGGAACAGTTATCATTGCATTCTTCGCATTCATATGAAGTATCATGTTGGTTATTGTTGTTCAGAGTTGTTTCATTATTTGTATCTTCTAGTATTTCTAATTCATCTTCTTCTGAGATAGTTGTATTAAATGAGAGATTGTCTTCTGAATCTTTGAAGTCGTTGATATGGTTTGTTCTATTTTCCAAAGTAGTATAGTCTTCGCTAGCATTAACATCAGCTATAGAACATGTAACTAAAATGCTGAATAATATCAATGCCACGAAAATTTTTTCTCGCGTAATTTTACCGCCTCCTTGTTCAAAAATGTAGAAATTACCCCTTGAACCTATTGAAAAATTTTCAAATTTTGGGCTTTTTTACTACTTTTGAACAACATATGTAACTATTAAAGGATAATATATAAATATTTCTATTTATTTTTCCAAAAAAAGCTCTCTTAGAACCTTTTAATTGAATTAAAACATTATTTAAAGAAATAATATTTATAAAAAGTAATAGTATGTCTATAATGGCTTATTTTTATGAATAAGAACCAATGAAAAGCCCATTCTATAAAAATAGTTATAATGATAACAATTAGAATAAGTATGGTTAATTAAAATCCAAAATCATCTTTAATCAATCAATAAATATTAAAAACAAGCTTATATGAATATTAAAAGTTTAAAAGAACCATAAATAATGTATTAACACATCATAATTCAAATTATTAAAATTAGAACAAATTTTAGTTTTCAATTAGATAGTAGATAAAAAATAGTTTTAGTATTCAAATAAAAAAAAATGTAAGAGAGTATTTATCTCTTATTATACCCGATTCTTAGTAATACTTGATTACTGTTCTAAGTTTTCCTATAGCGTATGAATAGTGTCTGGAACCAAATCTTTTAGTAACCATTGTGGATTCAAAGGTATTCCATTTCCCATTAGCCAAAAATTGTACCCATCTATGTCTTGATGAATCTCTGCTAGGACCTTGTACTACACGTACTTTGTAACCTTTTTTATTTAATTCACGAGCTGCCAGGTCGGCTAATCCCCAGCAATCTCCATAACCTGTTCTGCGTACGCCCTCTGCAGTGTGAGCTGCACCCGGACGATGATTATAGTTTCTGTTAATATATTTGGCTACAGAATTCAAACCACTAGTGCTTGTTGAGTAATCGCCAGAATCTTTTTCTTTATCATCTTCATTCTGGTCTTCATTCTGGTAAGTGTTTGAAGTTGTACTGTAACTGCTAGTAGCACTGACACTGTTGGAACTGGTTTTTACATACTTATATGTCCAGTATGATTTCCAGAAGTATCTCCATTTTCCACCAGATCTGTACCATTTTTTGTAATATTTTTTTGTAGCTACTTTTCTATAAGTCGCTGCATCAACTTTTTGAATATTGTTTTGTTCTACTTTAATAACATTATTTTCATTTACATTTTGTATGTCCATACCTGCAATAGCAGATGGAACTGAAAGCATTACCATGCTGAAAGCAAATAGTAATGCGAATATCGAGTGTCGCTTAATTATACCGCCTCCATATTCAAATCAAGGACCAATAATAAACCTTGGTAAATTACTTTATAAATTTTTTCTCCAGGTTTATTTATTTCTCTCAAGTCCTATTTCCGAACAATAACTCTAATCATAAACTGATTATATATAAATATTGTGGTTTAATTTTGAAAAAAAGGCTGTTTTAAAACTCTTTTTAGAATATAAAACATTTAAAAATGAGATTATATCATCATCATGAGAAAATCTGCAGATTATGGCTGATTTTCTCTATTGAAAAATTATAACCTTTTATATTTACTAGAATCATCATTTAATATCTGATTCAAGATAATGATCTATCTTTAATTAAAAATTTCTCTAAAATAAACCTAAAATTCAAAAAAAAAGAATATGATTGCTGATTTTATTAATTTAAACCTTTATCAAAGAATTTAAATTGTACTATTCTAATAATGCCTTGTATAAAATTATAGATTCATGTATATATTAATTATTATAGGGATATATTTTATTAAAACAAATTTTAATTCAAAAAAAGTGTTATAATCCTTTAAAAGGATTAAAAAATAACATTTTAATAGTTAAAAATAATTTTTAATACATTTTAAAAGTCTTAAAGAAATTAAGAAAAAAAATTAAAAATTAGTTAATCACTGATTTTTATTTAGCAAATTATATTTGGTAATATCTGATTACAATGGCCAAATTCAATTTAATAATATTTAATTATTGTTCTTGCTGTAGCTATGGCGTAGGAATAATGTTTGGAACCATATCTTTTGGTAACCATGGTCGATTCAAAGGTTTTCCAACTACTACCTGATTTATACTGTACCCATCTATGTCTAGGAGATCCTCTGCTTGCACCTTGAACTACGCGTACTGTGTATCCTTTTTTATTCAATTCCTGTGCTGCTAAATCTGCTAATCCCCAGCAATCTCCATAACCAGTTCTCCGAACACCTGCTGCAGTGGTAGAAGCTCCTGAACGGTGATTAAAATTCTGGTTTATATAACTAGCTGTTGAACTTAAACCATCAGTTGATACAGATTCTGAACTAGAAGAACTAGTCTTATAGGTAGTTGAAGATGAAGTTCTGGTAGCACTTACACTGTTTGAAGTTTTCACATATTTGTAGGTCCAATAAGACATCCAGTAGTATCTCCAGCGCCCTCCAGATTTATACCATTTTTTATAGTATTTTTTATAGTAGACTTTTTTATAAGTTGCTGCACTTACTTGTTGTATTTCTTTATTATCTAATTCTATTTTTGCGTTTTCTTGATTATTCACACTATCCATAACCCCAACAGAGGATGGAATAGCAAGCATTGCTATGCCTAAAGCAAATAGCAATGCAAATATCGAGTGTCGCTTAATTATACCGCCTCCAATATTCAAGAGTAAGAACTTATGTAAAAAAATAGAATATTTATTTTTCTATTATTTACGCTTTTGACTTACTTTTGAACTATCAATGAATCATAATAAAACTATATATAAAGATTGTGGTTTAATTTTATGAAAAAAGTTGTTTAAAAACTCTTTTTTTGATATAAAACAATTATTAATGAAATATTATTATCATCATAGAAAAGTCTTCAGATTAGACTCTATTTTTAATAAGGAGTCTGTTTACAAATCTTTTTTAATCCAAATAGTTGAATAAGATTGATTTTTAATATCTTCACAAAGTTGGATTTAAAAATCGTTTTATGATAATTTAAAATAAAATAATAAAATCATGAATGACCGGTATTATTAAAAAAACATGTTTAATGTCGATTTATCTTTTGATTATTTAAATTCAGTAAAACTAATCATTTATTAAGATAACTGAAGAAGTTTAATTAAAGATTTAATTAGAAAATAACTGTTTTTAAAAATTTTAAAGGTTTATTTCATATTTCCATTTTAGAATATAGGAAAATTAAAAAATTAGAGGTTTTTAAACCCCTATTTTTTAAAATTTTATTTTAGTAGTACATTACAACAGATCTTACAGAAGCTATTGCATAGGAATAGTGTCTTGAGCCATATTTTTTGGTAATCATGGTAGATTCAAATGTATTCCACTTACCATTAGCTTGGTACTGTACCCATCGGTGTCGGGGTGATTCTCGGCTTGCACCTTGAACAACACGTACTCTGTATCCTTTTTTATTCAATTCCTGTGCTGCTAAATCTGCTAATCCCCAGCAATCTCCATAACCAGTTCTCCGAACACCTGCTGCATTAGTTGAAGCACCATAACGGTGGTTATAGTTTCTGTTTATGTAACTCGCCGTGGAACTTAATCCATCGCTAGAAACAGATCCTGTTGAATAGTTATTAGATGTTGAACTGGTAGTGCTAGAAGCTCTAACACTAGTATTAGTGGTTTTCACAT